>NZ_AP026683.1:810791-1559082 GCF_025997995.1 Sediminibacterium sp. TEGAF015 | reverse complement strand
ATGAACAAATTTCTCTAACAGTGCAATTAAAAAAGCAGATTCGTAAATTAAATACCCTATTAGGAAAATATAAATCCAAACGGAAGCAGTTCTTTTTAGCACTAAATAATTAGAATACAATATGGTAGTACTTAGCATGGTCACTACAATAGCTAAACCATAAGCTGCTTCCATTTTCGCAGACTCTCTGAAGAATAGCACAACACCCACACATCCAACAAATAGTAATAAATTAATTCCTGGTACAAACAATTGCCCTCTTTCTTCGGATGGGTATCTTACTTTCATTTTAGGCCAGAGATTCAATCGAAGGGCTTCGCTGATTAAGGTGAACGATCCTGAAATTAATGCCTGACTGGCAATAATGGCCGCAGAAGTAGCAATGATTACACCTATAATAATAAACCAGCCGGGCATTAAGTCATAAAAAGCATTGATACCCAACTGCGCTTTATTGGTAGCATTTACCAGCAAACCTTTATGTGTGCTCAAGAGTAAGGCACCTTGGCCAAAATAGTTGAGTAATAAACAGATTTTTACATAGATCCAGGAAATGCGAATATTGCCTCTACCGCAATGACCTAAATCGGAGTACAGGGCTTCTGCTCCTGTTGTGCAAAGAAAAACAGCACCTAGTATCCAAAATCCATTGGGGTAGTTAATGAGCAACTTCACCCCATAGTAAGGATTCAAGGCCTTAAACACAGATAGGTCGTGCCCCATATGTGCTATACCCAAAACAGCCAACATGGTAAACCAGATAAACATGATTGGTCCAAACAATTTTCCAATACTGGCTGTACCAAATTGTTGCATGAAAAAGATGGCAGCTAAAATCCCTATTACAATTAATACAATACTATCGCTTGTAATAGATTGCATAGCGGGTAATTCTTTTAATCCTTCTATAGCCGACGTAACAGAGATGGGTGGCGTAATAATGCCATCCGCCAACATGGCCGCTCCACCAATCATTGCAGGAATGACTAACCATTTTTTTCTTCGCCTCACCAATGCATACAATGCAAATGTTCCCCCTTCCCCCTTGTTGTCTGCATTCAAAATCATCAGCACATATTTGACCGTTGTCTGTAGCGTGATGGTCCAGATAATGCAGGACAAAGCACCAATGATCAGTTCTTCTGAAATGACCCGATTGGTGATAATGGCGTTAAATACGTAAAGGGGGGAAGTGCCGATGTCACCGTAGATAATCCCTAAAGCAATTAAGAGACCAGCACCGGTAACTTTGTTGATATTTTTACTCACAAAAGAAGCGTTGAAGCATTAAATTGAATCAATCTTTAACAAATGTATGGGTAATTTGCATAATCCAAATGATTGGTACAAGCCGTACATTTGAAACATAAAGATAGTGCGTATGAAAAGGTCATTTCTCTTTTTTTTGTGGGCTATGTTAGCAACTTGTGCATCCGCTACTGCCCAGAATATTGTTTATTCTGATCCCGACAGGGAAGACCCCCGCACTTTAAACTTTGAAGTAGTTGGAAAAATTGGCGGCAAGTTCCTTATTTATAAGAATGCCCGTGACGATCATTTCTTTTCTGTATACGATTCGGAAATGAAATTAACAGCCAAGGTCAAAGCAGATTTTCTCCCTACCAGAACCAAAATTCTGGGTACTGATTTTCTTGCCTATCCTGATTTCTCTTATTTTATTTATCAGTATCAGCAAAGAAATATCTACTATGTAATGGCTGCTAAAATTGGTCCGGAAGGAAAGATTCTGGGCGATGTAACTTTGCTGGATACCACATCTGGTATGGGTTATACAGCTAATAACAGAATCTATACGATTGTGAACAGCGAAGACAAACAGCGACTGGGAGCTTTCAAAATCAGTACCCGAAACGAAAAAGAACACGTAATTACTTCCTGTGTTTTTAATAAGGAATTAAGCCAATTGGAAAAGGTAAGAATTGCCATTCCAATGCCCGACAGAAACGATTACCTGGGTGAATTCGGTTTAGACAATGAGGGTAATTTGGTTTGTTTACGCGAATCTGCTGTGGCCGAAAATGAGAGTATCAATAAAGTGAGTCTGGTGATTAAGCCCCTCGGCAGCATTAATCCCACCATAAGCGAAGTAAAAGTAAAGAGTCTTTTCCTAGACGATACCCGTATTAAAATTGATAACCTGAACAAGAAAATTCTGATTACTTCTTTTTTTAGTAAGCAGAAAAGAGGCAATATTGATGGTTTATACTATACCCTCTGGGACAAAAGCAATGGACAAGAATTATTGAATGCCACAACCGTATTTACCGATGAGTTCAGATCTGACGTTAAAGGAGAAGGGTCTACCAAAACAGCTTTCAATGACTTTTATCTGAAAAATCTGATTCTTCGAAGGGATGGCGGTTTTATGATGATTGCGGAATCCGCTTATATGAATTCACGCGGAAATAATTTTAACCGCTGGGATATGATGAACCGCAGTCCTTTCTTTAACCCCTATATGGGTTCAGGTCTGGGTTTGGGATTAGGCGGTGGTTATTATCCTTATGGATCCGGATTTAATGCATATCCCTGGGGCTCTCCTTGGGGATTGAACTCGATGGGACCGAACAATGTTACCCGTTATTTCTCTGACAATATTGCTATCATTTCTTTTGAACCCGATGGCAAAATGGAATGGAGCAATGTAATCCGTAAAACGCAATACGACGATAATACAGACAATTATATTGGGTATGGTTTGCTGAACTCCGGAGATCAGATTCGTTTTCTCTTTAATATTCAGGAGAAAAGAAACAATGTACTTACCGATCAGGCAATGTCTCCGCAGGGCCAAATTGACCGCAATCCAACCATTAAAAATCTGGAAAGAGGGTATGATTTTATGCCAAGACATGCCAAGCAAACCGGCGCCAGACAAGCCATCATTCCTTGTATGTACAGAGGCTATACCTGTTTTGCCAAAATAGATTATTAACTTGCGTCCGTGGTATTTCTATTCAGAGACAAATCGATTATTAATATTTTATTTGTACTGCTCCTCTGTTTGCTGGTGCACGCGCATGGATTCTTTATTCCTGTTCCCATAACGTCCAATGCTCAAACTGGCTATTTCGGATTATTGCTGAACAACTATATTCAACCGAGGCTGGGAGCATCCGGTTTTTGGATATATATTATTATCGTATTGATTCAGGCGATACGGCTTAATTTTTTACTGGCGGATCAGAAAATGTATCCTCAGTCTAGTTATACAGTGGCCATGACCTATGTATTGCTAACAGGATTGTTTCCGGCCTGGTCTGTTATTTCACCAGCCTTATTGGCTAATTTTTTCCTGATCTGGATTTATATTAAATTGACCAGGTTGTACAATAATCCTGCACCCAAGACCCTGCTATTCAATATTGGATTGCTGGTAGCCATCATGGTGCTTTGTTATCACCCGACAGCATTGGTTGTTCCTGTAGTATTGTTTGCGCTGGGCATTATGCGGGCATTCAAACTGCAGGAGTGGTTTACCCTGATTATGGGAATGGCTTTGCCTTACTATTTTCTGGCCTCCGGACTCTATCTTACCAATCAATTGCCCTTGCTCTCGAACTGGTTGCCTGACTGGGAAATGCCAACAAAGCTTACCCCTTTAAAAAAGGCTGAATGGATTGGTTTATCCAGTTTTCTGATGAGTTTTTTTATTGGTCTTTTTTTCTGGCAGCAATTTAACAGCCGGCTGGTGATTCAGATGCGAAAAAACTGGTCTTCTCTGCTGGTTATGACGATCATTCTTTCACTTTCCCCATTTGCCTTTCATCATGCAGGTTTTGAAGCTGCCTTTCTTTGTTTAGTGTCGGTTGTCCCTTTTGCTGCCGCTATTTTTTCCTTTCCCAGACGGTTGATTTTCCCCAATTTGATTTTCTGGCTGCTTTTGGCAGCGGTTATGTACAATAATTGGCAAATCGTCAAATTTTAGGCATTCTTTCTGTTTCTGGATTGTACCTTTGTGCCTAAATCTTAATTACATGAAACTAGGGGTGGTGGTTTTCCCGGGATCCAATTGCGACAGAGACATGCAGGATGCATTGCAGAACGACTTAAATAAGGAAGTCATTATGTTATGGCATAAAGACAAGGATTTATCCGCTTTCTCAACGGATGATTGTATTGTACTTCCTGGTGGATTTTCTTATGGGGATTACCTGCGCTGTGGTGCCATTGCCCGTTTTAGTCCGATGATGCAATCTGTGATTGATTTTGCCAATAGAGGGGGAAAAGTCCTTGGGGTTTGTAATGGATTTCAGATTCTCTGTGAGAGCGGTCTTTTACCCGGAGTACTTTTGCAAAATGCCAATCAACAATTTATCTGTAAGAATGTATATATAACCAATCCTGTAACCGGAGCATTGCAAATACCTATTGCGCATGGAGAAGGCAGATTCCATGCGGACGAAGCTACGCTGGATGAACTGGAAAAAAATGACCAGATTCTGTTCCGTTATTCTGATGCAGCGGGTAATATTACAGCAGCGGCCAATCCGAATGGAGCCACCAGAAATATTGCTGGAATCAGAAATGCAGGAAACAATGTATTTGGTATGATGCCTCACCCAGAGCGCGCAACTTCACCCAGTCTGCACAATCTGGACGGAATAAAAGTTTTTGAATTGTTGTCTATTCAATAAGAGAAGATGAAAAAATTACTAAGCGTATTCGTGGCTTTACTGAGTGTGGCATTAGTGAGTGCACAAATTAAAGATCCTGTGTCTTGGACATTTGAAGCAAAGAAAAAAACGGCAGATAGCTACGAAGTAGTTATAACGGCAAATATTCCCAAGCCCTGGCATATGTATTCTCAAAATATGCCAACCGGTGGTCCTGTTCCTACCAAGATTGTATTCAATCCTAACCCATTGGTAAAAGCTCAAGGTAAACCAAAGGAGCAAGGCAAGTTGGAAAAAATCAACGATAAGATTTTTGACATGGAAGTGTTGTTCTACAGTGGCAAAGTTGTGTATACACAGTTGGTTAAAGTGAAGCCGGGAATAAAAACCAATGTGGCAGGGTATGTAAACTATATGGTTTGCGACGATGAGCAGTGCTTGCCTCCAACCAAAAAACAATTTGACATTAAGCTATTATAATATGAAGAAATTCATTTGGGTGCTGGTATTGAGTATACTGGCGCAACAGGGAATTGCACAGGAAAAGTCACCTGTGCAATTTGTTTTTTCAACAGAACGTGTAAACGATAGCCTGGTGCAGCTGGTTGTAAAAACAACAATCAACAAGGGCTACCAACTCTTTGGAGTAAAAAAGCAAACGGCTGAAGATGAGTTTGTGTCTGCATTGCAATTGCCAGATTCCTTACAGCATTTACTAACCCAGCAAGTAGAAGAAAAAGGCAGTGCAATGAAACAGCCTGCACTTGAAGCCGGACAAGTACCACTGAAAGTATTTGAAGACAGTGTACAATTTATTTTTGGCTTGCGTGTAATGGCAACAGACAAATTATCTGTGAGTGGTCAATTTAATTGGTTGGCCAAAGCGGGTGATCAGTTCCCAAGTGGAGTAGAAAATTTTGTCATTGACATTCAACCAGTAGCAGAAGCAGCAGCCAATCCGGATGAGGATATAGCCAATCAGAGTTTATGGCAAATCTTTTTGCTTACTTTTTTAACAGGTTTGCTCGCAGTGATTACACCCTGTGTTTTTCCATTGATACCTGTAACAGTTAGTTTCTTTTTAAAGAGAAGTAAAACAAGGGTAGAAGGCATTCGCAACGCATTGTGGTATTCCATTTCTATCATTGGTATTTATACCATTCCTACTATTTTGCTAGTATTGTTGTTTGGAGATGATATACTCTATCAGATTTCTACCAGTGCTATTTCCAATTTATTGTTCTTTGCCATCTTCCTAGTGTTTGCCATTTCCTTCTTTGGTGCATTTGAATTGCAGTTGCCCAATAGCTGGGCCAATAAGGCAGATCAGAAAGCAGGTAAGGGTGGATTGGGCGGTATCTTTTTTATGGCACTTACTTTAGTGATTGTTTCTTTTTCTTGTACAGGACCAATTGTAGGCACTTTGCTGGGACAAACGAGTACAGGTGGAGTAAGTACTGCGCCAATAGTTGGTATGCTGGGTTTTGGGGTGGGATTGGCATTGCCGTTTTCACTATTTGCTTTCTTCCCTTCCATGTTGCAGTCTTTGCCAAAGAGCGGTGGATGGCTGAATTCCGTGAAAGTGAGTTTCGGGTTTATTGAATTGGCGCTGGCATTAAAATTTTTATCGAACGTAGATTTAATTTATCACTGGCGCTTACTCGACAGAGATGTCTTTCTGGTATTGTGGATTGTGATATTTGTATTGCTTGGTGTATACTTATTGGGAAAATTAAAATTCTCTCACGATAGTGACCTGCCCTATGTATCTGTGCCCAGGTTGTTTTTTGCAATGGCATCTTTCTCCTTTGCTCTGTATATTTTACCGGGTTTATGGGGTGCGCCATTAAGACATTTGAGCGGATTTATTCCTCCGGACGGCACGCAGGAATTCAATCTGGATGCATTGAAATATCAGATAGGTACTGCTCCTTCAACTTCTTCATCTACTACTTCATTAGCAGCGCCTCCGAAAAGACTGGCAGATAAATTACATATGCCATATGGATTGTTAGCCTATTTTACGTTGGAAGAGGGGATGGCAGCAGCCAAGGCATTGAACAAACCATTGATGCTCGATTTCACGGGTCATAGCTGCGCCAACTGCCGAAAGATGGAAAAGGAAGTTTGGAAGGATCCTGAAGTATTGAAAAGAATGAAAGAGAATTTTGTGTTGGTGAGTTTATACGTGGATGAATCCACTCCTTTGCCAGCCGGAGAACAATACACCAAGAAGGACGGAGATAAAGTTTTAACTGAAGGCGATAAAAACCTGGATTATGAAATTACACAGTTTGGTTTTAATGCACAGCCACTCTATATGTTTTTAGATCTAGAAGGTAAGCCTTTGAGTAGCATTAAATATGGGTACAATCCGGATATCAATAAATTCATAGCGCATTTAGATGCAGCGAAAGCAGTATTTGATGCAAAGAAAAAATAAGATATATGAGAAAAATTCAAAGTAGTATGAATAAGATATAGCCAACAAAAAAGCTCCGATATTATCGGAGCTTTTTTATTTATCCTGCACAAACTATAAAGCGATTTGTTTTTCTACCATCATTTTTCTAAGGTTGATTAAACCGTAGCGCATTCTGCCTAAAGCGGTATTGATGCTGCAATTGGTAATTTCAGCTATTTCCTTAAAGCTTAGGTTGGCATAGTGTCTTAGCACAATAATTTCTCTTTGTTCTTCAGGTAAAAGATCCAGCATTTTTCTCACTCTGTCGTGGCTTTGACCTTGCATAATCTTGCCATCCGGACCTTCTTCAGAAATCTGCAGTACATCAAAGATGTCTTTGTTATCACTGGTTTTAATGGCAGGGGTACGCTTAACTTTTCTGAAGTAGTCTACGCAAAGGTTGTGAGAGATTCTCAAAGCCCATGGTAAGAACTTGCCTTCTTCTGTATAGCGCTTATTTTTCAGGGTATCGATGATCTTGATAAACACGTCCTGGAATAAATCTTCAGCCAGATAAGTGTCTTTTACAAAGAACAAAATGGAAGAAAATATTTTGTCCTTGTATCGGTAGATAAGGGTTTCAAATGCATCGGTGTCCCCGTCTTGAAATGCCCGTATCAGTTCTGTATCAGACGCATGGTCTAATGTTCTCATAGTTTAGGTTTTTGAGTCAGGATTAAAATCAGGATATTGGACAACGATTTCTTAAATCCTGAACAAAATAGATATGTTTTTCATACATAAATCTTTTGTGGAAATCAAGTTGGAGGGTCTTTAGGTTATTCACATCCTAAGTGATTGATTTTTTGACCGTTATTTCGGTTTTCTTCAACCAAAGCTGTAATAATCTGTTTAATTTGTGAACCCTATGGCAAAGAGCAAAAACACAGCAGCAGTAAGCAAAACCATTGAAAAGCCAGCATTGGGATCTTCTGATATATTGGTACATGGTGCTAGAACCCATAACCTGAAAAACGTTACCGTCTCGTTTCCCCGAAATAAACTCATTGTGGTAACTGGTGTATCGGGAAGCGGTAAATCTTCCTTAACCATTGATACTTTGTTTGCAGAAGGGCAAAGACGATATGCAGAAAGTTTAAGTGCCTATGCCAGACAGTTTATGTCTCGCATGGTAAAGCCGGATGTAGATTATATTAAGGGATTGTGTCCTGCCATTGCCATTGAACAGAAAGTTATTACCAGAACCCCACGCAGCACAGTGGGCAGTATGACTGAGATTTATGATTACCTGCGTTTATTATATGCAAGAGTGGGAAAAACCATCTCTCCTGTTAGCGGAAAGGAAGTAAGAAAAGATGAAGTGGCAGATGTGTTGCAAGCGGTACAGGCTTTATCGGAGGGAGATAAAATTGTTTTTCTAGTAGCTTTTCAACAGCATGCCAACCGGGAAATAAGGGAGGAACTGAATATATTAATGCAAAAAGGTTTTTCCAGAATGTTCCTGATGCAGAAAGGCCAACCGGGAAAACCAGTGCGCATAGAAGAGCTGCTCGACATGACAGATGCCGCATTGACCAAAGAATGGAAATTGCATGCTGCCAGCTATTATGTATTGGTTGATCGCTTTGTGGTAAAACCTTTGGAAGAAGAAGACCTGCATCGCCTAGCAGATTCAATAGGTACAGCGTTTTTTGAAGGTCATGGGAAAATGATGCTTGAAATAAATGGAGCGCAGATCCTGCATTTCAGCAATCAGTTTGAAGCAGATGGGATGGTATTTGAAGAGCCCAGTCCCAATTTGTTTTCATTTAATAATCCTTATGGAGCCTGTCCGGTTTGTGAAGGTTTTGGACAAGTATTGGGCATAGATCAGGATCTAGTTATTCCCGACAAAAGATTGTCATTGTATGAGAATGCAGTTGCACCCTGGAAGGGAGAGAAAATGGGATGGTGGAAAGAACAGTTTATGAAAGGAACAGCTAAAACTGGCTTTCCCATTCACAAGCCCATCATGGATTTAACTGACACGCAATTGGAGCAGTTGTGGAATGGGGTAGGCAATGCGCTGGGTATTCATGATTTTTTTAAGGAAGTAGAACAGAACTTATATAAAGTACAATACAGGGTATTGTTGAGCAGGTACAGAGGAAGAACTACCTGTACTTCCTGCAACGGATATCGTTTAAGAGAAGATGCATTGTATGTAAAAATCAGGGGCAAGCATATTGCTGAACTATGCAATATGCCTGTTGCAGATGTAAAACAATGGATAGATGGTATTCAGTGGACCGAACATGAATATGCCATTGGGAAAAGAATTTTACTGGAAGTACATCAGCGTCTGCAAACCTTACTGGATGTGGGTTTGGGCTATTTAACACTGGACAGATTGGCCAATACCCTGAGTGGCGGCGAAAGTCAGCGTATCCAGCTCACCCGAAATCTGGGAAGCAACCTGACTAACTCATTGTATATATTGGATGAACCCTCTATTGGTTTGCATTCAAGAGATACGGAGCGGTTGATTGGGGTGTTAAAATCACTTCGTGATTTAGGAAATACTGTAGTGGTGGTGGAACACGATGAACTCATGATGCGTGAAGCAGATTATATTATTGATATGGGACCATTGGCTTCCCATCTGGGAGGAGAAGTGGTAGCCAGCGGGGGTTATGCCACCATTATTAAAGACAGCAATAGCTTAACAGGAAAGTACCTGAGTGGGCAGATGCAAATACAGGTGCCCAAAACACTGCGTAAGTGGAACAGCAGTATTAAAGTAGAAGGAGCCAGACAACATAATTTAAAAGACATAACAGTAGAATTTCCTTTGCATTGTTTTTGTGTAGTTGCAGGTGTGAGCGGCAGTGGAAAAACTACTTTGGTTAAACAGATTCTGTATCCGGGCATACAGAAAATAAAAGGAGAAGCTGCGGAGAAAGTAGGTTTGCACAAAGCCATTACAGGGGACATAGATAGCATTGCCCATATAGAAATGATAGACCAGCAACCGATTGGTAAATCTTCACGTAGTAATCCAATTACCTATATCAAAGCGTATGATGCTATTAGAGATTTATTTGCGAAGCAGGGGCTGGCCAAAATGCGCGGATTTCAGCCCAAACACTTTTCCTTCAATGTAGACGGGGGACGCTGTGATACCTGCAAGGGAGAAGGCGAAACCATTGTTGAAATGCAGTTTCTGGCAGATGTACATTTAACCTGCGAGTCTTGCGGAGGTAAACGATTCAAAGAAGAAGTGCTGGAAGTAAAATACCAGCAGGCATCTATTCACGATGTACTGGAAATGAGTGTAGACGAAGCATTTGAATTCTTTAAAGAAGAAAAGCAAATTCAGAAAGCCATCAAAACCTTACAGGATGTAGGGCTGGGTTATATTAAACTGGGGCAGAGCAGCAATACGCTTAGTGGTGGGGAAGCACAGCGCGTAAAGCTGGCCAGCTTTTTAGGAAAGGGGAAAGGTATTGGGCATGTGCTCTTTATTTTTGATGAACCCACCACTGGTCTGCATTTTCACGATATTCAAAAATTACTCAACTCATTCAATGCACTGATTGAACAAGGCCACTCATTAATTGTGATTGAACACAATACTGATGTACTGAAGTCTGCGGATTGGTTGATTGAATTGGGCCCCGAAGCAGGAGATAAGGGAGGTGAATTGGTTTATGCAGGTATTCCGGCTGGCATAAAAGCTTGTAAGAAAAGTATAACGGCGCCATTTATTGTATTATAAAGAAAGAGCAATGAAATATTGCTCTTTCTTTCAATCCTATTGATTAAGTTAATTGAATAGTTAAGTTGATCAACTAACAAAGTCAGTAAATTACCTAAGCCGATCGGCGTTTTTTACCAGTTGCTCATCTTTGTAAATTCCAACGGCAGCAAGTAAAAAGAAAACCGGTACAGCAAAACTAATCAGGGAGGTCAGGTCTGTTTTAGATTCGGTGAACCCATTGCTGGCGCTGTAATACAAGGCAATCTGAATACCAGATACTATCAGCAACGCAAGCGTAACCATCAATTGTCTTTTGCGATCCTTGTACATAAAAATAGCTACCAGCGCAGCCACTGCCAGGGCAATAGCAATCAGTGTAGTGATGCTACCTTGAAGTGCTGTATATTCTACCCATTCTTTTTCGTTGGTAGTGGTGTTCATTCTGTTCCCGCTGAAAAAAGAAAACTGTGTACTCAATCCACTCAGGCTGGCGGCTAACAATAACCAGATACTTTGAATTCTTTGTAACATATTGAATGGCTTTAGCCCATTTCAGGATATAAAATAAATTGTTCCATGAAGGCATTTACGTCTTTACGAACTGCTGTGATTGATGCAGCATCATCTGCATTCATCAACACCTTATCAATGGCATCAACTACAAAAGGCATATGTTCCTCTTTCATTCCTCTGGTAGTAATGGCAGGAACGCCAAAGCGAATACCGGAAGTAACAAAAGCAGATTTATCATCAAAAGGAACCATATTCTTGTTGGCAGTAATATCTGCCTGCACCAATGCCTGTTCTGCTTTTTTACCGCTGATATTTTTATTTCTCAGGTCAATCAGCATCAGGTGGTTATCGGTACCGCCACTAATGATATGATAGCCTTTGTTTACAAACTCTTTGGCCATGGCCTGTGCATTCTTCTGCACCTGTTGCTGGTAAACCAGAAATTCGTCAGATAAGATTTCTCCAAAGGCAACTGCTTTAGCAGCAATTACGTGCTGCAATGGTCCGCCCTGGATGCCCGGGAAAACCGCCATGTCTAGCAAGTTGCTCATCATTCTGATATTGCCTTTCACGTCTTTTAATCCCCATGGATTTTCAAAATCCTTCTGCATCATTATGATACCACCTCTTGGTCCACGCAAGGTTTTGTGTGTAGTAGAAGTAACAAAATGACAATGCTCAAAGGGGGAATTCAATAATTTTTTGGCAATCAAACCTGCAGGATGCGCAATGTCGGCCATTACCAATGCACCTACTTCATCGGCCACTTTTCTGATTCTGGCATAGTCCCAGTCTCTGCTGTAAGCAGATGCACCACAATAAATTAATTTAGGTTTTACTTCGCGGGCTTTGGCTTCCAGCATTTCATAATCAATCAATCCTTCTTCTCTGGTAACACCATAAAAATGCGGACGATACAATTTACCGGAATAGTTTACTGCACTGCCATGGGTTAAATGTCCGCCCATGCTTAGGTCAAGGCCTAAGGTAGCGTCACCCGGTTGCAATACCGCTAATGCAACAGCTGCATTTGCCTGAGCTCCACTATGGGGTTGCACGTTGGCATATTCTACACCAAAAATTTCTTTTAGTCTGTCAATGGCCAATTGTTCTGTTTGGTCCACAATTTCACAACCAGCATAATACCTTCTGCCTGGATAACCTTCGGCGTATTTATTGGTCATCACATTGCCCATGGCCTGCATTACTTGCAGACTGGTAAAATTTTCTGAAGCAATCAATTCAATTCCGTGTCTTTGTCTTTCTAATTCTTTTCTGATCAGGTCAAAAACCAGTGTATCTCTCTGCATGAAGTGTATTTTTGCCAAATTTACGCGTTATTTACTATTTTACAGCCCCATTTGACCTTATGAAAGCGATTATACCCGTAGCAGGAGCAGGAACGAAACTTAGACCCCATACCTATACTCAACCCAAGGCTTTGATTCCAATTGCGGGCAAAACCATTCTGAGCTTTATTGTAGATCAGTTAAGAGAGACGGGAATTCATGAATTTATTTTTATTGTTGGCTATTTAGGGGAAAAAATTCAGGACTATGTTAAACAAACTTATCCTGACCTTACCACTCATTTTGTGTTTCAGAACGAACGTCAGGGAACAGGTCATGCCATTGAATTGACCAAATCCATTGTAGGCAACGATGAGGTTTTTGTGGTGCTGGGAGATACCATTTGCGAATACGATGTAAAAGAAGTAGTAGATAGTCCATATAGCATGCTTGGTGTAAAGAAAGTAGACGACCCCAGAAATTTTGGTGTAGCAACCATTGGCGAAGATGGATTTATAGAACAGGTAGTAGAGAAGCCAGCTATACCCAAGAGCAATATGGCATTGGTAGGATTGTACAAGATTAAGGAAACCCATTACCTCTTTGAGTGTCTACATCATTTGTTCATGCAGGATATTAAAACCCAGGGAGAATACAATTTGACGGATGCCCTGGATTGCATGATACAAAGAGGTGCGAAATTTCAATCCTTCAAAGTGAAAAATTGGTTTGATTGTGGTAAGAAAGAAAGTTTGCTCGAAAGCAATGCTACACTATTAAAAAAGTTTGGGGGCAATATTCAATATATACACGACTTTAAAGACACCATCATCATTCCTCCGGTAAGTATTGCACCGGGTTGCGATATTTCGCACTCCATCATTGGACCGCATGTAGCCATTGGCGCTAATACAACCGTTAAGCACTCCATTATCAGAGATAGCATTATTGGTTCTTATACCAGCTTGTTTGAAGTGGTATTAGACAACTCATTAATTGGTAGTGATGCTTCTGTAAAAGGATTAAGTAGGAGTTTGAATATTGGGGACAATACTGAAATTGATTTTGGATAAAGTCTGGGCCTCTTGGCTAAAGCCGGGGCATCTGACCCAAGCAGTTATTGTACTCTTCAATCATTTCTGCAACAATATCAGCCGCTGGTTTTATTTCATGGATTAAAGCCGCTACCTGACCAATTTCCAATTCCCCTTCTTTCAGGTCTCCTTCGAACATGCCTTTTTTAGCGCGCGCTCTTCCCAGTAAATGAGAAAGTTCCGCTTCATCGGCTCCGCGTTTTTCTGCATCTGCTACTTGCTGAAAGAATTCATTTTTTAATAGTCGAACAGGCACCAATTTTTTCAAACTCAATTGGGTATCTCCTTCGCCGGCAGCAACTACCGCTTCTTTAAAATGAATATGCGAAGATGCTTCGGGTGTACAAACAAAGCGACTACCTACCTGAACGCCATCTGCTCCCAGGGCAATGGCCGCATACATTTGCTGACCAGTTGCAATGCCTCCTGCAGCAATCAACGGAATTGTAATTTTTTTGCGCACAGCTGGAATCAAAACCAAAGTAGTTGTTTCTTCTCTACCGTTGTGTCCACCTGCTTCAAAACCTTCTGCCACAACCGCATCACAACCGGCTTCCTGTGCCTTCAAAGCAAACTTAGAACTGCTGACTACATGCACCACTTTAATGCCATGCGATTTAAAAAGTCCCGTATAAGTTTTTGGATTTCCAGCACTGGTAAAAACAATCGGAACTTTTTCTTCAATGATAATTTGTATCAACTGATCTAAATCGGGATACAATAAAGGAATATTAACAGCAAAGGGATTAGCAGTGGCTGTTTTGCATTGACGGATATGTTCTCTTAAAACATCGGGGTACATAGAGCCGGCACCAATAATACCAAGACCTCCGGCATTGCTGACTGCACTGGCCAGTTTCCATCCGCTGGCCCAAATCATCCCTGCTTGTATGATGGGATATTGAATGCCTAGTAAAGCGGTAATTCTATTGGGTTGGCCGATGAATTGCATAAGCTTATTTGTGCAGGTAAAATGAATTGGCTTGAGATAAACAGGTTACTACTAAATCGTTAATGCAAACATGTGCAGGTAAATGGGCAACATAGTGAACGATATCCGCAATGTCTTTTGCCTGCAAAGCCTGGTAACCATCATAAACGGCATCTGCTTTTTGCTCATCCCCTTTAAAACGAACCAGAGAAAATTCTGTTTCAGCAGCACCAGGGTGTATAGCAGTTACTTTAATGCGATGTGGTAGCAAGTCGATGCGCATGGCTTTGGAAATAGCGTCTACCGCGTGTTTGGTAGCACAGTATCCGTTTCCGTCCTTGTATACTTCTTTTCCTGCAGTGGAACCAATATTAATAATATGACCTTGTTTTTTTTCAATCATCAATGGCAATACGGCTTTAGAAACATACATCAATCCTTTCAGATTGGTATCAATCATGGTTTCCCAATCGTCTAAATTAGCTGCTTCAAAAGAATCTCTTCCCAGCGCCAATCCGGCATTGTTCAATAATACATCAATCGACTTCCATTGTGGAGGTAATTGTTCTATTGCAGCAAATACTTCTTTTCTGTTTTGTACATCAAAACAAAGCGGCAGTACATCAATTTTATATTGATTGCTTAACGCATTTGCTAGTTCTGTTAATCTTTCTTTTCTTCTGCCAGTGATAATGCAGTTCCATCCGGATGCGGCAAATAATTCAGCGGTGGCTTTTCCAAATCCGGCCGTTGCGCCGGTAATCAGTATCGTTTTTCTCATAAAATAGACTTGGCACAAAATTAACTATCTAATGAGTACCGCTGTTCCTTTTTTATAAACACGGTTGCCTAAGTAGTCAATGCCCTCTGCCTGAAAAACATAAGTGCCGGCGGGCTGGGGCTCTCCTTTAAAAGTTCCGTCCCATCCTTTATTGAGTTCATTGGTATAAAATATCTGTTGTCCCCAGCGATTGAAAATGGAGAAGTATACCAATTGCGTTATCCCTACAGCAACAGGTTTGAGTACATCGTTTCTTCCATCTGCATTGGGCGTGAACGCTGTCGGGATAAAGAGTTGCGGTCCTCCTGAAAAAACACGGACGGTAATTTCATCTTCTCCATAACAACCCGCTTCTCCTGTTACTCTTACACGGTAAGTAATAGAATCAGTACCAGCGGCCAGGGTAAGAATTGGATTGGACACAGTTGGATTAGAAATTCCGGTAAGCGGAGTCCAGCTAAAACTTCCGTTGCCGCTTGCATTGAGTTGCAGTGGTTGATCGGGCAATGCCACGGTATCTGATCCTGCATTAACATTTATAGGAGGAACTACTCGCACAACAATCGTATCTGTTACCGGCTTATTACATCCTAGCGTATCTGTTACGGTTAATATGTAGCTAGTTGTTCTGGAAGGTCCGGCCAATGGATTCAGGGTATTGGCGTTAATCATGGAATTGGTAGGTGACCATCTGTATGAAGCACCCACAATAGAAGCGGGCAAATTTAACCGGCTACCAAAACAAATAGTGGTATCAGGCCCAACATTAACGCGTGGATAAGGCGCCACCCTGATCTTTACAGAATCCCTTGCCTGACAGTAACCCAGATTGGCTGTAACATAATAGGTTTCATCCTGCAAAGGAGCCAGCCTGGGAAATTTAACGGGGTCAACCGGCGACCCTGAGGCAGAAGTCCACTGATAACTCAGTGCTTCACTTACGGTTTGCAATTGAATGGTATCTGTCTGACAAATGATGGCAGATGGTCCTGCATCCACCGAAATAAAATCGAGTACGTTTACGGTAACGGTATCACTATTAATGCACCCGTTGTTGTTAACAGTTACTACATAGCGGGTTGTATCTACCGGATATACCAATGGGTTAGCAATATTTCTATTGGAAATTCTGGACAAACTGCCACTAATATCCGGTGTCCAGTTAACAACACCTGCGCCCACATTGGCTATCAGCGGAAGCGTATCAATGCTGCAAATCAATGTGTCTTTAAAAGCTAGATTCAGCAAAGGTTTATCCAATACCGAAAAAGGTTTGGTTATGGTATCAATACATCCTTTACTATTGGTTACAATCAGGGATACATTGGTATTTAAAGGTGCTGGGTATTTCCATGCACTGTCTTTTGCAATGGAGGTATCAGCTGAAGTGGTATTGTCTCCAAAATTCCAACGCCAGCTATTCACTACACCATATCGGCTTACAGTGGCGTCTTTAAAAGTATATTCATTTAAATAGCATGATCCGGTAATGGTAAAGTCGGGTGTAAATCCCGGATAAATGCGCACTTCGGCGAATGCAGAATCCTGACAACCACCTGTGTTGGTTACTTTTAATTTTAAACGATAAGTACCTGTATCAGCATAAGTATAAGTTGGCGTGGGGTCTGTGGAAACATCCGTTGTGCTATTCGTAACACCAAAATCCCAGAGATAATTATTTACCTGTCCAGGAGACTCATTTTGAAAACTTAGCGTGAATCCATCGCAAGTGATATAAGTGGGTTTTAAATCGGCAGCAGACAGAGAGCAATCGGCCACCTGAATATGAATTTCTTTTCTTGTCTCTCCAATTTTAACCCCGTTTCTGAATTCACTGGCACAAACGGCTACAATGTATTCACCAGCAATAGAAGGTGCAATGCCAGAGATTAAACCAGTTGCAGGATTGATAGAAACTGAAGAGGACATTGGGAATGCGCCTGTGTAGGGGGGTTGGTAAGGTACGCCAGCGTAGGGTGGATTCGAGGATGGATTCGGTTGAGGAACTGCTTGACTACCCCCCGTTAAACCAGTACAAAAATTATAGGAGAGACTATCGCCGTCTGCATCAGTAGCCCCAAAATCAAAAGTAAAAGGAGCATTGAAACAAACGATTGCTGTATCTTTTTGTGCAAAAAGAGGGCTGCTGTTTTTAGCATAGCTTGTACCATTAATTATGCCAGGAATTGTATTGGTGTAGCTCACACCAATGGTGGATGAAATAGCTCCTACATTGGCGATATTGGAAATTCTACAACAGCGTTGAACAGATAAAATATACCCTTCTGCAATATTCGGCAAATCAATTTCAGTTGTGTATCTATCAATGAAATAACATACCCTTGGTTTGGAACTTAAACAAGGGTCATAAGTGGTTTTGTCCGGATTGTCTGAGCCGCTTCGGGGAACCGTTCTTGATTCTATCAAGGCATTAGATGCTCCATTGAAAATGCCAATATGAACTACCCCATCTCGCTGGTTTTGGTTTGAATTGCAATCCAAATATTGTCTTACAGTTATTCTGTATCGACTACTATTCGCCGCTGTTCCATCACCGAGGTATTCATATTGAATCCAGCCCCCTTTTAAATGGGCAGCCTGCATTGGAACCCATCCTAGCAAACACAAAATCAACAAAATAAAACTCCTACACATACAAAGCAAGTTAAACCAATAAGAAACAAAAACGGAAGTGGCGGTTGCCTGAACAAATAAAAATCCGTTAAAATCTATTAACGAATTAAAACAGCAGTCCCTTTTTTATAAATCGTTTTTCCTGAAAAATCTTTTGCTTCAGCTTGAAAAACATACGTACCAGCGGGTTGCGGCTCACCATTAAAAGTTCCATCCCAACCTGCACCCAATGCGGCTGTTTTAAAAAGCAATTGTCCCCAGCGATTGAACACTGCAAAATAGTTGAGCTGTGTAATGCCAACTGGTATGGGTTTCAGTACATCGTTTCTTCCGTCTGCATTGGGAGTAAAGGCAGAGGGAATATACAAGTCTGGCCCGTTTTTAAAGACCATCACTTTTATGGAATCTTCGCCAAAGCAAATGCTATTGCTGCCCCTAACCCTATACAGGATGGAATCAATCGGGTTGTCAAAAAGGGCAACAGGATTGGCTATTCCTGCATCCGATAATCCTATGGTTGGTGTCCATCGATAGTTTGATGCTCCTGTAGCATTCAATTGTAAAGGCTGGTTAATGCTAATGGCAGTATCCCTTCCCGCAAAAACAATCGGCTTAGGGATAACGGTAATTTGCACAGAGTCTGTAACCCATTTGTTGCAACCCAATGTATCACCAACAGTTAAGTAATAGGTTTTGCTACTGGCAGGCGTAACCAGCGGGGTTAAGGTATTTGCCTGCAACATATTTAAGGAGGGAGACCACCTGAAGCTGCTGCCCATTATCTGCGCATTCAACATCACTGCATTTCCAAAACAGATACTTGTATCTCTGCTAAGGTTTACAGTAGGATAAGGAATTGTTACAATTTGAATGCTGTCTTTGTCTTCGCATTTACCCAGATTCGCCTTAACAAAATATCGGGTGGTTCGTGTGGGTTGTAACCGCGGATTTTTCTGATCCGAAACAAATTGACCTGCCTCGTTGGTCCATCGATATTGCAGTGCCTGGCTGTTTACCTGCAACACAATGGAATCGTTCAAGCAAATGGTACTATCTGCGCCGGCACGCACACTAATAAAAGGTAAAACATTTACCGTGATGGTGTCTTTACTAATGCATCCGTTGTTGTTGATGCTTACTGTATATTGGGTAGTTACTTTGGGATACACAACTACATTGGCTGTATTGGTATTGCTGATATTTTGATTGGGTTCCCAACTGAAAATACCACTGCTATTAACACGTATTGGCAAGCTGTCAATACTACAGATTAACGTGTCTTTAAAGGGGACTTGCAACAGTGGTTTATCTGAAACTGCAAGGTTTCTGGTAAGGGTATCCAAACAACCTTTGGAATCTCCTACAATCAATTGAATATTTTTAACAGAAGTAGTAGGATATTGATATTGTGCATTCTTGTTTCTTGACGTATCTGACAGAAGGGTTTCATCCCCAAAATTCCATCGCCAGTAGTTGACTATGCCATATACAGAAGTGCTTATATCATTGAAGTAGTATGGATTTAAAAAACAACTCCCATTGATAGTCATGGCAGGTTTAAATCCCGGAAATACCCTCACTTCTACACTGTCAGTACCTATACAGCCTTTGGGACCAGTAACCGTTAAAGTTGCTTTGTATACGCCAGTGTCTTTGTACGTGTGTTTAACCGAACCAGATTGAGGATACGTATTATTAATTGAGTCCCCGAAATTCCAAACATAATTAGTGATGCTGGAGGAAGTGGATTCATTTTCGAACAGCACGGTAAAATTGTTGCATTGGATAATTTTATCGGGCAAATTGGCTTCAATAAAATCACAACCCTGAACGGCCATGATAAAATCCTTTCTGTGTTCATTGAAAGCTTTGCCATTACGCCATTCAGTAATACAGACATTAACCACATAATTTCCCGGAGCAGGAGCTATTCCACTGATTACGCCAGTGGATGGATCAATGCTGACTTTATCACCCAATGGCAGGTTGCCACTAAAGGGGCTTCTGTAAGGCAGCGGATCTTTTGAAAGGGTATTGGGGGGAGCAGCATTCTGATTGCCACCGGGAGAACTAAATGCTTCACAGAAACTATACGTTAAGGAATCCCCATCGGGATCGTTGGCTCCGAAATCAAGGGTGAATCTTTTTTGCGAGCAAATCAGGGCAGTGTCTTTTACATTGAACTGCGGACTGCTGTTCACTCCGCCAGATAAGGCAATTCTACCTGGGATTCTGGTTACATAATTACTGCCCACACTCACCGGTTGGGCCAGATTCGTAATAAAGTCTACTCTGCAACAACCCAGTCGAGACAAGGTATAACCAATGGGACTATTGGGCAGGGAAATAGTGGCAGAATACAGTGCCACCTGATAACAGGCGCCCACATTGCCCACCAGACAGGGGAAAGCCGCGGTATTCAGCGAAATGGTGGTAACATCCGTAGTTCTAGGCAAGGGTAAACTTCTAAATAAAATATCCCCTTCATAAATACCAACGGTTGCTTGTTCTGCTTCCAGCGTTGGGCCGCCGGAATTACATTCACGAAATAAGCGCAGCGTGATTACATAAATGCTATTGGCTGAATTGTTTGCATCAGGACTTATATAGTTGTAATAGAGTTCTCCTCCGGCAATATGCCTTGCTTGGCTTGTGTTGTAAAACAACAGCAATAAAAGCAGTAGCCGGAAAATTTTCATGTCAGATAAACAGTTGAATGAAACCGGATAAGTGCCGGTTCATTTCGCTGGGTGCTTCTAGCATGCCCATATGTCCAACACCCTCCATCACTTTAAGATACGATTTATTGGGTATTGTTGCTTGTTGCTCCAGATCTGTTAAAGGAGCAGCAATGTCTTCTGGTCCTGCTACAAACAAAACCGGCTGAGGCAGATAACGCAAAAGGTCTGACCTGTCGGGTCTTTGCATCATGGCATATGTATAGGCAATCAGTACCTGCGGATCAAATGCCTTAGTAGCTTCTACCAATTCCTGAACGGATGCAGGGTTTGATGAACGAAATGATTCTCCGAATAAATTCACCATGGTAGTTTTAAACAAGGCATATCCTCCATTTTGCCTAATGAATTCTATGCTTTTTAAACGTACCGATTTTTTTTCAGCGTTATCTGCAAAAGCTGTACTGTGCACCAGTCCAAGAGCTTTCAGGTGATTCGGATAATGGTTGGCAAAAGCCAGTGTAATATAACCCCCCATACTGTGCCCCATTACAACAGCGGGAGCAAGGTCTTCTGCATGTACAATTTCGTGAATGCATTCAGCTAGCTCATCTATGCTCAGTTCTGGTAACCATTCCGCAACACCCTTCGGGGTAAGTACAGATTGCCCTGAACCTGGTAAGTCAAGTATAATTAATTGGCATATTGCAGAAAGGGCATCTATCTGGTTATTCCAGATTCGGCTGTCTTCTCCATAACCATGTACTAAAAAAACGGGTTGTCCTTTTCCGATAATACGATACTGTAAAGTGTAATAAGGCGTATTAAGCTGTTTGTTTTCTACGGACATATTTACTACGTTTACGCAAAGATATCAGTAGTAGGAATACACTGCAGGCAACGGCAATTTTAAAAATATAGTCGCCATGCTGAACATAAAAACTGAGTTCATTACTAGTGTAAATGTTTTGCTGTAAAGCACCAGCCTGATCCCAACCCAATTGTTGCACAATGGTGCCGGTTGGATTAATAAAAGCAGATATGCCTGTGTTGGCTGCTCGTGCCACCCATCTTCTTGTTTCAATTGCCCTTAGTTTGGCATACTGCAAATGTTGTTTGTGTCCATCTGTATTTTCCCACCATCCATCATTGGTCATGATGGTTAAAAGATTGGCACCTCTTTTTACATAGTCTGAAACATATTCTCCGTATATACTTTCATAACAGATAATGGGAGCCGCATTTTGTTGATACAAAGGATGTCTGAACACAACAGGCGTATCCGAAACACCATAGCCGCCGGTAGATCCGCCGAACTGTTCAAATACCGGTGCCATAAAACGCAGAAAGGAAGGAAGGGATTCTACACCCGGAACCAATTTGCTTTTATTGTAAAAAACAGGTTGCTGAATAGCAACCATTGATTGACTATCTTTTTTTGTCTGCAATTGCACAGCTGCATTGAATGCATCATAATAAATGCCTTCTGCAGATTTACGTGCAGTGGCAGTTGCAGCAGTAGTGCCGTATCTTTTAAACGTTTCAATCCCCGATACCAACTGTAGATTGGGATATTGTTGCAAGAGCTGAAATACAGGCTGATAATAAGGATTTACCGGAATATTGTCTTGCCAGTCTACTGCACTCATGGCTGTTTCGGGCCAGACCAATAGGCTAGTGTTTGAATCGATTTTACTGCTGCTGATGCTTACTAATTTTTCAATCTGTTGCGCTGTAGTGAGTGATTCAAATTTCTGATAAGGATCAATATTGGGTTGAACAACAACAATGTTTTCTTTGGTGGTTTCCTTACCAGGATTCCATTGCGAGAGATAGTTCATCCACCCTACAAATGCCAGCAGCAGAAAAATAGAAGCACTGAATATACCCACTTGAATAAGCTTCCTTTTTTGCTGCGCCAAAAGAAACTGAAAAGACAGCATATTCATTACCCAAATGAGCAATGAACCACCGGCAACCCCAGTATAGGCATACCATTGAATTAGCGGAGCAATCGGACTCAATCCATTCCCCAGTGTTAACCAGGGCCAGCTGATACTCCAGTTTAAGTGTACCCATTCAAAACACAACCAAAAGGCAATCAGACCCAGTAATGATTGCCATTGATTCATTCGTTTTCTTAGGGTTATATATCCCCACCAGGGCAAACACATTAAACAGGTGTTGATGATAATTGCGGCTACTGCACCAAAGCCCGTTGAGTTCCACAACCACCAGGTGGTACCAATATTCCAGGTGAATAGCGTAATGGCAGGAAAACGCAAAAGCCCAAAAGTAGGAGGATACTGTTCAATTACCCATAACAAGGGAATCCATGCAAAAAACAAAGCAATGGTATAAGACCAGTCTGGCCAACCCAACGTGAGCATGAGGCCGGAAAGCATACTTAACCCAATTGCTGAAAAAGCATTTCCCTGCTTCATGTGAGACTGGATTTATTTTCTGCTGTAATTCGGTGCTTCTTTGGTAATGTCTACATCGTGTGCATGGCTTTCTTTCATGCCTGCATTGGTAATTTTTACGAAAGTGGCTTTTTGCAAAGCAGGAATATCTTTGGCTCCGCAATATCCCATGCCCGAACGCAGACCGCCTACATACTGATAAATAATTTCACTTAAATTTCCTTTGTAAGCCACACGGCCTTCAATGCCTTCCGGTACATATTTCTTAATATCGGCTTCCACGTCCTGAAAATATCTGTCTCCACTTCCCTGACTCATGGCACCTAAGCTTCCCATCCCGCGGTATTCTTTGAATTTTCTTCCTTCATAGATGATGGTTTCACCAGGGCTTTCTTCAACTCCTGCAAATACACTGCCCATCATGACCATATTGGCACCAGCTGCTAAAGCTTTAACCATATCTCCCGTGTAACGGATACCACCATCTGCAATAACCGGAATTCCCTTCGCCTTTAAGGCTTTGGTGGCTTCCATAATAGCAGTTAATTGTGGTACGCCTGCACCGGCAACAATACGAGTGGTACAGATAGAGCCAGGTCCAATCCCAACTTTTACACAATCTGCTCCTGCTTCAGCCAGCGCTTTGGCACCAGCACCTGTTCCTACATTTCCTGCAATGATTGGTAACTTTTTAAAGTTTTTGCGCAATGCTTTAAGTGCTTCAATTACACCCTTGCTATGCCCGTGTGCAGAATCCAAGGTAACAATGTCTACGCCTACTTGTTGCAAAGCAGCAGCGCGGTCCATTAAATCTTTGGTAATGCCCAAAGCCGCACCCACTCTCAGTCTTCCGAGATTGTCCTTTACAGCGTTAGGGAAATTTCTGATTTGTAAAATATCTCTGTAGGTAATTAACCCAATTAATTTTCCTTGTTTGTTTACTACGGGAAGTTTCTCAATCTTGTACTGGCGAAGAATATGTTCTGCTTTCTTCATGTCTGTTCCTTCCGGAGCAGTAACCAAATTTTCCTTGGTCATTACTTCTTTTACCTTTTTCTTGTTGTCGGTTTCGAAGCGTAAATCCCTGTTGGTTAAAATACCCACCAGCTTTCCGGCATTGTCTACCACAGGAATACCACCAATTTTATTTTCTCTCATCAATTTCAGCGCATCACCAATGGTTGCATCTACTAATAAGGTAATTGGGTCAATGATCATACCGCTTTCACTGCGCTTTACTTTTCTCACTTGTTCCGCCTGCTTTTCAATGCTCATGTTTTTATGCAGAATACCCAGGCCTCCTTCTCTGGCTAAGGCAATGGCCAGGTTGGCTTCTGTAACCGTATCCATGGCTGCAGATAAAATGGGTACATTCAGGATAATGTCTTTTGTTAAATGGGTGCTGATGTTTACTTCACGGGGAAGAATATCACTGTAAGCGGGCATCAGAAGAACGTCATCGAAGGTTAATCCTTCACCAAAAAGACGGGAAGCAGAATTGCTTTTGCGGGATTGATTGAGATTTGTTGCCATAGGCAAAGATAGCAGATGCCTGAAGTTTCTTCCAAAATTATTTCTGTTACCTTCGTGGCAATTCGCTCAAACAACCAAAGCAATTTGCCTCATCGTTCAATGGAATCCAATACTATCAAACCGGAACATCGCTATTTTACTTTTCAATTTGGATTGCTTTGTGTCAGCAATTTTTTGTTTTCTGCCAGTTTTAATATGATGATACCTGAGTTGCCAGGCTATTTAACTAGGATAGGCGGAGCAGAATACAAGGGGCTGATTATTGCTTTATTTACCCTGATGGCAGGCATTTCTAGACCTTTCAGCGGAAAATTAACGGATACCATTGGCCGGGTTCCGGTAATGGTTTTTGGCTCACTGGTATGTGTGGTTTGTAGTTTATTATATCCGGTGCTTACCTCGGTTGCCGGCTTTTTACTGTTGCGTTTTGTACATGGATTTTCAACAGGATTCAAGCCTACTGCAACAGCAGCATACGGAGCTGATGTGGTACATGAATCCAGAAGGGGAGAAGCCATGGGTGCATTGGCCATAGGGTATACCATTGGGGCTTCTGCAGGCCCTATGCTAGGCAGTTATCTCGTAAACAATTTTGGATACAATCCCATGTTTTATGTATCCGCATTGCTGGCACTGGGATCTGTTTTTATTTTATACAATGTAAAAGAAACCTTGCCCACGGCAAGAAAATTCAAGTGGAGTGATTTGCAAATTCAGCGCGGCGATATATTTGATGCATCTGCTTTACGACCTGCAATGATAACTTTGTTGCTTTGTTTTTCTATTGGAACCATCCTGACCATTGCTCCTGATTTCAGTGAACACCTAGGTCTCCACAACAAGGGCACTTTCTTTGCCTTTTTCACGGTAGCTTCCTTGTTCATCCGTTTTGTTGCAGGGAAAATTTCTGATCAGTACGGGAGAGTGCCGGTGCTGATAGGATCGAGTGCTGCACTGGTGGTTGCTATGGCTATTTTATCACTTGCAGGATCAGTGCCGGTTATGTTAGCAGGGTCCGTTTTGTACGGGCTAAGCTGGGGTATCAACAGTCCTGTAATTACCGCATGGACTGTTGATTTATGTGAACCTGAAAATAGGGGCAAAGCCATTGCCTCTATGTACATTGCTCTGGAAGTAGGTATTGGAACCGGAGCCTTATTTTCCAGCTGGATTTATCACAACGATGCTAGTTATTTTGTGTGGGCATTTGCTACTCCTGCAATACTCTCTTTAATAGCCTGTTTATTATTGGTTAAATGGAATAATAAGCGGGCATCAGTGTAAGCTGATTGCCAGGCAATACCTGAATAATCTGTTTCATTTCCAGTTCAAAAATCAATCCGGTAAATGTTCCAATATCCAATTGCATACAAGCAAATAATTCCTCCTGAGAAAACAATTCCTTTCTCTTCAAAATAGCAATACAGTTTTTTTCTGTTTCACTCAAAGCTGCTGTAGTAGGAATCCAATTCAATTGTTGCAGCAGTTCATCCGGATTCGTATAAATAGATGCCCTGTTTTCCTGAATCAATTTAATACAACCCCTGCTTCGCTGATCGGTAATTCTTCCAGGTACGGCAATCACTTCCCGATGGTATTGGGAGGCAAAATCCGCAGTAATCATACTGCCACCTTTTAATGCAGTTTCAATTACAATCGTAGCGTCTGCTATTCCTGCGACCACCCGGTTTCTTTTAGGAAAATTGTATTTCTCCGGAATGGTTTTACAATGAAACTCTGTAAGCAATCCCCCTTGCAGCAACATGGTTTTGGCCAGGTTTTTATTGGGTGGGGGATAGATTTCATCCAATCCGTGTGCCAGCACCCCAATGGTTTGTAGCCCGTTTTCCAAAGCCAGCTGATGCGCAATCGTGTCGATACCCATGGCAAGACCGCTTACAATCAAAACTTCTTTGGGTAGGGCTTTCATAAGAGATTCAATAATATGATAACCATACGCAGTGGGCATTCTGGTACCTACAATACTGATGATTCTGGCAGCATTTGCATTGGCAGTTCCTTTGTAATACAAGAGTGTTGGTGCATCGGGACAATCTTTTAATTTCTGCGGATAATCCGGGTCAGTAATAAACAAAGGGGTAATCCGATGCTGCTGAATAAACTGCAACATTTCTGTTGCTTTTTCATTGGGTTGATACGCTTTAATTTCCCTTGCCATTTTTTCTCCAACACCTCTCACTGCACAGAGATCAGTAACGGATGCGCTGAAAATATGCTCAACCGTCGCAAATGCTTCCAGTAATAACTTCCGGGTAACAGGCCCAAGAGAAGGAATAAGGGTGAACGCTATTTTATTGCACAAAGAGTCATCCATAATCGCTTTTGCGAAAACTAAAACTTGCGCAGAAAAAAGGTTAGGTATTTCTACTTTATAGTCCGGTTATTTCAACGGAAGTTCTTCTGTTTTTAGCCCTTCCTTCCGGAGTATCGTTGCCTGCAATGGGTTTGCTGCTACCATAGCCTTTGTGCGTGAGTCTTTGAGCTGCAATTCCTTTAGACTGTATATAATGCACAATGGCCAATGCCCTGTTTTTTGAAAGTGAAATATTGTCTTGCTCTTTGCCTGTATTATCGGTGTGCCCACTTATTTCAACTTGTAAGGAGGGATTCTCATTCAGCAGGTTCACCAATTTATCTAATTCAATAGGTGCTGTTTCAGGTAAAGCAAAAGCATTGGTAGCAAATTCAATATTCTTAAAAGTAAACACCGCATGCAATTGAATGGGCTCCAGTGCAATGTTCTGAACATAAACGCTATCTGCTTCTTTGTTGGCTAGTGAATATTGAGCACTATAAGGTAGATATCCTTTTCTATTAACAGATAAGGTATAGTCTTTGCCAACAGGCAGGGTTACAAAATAACCACCTGTTTCATCCGTCTGAATTTTCATTAGCACCACCCGCTCTTTGTTTTCGATCAACTCAACCAGCGAAGGCAATTTTTTGCCAGTGATTTTATCTGATACAATTCCTTTCAAGTAAAGGGTTCGGATGGGTCTGATTTTTTCTTTTAAAGGGAAGCGATACAAATCCAATTCTCCTCTGCTATCAAAACGATCGCTGGAATAATAGGCGGTCAGTCCGTCTGCAGAAACAGCCATGCTCCCTTCGTTCTCTATGGTATTAATAGGATAGCCCAGGTTCTCCGGAATGCCCCATTCTCCGTCTTTATTTTTTCTTGTAACAAATAAATCAGCACCTCCATAACCGGGCAATCCATCAGAGGTAAAATACAAAGTTTGATTGTCTGCATGAATAAAGGGTGCCTGATCGTCTCCTGCAGAATTAATATATGGTCCCATATTTTTTGCAGGAGCCCACTTGCCATTGGGTAGTCTTTCGCTGTAATAAAGATCTCTACCACCGTAGCCTCCAGGCCTTGTACTGCTGAAATATAAAATTCTTTTATCGGGGCTTAAGCTGGGTGCACTCTCCCAGAATTCTGTGTTTATGGCAGGTCCCAGGTTTTCGGGCTCACTCCATCCATCCGGCGTATAATAGGAAATGTATAAATCAAAATGATCGTATCCTCTCTCTGTGAATCTTCCAGTAAACAACATCCATTCTCCATCTTGTGAAACAGTGATGGCTCCCTTCTGCGCTTCTTCATTGATACTGCCTCCAATGGGAACCGATTTTGAAAACTGCTTTCCTAAGATGGTGCTCGAGTAAAAATCTTCGCGCATGAATTTTCCTCTTCGGGTAAACACCAGTAAACTGTCGGTAACAGTAACCGATGGATAATATTCAGAAGAAGTAGAGTTGACACTGTCTCCTAAATTTTCTGGCATGAATGTATAGCCTGAATCAGTTGCGTGTTGGTTTGCATAATCGATAGCAAACAGGTATGTTTTTTTTCTATAGGCTGCACTTCGGATGCTTCTATCGTTCAGTTTGGGATTTTGCAGAAATTGATTCACTGCTTTTAATGCCGCATCAAATTGCCCGTCACCGGCAAGGTTGATAGAGTAGGGAAGCAGATAAGGCTGAAAGTATACAGTATCAATGGCTCTGCCCAATTCGTAAAATTGCAGAGAGCGTTTGTATTGTTTCAATTCGCCGAATACGCCAGCCAGTGATAGATACGCATCCGCAAAATTTTTGTCTGCCTGAATGCTTTCCAGTAAAACAGGAACGGCATCTTTTAATGCGTCTTCTTTCAATAAGCCAATGGCTTTATCGTACAAGGCCATAGCTTTTTTATTCACCTTATCCGGGTTATAAGATTGTGCTGCAACAACATAACTGCCGGCAGATAATAATAGAAAGCAAAACCATTTTTTCATCGGGAACAAGTTCGTGAAAAATCAGGAGTTACTTTGTTAATTTCATTTTCATTGCTGTTAAAATTTTCAGCATCCATCATATGGCATATCCTATTGCCGAAATAAAAAACCCGGCACTGGGCCGGGTTAGGAATTGGATTTTATCAACCTTGCTTTAGAAAGTTTTGGTACCGTTAGGCTGGAAAGTATAACGGAAAGTATAATAACGTTGAGTGCTTAGTTTAACCGCATCAGGAGCAGTAGTGGCAGGCGTAACACCTCCTTTGTAGTAATTCAGAATTTCAACTTTGGCATATTTACCGCTAGCCGTTCTGATTACCAATACTCTTCCAGGGATTGGGTTTACCAACTGATTGATTCCATCATAAGCGTACCAAGCTCTGTTACTTCCGGTTGGAATAGCAAAAGCGGTAGGAGCATTGTCAATTCTGAAGGAAGAATCTGCAGGGATGGTTTTTAAGTCATCAAATAGACCCACGAAAACAAACGCACCTGCTCCACCAGGACCACTGTTTCCGCTGTTGGTAGCAATGGTAGTTCCTTTGAAAGCTAAATCCCATTTGTTGCTGGCACTATCAGAAGCAGGAACAATTTTGTTTGATTCCAAACTAAAGAAAGTAAAGCGACCTGCCCCATAAGGAAATCCACCTGTTGGAGGAGCACCGGGTGTAATACCGATAATGGTATCAGCAGGTAAATCTTTAACAGTTACAGTAGAAACTACATTAGTTGTTCCTCCATTGTTCTCTTTAGAACACGCTACAAATACAATTGCCATGCCTAACACTAAAATCATCTTTTTCATCTTGCTCATTATTTAGGGTTTTTATTAAAAAATTGATAAGACATTGTGATATAAAAAGTTCTACCGGGTAAATTGGGAAGATTAATTACGTCGGTATAGTTGAGTACATTATCTGTGCCTGCCTGTACGCTAAGCCCTTTGTTAAAATTGTATCCGGCAGATGCATTGATTTGTAAATAGCCTTTTGCAAATGCATCATTGGAATTAAATAAACCATTTCCGTCTGTATCTGTAGTAGTCCATCTGCTTCTGTACATCACGCGGGTATTGGCAAAGAAGGTATTCTTATTATAGCTTATTTTGAAGTTGGCCATATGCTTGCTTCTGTTGGGTAATCCCACATATTCACTTCTGCTCATTCTTCTGCTGAAACCATTCTGGTCTCTGGTAAAAACTTTTCCGGCATTAATGGCATCAATCTCTGCCTGGTCTCCTGTAAGTAAGAACTGATACCCTGCTGTTAAATAAATATGCTTGCTGGCTTTGTATTGAACATCCGTTTCTATTCCTTGTGTAAAAGCATTCTTTACATTCAGGTAACTGAAAATTTGTGCACCTCCGATTCTGTAGGCAACCAGTCTGCTATCAATTAAGTTTTCAATATTGTTTCTGAAAAGGTTTGCATTCACAGACCATTTTTCATCCTGAAAATGTAAACTCAAATTAAATCCAGTAGAAAATTCAGGCTTTAAAGTGCTTAAGCCATAATAAGCAGGTTCAAGGCTACTGATCAGTCCTAGTCTGTTGAGCTCATTAATTATTTTCTGTGCTTCAACGGAGCCGAAAACACTATAGCTACCGGCAGCAGTATTGGTAAAGTTCAAATACAATTGTCTGAAGTCGGGTGCTTTAAAACCCCTGCCTACACTGGTTTTAACCGAAAACTTTGAATTGAGTTTGTATTGTAAGGCAAGCTTCGGACTAAATGCTGCAGCAAACAATTCATTGTGGTCGTAACGGGCACCTCCAATCAGCGTTAATTGGTTGTTGGCTTTCCATTCTGTTTGCATATAGGCATATCCTATTCGATTGGTTTTAACATTGCTGCTATTATCGTAGCGAGTACTTCTAGCAGTTTCATGTATATATCCGCCACCCAAATTCATTTCCAAACGGTCATTAAATTGAATGTCGGTCTGGTTTTCAATTCTGCCGAAACTTTGTCTGAATTCATCAATATAAGGTGCACCATTGTCGGTAACCAGGTCCTGAATACCTTTAAAATAAGTACCATAAGCACGTGTGGTATTTTTTACTTTTTCATTGAACTTATGGGACAGTTGAACAGTTGCATTCAGGTCATTGTTTTTTTCGTAGCCAACAGAGTTAATGGAATTACCATTGTTGGTAACAGTAATATTGTTTTGAATGGTTTCATTATTCAATCTGAAAGAAACACTCACTTGCGTGCGGTCACTGATTCGATAACCCAACTGATGTTGCTGGGTAATTCTTTCAATGGGAGCAATACTTCTTTCTCTACTGTTCGGGCGAATACTGAATCCATCCGTTCTGTAAAAGTTTCCAAATCCCTGGTAATTGATGCGATTGCTTCTTACACTTCCTTTTAAACCAACATCAGCGGTATTGTAAGTGCCATATCTGGCAGTCAATCCCAGCGTATTGATTTTGGATTTGTCTGTAATAATATTGATAACACCAGCCATGGCTTCGCTGCCATACAAACTAGAAGAAGGCCCTCTCACAATTTCAATCTGTTTAATATTGCCTACTGCAATTCTTTTTAAATCGAGCACACCACTCAGTCTGCCTATCAGGGGCTCTCCATCTATCAGAATCAAGGTATAATCCGGATTCAATCCCTGCATGCTTACACCGGTACCGAATCCATTCGTCATGAATAATCCAGTTTGTTCTGCAAGAATATCTGATAAACGAAGAGAGCCAGCTTGTTGAATGGTTTTTTGAGAAATGATTTGAACAGGAACAGCAACGTTGGTTAGCTTTCTTTCTGTTTTGGTAGCGGTAAAAACAGTAATGGCATTCTCCCCCAATAAAGTATCTTTTTGTGGAGCAGCAATATTTTGTGCAGAAAGGGATTGTGTAAAAAATCCTGTTAAAAATCCAATACTAATAGAAACCCAAAACTGCTTCGTCATACGCACTTATTAAAGTGCAAATTTGCATTGGCTGTGCTGGTGATTTGTCACAGAACTGTAGAACGCTATTTAGCTAATTCTTTTTTACATTCAGCTGACAAATCAAATCTATAGCAACTATGGAATGTTCAAATACTTGTGCACCTGCAAACTTAAACGCCATTGCGGATTTTCTTTGATATACTCCAAAATCAAAGGCGTCATTTCACTAGCTTTATCCCATTCAGGTTGCAGGTACAACAAACAATTTGAAGGCACTTGTGCAGCGTAGGTTTCGGCCCACTTGAAATCATGTTTATTAAAAATAACCACTTTCAATTCATTGGCTTTTTCAATGACTTCAGTAAGGGGCGCTTTGAATTTTTTCGGAGATAAACAAATCCAATCCCAATGTCCACTTAATGGGGAGGAACCAGATGTTTCCATATTGGTTTCGAAGCCTTGTTTATGCAGGGCTTCTGTTAACAGATCTAGGTTGTGTAACAATGGCTCACCACCAGTTATCACAGCAAGTCTTCCAGGATACGCACTGGCTTTAGCCACAATTTCCTCAACAGCAATCACTGGATGTTTACTAGCATCCCAGCTTTCTTTTACGTCGCACCAAACACAGCCTACATCGCATCCGCCCAACCGAATAAAATAGGCAGCGCGACCCTGATGTGCACCCTCTCCCTGCAAAGTGTAGAAGGCTTCCATAACCGGCAGTTTTGATCCAACGGGTAATTGCATTATCCTCTGTTATTTAAGTAAGCCTGTAAAGTATTCTTTAATAATCCTGCAATAGTCATTAATCCCACGCCACCTGGTACAGGTGTGATAGCACTGGCTACTTCGGACACAGCAGTGTAGTTCACATCACCTTTGATTCTAAAACCCTTTTTAGCAGTTGCGTCTTCAACACGGGTAATACCCACATCTATAATTACTGCTCCGGGTTTTACCATATCAGGGGTAACAAATTCTGGTTTACCCAAAGCAGCCACCAATATATCTGCCTGTTGACAGATTTCTTTTAGGTTGGGTGTATGCGAATGGCAAAGGGTTACCGTACAATTGCCTTGCGGTATGTTGCTACTTAATAGTATGCTCATGGGTCTGCCCACAATATTACTGCGACCAATCACCACCGCATGTTTTCCTTTTGTAGGAATATTAAAATGTTCTAGCATTAATAATATACCATAAGGAGTGGCAGGAATAAAAGTAGGTAGGCCTTGCACCAAACGACCGATATTGCTGGGATGAAACCCATCCACGTCTTTACGGGGATCAATGGTTTCTATCACTTTTTCTTCACTAATATGCTTGGGTAGTGGCAATTGCACTAATATCCCGTCAATATTGGGGTCTTGGTTAAGGGATTGTATCGTATCTAATAGTACAGTTTCTGTGCAATCTTCTGGCAGGCGGATCAAAGTTGACTCAAATCCCGTCTCTTCACAGTTTTTTACTTTGCTGGCCACATAGGTCTCGCTGGCGCCATTGTTCCCCACCAATATAGCTGCCAAATGAGGGGCGGGTAGGCCTTTTTCACGTAATTCAGCGGTCTTTTTCTTCAGATTTTCTTTTACAGCTGCCGAAGCCAGCTTGCCATCTAGTACTAACATGGCGCAAAATTACCGATTTTAAGGAGGAACGGTCAAAAAAATGCAACGATGATTAAAATTCAGTTATATTAAGAAAAAGATAATTTTTATAGATGGTAGTGTTAGAAATTTTTCTATATTAGCAGTATTGTTAAAAATTTTAACAATTTTTCTAAATCTAAAATGTAACACATGAGAAAAAGTCTGACACTGTTGGCGGCTTCGTTGCTATTTAGCATAGCAACTTTCGCTCAAACAGTTCTTGTGCAGGGGCAGGTGGCCGATGATCGCGGTCCAGTGCCTAACGCAACCGTGCAGGAAAAAGGCACAAAAAACATCACTCGTGCCGATGAGCTGGGTAAATTCAGCTTTAAAGTGAAGCAGGGTGCAATTGTTGTGGTAACCGCAGTAGGGCACACGCCTTTTGAATTTGCAGCTACTACCGGATTCCAAAATGTTAAAATAGCTACTGTAGCCGGAGAGCTGGAAGAGGTATTTGTAACAAGCGCTTTCGGCGTTAAAAAGTCACAGAGAACAACTCCTTTTAGTTCTCAAGTAATTAACTCAGAGGCTTTGAACGTGATTCGTCAGCCAAACCTGAACAATGCATTGGCAGGTAAGGTAGCGGGTGTTCAGTTTAGAGGTCAGTCTTCCGCTAAGTTGAACGATCAGGGTTTCCTTCGTATCAGAGGTGGTGGATCATTGTCTGATCAGGGCGCTATCTACGTTGTAGACGGTACCATCACTAACTCTTTCGATATCAACCCAGATGACGTAGAAGATCTTACTGTACTAAAAGGTGCGAACGCTACTGCTTTGTTTGGTAGCCGTGCTGGTAACGGTGCTATTGTTGTAACTACTAAGAAAGGTAGAAAAGGCAAGGGTATTGGTGTAGAAGTAAATCAGTCTACTACATTTGATAAGGCTTCTTTCATGCCAAGATACCAGAATGATTATGGTGGAGGTGATGGTGGTTGGTTAACTTTTACCTACAACCCAACTATGCCTGCAGAATGGCAAGCGTTGAATGGTAAGCGTTACCGTGACTTTACTGATGATGCTTCTTGGGGTCCTAAAATTGATGGATCTGAGTATATTCCTTGGTATGCTTTCATCCCAGGTCATTCAAGATCTGGTAAGACTGCCAGCTTTACAGCGCAGCCTAACAACGCCAGAGATTTCTGGAATACCGGTGTTACAGCCAATACCAATGTAAGCTTCTCTCAAAATAATGGAGCAGGTCAAAGCTTAAGAGTGTCTTATACCAATCAGAATATTAAAGGTATGTTGCCTAATTCTAAGAGCTTAAGACATAACTTAAATGCGAACTTCTCAATGGATTTGGGTAGCATCTTTACAATTGGTGCTAACTTAACGTACACCAATCAGATTATCAGTGGTGATTTTTCTGACGGATATGCCAACAACTCATCTGGTAACTTTAGTCAGTGGTTCCACAGAGATTTGGACATTAATATCTTAAAAGAATTGTCTTCTATTAGAACTCCCATCGGAACCATTCCTTCTTGGAACTTCCGTAGAAACCCAGGTTCTTGGAGTGCAGCAGCACCTCAGAACAGTGTTTGGGCAGGTAACTACTGGTACAATCCTTTCACTTATTTTGAAAACATCGACTTAAAACAGCGTCGTGATCGTTTGTATGGTGACGTTAACTTAACCGTTAAGTTTTCTAAAAACTTGAAATTCAAGGGTAGCATCCGTAAGGATCAGTTCAATGGTAACGTGGAAAACATTATCCCTAATATTTTACAGTCTTCTGGTGGACAAACTGGTGTGTTGGCTTCTTATGGAACCAGCAATACCATCAACAACGAATGGAACTTTGAAGGTATTTTGTCTTACAATAATACATTCGGTGATTTCGTAGTTGCAGCGAACGTAGGTGCGAACCGTTTGAATATCCGTAACAGAGCGGTATCAATGAGTACCAACAACGGCTTAAACGTTCCTGGTTTATATGCTATCAGCAACTCTAAGACAACCCCTACTATTTCAAACACTCGTGCTGATCAGCAAGCGAATTCTTTGTTTGCATTCGGTGATGTGGAATATAGAAAGTTCTTGAGCTTAACTTGGGCAGTACGTAACGACTGGTTCTCTACCTTACCTAGCAGCAACAATTCCTTGTTGTCTCCTTCAGTAGGTGGTGCTTTCGTTTTCTCTGAGTTCACAAAGAATGCTTTGCCTTGGTTAAACTTTGGTAAAGTGTTTGGATCTTGGGGTAAGAAGCCTAAGGCTTTAAACCCTTATGCTTTGAACTTGAACTATTCTGTAAACCCATTATTATGGGGTAGCAATTTCTTAATGTCTACGCCTGATGGTTCTCCAGATGCAAGCCTTCGTGGTGCATTAACTACTACTTGGGAAGCTGGTTTAGATTTACGTTTTGCTAAGAACAAGGTTCGTATGAATCTTACTTACTATAACGAGAACAACAAGAACGAGCCTCTAGCGGTATCTGTTTCTGGTGTTTCTGGTTTTACTTCTCAAACAATCAATGCTGCATGGGTTAGCCGTTCAGGTCTTGAATTGGAATTGGGTGTAGACATCATGAAGAAGAAAAACTTCAACTGGACTGTAAATACAACTGCTGCTTACTTGTTAGACAACAAGGTTAAAGCATTGGCTCCAGGTTTAACCAGCTATACTTTAGCAGGTGGTTCATTCGGTACTCGATTTGCCCGTGCTTTCCACTTTGTGGGTCAGCAGTGGGGTATGTTAAGAGGTGGTGGTATCAAGCGTAATGCGGATGGCCAACCCTTGATTACTACCAACGGATTCAGCGGTGGTTTAGGCTGGTACCAAGCAGATGCAACCAAAGATTGGGGTTCTGTAGTTCCTAAGTTAACTGGAGGTTTACAAAACTTCTTCAGCTACAAGAATTTCAATGTTGGTTTAACATTTGACTATCAATTTGGCGGACGTTTCTTCTCTCTATCTGAGCAGTGGGGAACTTTCTCTGGATTGTTAGATAAAACAGGTGGTTTAAATGATAAGGGTAACCCAATCCGTGATGCAGTTTCTGCAGGCGGTGGTGTTCATGTAACCGGTGTAGATGCTAGAGATGGAAGAACTCCTGTAGACATCTATGTAGATGCTTACGATTATTTCCACCAGTTCTACTTCCAGCAAATTGCTGAGCCATTTGTACACAAATTGTCTTATGCAAAATTGCGTGAGTTTAGCTTAGGCTACTCTATCCCAACACAAAAACTAGGGAAGTTTGGTAAATCTATCCAAGGTGCTTCAGTTGCTTTAACTGCACGTAACTTGTTCTTTATCTTCAGAGACTCTAAGAACTTTGATCCTTCTGAAATCAGTGGTGTTCAAGGGGAAGATGGTCAGATGCCAGGTGCAAGAACCATTGGAGTTAACGTTAAGGTATCATTCTAAAACCCTAAAACAATTATCATGAAAAGTATGAATATAAAAAAAGCAGTGCTGTCGTTAGGGGTTTGTGCCACTTTAGTGGTGGGTTGTAGCAAGGGGATTAATGAATTCGGTGATATCAACCGTAACCCGAACGCCACAACCGTTCCTATCACATCAGCATTATTAACAAACGTATTGGCCGGAATTGGCGGTAACGTTTGGGGCAATGCCATCAATACTACTGCCGGTTTGTATGCGCAGTATATGTCTGAAACTCAGTACACGGATATCTCTCGTTATGCTACGCCAACCCAAAACTGGGATGGTTTCTACGCAGGTGCCATGTACGATTTACAGAATATCATCAATACCAATAGCGATCCTGGAACTGCAACTGCGGCTGCAGAATTCGGAGCCAATGCCAATCAAATTGCCATTGCCCGTATTTTAAAGGCTTACTATTTCTCTGTGTTAACAGATGCTTATGGTGATATTCCTTATTCTCAAGCTTTAAAAGGGAATGGTACTATTCCTTATGATAAGCAAGAGACTATTTACCCAGCATTGATTGCTGAATTGAAAGCAGCGAACGCTCAGTTTACTACTGGTGCTGCTGTTCAAGGTGATATCATGTATGCTGGTAATACTACCAAGTGGAAGAAGTTTGCGAATTCATTGATTGCTATTCTTTCTTTGCGTATGTCAAAAGCCAACCCAACATTGGGTAAAGCAGAATTTGCTGCAGCGGTTGCAGCTGGTGTTATTGATGCCAATGCAGACAATGCAACCATTTCTTATCCTGGTGGTAACTACAATAATCCTGTTTATCAGTATTATGTTATTACACAGCGTTTTGACTATGCAGTAAGCTCAACTGTAACAGATAAGTTAACTGCATTGGGCGATCCTCGTATTAACCAATACGGTAACAATACCAAAGGTTTCCCTTATGGATTAACCAGAGCGGATGCATTAGCTTGGCAAACAAGCAACCCAAGTTTTGCATTCTTATTAGGATATACTGGAACACCTCAAACCATGCCATTGAGCTTGGTTTCTGCAGGACAAGTTTTCTTGGCAAGAGCAGAAGCTGCTAAATTGGGCTGGACTTCTGAAAGTGCTTCTGCTATGTACAATAGCGGTGTAACTGCAGAAATGAACAGATGGGGAATCACTAACGCAACTGCTATCAGCAACTACCTTGCTCAGCCTTCTGTAGCATTGGATGGTTCTACTGCAGATAATGCTAAGATTGGTGATCAGCGTTGGTTAGCGCATTACCCAGATGGTTTACAAGGATGGTCTGAGTGGAGAAGAACAGGTTTCCCTGTGTTAACTCCTGCTCCAGGCGCTGGTAAAGCTATTCCAAGAAGAATTCCTTACGGACCAAACGAACCTTTATATAACCCAACCAACTATGCAGCTGCTGCAGCGTTGTTTAACAGCAACTCTCAGGACGCGAAAGTATGGTGGGATAAATAAGAACGAGTTTTTCATTCTCAGTTTTTAATTCTCATGGGGGCCTGTATTCTTACAGGCCCTATTTTTGTGCCCTAATCAATTCAAGAAAAATGGAACAGCAACCGAATAACCAGTTAAACATAGAAATAACAGAAGACGTAGCAGAAGGTGCATATGCCAACCTAGCCATCATTACCCATAGCAATGCAGAATTTGTAATTGACTTTGTGAATGTAATGCCGGGTACACCCAAGAGCAAAGTTAAGTCGCGTATTATTTTTACGCCTATGCATGCCAAGCGGTTTATGAAGGCTCTTGAAGAAAACATCCATCGCTTTGAAGCTGCCAATGGCCCTATTCAGGATCTGGAGCAGATTGAAATTCCCATGAACTTTGGTGGGCCTACTGCGCAGGCTTAATCTTGCTTCAATTGAATTTATAGTGTTTAAATAATTTGCTTCGTTCGCTTTCTTATTTATAAGAAAATGAATGGGTAAGTGTCATAAAAAATTTGCTCACTCGCGGCCTATTTAATAGGAGTGCATGTTTTGTGTTTCAAAAATTTGCTTCGTTCGCTGCCCTGAATTTCTTTTTTGCTAATTTCCAATACATCTATGAGTATCAATTAAGAAATTCAGAAATGCTCACTTCACAAATTTTTTAAGACACTTTTTATTTTCACCTTATAATTGAAATGCTCACTTCACAAATTTTTTGAAACACATATTTCCTTCAAATAAATGCTACGTTCGCGGCCTTGAATATTTATCTGCAAATCATTTATCTTACAATAAATTATTTCGTTCGCAGCCCTGAATTGCTCAGAATTTATTTTTTATTGGTCCTTACAAAAGGGAAGTAAGGCTTCTGATTTTTTAAGTCTAAGAAATTGGCATAGGAAGGGTCGGTTAATGAATAGCCGCAGCTGGTTACTGCAAGTAAGGCCGATTTTAATTTATTAGATAGGATTGAATTTGAAGGCAAATCTGTCCATTGTGTAATACTTAATTGCATATCAGCTTGCTGGTTGGCAGTAGGAGTCCAAGTATATTTACCACTGGATTTTGCTCCGTCTAAATCAAGTGTCCATGTGTAATCACTTTTTAACATCAGCGTACTGTTTAAACCATTGGGGAGTTCAATTGCAATGGTATCCACCGGGGTTCTAAAATCGTATAACTGAAAGGCAAGATTCGCAATTGGCGGTTTTGGAGTTGGGTCATCCTTGCTGCAGGAACTAATCCCAATGAGTAGTGTAATCCCCCATACGGCAATCCATTTTGACATACGACTTTTCGTTTTTATGAAATTAATTCAATTAAATAAAAAGAGTTGTTAAATGAAAACGGCGTTAGGTTTATTCTCCTAATTTTTTAATAAAGCATACTATTCTGTTGGCTTCCTCAAATCCAATACATCGATGAAAACGAATGCTGTTATAATTGGTTATAGCTGTGTCGGAAGCAAGTGTAAAACAATTTTTGGAGATTGCCCATTGCTCAGCCTTCTGTAGTAAGGCTTTGGCTATTCCTTTTCTTCTACAATCTGGTTTGACATATAGGGCTTCTACATAAGCAGTTGGTGATAGGTCCGACCCTTCTACATAATCCGATCTCAAAGTGATATGTATGAAACCTATATATTGATTTCCTTCTCTTGCTAAAAAGCAGATTTCGTTTGCAGATCCAATGCTTTTTTCAAATATTCGGAATTCGGCATCATAATCTGTTTCAGGAAACATTTCAACAAAAAGTCTGGTAAGTTCTTTTAGGTTACTATTATTTATGGGTTCAATAAGCATAGAATAGAGGCATTATTTTTCTTCTCCCTAAGTTAAGCGAATAGAGTTTTGTGATTGGATTAATTGATAAAGGGAGTTTCAAATAAATTATGAAGTGAGCATTTCTGAATTGCTGAAAAGTTATATAAGAATGTATTGATAATTATAATGAAGCAATTCAGGGCCGCGAATGAAGTAATTTATTTGAAACAAACCCCAATCATCAAAGCATCCCCTCATCCGCAAAGCTGAAATAGCCTTCATGACTCACAATGATATGATCGGTGACCAGGATGTCTAAAAAAGATGCAGCATTTTTAATTTTTTTGGTCAGCATTTCGTCTGCATGGCTGGGTTTAAGGTTGCCGCTGGGGTGGTTATGACATAGAATAATTCCAGTGGCACTATACTCCAGAGCCTTCTTTAAAATGATACGGGGGTCGGCAACGGTGCCGGTGATGCCTCCCTCGCTCACAATTTCAAAGTGGATGATGCGGTTGGCGCGGTTCAGTAATAAAATGGCAAATACTTCCCTTTGTAAAAATTGCAGGGTATTCTGTAAATAGCCCGCTACGTCTTTGCTGCTACTCACTTGTTTTTGCTGAATAGGATCCGATTGGCGGCGTATGCCCAATTCAAGGGAAGCCGCAATGGCAATGGCTTTGGCTTCGCCCAGCCCCTTTATTTTCAGGTTCACCATATCTTTTACGCTCATAGAGGCCAGCTTCTGCAAATTATTTTCACTTGCCATTAGTAAGTGTTTGGCAATGTCGTTAGCACTAAGGAAAGCATTCCCGTTATTAATTAAAATGGTCAGGAGTTCGGCATTTGAAAGGGATGCAGAGCCGCGCTGCATCAGCTTCTTACGGGGTTGGTCATCCACCGCCCAATCTTTAATAGAAAATTTCCTCATAATATAAACATTGCTTAAATCAAAATACGAAAACCATTCATATTTAAATACCTTTGCGCCTTACCCACAATCATATGAATCCTTCTGTTAAAATTTTTTCCGGTACAGGATCGCAGAAATTGGCCGAGAAAATTGCCCAGCGTTTTGGAGCCACTATTGGCAAAATCAATATCCAGAAATTTAGCGATGGCGAGTTTCAGCCTGTTTTCTTAGAGAGTATCCGCGGTGATTATGTTTTTTTAGTGCAAAGCACGTATGCTCCCACCGACAATTTAATGGAGCTCCTGTTGATGATAGACGCGGCTAAAAGAGCCAGTGCCTACAAGGTAATTGCAGTGATTCCTTATTATGGTTTTGCCCGTCAAGACCGTAAGGACAAGCCCCGGGTTGCCATTGGCGCTAAGCTGATTGCCACTTTGTTGGAAGCCGCAGGCGCAGACCGTGTAATCACCATGGACTTACACGCGGCCCAGATTCAGGGATTCTTTGATGTTCCGGTAGACCACCTGGACAGTTCAGCGATTTTTATCCCTTATATAGAGCAATTGAAGCTCGAAAACCTGGCATTTGCCGCTCCGGACGTGGGTAGTACCAACCGAGTGCGCGAAGTGGCCAGCTATTTCAATGCAGAAATGGTGATTTGTGATAAGCACCGCAAAAGAGCCAATGAAATTGCCAGCATGGTGGTTATTGGAGACGTTACAGGAAAAGACATTGTATTGGTAGATGATATCTGCGACACAGGCGGAACCCTTGCCAAAGCGGCGGCTTTGCTTAAAGAAAAGGGCGCCAGAAGCGTCAGAGCCCTGATTACCCACCCTGTTTTAAGCGGAAATGCCTATGAAAATATAGAAAACAGCGTGTTGGAAGAGTTGGTGGTATGCGATACGATCCCTTTAAAAAAGGAATCCGGCAAAATCAAAGTCATTTCAGTGGCCGATTTATTCGCCATAGCTATCCGAAATGCCTATGAAAACAAGAGTATTACCAGTCTTTTCATTCATTCTCAGTTAAAAAACCGAAATAAGTAGGATTTTCCTTACTTTTGCCGTCCAAAATTTTTAAACATGAATACAATTACAATCGAAGGTGTTCTGAGGACCGAACATGGCAAAAAAGCCGCCCGCCAGATTCGCTCTCAAGAAAATGTGCCGGGTGTAATTTACGGGGGTGCGGAGGAGATTAATTTCTATGCTCCAGCTAAGGCTTTCAAGCCATTAGTGTACACTGGTGAATTTCAGTTGGCAGAAGTTTCTGTAGGTGGAAAAAAATACAAATGTATTTTGAAAGACTTACAGTTTGACAAAGTAACCGATAGCCTACTACACGTAGACTTGTTGGAACTAGTAGATAACAAAAAAGTAATCGCTACTTTGCCTTTAAAATTCACTGGTACTTCAGTGGGTGTTAAAAGCGGTGGTAAGTTGGTAACTAAGATGAAAGCTTTAAAAATTAAAGCGCTTCCTAAGGATCTAACTTCAACTATTGAAGTAGACATTACCAGCTTGGAATTAAACGGAAACATCCGTGTAGAAGACGTTAAAGCTCCCAATATTGAGATCTTAAACTCTCCACGTATTCCAATCGCTTCTGTAGTAATGACTCGTCAGTTAAAGCAGGAAGAAGCTTCTGCAGCAAAAGACGAAAAGAAGAAATAAGAGAAGAACCAAAACTAACTTCTTATATGAGAATCCCGGTTGCGTTGCAATCGGGATTTTTTTTGTGGCTATGCGCCGAAGACGTCTTAAATGCTTAAGACCCTATAGGCTGATACAATGGGATATTAATGAAGAAAGTACTGCCAATTCCTTTTTCGCTGATGGCCCAGATTTCTCCCTTGTTCTTGTCTAAAAACTCTTTGCACAATTTTAGTCCAAGACCTGTACCTCTTTCCTTATCGGTACCGTGGGTAGAAATGATTTCTTCGGCAGTAAAGAGGGAATCCAATTGCTTCTGATCCATACCAACACCTGTATCGCGAACGGCTATGGTTAGTTCCTTGTTATTGCGGGAATGATTGATAACAATGCTATGTTTCTTTTTGCTGAACTTAATGGCATTCGATAAAAGATTGCGCATGACCACTTTCAGGTGGTCTGGATCCATCCAAACCAAATCGTCAAAGGGTTCAAACTGAATCTGGATCTCCTTGGCCTGCCACTGCTGTTTCAATAATTCAATTACTTCTTTGGTTATCAAAGAAGGGGACACTGCTTGGGGCTTGGTGACTATACCGTTTAGCTGACTCTGACTCCAGGTGAGCAGGTTGTTCATATTGTCCTGCAGCTGGTCAATCTGTTTGGTAAAATGATGCGATAACTCGTGAAATTCTTCCTTTGAAATAAAGTCACGGTTTACCAGATCGAGGGTGCTCTTGATTTGCGCAATAGGAGAACGTAGGTCGTGAGCAATGATGGAGAATAATTTTTCCTTGGTTTTATTCAGGGCTTCTAGTTCATCATTCTTTTGCTGAATGGCTTGTTGATTATTCAATTGTTCAAACTTAAAATATTGCAGCGCTACGGTAAAAGAAATTAATCCGCAAAGTACATTGAATAAGACCCTTCCGTCGGAAACGGTTTCGAACATGGGAGGCTGGAACGAAATATATTTTACCCATAGATAGCAGGCAACATTCACAGTTGTGATAAATGCTATGAAACGTTTTTCAGAATAGTAAATAATGGTCACGATTAAATTGACCAATAAAAGAATTTCATTTCCGTTTCTGAATAGCAAACTTTGTGCGGTGAAAATGGTAGTTGTTACAATAACAACGATAAAGCGGGCTAGGTAATATTTTTGTCTGAATTGCGTAACCAGAATTAAAATGCCCCCAACAAGTAAGGAGAAATTCATTACCGATAAGAGGTGGAGCCCATTCCAAGCGTTTACAATTCCGAAATATAGAAAAAGAGGAAGACCAATTCCGACAACCAGATTGGTTACCTGTGTTTTTTTCTTTTCCAGAAAGGGCAAGTCGTCTGTAATGCCAATATTGGCCAACGCATTCCAGCCTCTCAGGATAAAGGAAATCACTATGCTCTCGATTTAAAAATTGTGTAAATATAACATTATCTCTGCATAGCCATTAATTTTGCTGACCATGACAAAGTTTTTAATAATCGGATTAGGCAATATAGGAGAGGAGTATAAGCATACCCGACACAATATTGGGTTTGACGTATTAGATGCTTTTGTCCGCAAGCACAATGGCTTTTTTAAAAATGATCGGTTGGCGGATGTAGCGGAAGTAAAGTGGAAGGGCAAGAACTTTATTTGCATCAAACCTACGACCTACATGAATTTGAGCGGAAGAGCCTTTAAATACTGGCAGGACAAAGAAAAGATAGACACGGCTAATACCCTTACTATTGTAGATGACCTGGCTTTGCCTTTAAATAAATTAAGGCTAAGGGGATCAGGATCGGATGCAGGACACAATGGCCTTAAAGATATCCAGCTGGTGCTGGGCACAGACCAGTATCCCAAACTACGGTTCGGCATTGGCAACAATTTCCCCAAAGGCCGACAGGTAGACTTTGTACTGGGTAAATGGCTGGCAGAAGAGCAGCCCATCATCAACCAGAAAATAGTGGCATGCGGGGAAATTATAGAGTCATTTGCCGCCATAGGGCTGGAAAAAACCATGAATACGGCAAATAATTTAAGCTTCACATAATAAAATACACCCTTTCATAGTTATAGTGATGGAATATAATGAGCTGTACTATGAAAATATTTTGCGTTGGCCGAAATTATGCCGATCATGCAAAAGAACTTGGCAACGCTGTTCCTGAAGAGCCGGTTATTTTCATGAAACCGAAGACTGCGCTCTTGCAGCCCAATACGCCATTCTATTATCCCGAATTTTCCAACGAATTACATTACGAAGTAGAGTTGGTATTGCGTATTAGCAAGAACGGCAAATACATCAGCGAAGACCAGGCCCATAAATACTACGATGCCCTTACTGTAGGCATCGATTTTACTGCCAGAGATATACAAGCCAATTTAAAGAAGAAGGGGCTGCCCTGGGAAAAAGCCAAAGCCTGGGACAATTCAGCCGTAGCCGGTAATTGGGTACTCTTTAGTGAAGAGATGCGCAAGGGACCCATTGTATTCTCTTTGAACCAGAATGGCAAACAAGTGCAACTAGGCAATACACAAGACATGATTTTTTCATTCGATCATATTGTATCGCATATCTCCCGCTATTTCTCATTGAATATTGGAGATATGATTTATACCGGAACCCCTGCCGGTGTAGGTGAATGTGTGGTAGGCGATCAGTTACAGGGATTTTTAGCGGATCAAAAAATGTTTGAACTCGAGATTAAATAATGTTAACCCCCAGCATATTATTACAGGCCTATAAACTCATGATGACTGCCAAGTCTATGAGTGAAACCTACGATGCCAATCGTGCGGTATGTAAATATGTGCACTCCACTTCGCGTGGACACGAAGCCATACAACTGGCTACCGGTCTGCAATTGGAGCCCTGCGATTGGGTGAGCCCTTATTATAGAGACGACAGCTTAATGCTGGCAGTCGGTTTTACTCCCTACGAGTTAATGCTGCAATTGCTCGCAAAAAAAGACGATCCCTTTTCGGGCGGTAGATCTTATTACTGTCATCCGAGCAGTAAGGATCCGAACCGACCCTCCATTATACACCAAAGTAGTGCTACCGGCATGCAAGCCATACCCACCACGGGTTTGGCGCAGGGCGTACAACATTTGGAAAAGAATTTACCCGGCCGTTTGCGTAAGTCTGCAGATGGCAAATCGCCTGTAGTCGTTTGTTCATTGGGAGATGGCTGTATGAGTGAGGGAGAAGTGAGTGAAGCTTTACAGTTTGCGGTATTGAAAGAATTACCGATTGTTTATTTGGTGCAAGATAACCAGTGGAGCATCAGTGCTACTGCAGAAGAAATCAGAACCACGAATGCATATGAATATGCAAGTGGCTTTAAGGGATTAAAGCGCATGCAGGTAGATGGCAGCGATTTCATGCGCTGTTTTGAAACCATGGAGCAGGCCGTGAACTATGCCCGCAATGAGCGCAAGCCCGTATTGGTGCATGCGAAAGTTCCTTTGTTAGGGCACCATACCAGTGGCGTAAGAAAAGAATTTTACCGTAGCCGCGAAGACTTATTGAAACACGGCTTATACGATCCCATCCCTAAACTCAGATTGTTGTTAACGGGCGTGGGCTTTACCGATGCAGAGATCAATCAGATAGAAGCCGATGCATTGGAATTAGTGTTAGAAGATTTTAAAAGAGCGCAAGCTGCAGCAGAACCCGATATACGTTCGGTGGAAGAACATGTATTTGTTCCTACACCGGTAAGAGAAGAAACAGGCGAAAGAGTACCGAAGGGAGCAGAGCGCATACTCATGGTGGACGCGGCATTACACGCCATAGACGAAATATTAGCTGAACACGAAGAAGCCATTTTATACGGCCAGGATGTGGGTGGAAGATTAGGAGGTGTGTTCAGAGAAGCGGCAACGCTCGCAGAAAAATACGGAGACAATAGAGTCTTTAATACGGCCATACAAGAGGCCTATATTATCGGATCCACTGTGGGCTTATCGGCCATGGGCATGAAACCCATTGTGGAAGTGCAGTTTGGCGATTATATCTATCCCGGCTTTAACCAGTTGGTAACGGAAGTATCGAAGTCTTGTTATTTATCGAACGGAAAATATCCTGTTCAAATGCTGTTGCGCGTACCCGTAGGGGCATACGGCGGCGGCGGACCTTATCATAGCGGAAGCATCGAGAGCACTTTGTTAACCATCAAAGGGATCAAAGTGGTCTATCCATCGAATGCGGCAGATATGAAGGGATTGATGAAAGCTGCCTTCTTAGACCCGAACCCTGTGATTATGCTAGAGCATAAGGGTTTGTACTGGAGCAAGGTACCCGGCACAGACGCTGCCAGGGCCACCGAACCTTCCAAGGACTATGTATTGCCATTGGGGAAAGCCAATGTGGTACAAACAGCCGATATGGATTTGGTACGCAAAGGAGAGACCATGTGCGTAATCACTTATGGAATGGGCGTTTACTGGGCCAAAGCCGCAGCAGAAAGATATGCAGGACAAGTAGAAATCGTAGACCTAAGAACCTTGTTTCCACTGGACGAAGAAACCGTATTTACCGCAGTAAAAAGACACGGAAAAGTACTGGTGCTAAGCGAGGAACAACAAAATAACTCCTTTGCCGAGGCTCTATCGCTTCGTATTTCTAACGATTGCTACCACTTTTTGGACGCCAAAGTAGAAGTAATGGGCGCCAAAAACTTACCGGCTGTGCCCATAAATGTGGCCCTGGAATCGGCTATGCTACCCACGGCCAACAAAGTAGCCGAAAGAATCGGCAAATTGTTGAACTACTAGCTTTTTCTTTTTACCGAAACCCCCTATATTTGCACCCCGAAAGGACGGCGAGGTAGCTCAGTTGGTTAGAGCGCAGGATTCATAACCCTGAGGTGATGGGTTCAATTCCCATCCTCGCTACACGAAACCTCTCAACGCAGTTGAGGGGTTTTTTAATGCGCAGACGCGAAGCAAGCTTGCTTGCTGGAGCGGATAAGCATTAAAAACCACAATGGCGAAGCCATTGGAGGTTTTGTGTTAAGCCCCCCAACCAGAAAGTCGGCGCAACGTAGTGGAGCCGACAATTCCTCGCCGACAATTCTCACTCACATTTCAAAACAAAATTAATATTCCATACCTTCAAACAGCTTTGAGTAGATGAATCATATTTATAGAAATTCAAAAGAAAGTTGAATAATTAGTAAAATTTTATGTACTAAAAATGGCACCAATAAAAAGGATACTTTACATTTGTAACAATAATACCAGCCACGCTTCCCATTTGAACAGCGCACCCGGGCTGGTTTTCGATTTTTATAAGGGTAGCTTCAAACCTTTTTTACTATGAAGTACTCAAAGTTGCCAATTACTATAGCCGAACAAATAGAAAAGCTTAAATCTCGTGGCTTAAGCTTTAACAACGAGGCTAATGCGGAAAGTTGTCTTTCTCTTAAATCACGGTAGTCATTGGCAATTAAAACCTGAATTGTATAGAGACCCGATGAGGTTTGCAAATCATCTAGATAGCTTGCAGAAAGAAATTGATAGAAGCAATGAGACTTTTATTGATCATTATAAACAAAAGTATACGAACCCTACTGAGCCCCCTTGCTGGATGAGTTTAGAAGTAAGTAGTATGGGCCTGCTTTCTAAGATTTTTCAAAACTTGAGTAAAAGCCCCGAAAAATTGGCTATTACCAACCATTTCGGTTTAAAAGATGTTACAGTAATTGAAAACTGGATACTTTGTTTTAGTACTTTGAGAAATATTTGCGCGCATCATGGACGCGTTTGGAATAGACGATTGATTAAAATTAAACTACCAACGAATCCGACATATCTTTTCTTAAATGAAAAATCAGTTTATCCAAACAAACTCTATGCAACGTTATCTTGCATTTCATACATTCTTAAGATAATTAGTCCAGGATCAACATTTAATGATAGACTTAAAGAATTGATGAAAACTTGCCCATTGGCGCAGACTAAGGAGATGGGATTCCCTAAAAATTGGTTAGAAGAAGAACTATGGCAATAAATGAATAGTTCTGATTTTTGTTGTATTCTCAAATTTTGTTATATTCACAATACCCCAATTGTTACTTTAAATATTCTCCCCCAATTAATACTACTGTTAGTAATTACTGACCTATGACAGCTATGTCAGGGACTCAGGAGGCTTTGCTATATATAGTATAATGTAAAATCAAGTATAAATACGGTTTTTGGACTCACGTAATTTATTTTACTTGAATCCATGATTACAATAGCGTTAAAGCCATTCTATTATAAAGGGATAGAGTGCATTAGTATACATGGGCCAAATACAGCTTATTTCAAAACAACAATCAAAAAATTGACTGGCATATTTTGGTGCCACAAAGAAAGAATCTGGTTTATTAAATGTACTAGAGAGGCATTTGAACATTTTAAAAAACAAGCGACTCTGTATTTTTATTTGAACACAGATGAACTTAGAAAATACCTTGAACAAAGAAGCATTGTAAATACAGACATAACAGAACCAATAAAAAAAGTCACCGCAATTAGTCTGGTAAAATTTCCTTTATCCAAAGACAATATTTTAGCATACGAATCAATGCGAAATAAACTGATTGTAAAAGGATATAGTCCAAATACTATCAAAAATTATTTATATGAGTTTCGATTATTGTTGCGATTACTTAAAGAAAGATCTGTCAATGATTTAGATAAAAATCATGTTCAATCTTATTTATTATGGTTATTAAAAGAACAAGGTTGTAGTGAAACAAAAGTGCACACCACAGTAAATGCCATTAAATTTTATTTTGAACAAGTAATGGAAAGGGGGAAAGAATTTTATGATTTACCTAGACCAAAGAAGCCATTTAAGTTGCCCGCAATTTTAGCAGAGGAGGAGGTGATGGATTTAATTAAGAATATTAAAAACATTAAACACAGAACAATGATTATGACTGGCTATTCCGCAGGACTTAGAGTAAGTGAAATTGTTGGTTTAAAACTAAAAAATATAGATAGCAAAAGAATGATGATACATATACAAGGTGCAAAAGGAAAGAAGGACCGCATGGTTCCATTATCACGAATATTACTTGAAACATTAAGAAAGTATTTTCTTTTATATAAGCCTAAGGAATATTTATTCGAGGGCCAATTTGGGGGAGCATATAGTACTAGATCTGTTCAAGAAGTAATGCATTTGGCCAAACAAAAAGTAACTGATAAACAAGGAAGCGTACATATGTTGAGACATAGTTATGCAACACATTTGATGGAAGCAGGAACAGATATAAGAATCATTCAAGCCCTACTTGGGCATAACAGCATCCGAACTACCATGCTATATACCCATGTTAGTAGGGTGGCGATTGGAAAAATTGAAAGTCCACTAGATAAACTAAATTGGTAACCTTCTGCGTATTTATAAGTAGACAGACGCGTTATTTTAAGTATCATGATTTCAGCTACTCCCGAAAGCGCAATTATAAATGATTGATTTAAACTTTTTTATATTTTAGTGAACGCGTACTTTTAAGTGTTAGTGGCAATGCCAAGCCAAAACAAGGAACAATGAAACCTGAATTGAAAAGGATAAGAAAAGTAGAATATGATATAGATCCAAATAGATACGAATTACGTAGTGGAAGCGAAACAAATGCTCCATTGTGTCCATATGGAAACATTTACAAATGGGTAGTATTTGACTTAAAAGCAAATGAATATGTTAGATTTGCGAAATCTGTGTTTAAATTACTTATAAATAAAAATGGTAAATGAATAATAAAAAATATGGTATAGAGGGATTTGATGCCCCAGAACTGGAAAAATTTAAATGGATTGATGCAAATGGAAAAGATACTGAACCTATACAATTATCTAATTTTAAAGGAAAGTTTATTGTTTTGTATTGTTTTCAAAGTTGGTGTCCTGGCTGTCATAAAATAGGCTTGCCTTCGTTACAACAAATGGTCACTGCATTAAAAAACAACCAAGCTATTAAATTCTTTGCTATTCAATCAGTGTTTGAAGGTAAAAATCAAAATACTTTTGAAAAGCTAAAAGAAACACAAAAGCAGTATAAGTTGGAAATTCCTTTTGGACAAGATGAAGGAGATGAAAGCACGCAAAATATTTCAACAGTAATGTATCATTATAGAACAGGAGGAACTCCTTGGTTTATTTTTATAAACCAAGAAGGAAAAGTAGTATTCAATGATTTTCATTTGAATACCGAAAAAGCAATTGAATTTTTACAAACAATTAAATAAATTTTATATGCAAAAATGGATAGATGTAATAAGATTAGCCAATAATGGCAATCTTAACCCAGACCAAAGAATAGAAAAATCGGAAGAGGAATGGAAATCACTTCTTACCGAAGAACAATTTTACGTAACTCGTAAAAAAGGAACAGAAAGAGCTCATAGCTCCGAAATGTGCAATTTGTTTGAACCCGGCAAATATGCCTGTGTTTGTTGTAACACTGTACTTTTTGACAGCGAAGAAAAATTTCAAAGTGGAACTGGGTGGCCTAGTTTTACACAGCCGATAAAAGAGAATACAATCAATTATATCAAAGATGTTACGTTTGGTATGTATCGAATAGAGACAACTTGTAGCACTTGTGATGCTCATTTAGGTCACGTGTTTCAAGATGGTCCTATGCCAAGTGGATTGAGATTTTGCATAAATGCTGTTGCTCTGAAAAAAGTAAAATCTGATGAGAAAAAAGTTACATTTGGTGGTGGTTGTTTTTGGTGCACAGAAGCTATGTTTCAGCAATTAAAAGGAGTTGTAAATGTAGAGAGTGGTTATAGTGGTGGTGAAATTATAAATCCTACATATAGAGAAGTCTGTTCTGGAACTACTGGTCACGCTGAAGTAATTGAAATTACTTATTTACCTTCTGAAATTAGCTTTGAAGATTTAGTGAAAATCCATTTAACTACTCACAATCCTACGACTATAAATAAACAAGGTGCTGATAGAGGAACACAATATCGTAGCATTATTTTTTACAGAACAGACGATGAAAAAATGCAAGCATTAAAGGTCATTGAAGATGTTCAATCTGCCTACGATGATATGATAGTAACAGAAGTGAAAATGTTTGAACATTTCCATAAGGCAGAAGCCAATCACCAAGACTATTACAATCGCAATAGCGAAACTGGTTATTGTATGGCAGTAATAAATCCAAAATTAGCAAAATTAAAATCGCTTTATCAGGATAAACTAAAGAAATAATGGACGAAGACATAAATTTTTAATGAAGCAATTTAAAAAATAAAGAATGAAAAATAGTCTTGATAAAAATGCAAAATGGCTCTTGCTTTTTGGTATTTTATTAACATTTTTATTTCCATTACTACTTCCATTGCTCAATAAAACAGGCATTGGTAATTTTGGCGTTGTTGGCGATGCGATTGGCGGTATAACAAATCCTATTTCTCAACTCATTGGCTCTATACTTCTATATTTAGCGTTAAAAGCTCAACTTTCAGCAAATGGCATAGTGCAAAATCAAATAGAAAAAGACAATATAAAGGAAGAACAACAACACAATACAGAACAAATACGGACTTTTTATTCTTTCTTTCAAGAAACAATAAAAAATTTCAGTTATGAGTTTTCTGATGCAAATGGAAAACAACTGTTGTATGGAAAAAGAGCCATAAAATGTTTCTTAAATGATTTGGAACAAATGAAAGTAGATATTCATAATACAGATGATGTACTTATGTATGATGGAGTAAGAGAATTATTAAGTATTTTGAAAAGTGCAGAAGAATTATTCAATCGCATTGATACTATTTCTTCAAAATCACAACATATTTTATTTTATAGAAATCTTTTGCAACACGAATTATTATTCAATATTTTTCCTTATCAAGACCTTGATGACGATATTAATATTAAAACTGGAAAATGCACTATTTGTGCAGATGCACATTCATATTATCCTCCTATTATATTTGATAAAATTAAACTTTTAGAATCTAAATTTATATAAAAATGGCAACAGTAATTAAAATTAAAAACATTGAAGAAGGCTTCCAAAGTATTATCACTAATGGTAAGCACACCATTATTGGTGACGAACCTATCACAAGTAAAGGAACAGATTTAGGTTTAGCACCCTCAGAACTTGTTTTAAGCGGTTTGGCAATGTGCAAAGTCGGAACTGTCCGTTTTATTGCTCGCAAAAACAACTGGGAGATAGAGAATGTAACAGCCGAACTAGTGCAAGAAGTAGCAAGAGGGGAAGGAGGGCTAAAAACCACTATTCAAATTAAAATGATTATTGAAGGTAATCTTTCCGAAGAGCAGAAAGAAGAATTGATAAAACAAGCCGACCGTTGTTATATCCACCGTTTGTTAAATAGCGAATGGGATATAATGCCTATAACGCTTTAAATCAAATGCACTGCCACTAACAAGGTATTGCCAAAAGCGGGGCTGAAGGAATTCTAATCAACTTTTCTGTAATATTTGAACTGCGGTATTTCTATTGAAGTTCTGTGCAAAAAAATCCCCGCCTTCGGCAATACCCAAACCGTTATGCGTCACCCTATGAGCGACACTACTAATCATCAACATTAGACTAAATGACAAACAAAATAACTTCATATATTGACAAGTTTGTAAAACTGACAGAAGAAGAAAAGAAGCTTTTTAGTTCTTGTTTCAAAGAAGAAAAAATTAAAAAACGACAATTCATAGTTCAACCAAACTTTATAGCCAAGCACAGACACTATGTTTTGCAAGGAGCATTTAGGGCTTATGTTGTGGCTGATGAAGGGCAAGAACACACAATTACTTTTGCCATTGATGACTGGTGGATTACAGATTATAACAGCTATATTTTTCAACAACCTGCGACAATGTTTGTGGTTGCATTAGAAGACAGCATAATTTTACAACTTGACTATGAAAAAGAACAAGAACTAAAATTACAAAATCACAAATTTGAAACTTTTTTTAGGATAATGGCAGAACGAGGACTTGCTGCTCAACAGAGAAGAATAATTTCAAACCTAACCCAAACAGCCGAAGAACGCTACGAAACTTTTTCAAATAAATATCCTCAAATCGTGCAAAGAGTTCCTCAATATGCTTTAGCTTCTTATTTAGGAATGACGACTGAATTTTTATCCAGAATAAGAAATAAAAGGGTTTCAAAGAAAAGTTGAACTACATCAACCAAATTTCCTAAACTACATCATTTTTATCTATTGTAAGTCATCGCACCTTTGTATCGTCAATAAAGACAAACAATATTTAAAAAATAATAAAATGACAACATCAGAAAAAAGAACTTACACGGTTCCAACAAGAGAAGAAGTATCTGCAAACAATCAAGGTATGTTTGACAACCTCCAAAAAGGTTTAGGTTTTGTTCCTAATTTGTATGCCTATTTCGCTAAAAATGAAACAGCATTAGGCGACTATTTAACGCTTCAAAATCGAAAAAGCACATTAAGAGCCAAAGAAAGAGAAGTGATAAACTTGGTAACAAGTCAAATTAATGGTTGTCGTTATTGCCAATCGGCTCACACAGCATTAGGAAAAATGAATGGTTTTTCAGACGAACAAATTTTAGAAATTCGTAAAGGAACAGCAAGTTTCGACAGTAAGTTAGACGCTTTGGCAAAATTCACAGCATCAGCAGTTGAAAATCGTGGACGAGCAACCGAAGAAAGCAAAGAAGCATTTTTTGGAGCAGGTTACAACGAAGCAAATATGATAGATGTAATAATAGTTGTTGGTGACAAAATTATCAGTAATTACATACACAATCTAACAGTTTTTGAAATTGATTTTCCTGTTGCTGAAAAATTATAATTCTTTTAAAAATAAATAAAATGAGTAAAATAAATAAGTTAGGCTATAAAATAGCCGTTTTAGGTGTAGTCGTTGTATTACTTTGGATTGGTTTTTTTAAATTCACACCGTCGGAAGCAGCAGGCATAAAACCTTTAGTTGAAAATCACTTTTTAATGTCGTGGCTGTACAAATTGTTGAGTGTTCAAGTCGTTTCAAATATCATTGGGCTTTTCGAAATCATTGTTGGTATTGGTTTAATATGGAGTTTATTTAAACCTCAAGTTGGAAAAATATTTGGCTGGGCAGCAGTGATTATTTTTTGTACCACCTTAAGTTTTTTATTAACAACACCGGGTATTAATAAAATAGTTGATGGTGTACCCATTACGGACTTTTTTGTTTTGAAAGATATTATGGCATTGGGTATTTCGTTGATGGTGGTTTATAATGAAGCAGGTTTGGAAGAAAAGTAGTCTTTTATCCCCTCAGTATAAACGCTCTGGTTTATATTTTTACATCAAAAAAGGCGTTTTTACCGAGGGGGCAATTGTAATATTACCGAAACAATTATTCTTTTAAAAATAGAAAAATTACTGCAATAAAAACCGTGGACGTGCAAACGAAGAAAGCAGAGAAGCATTTTTTGGAGCAGGTTACAACGAAGCCAATATGATAGATGTAATAATAGTTGTTGGCGATAAAATTATCAGCAACTATTTACACAACTTGACAGAGTTTGAAATTGACTTTCCCATTGCTGAAAAAATCTAACCTAAATAGACAAATTTCATTACTTTTTAAGCGGATTTTGAAGATGTTATTTATCTTTGAAGTCTGCTTTTTGTATTTAATATTACCTAAAAAAGACATCAATATTGGATACTAAAACTATTACAGGAAAAGAAGGGCGAACGCATAACAGCGGTTTGGCAAAAGTGGCGGTTCAGTGCTCCGCAGACACATTTGTGGTTAATCAAAGTTTGGTTCTCCGCATCAACATTTGTGGTAAAAATCGCCACCTTCGCCAAGCCGCAAAACGTTAGCTGTAACGCGATTAAGTTTGATTTGAAGAAAGAATTTGTAGTATATACAATTAGTATATACCTTTGTATAAATTTTAATGTATATGAAAACGCTTTCGTTAAAACTTGATGACATAACATTTGAAGAGGCTGAAGAAATAACTACACAGCTTAACCAAGCAAGAAACAGATACATAAATGAAGCTGTAAGTCTATACAATCAATTTAATAAAAGGAAAATACTTAAAAACAAACTTTTGAAAGAATCTAAATTGACAATGAAAGATTCCTTAAAAGTTCTTCATGAATTTGAAAAGTTCGTTGATGAAAATTAAACAGTATGACATCTGGCTTGCAGATTTAAACCCAAGTAAGGGGACAGAGCCTGGTAAAACAAGACCAGTTGTAATTGTTCAAACAGACTTACTCAATTCACATCATTTGTCAACCTTGATTTGCCCCATTACATCTAATGTTCAGCCTGATATTGACATTCTAAGAGTACAACTTAAGAAAAATCAACTTGACAAGCCAAGCGATATTCTTGTAGATCAAATTAGAGCTATAGACAATAAAAGACTTATTCAAAAGCTCGGTAAGCTTAGTGAAGAGCAAATTAACAAACTAAGAAAAAATATTTCAATTGTTTTAGATCTATAAGCGCTACAGCTAACAAAAGGCTTTACGCCAGTTGGAGGTTCAGCAATAGCCCTTCATCTAAGTTATTTCAATTGAACTTCAGTATTTTGGCTTTAGCTAATCGAGTCTTTAGTGGCCAAGCCAGCAGTAGTAACACGGATTTTCCAACCAGCGTAAAGCCACGGACGTTAGCTGCAAAATAATTTCTCCTGAATGATAAATCAATTATTAAACATACTGTCTCTGGGTATTAGGCCACTCTATGAAAAGAATTTAACTTACTATAAAGTTGTTAAAAATTTTCGAGAGAAACTCCCTCGTCCTCAGAATAATGCTACAACAATTAAAGAAGGAGAGAGAGAAAAAATCGGCCTTCCATTACTCAAAGGAATAAATGTAGTAAACCTAGCATCTTTTAAAACCAGCATTAGCGAATCTGAAATTGATCAATTTTTTAATAAACTTGAATATTTTGATTACAGCTTTATTTTATTCCCCAATTATTATAAAAAGTATACTTCAAATCTGATGAGATTTAAGCCAAATGCTCAAAATGGAGATTTTAATCTCTTTATGGTTCAGCAAGTTTTAAAAGAAAATCCACTAAAACCTTTACACCCAATACATGTATTTATTCATCATTTAAAATGGGAAATTAAATTAACATCTCGAGTATATGTTTGGTGGTTAAAGTTGAATAATAAGAATAAAATCTGAAATTATGCAGCTAACAAAAGGCTTTACGCCAGTTGGGCTGTCAGCAATGGCCCATCGGCTTTGGAATTTCAAGTGAGCTTCAGTAATTTGGCTTTAACTAATCGAGTCTATAGTGGCCAAGCCAGCAGCAGTAACACAGATTATCCAACCAGCGTAAAGCCACGGACGTTGCCTGCAACTTATTTGACATCACAAGCAAACTATATATTCTATGGGCTATGCAAGCTATTTGGAAGATATTACAAATAAGTTTGGAGAATTTACAAAACTTATTGACGAGCATAATATTACAAGTGACAAGAAAATTGACATATCAGACTATAAATATGTTAGATCACAAGTAATGACTTTAATGATAGCGTTAAAGCCATATTTAGATAAAGACATAGACTTGAATGAAGCTCTTAATTTAAAACGAAAAAATGAGAGCCTCGAACTTAACTTAAAATCTATAACTACTCAAAGAGATAGATTATTAAAAAGGTTTTCTGAGTTTGAGATTGAAAGTAACAAAGTTGAAAACTTTCTTGTTGAAGAACGTGTATTGCGACAAACACTAAATAAACTAAAAGCAGACTATGAACAACTTTTAATAGACTTTGAAGGATTAAAAAACAACTATACAGATCTTTTATTTGATTGTAGTGCATTATTTCAAAAAATGAAGGAAATAATTACTAATCCAAACTGGGCAAACAATAGGGACAGTATAAAAGAAATTGAAAATTACATTAAGATGGGAGTTAAAAAGCTATAAACTGCAGGCAACAAAAGGCTTTACGCCAGTTGGACGTTCAGCAATGGCCCATCAGCTTAGGTATTTCAAATGAGCTTCAGTAAATTGGCTTTAACTAATCGAGTCTTTAGTGGCCAAGCCAGCAGTATTAACACGGATTGTCCAACCAGCGTAAAGCCACGGACGTTGGTAGCTAGTTTTAATGTAATACTTCAAGAATTTTAATATTGAATTATGAAATGGATCAATTTTTTATTAATTCTCTGTTTGACCGGCTCTTTATCTGGTTGTTCTCCACTAAAACCTGTAACTAGTAATAAAAATGATTCGATGTATAGGTTTAAATATTTTTATGTTACTCCAACTGGTAGTTTGACTTCTAGTTCGGGCGCAACAATTTCTGGTCAGTTTTATTCTTCTAGTAAGAACATTAATCCCGGAGAAGTTATTACAGGGATTTTATCTAAAAAGGGTTTTATAAAATTACCTGATTTAAAATCTGAGTTTTCAGAAGAGACACTTATTGTTAATTATGGCGAAAGTGGTAGACGAAAAACTGGACTAGGTGGCTACACAATCGAAGTGACAATTCAATTTATATCATCAAAATCAAAGAGTTTGGTATGCGCTTGTACAGCCGAAGGCCAGGGCGAAACAGAAGTAGATGATATTCGGGAAGCAATTAATAGATGCTTAAATGAATTACTCGGCAAGTAATTTTAGCTATTATTAAGTAAATCATTTATTAACAAACTATACGACCAGCTACCAACAAAAGGCTTTACGCCAGTTGGAGGCTCAGCAATAGCCCATCAGCTTTGGTATTTCAATTGTGCTTCAGTAATTTGGCTTTAGCTAATCGCGTCTTTAGTGGCCAAGCCAGCAGTAGTAACACAGATTATCCAACCAGCGTAAAGCCACGGACGTTATGTGGCATTTTAAGACAAATACCAAACTTAAAATATGATGAATAACTTTTTTAAATTTAGTCTTGTAACAATTGGAATAATATTCAGCATTACAAAATCTTTTGGACAAATCTTCGAAGGTTGGATAACCTACAAAATTGAAGCCGTAAATCCTGATACGACACTAATTGATGACAGCACTTGGCAACTATCAATGAAAGAAGTCTTTGGAGAACAAAAACACATTATTCAAAGATGCTATTACAAAAGGAATAGATATATTGCAGACATCAATGCAGGAAAGCAAAATGGCTGGCAGGCCTATAATGTCACAGACAAATTACTTTATTCATGGAATGACAATAATGACACAGCGATAACTGTTGACACTAAGAAGTCTTTGGATCCATTTTTAGAAATAAAAGACAACGACATGACAGATACTATTTTAGATATTCCTTGCAAATCGGTAACACTAACTTCAAGGTTTGGACAAATGACTTTATGGTATAATACCGACTATTTTAAAATTGACTCAACTCTTTTTGAAGGGTACAAATATGGTCATTGGGAGCAAATTGCAAAAAGAATTGGGTGTTTGCCATTAAAAATTAGACAAGAAGGTTTAAACGGTTCTACTTTACAAACTGCTATTAGTTACAAAAAAGAATCAATAAATGACGACATATTTAAAATTCCAGAATTTAAAACAGTCATTAAGAATCCCATAAATTAAAAAACGCCACATAACAAGAGGTTTTGTGCAAGTGTGGCTAGACGGAATAACAATCGGCAACAGAATACATTTCAACCTAAGTTCCGGCTTGACGGAATTTTAATGAATAAAAAAATTAACTTCATCTTCAACCAATTATTGGGCTGACATTTCGGGCTGGACAAGCATCTATTGCCACACCTGCACAAAGCCCTGAACGTTACCTGCAAGGCTTTTGAACAGCTCATTATGCAAACGGAATCAGACTATAAGACTTTTTTTACCCATTATCAGGACACTGTACACCAGCTTGACACAGATATTCGATTTTGGAAACACTTCCTTGCAATTTCAATCGAACGATATAAAGCGGACAACCCAGATAACAGATGGATTCATCAATCAGGGTTTTCAATCTATGATATCTCATCCGATGGATTGAAAAGTTGGTTACACTCATCAAGCAAAGTTTTGACAATAGAAATTGATGATTTGACTGAGCAGAGTAATAACTTTTTCGCTTGGGTAATGAATGTCTCTATAATTCGCATTTATAATTCGCTTGAACTGTTATTACTGCAAACCATTCAATTTAAATACTTCCCCTTGTTAGAAAGTCCTATTAAAGGGAAAAAGTTTGCAAACAAGGTAACTTCTGAAATCAAGAACTATTTAAAAGCAAAATCCTTAAATACTGACACCGTAAACAACCGACATCTAATACAATTTTTAAAAAGTAATTCAGCCTTATGCAAACAATTAATGGAAGTGCCAGTGAATCATGTTAATTGGAAGACAAATTGGGAGAATTTTTATGAATTACTTTCAATACTTAGAAACATTATTACGCATGATGGCATGATTGTATCAAAGAACACACATAATACTATCAAATCAATAGCGGCTGATATATTCATCCATTTTTTTAAGCCTATCACAGGAAAAGAAGATTTAGAGACATTACAAGTTAAGAATGAAGAATACTTTTTGCATTTTGTAACTCTTATTAATGACTTGGCAGGTAATGTATTAAAATTTGTGGCAGAAAAACCTGATCTCAACTTTATTGGTTTGCGATAGCCCAGCAGGTAACATTGGGTTTTATGCAAGTTGGGCATGACATTGTAACATTAACAAATTGCAAATCCAGGCTGTGGTTCGGGCTGGACAAACAACTTTCAAATTTAGTTCTTAAATTCAATTTTATATTTTCAATCAGCAGCGGTTGTGGGCAGACGGATTGCTAATTCCCAACCTGCATAAAGCCCTGCTCGTTGGCAGCAAGTGTATTAAGACAGCGACACAACAAACAAACGAGTGACAGAAACAAAAAAAAGTAAACCATTTTGACAGGTGACCAAAGACATAGAAACGATATTATAAAAGGACAACGAGTAAGCCGACACTCATTGCCGACCCTATGTTTTTTATTTTTTTTCCACCCGCATTTTTTAAAAACAATTTTAAGCCAGCCCGCAAGTGGCACATTTGGCTTTGCCCCAACACACAAAGCCAACCCTTCGCAAAGCCAAAAGAGCCACTTATTATCATCGCTGCATTGTAAACAAAATTTACTTTATTGAATATAAGATGAAGTATTTAGAATGGAATAATATCATATCGGCTTATTTTTTCAATCCTGCCAATGCAGGAAAGGAAATTCATTTGTATCTAACCAAGAATGATATTATTGGTTTAGCAAGGGAAAATTTCAACGAAGAAACAGAAGACGAAATTTGGACTGATTTTATCAATTCTATTAAACGTGGCATTCCGGGAGCAAACGGAAATGTTATTGCAAAAGCAAAACACGCACATTCTAAAAATAATCTTGTTGGTATAAAGAAAGCGGACGGAACATTTGCCACAATAGACGATGTTCCTGTTTTATATCCGCCTTACATTTCTTATTTGACTTTCTTTGTGCTACCGTTAATTGAAAGTATTGACAACAATTACCTAAGAGCAAACAACTATTACGGCAGGCTTAATACTTTTTTACAAAGTAATCAAATAAATGAGAACATAGGAACAACCGATTTTAGCAATAATCAAATAAATAGTTTGTGGGAAGATTTGGCGAAGTGGGCTAATATCAAAAAAAATGGTGACTTAGGTTTGTTTAATTTAATTCCCTTTTCAAATGCAAATTGGGTTTATGTTGGTAAAGTATTTTCGCAATGTGTTTTAACGCCTAAATTTTTGAATCGTTTACCGGAACTATTTGAGTCAATTGGTTTAGTGCCGAACACGTTTTACGATGATAAGTTTTTACAAGATAAAATCAAAAACAGTAGAACAGATTTAATTACGAAAAGCACATTAGATTTTTTGAAAAAAGATGATGAGTTGTCTAAATCAATCATTCAAACAATCCAACGTCAATACAAAAAATGGTCAGGCGAAACACACGAAGAAATTGAAGAAGGAACAACAACAAGAAAGAAAAGAAATTACACCGTTGCACCTTTATTTCTTCAATTTAAAGCAAATACAAACGATGAAGTTATTGAATTTTCTTACAGAATGTATTCTTCAAATGATTATCCGGAAGATTTGAAATTTGGTGAGCACGAAAACTTGTATGAAATTAATGGCTGGTCAAAAACACTACCACTTGATTTTGAAGAAGGACTTCAACTAAAAGACAATTTCAACAAATGGATTGCGAAATTCCCAAACCGTGATGTAAGATTATTTGTAAGTGCGGGAATATTTCAGTTGAGCAATGATTTTTGGATTGAAACGGACTTTCTTTCAAAAACAGAACGAATGTTTTTGCTATGCAAAAATGACAAACAAGAACTAATTAAAGATTGGGGTAAAACATTCGGCAACGGAAATTTTAAGCAAGAAGATTTTGACGGCTTACCTGAAAACTATTCTTTGTTTTGGTTTCGTAACCCAACACAAGGACTTACCGAAATTCCACTTCTTACACTCTACACCGAAAAACGAATTGAATTAGTTGGAGGGCTAAAAGTAAATTTCAGAACCTACTCAAATGATTTTTTACCGGAAGTTGAAATTGTAAATTCAGACGGAAACGAAAAAGTGTATTTGCAATACAAAGACACAGACGAAAAAATATTTCTTTCTAAAAAGACATCGCTCAACAACCGTTGGCTATTGAGCGAAAAAACGGCAATAAATGCCGATTTTTATATTAAAGTTGAGGACGAAACTTTTTCAGGAAATGCACTTGTATACAATCTTGTTTCTTCTGACAATACCGCTATCAAAGTTGATGAATCTAAATTGCCCAAAAGAGATTCCTTTGGAAGAAAAATCACAACTGATGTAGAACAATATTGTTTAGGCAGCAATATCATAAACCCAAACATTCAACGACAAGTCCCTTACACACATTTATTCCGTTCCATAAACAAAGATACAGCTACACAAATAACAACAGCAATATTTAATCACCATTGCGGAAATAGACTATGCGATTTTCTTTCATTAAAAAACGTATTGACTACTGAAGAATTTTTCAGAGCATTTGAGTTTTACTATTCAAAAGAATTTTCTGAACAGCAAGAAAGTTCAAATTTCAATCTCACAAAATTGAAAAGGGCATCTTTAAATTTTTATGATTTTATCGGAATACTTGATTATGATTACGAAACAAAAAGTATTGTGTTGAATCCGCCTCAATTGGTCTTCATACCAACAACAAAAGGAAGAAAAGTTTTGCTGACTGGTGCAAGAGATTCCGCATTGATTGAAACAATCATAAAAACTGCACCAAAACACAATTTACAAGTAGAAATAACTAAACAATTTTCTTCAAATGAAAGATTGCTTTTACCCGATGTCATTGCAATAAAAGCATTTAAACAAACTGCAGATAATTACGGGGAAAAGAATTTAAAAGCATTTGCAGATGAATTACAGATAAAACTTATTGAAAATAGTCTGCCACAAGTTGCGTTTCTGAATTTTTCGGCAAACATCATAGAATATGAAAACATCTTACAACCAATAAATGAAGTCGATTACGATTGGGCAAGATTTGCTTTTAATACTGAAACATTGAAATTTGAGAAGAGCGAAAACAAAACCTTTGATAGATTGTTTTCATTGCTTGAATATAAATTAAACGAATACACCTATCAACACAAACTTTGGAAAGAAAACAAATGTTACCAGATTGATATGAATTGGGGGAGATTTATTGCGTTAAAACATTTCAAAAAGGACGTGATTTTGTTTGATAGTACACATAATAAAGTTGCCATTCCAATAGAACTTCCATTACCAAGACTACTTGCCGAATCAATTATGCTATTAAGTGGATTAGCACCAGATTTCAGAGTAATTGAAGAAAAAAAATATAGAATTTATGAAAATATACCAAGCATATTTACGTCAAATTTATTCAGCAGATTAGGTCAAACACCAATAAATAAAACATTATGAAAGACCCAATAGGTTCGTTTGAAACCATAAAAGAAAATTTTATACGCTATGTAAAAACAGCGTTCGGAACAAAGTTTGAAGGCGTTGAAAAAGAGCGTTACGATTTGCTGAATTACGACAAAGTTCTTTATCGTAAACCTTGGATTGAGCCATTGCCAGACTATGTTTCAAGTGGAAAAAAAATTAATGACTTAACAGCCGAAGATTTAGGAAATGCTTTGAACGAAGGAGAAGTCGAAACATTCAAAGGACTTGTAAATACCGGTCTTGTAGGGAATTTCCCTTTGCATTCGCACCAAGCGGAAATGTTGAAACAAGCATTGCTTGGAAATAATTGCATTATCACTTCCGGTACAGGTTCAGGAAAAACAGAATCCTTTTTGCTTCCGTTGTTTGCTCAACTTTCAAAAGAACTTGCAAATTGGACAGCACCCAATCAGCAATCTACAAACTTAAATTCTTGGTGGCGTGAAAATGGTGGGCTTTCTGCAAGGCAAATTGTCAATAATTCAAATTTCACATTAAGCAACGATGTAAGACAACGCAATCACGAAACACGAAAAGCCGGTGTAAGAGCATTGATTCTTTATCCGATGAACGCTTTGGTGGAAGACCAAATGAGCCGTTTGCGTAAAGCGTTAGATTCTGACGACACAAGAAATTGGTTAAGCGAAAACACAAACGGAAATAAAATTTATTTTGGACGATACAACGGAAGTTCGCCTGTTGCCGGTGAGTTGAAGAAAATAAAAGATGACGGAACTTTTGCAATCAATACAAACAAAGTAAATCAACTCAAAGAACAGTTACAGCAAATTGAAACGGATTCAAACCGTGTTGCACAATACATTCAACAAACAGGAAAAACAGGAAACGATGCAAAAGATTTAAAATCATTTTTCCAACACTTAGACGGTGCAGAAATGAGAAGTCGTTTTGATATGCAAGTTGCACCTCCCGACATTATGATTACAAACTACTCAATGTTGAGCATAATGTTAATGCGTGATATTGACAAAGGAATTTTTAATGAAACAAAACAATGGTTAGAAGAAAGCGAAAAAAACATTTTTCACTTAATCATTGATGAGTTGCACTTATACAGAGGAACGCAAGGAACAGAAGTTGCATATTTGCTCAAACTTGTTCTTAATCGTTTAGGGTTAGATCCTAATCACCCACAATTACGAATTCTTGCTTCAAGTGCTTCGTTGGAAGCAAAAGAAGAAACGAAAGAAGGACAGGAAAGCAAGCAGTTTTTGAAAGACTTTTTTGGAACAGAAAAACCGTTCAAAATTATTGAAGGAAAAAATAATCCGATTACTGCATTCCCTGAAAATGAAAAAAAAATCCCAATAAATCCTTTCAAAGAAATTGCGAAAATATTTTCGGAAGTAAAAGGAAATATTACTGACGTAAATTTCATCTCAACTTGTGAAGCAAGTGCAACACAACTTGCAACAGCGTTTAATTTATCACAAGACGGAAACGGAATTTCAAAACTAATTTCAGTAATAATCAATCCAAGCTTTCAATTAAAAGAACGTTTGTTTTCGCCTTGTCAAGATTACAAAGCAGTTTGTTCAACCCAAGCAACCGGTGATGATGATAACGGAAAATATTTTGCTGAAACAATATTTGAAAGAACATCCAATAAAGAAGATTTAGAAAAAGCTTTGCGTGGTTTGTTGATTGTGAGAGCGATGTTAGACGAAAAAGAATTTGAAGACATCGCAAAAACAATTCCTGACGATAGGAAATTACCACGTTTTAGATTTCACTATTTCTTTAGAAACATTGAAGGAATTTGGGCATCTGTTAAACCAGACGAAATTGACCAGAAATATTCAGACGGAGGAAGGACTGTTGGTAAACTTTATTCAACTACACGAATAAATTCAGAAAAAGGAAACCGTGTTTTAGAATTACTCTATTGTGATAATTGCGGAACAACCTTATTTGGTGGTAGCCGATTAGTAACTAGAAATGAATCGGGAAACAACTCTTTTGAAATGCTTCCGATTAGCCCTAACATTGAAGGTATTCCTGAAAAAACGCCTGCCAAATTGGTTGAAAGGCGAAGTTACCAAGAATACGCTGTATTTTGGGCTTGCGGAAATCAACAATACACGCCACACGATGCGGAAGCAGGTATTCCGCAAGTTGGCTGGCGACAACCAACTTTGAACGGTTTTAATCAAACTGATTTTCTTGCAGATTGGATTCCCGCTTCACTGAATTGTATTTCGGGCGACATTGATAATTCACATAACAAGGCGGACGAAAAACCTGAACAATGGATAAAAGGATATTATTTCATCATTACAAACAATTCAAATCGTGACATTGCTTTACCTGATGCAAATGGAAACATTTCTGAGATTGAAACACACAAAGCATTACCAAGCGTTTGTCCAAGCTGTGGCGTAAATCATCAAAAAAGACGACAAGATTGGAATAAAAATAAAACTTCTTCTATTCGTGGTTTTAGAACCGGTTTCGCTAAAACAACACAAATGTTTGCAAAGGAATTGATGTATCAACTTCCGAATAGCGAAGCCGAAAGAAAATTAGTTGTTTTTTCTGATAGTAGAGAAGATGCAGCCCAAATTGCAAACGGAATTGAACGCAATCACTTTTCTGATTTAATGCGTGAAGTTTTAGTCAAAGAATTGCATTCAAACTTGATGTTCCGTTTTCAAATTGTAGATGCTTTTGACAAAGGCAATACAAAAAGAAAACAAGAACTAAAAGAGCAATCGCAAACAATTTTTGATGAAATTGAATTCTTAGTTGAAAATTCCGCTTACACAGGAACAAACGCAAGCCGCATACGAGAAAAACAAAAAGCAGAAATAAAGTTGAACGAAATCCGTTCGCTGACTTTGAATGTAAGAAGTTTAGTTCACATCACAAATTCATTAAATCTTGCACCCCTCATTAAACACTTTGTTGGTTTAGGAATAAATCCAGGCGGTAATGACATTGCTTTACAAACAAGGTTATTGAACAACAATTTTGTTCCTTGGTATGACCTGATTGATTTTACAAATTTTCAATGGGCAGCTGGTGCGAACCAAGATTACATTGATGCATTGAAAGAAGGTTCATTTGACGGTCTTGCTACAATATTTTTCGGTTCGCTGTTTTATTCGTTTGAATCTTCCGCATTGGGATATGTTTGTATAAATCCTGAATTACAGGTTATCACAGACCAAGCAAGAACTGTTGCTTTAGCAAAAGATGATTTTTTACAAATCGTAAATTCCTCAATCCGGATTTTGGGTGATAAATACAAACACAACAAAGTTGAAGATGCAAGTCCATTCAACTTTACGCAATACAACGATTTTCCCGGACAAGTCAAAAAATACATACGTGCAGTTGAAACAAGGTATTCAAAAAATCAAAACGAAATTGGCGATGCCGTTTTTAATACGCTTTCAACAAGTAGTTTATTGAGAGGCGACACAGGCATTCAAATTGAAAACCTTTTTATCAAAGTGGCACGTTCCACGGATTCGATTTGGACAAGTCAAAGAGGAAGCAGACCACACTTGCATTTTAGCGGTGGTATTTGCACTCATTCTGTTACGGCACTGCAACAGCAACCGGACAGAATTTGTGATGATGTTTGGAAAGAAAATTATCTTTCTTACAACGCCATTAAGCAACAACGTGAACCAATCCGTTTGCATTGCGAAGAACTCACCGGACAAACAGATGACCAATTTGAAAGACAAAGACATTTCAGAAATATCATTTTACCAGATGAAGGCAACAAACAAGTCAAAACAATAGACTTATTAAGCGTAACAACAACACTTGAAGTTGGTGTTGATATCGGTGCATTGCAAGCTGTGATGTTGGGTAATATGCCACCGCAACGTTTCAACTATCAACAAAGAGTTGGTCGTGCAGGACGTAGAGGACAAGCTTATTCCGTTATTTTAACATTTTGTAGAGGTAGAAGCCACGATGAGTTTTACTTTGCTAACCCTCAAAAAATTACAGGCGATGCTCCACCAACACCTTTCTTGACAATGGGACAAGAAAGGATTTTTAAACGTTTGCTTGCAAAAGAAATTTTTCGCAAAGCATACGTTGAAAAAGAAATTAACATTACTTCCGATGATAAATCAAGTGTTCACGGAGAATTTGGTTCAGTTGATAGTTGGACGATTTACAAACCTGAAATTTCTAATTGGATAAATGAAAACAGAACTGTCATCGAACAAACAGTAGATGCATTACTAACGCCACAGCTAAAAGACAAGAAAGATGAATTTGTAAATTGGGTTGCAGATACAACAACGCCAAATGGTTTAATTGAAAAAGCAGAAAGCATTATCAATAATGAAGAAATTGCAAGTAATGACATTTCTGAAAAATTTGCCGAAGGCGGAATTTTGCCAATGTTTGGAATGCCGACAACAGTTAAAAACTTGTACCACGGTATAAACAGGAAACCAGAACCACTTTCAATTGACAGAGCACAAGCAATGGCAATTTATGAATTTGCACCGGGAGCACAGAAAACAAAAGACAAAGCTATTCATCAAGTAATTGGTTTTACAAGCGATTTTATCAAGGTTCACAATGGCATTAAAAATGCTGACACAGTCAATCAACTTCCCTTTTCACTTAACCGTTGGTTTGTACGCTGTAGGGCTTGCGGATTTTTTGAAACGTATTCCGAAGAACGAAAAGCAGAATTGGAAAGTCAAAGTGAATTTGATGTTTGTCCAAATTGTGGTGAAGACAATCCGAAAAAATATCAACCGCCATTTAAACTGAAATCGCCAAGAGCATACAGAACAAATCTTTCAGCCGGAAGCGACACAAAAGATGATTCTGAATTTTTGCTTTCACGTCCGCCAATTTTTGCAGAGAAAACAGGTTCAGCAAACTTAGAAACTATAAGTAACGCTTCAATTTCTATTTCTGATAATGATGTTACTTGGCGTGTGAATACAAATTCAGATAAATTTTTTACAGGACGACTTTACAATACAAATAACCGTTTTCCTTTTAATTCAAATGGATATTGGTTCAATAACCAATGGTTATTAAATGACTTTGCAACAAATGTCCCTGATGAAAATGGCTATTCTATGCTTGTACAGCAAATCGTAACTAGTGAAGACGAGCAAATTGCGTTAGCGAGCAATAAAAACACAGAGATATTCAGAATTGCACCAGCAAATGTTTCGTATGAACTTGACTTAAATATGTTTTTTAGCGAAACAGATTTGCCACACGTCAAAGCACAAAGTAACGGAGTGCGTTCCGGTTATTATTCCGCAGCATTTTTACTTCAAAGAATTTTAGCAGACAAACTTGACGTTGACCCAACAGAAATTGAAATTGCTGATATTTCAATGAAAGAACTTGAAGACGGAAGAAGAATTGCTGAAATTATCTTGACTGATGAATTACCAAACGGTTCGGGTTTCGTAAGATATTTATACAACAATCTTGCAAACATTCTTTCAGAATCCATAAATCCAAGTAATGCGAATAGTTATTTAGGGAAAATTCATTCGGAAACTCATCAAGGAAAATGTGATGATGCTTGTTATGATTGTTTGAAAGTTTTCCGGAATATGAATTATCATAGTTTGCTTGATTGGCGTTTAGGTATATCAATGCTTCGTGTAATGAATGATTCAACTTTTGTTTGCGGTGCGGACGGAAATTTCAACTTTGTTGAATTGCAGAATTGGTTCGCATTTGCAACAGAATTAAGAAATGCTTTTGCTCAAAGTTTTGGTTTCTTAAATACAGCCGAGATAAATGGTTTGCCAATTATCAAATTTGGAAGAAATCAAAGAAACGTGATAATGATTGTTCACCCATTTTGGAATATGAGAAATTTCACGGAAGCAAATTGGTTGGCGGAAATTTACAATGAAATAAAAGAACATACAGAGAGTAATGGTGGAAAAATTAGCATAATTGACACATTTAACTTGCATCGCAGACCAGGTTGGTGTTATGAAAAATTGATTGAGAGATGATGAATAAAATTGGAGAAACAAATTTTAAGGAAATTAAACGTATTTCGCCAAGCCAATTTTATTCAATGAAGAATTGTGCTTACAAATCATTATTGGCAGAAGCGTTTGACAAGAAGCCTTTACTTTCACTTTCGCCAAATGCCTATTTCGGAACAGTAATGCACAAAATGCTTGAACTGATTGCAAAGGGAATTGTGAAAAGTGAAGATGATTTTAATGTGGAATTTGACAAGCAAGTGAAAGCACTTGAAGAAGATTTGCAACAAAAAGGTTTTGGCGTTTTTGTTCCTTTAAAAATTAAGTTGCGAAATTTTGGATTGAAAAAAATTCAACTAAAAAAGCATTTACGAAGCGAATCTGAAAAAATAACAAGTTTAGGTAACATTAAATTTTATTCTGAAAAATGGTTTGAATCAAACGACAAATTGATTGGCGGAAAAGTTGATTTAGTGATTGAAAACGGAAACGAAATTGAAATTATTGATTTTAAAACCGGAGCAATTACACAAGATTGTTTAGATGATGAAGGCGAAATTTATTCAGATGTAAAGATTGAATACAAAGAACAACTTAAACTTTATGCATACTTGTATTTTGAAAACACAAACAAGTTTCCAACAGATTTGAGTTTGGTTGATTTAGCGAAGCAAAAATTTCCGGTTGAATTTTCAGAACTAGAATGTAAATCGCTTTTTGATGAAGCGAAAAGCCTTTTAAAATCTACTAATGATAGCATAAAAACAAAATCATTTTCAGCAAATCCAAAACAAGAAAATTGCAAATATTGCCTTTACAGACCAGCTTGTTCTTTCTTTCATAAGAAACTTGAAACAGATTTTTATTTCAACGATGTGTTGGGTGAAATTAAAGACGTGAAGAAATTTCAGAATGGAAATGTGAGTTTATTTTTACAATATGGAAATAAGAATTTAACCATTAAAAATTTTGCTGTCGAAGAATTTGACAAGCTAAATAATCACAAGAATAAACAAATTAGAATTTATAATTTGAGAAAGGAAGCAGCCGAATTTGTTTATTCTGTGACCGACACAACAATGATTTATGAATAAGAGTAGAGAACATAAAATTCCGATACTTTCTTTTTTTTCAGGAGGAGGTTTTATGGATATGGGATTTGAACAAGCCGGGTTTGAGGTAATTTGGACAAATGAATTTGATGAAACTTTCGCCAAACTTCACGCTGCCGGTATGACTTCGTGGAAAAAATCGCAGGGCAATAGAATAAAAGCAGAAATATTCAATACGAAATCAATCACAGAAGTAAAATCAGAAGAAATTGTTTCAGAAGCGTTTCCAAACGGGAAACCCGAACACTTTGGAATGATTGGAGGACCGCCTTGTCAGGACTTTAGTATGAATGGTTCATTAAAAGGTTTTGGCGGAGAAAGAGGAAAACTTACAATTGTATACTTTAATAAAATCTTGGAATTAAAACCAACGTTCTTCGTTATGGAAAATGTTACCGGTTTAACAAAAAGAAAAGACACAAAAGAGTATTTACAAACGCTATTGAAGCGTGTTGAAAAAGATTACTACGTTGACCACGAAAAACTAAATTCGTTGAATTATGGTGTTCCGCAACACAGAGAACGTGTATTTTTTGTAGGTATTAGAAAAGATTGTATGAGCAAAAAAGCCATTGAAAAAGCACCGTTTGGTAAATGGTTTCCTTTTCCTGTAAACGAAAAATATCACGATTCTGCGACAAAGTATAATTGGGGAAAACAAATACCTTTTGGGAGCAAATTGAAAAAACCAGAAGATGTTCCTTTTGAATTGTGTGTTGTAAGCTGTTTAGTACCAAATAGTAAAATAGATATTATTCCGAATGCAAATGAGGTCTTTACCTTGCACAAGCATATAAACGAGTTAAGTAAAATAGCTGAAGGAGAAACAAATAGACCATCTTTTAAACGATTACACCGTTATAAATATAGCCCAACAGCTTGTTATGGAAACAATGAAGTTCATTTACACCCTTATTTAAATAGGCGTTTATCTGCGAGGGAGGCTCTAAGAATACAAGGTGTGCCTGATGAATATATACTTCCGCCAGAAATTTCATTATCTAAGAAATTTAAAATGATTGGTAATGGCGTTCCTGTTCCATTAGCTAAAGCAGTAGCAGAATCATTAAAAGACTTTTTATTAACAAATGAAATCATATAAATCCCTCAATATTTTGCAAGCACATTGCCAAAGCCCCACGAGCCAACGCCCAGACCAAAGCTTTGTCAAAGAGCTTGCAAAGCCAACGCAAGAAAAATTGTTTTTAAAAAATTTCCCGACCCTTCAAAAAAATAAAAAACGCAACGCAAAAGCCGACACAGACAGACAAAAAAGCAAACAGACAATGAAACTCAAACCCAACACTGACAATGGTTTACAAGGGCAGACGACAGAACACCAGCTGTCAACAGCGGTTTGGCGTAATGGCGGGTGCAGTGCTTCGTATGACAGTTTTGTGGTAGGTTCAAGTGTAGTTCTTCGGTTGAACTTTTGTGCTAAAAATCCGCCACTACGCCAAGCCGAAAAACGTTAGCGGCAAATTTATTGGCAGACATTAGTAAGCTAAAATATTACAATATGTATTATGCGATTTACGAAAATGGTGGAAAAACAAGAGAAACGGAATCAAAGAGAGAAATATTTTCGTCTCTTGGAAAATATAATGTATACTCTGTTTTAAATGGGGAAATAAAATTCTTGCCAAACTTTAACAAATCAATGCCTCTTATCATAAATGACTTTGTAATTACAAAATTCAATAAAAGGTTATTAAAAAGTGAAATCGAAATATTCGATAAAAAATCAGAGAAATACTTTGACATTATCACTCGAGGTGGAGAACTTTCAATTGTACTCCAAAGCTTAACAAATGATTTAAATCTTGCAAGAAAATTTCCAACTTTTGATACATTTCTTGAGTATGAAACCTTAAAACAAGAAGTAAAAAGTGTAAAAATGGAAAACGAAAAGTTGAAATTAAAAATACAAGAGTTGACCAAAATAAATAAAAAGTCCTAGTTATAGCAATCTGCCGCTAACAAGTAGTTTGCCAAAAGTGTGGCTGGACAAACAAACATCAACTAAGTACAAAGCCGGTCATTGGTTCGGGCAGACACAACTATATTGGGCTTTAGTATTAACTTTCAACTAATCAAATTTATCAGCAGACGTTCGGGCGGACACAATTCTAATACCACACCTTCGGCAAGCTCCGCACGTTAGCTGCTATTTAAGAACAACCCTAAATTTATGATATTCATAGGACAACATAACGAACTATTTTTTTTAAGTACTTTAAAACGAAGTACTCAAATAACTTATGACAAAGATATAAACTCACCTTTGACTTTTTTGTGGACAAAGGATGAGAAATCTATTATTTACTATGAGGGAAATGAAATAAAATTTAAAAAGAACACCATTATTTGCCTGACCGATTTTTACAATATAGATATTCGACATTGTAGTGAATTGAGAAGCATAAAATTTAACCGAGAGTTTTACTGCATACTTGACCATGACAGAGAAGTTAGCTGTAAAGGAATATTGTTTTATGGAGCGAAAGAATTGCCCACTTTTCAAATTCCCACCAACGAGTTAGAAAAATTTGAAGTACTATGGAAAATGTTTGAAATAGAAATGCAATCAAAAGATGATATGCAATTAGAAATGCTACAATCTATGCTGAAAAGATTTATTATTTTATGTACGAGAATTTATAAAAAGCAAAACAGTTTTTCAGAACTCAATACTAAAGAAACAGACATAGTAAGAGAATATAATTACTTGGTAGAAATTTATTTCAAAACCAAACATACCGTACATGACTATGCCGATATGCTCAATAAATCGCCCAAAACGCTTTCTAACTTATTTGCAAAACTTTCCGACCGATCGCCATTACAAATTATTCAAGATAGAAAAATGTTAGAAGCCAGACGTATGCTACGCTATACTGATAAAACTATTAAAGAAATAGCCTATGATTTGGGTTTTGAAGATGTACAAACCTTTAGTCGTTTTTTTAAAAAACAAGAAAGTATTAGCCCAATAAATTTTAGAAATAATCTGTAGCAATATTTTTTTAATAATGGAAATAAATAAACTTATCGCTCAAGTAAAAAACTGTACAATATGTGAAAATTATTTGCAACCCAATCCAATTGTCTCAATCAGTAAGCATAGCAAAATACTAATCATTGGGCAAGCACCAGGACAGACAGTTCATAAAACGGGCATACCTTGGAACGATAAAAGTGGCGATAATTTAAGAGCTTGGTTGGGTGTAGATAAAACTATTTTTTACGACAATAAAATCTTTGGATTAATGCCCATGGGATTTTGCTATCCTGGCACTGGTAAAAATGGCGACTTGCCTCCACGTACCGAATGTGCACCATATTGGCACAGTCAATTTTTAGCCCAAACCAAATCCATTCAATTAACCTTACTTATTGGACAATATGCTCAAAATTATTATTTAAAAAATAGTATAAAAGAAACGCTTACCGAAACCGTAAAAAATTATAAAAGCTATTTGCCACAATATATAGTTTTGCCACACCCATCGCCACGAAATAATATTTGGATGGCAAAAAATAAATGGTTTGAAAAAGACGTTCTTCCTATTTTAAAAAACAAAATCAGTTTTATTATACAGAGTGCTACCCTTTAATTTTGATATAAATTATTAAAAGGAAAAATTGACAACATAAAGGGAAATACTACCTAATAGCAAAGGTCATAAGCATTTTACATTTGCATTATAATTTTAAAAAATAAAAAATGCCAAATTTTAATGTTCCTACCAGAGGAGAAATATCTGGCAACAATCAAGAAATTTTTGACAACTTAAAAAAAGGTCTTGGCACTGTTCCTAACCTGTATGCTGTAATGGCACATTCTGATACAGCACTAGGTAATTATCTCGCATTTCAAAATGCAAAAACCACATTCAATAACAAAGAAAAACAAGCTATTAATTTAGTAGTAAGTCAGGTAAATGAATGTGCATACTGTCAAGCAGCGCATACTTTATTAGGTAAAATGAATGGGCTTACCGAAGAGCAAACCATTGAAATAAGAAAAGGCGGTGCTGCATTTGATAATAAGTTAAACGTCTTGGTAGCCTTGGCAAAAGAAGTTACTCTTAAAAAGGGGTTTGTAGAGGAATCTGCATTAGAAAACTTCTTTAATGCTGGTTATACCAAAGGACAGGCAGTAGAATTGGTAATGCTTGTAGCCGAAAAAATAGCAATGAACTATTTACATGCTGTAACCAAAGTAGCCATTGATTTCCCAGCTGCAAAAGCTATCTAAATTGAATTAAAACAGGTCAAGAGAAAATCCTTGACCTGTTTGCTTTTTTTAAATAAAATAAAAAATAATAAAATGGAAAAATAAGAATAGAAATGTTTAACAAGTTAGGTCTTATCATAACTCGTTATGGTTTAGCATTAGTTTTAATTTGGATAGGACTTTTGAAGTTTACAACTTATGAAGCAGAAGGAATACGCCCTTTAGCCGAGCATAGTCCATTTTTCTCATGGATGTTTGGCTTTTTAAGTACCCAAGGATTTTCTAATATGCTTGGAGTTATTGAAATTTCTACAGGACTATTGATAGCACTGCGTTCCATAAGCCCTATGGCATCTGCTTTGGGTAGTATTGGGGGCATTGTTACTTTTGTCATAACCCTGACATTTATGTTGTCCACCCATGGAGTTATTCAAACTGGACACTCATTTCCGTTTATTTCTGCTATACCTGGGCAGTTTCTAGTTAAAGATTTAGTTCTTTTAGGAGCTTCATTTTGGACTGCTGGTGAAGCACTATCTGCAACTATAAAAAATTAACTTGAGTAAAATGTTTTATACAAAAATAGACTTAATGCTACTGTTTTTTACAGTGGCATTAAGTAGTTGTTCACAAACACCTACTTTAAAAAATAACGAACAAAATTTAAAAGATTCTAATATGGTACATAAGACAGATGCCGAATGGAAAGCTCAATTAAGCAATGAACAATACTATGTACTTCGTGAAAAAGGTACTGAAAAGCCTTTTACAGGAGCGTTGCTAATGAAAAAAGAAAAAGGAGTATATAAATGTGCTGGTTGTGGAGCAGAATTATTTACAGATGACATGAAATTTGATAGCCATTGTGGCTGGCCAAGTTTTGATAAAGAAATAGAAGGTAACAAAATTACACAAACTACCGATCGCAGCCATGGCATGGTACGCACCGAAATTACTTGCACAAAATGTGGTGGTCATTTAGGACATATTTTTGATGATGGACCTACTGAAACTGGAAAACGCTATTGTGTTAATTCACTCTCGTTAGAATTTGTTCCTACCCAAAAAGAGCAAAATTTTGCTGACCCAAACATACATTCTAAAACTGATAGTATTGTATTAGGTGGAGGTTGTTTTTGGTGTACCGAAGCAATTTACGAAATGCTTGATGGAGTAATAAGTGTGGAAAGTGGGTATAGCGGAGGAAATATAAAAGATCCAAGTTATATGGAAGTTTGCTCAGGAAACACTAATCATGCAGAAGTAGTGAAAATTGTGTTTGATATAACAAAAACAAATTTAGATGAACTATTTAAAGTGTTTTTTGCTACTCATAACCCTACCACTTTAAACCAACAGGGTGCCGATAGAGGTTCTCAATATAGAAGTGTTATTTTTTATGCTAATGAAAATCAAAAAGAAATAGCTACTTCTTTAATTTCTGAACTAAATAAAGATGTGTATGACAATAAAATTGTGACGACATTAGAACCTTTTAGTCAATTTTATAAAGCAGAAGACTATCACCAAAATTATTATTCAAGCAATACTGAAAAACCTTATTGTAAATCTGTAATTACACCCAAAATAGAAAAATTTGAAAAGTTATTTAAAGACAGATTAAAGAAAAAATAAACAGCAGCTAACATCGGTTTTGCGATATTGGGGCTGAAGTACTAAATTTGAGCATTGGAATTCTATTGAACATTTGTACTAAATTGAGCATTTGTCCTTTGATTTTCCCAACATCGCAAAGCCGCAAACCGTTATGGGCTATGTATTATCAGGTTTCGTATCTTTGAAGTATGACACAATTGGAATCCATAAAAGATTTGCTACTTAGGCTGAAGCCAGAGCTAATGGAAAAGTATTCTATCAGCTCTATTGGCCTTTTTGGATCAGTTGTGCGCGATGATTTTTCACCAACATCAAGCGACATCGATATTATTGTAGATTTTTCTAAGCCTATCGGAATTGAATTCATTGATTTGGCTGATTATCTCGAACAGAAAATTAAAAGAAAAATAGATCTTGTATCGAGAAACGGAATTAAACAGAAATATTTTCAAGCCATAGAATCCGATATAATTTATGTCTAAAAGATCTACAGACCTGCTTATTGACGATATCCTTGATAGTGGACAAAAAATCCTAGATTATACTCTTGACTTGACTCTAGAGCAATTTTCAGCTGACTCAAAAACAGTAGATGCTGTAATCCGAAATTTCGAAATCATAGGAGAAGCGGCTAACAGATTACCCGAAGATTTTAAGGAGACGCATTCAGAAATTGACTGGCATAAAATACGAGGCTTCAGAAACAGAATTGTTCACGACTATTTTGGAATAGATTATTCTATAGTTTGGGTAATAAAAGAGACATTTCTTCCTAAAATGATCGAACAGTTAATTAAACTTCAAGGCTAACTTACACAGCCCATAACAAAAGGCTTTACGCAAGTTGGGCTTTCAGCAATGGCCCATCAGCTTAGGTATTTCAAATCAACTTCAGTAATTTGGCTTTAGCTAATCGAGTTTTTAGTGGCCAAGCCAGCAGCGGGAATTATCCTTCCCCACCCTGCGTAAAGCCCTGTACGTTACATGCAATGCTTTGACAGAGTTCACCCATATAAAGATGACTTTTAGTTCAACCAACGATGGAACCGAGTAAAAACGCACCATGCCCTTGTGGTAGTGGCAAGAAGTATAAAAGGTGTTGCTTTCTTACAGGAGGCATAACGATAGCGAAGTCGGGAGGTTACAAGAAATTCAATAAGAATTTAAACCGCTATGAGACAAACCTTGACCATCATTATTTCACGTTTAATTATCGAGGCTGTGACTTCCTAGACTCGAAACCCTATGTAGGGAAGATTAAATGTCGGCTTGTACATGAGCAAGGCAACTCAATAATCGTCCCTGATTTCATTTTCGTAAATAATGGCTGGATACAACCACTGCATTTTACTGCTCCTAACTTATTTAAAATTGACGACGATAAAATTGGCTGCGATTTTTTTATTGATATTCAGAATGGACAAACCATAAAAGTTAGATTTTATAACTCTGATATTCTGAAGATTTATTCGGACAAAAGCCAACTTTTTAAATGTGAGATTTATGGACCAGCTGACATAGAAGAATATACATCAGGTGAATTTGAAGTAGAAAATAACCAAATTTACCTGAAGCTATACCATCATACTAATGATACAGGTTTTGCTGGTATTACAAGCAGCAAATCATTACGCTCCTCAAAATGGAACTACAGAGGAAGTAAAGAATGTACAAATTTCCATTTTGCTTACTTTACACATATACCAGAAATAAAATACTCAAATGACCTCATTACAGTTGCTATGTCTGCCGATGGTAACATTGATTACATGATTGACTCATTTATACCTCCAAAAGCGATGCCTCCCAACTATAGAACAAGATTTGAGAATTCAATCTATACAGCACAAGTTTACCGTTCGACGACAAACGACAGAAATCATCCTCTCGAATTTTATCTCCCAGTGGAATCTATCGACATAAAGCATATTTACTTACACAATCAAGGGAATTTATTTTTCTTTGAAATCTGTTTCCCTTACATACATAGACTTAAACTTACTGCAGGCAGCACTTTAACTTTTGACGATAATCATTTTATCAAGAATGAATCCCCAATTGTAAACTCTGATTATTCAATTATAGGAGACGCAAGAACTAAAGAAGGTCTTGCTGCACCATTTGAAGAGGAAGAAACAGACTTTATTTATAAAATTGAAGACTGCGGCACACAGACAATACATGATTTCTGGTTCAGCCATTCAAACCAAGACTTATTTACAGACAAGACAATTACTGAATTACAAGTCAAAGATGTAAGTAACAATCCGACAACATAGTGATAGCATTGCATGTAACAAAAGGTTTGCCGCAAGGCTGGCGGACGGAATAACAATCGACAGTTGTACTACTATCAGCTAATATTGGGCTTGAACGAATTCTATTTGGCTTTTAGTTGTTAACTTCAACATCAGTTTTTTAATCGGCTTCAGTTGCCGGGCAGACACAGCAACAATTCCAGCCCTGCGGCAAGCCTCGAACGTTGCCTGTAATACTTTCAGAGACACTCCAACTTTATCAAAATGATGACAACAAGAATTTTATTGGTATTATTTATCTCCACAGCTACACTTAGTATTAACGCTCAAGTTGACATTTATGGAACGGTAAAAAATTATAGCGACTCAATACTTTACATCAATGAAACAGGAGGTTTTCACAATTTTACCAGAGTTTGGCGTGACAATAGAGTAAAAGTAGTGCTTGATAGAAGTAGAAATTTTAAAGTTACAGTTCCCGAGGAATCAATCGGTAGTTGGTCTATAAAAACACAAAATGGGAGTCAATTATTTGATTTGGTGAAAGGGGAAAAGCTAAACTTAATCGTAGACTTTTCTAAACGAAATCCTGTTTATGCAATTGGAGTAAACGCCGATGACTTCAATTATTTTGCCCATTTGCAAGACAGCTTAAGTAAATACTATTCGGTGAATAATTTCAGCGAAAAGGTCAGAAACAAAGATATAGACAGCGTTCTTTTTTATAGAAAAGAGTTAGCCTTTTACAAAGTAAATCTATTAAATGAGTACAAGCGTTCACATGAAATGTCTGATGAATATTATAGTTGGATTCGCTCTAAATATTTATACGAGCCTTATGAGAGAACAGTGGTTGAAAACATACCCAATCGGGATTCTTTAGATAATATCGCCATATCAAAAATTATGGAAAAAGGTATTAACGATGAGTACGCTGCCTTAAATACGACCGAATATAATGACCTTATAGACTTTTATGTTGCTTCAAAACTTAATAAAATTGGAAGAAAGCTAACACTAAATGATCGCTTTAATTATGTAGCAGACAGCAATATCCTGACAGGAAGTACAAAAGAAGTTTATCTATCTAGGTTTATGGCATGGTTGATTAAAACTCCTGACAGTATTTATAGTCCATTATTTAAAAAGTATGATATAATTGTTCGTAACGATGAAATGAAACAAAATGTAATTAGTAGGCGAAATGATTATGTGAATCCGGCAGTATCTTCATCCATTTTTGTCGATAATAGCAGAGCAAATTCTATTGCTGACATTTTAAAAAAGTATAGAGGGAAAATAATTTACCTGGACTTTTGGGCGAGCTGGTGCATACCATGCAGGGCAGAAATGCTCAATGCTGCCATCTTAAAGGAAAAACTAAAGGGAAAGAATATTGCATTTATTTACTTTGGATATAATGACAAAGAAAAAGCTTGGAGAAAAGCTCGTAATCAATTAGAGATTGCTGGTGAACATTATTTATTGACCGAAAAAATGATAAAAGAAGCAGACGAGCTTTTTGGAATTAACGGCATACCGCATTATGCTATAATTGATAAAGATGGGAAAATTATAAGTAAACGTGCAGACCGACCAAATGACGTATACCAAGAATTGTTAAGACTCGTAAGTAAATGAAAGTAATTGATAGCACTACAGGCAACATTGGGTTTTATGCAAGTTGGGCTTGACCTTGTATCATCAGCTATTCGCTAATCCCAGCTTGAGTTCCAGCAGACGAATAACTATCAGCTTTTATACTTAATTTCATATTTTCAATCAGCAGTGGTTATGGGCGGACGGAATTCTAATTCCCAACCTGCATAAAGCCCTGCTCGTTATGCCCAATGCTATGACGACAGTGCAACAGACGAACATTGCAGCTTGACATCAAACTTTTGTGTAAAACTTCACGACCAAATGAGACGATTTTAACCTTTAAAAATATTAACTTAGCCACAAATACTTTAAAACATAAATGAAGCAAAATTTAACAATAGAAAAGTTAATTGAGGAAGCTCAAAAGTTTTGTAAAAGTGAATCAACTGTTCAAAATACGGAACTTTATGGAGTAACTGACGGTAAAAAAGTTGGAACCCATGTCGAACATAAATTCAAAGACCATTTACTTGCTGTGTATGACACAATTGTTGGTTCATCTGCCAGTGGAATTGACCTTCCATCTGAAAATATACTCACAGACATAAAGGTAACATCCATAAACAAACCCCAATCATCTTGTCCATATAAAGATGCTAAGCAAAAAATATTCGGATTAGGTTATAATCTATTGGTTTTTGTTTACGATAAAAAAGACGATTCACAAAACCAAACTTCTATTCTAGATTTTGTTAGTTGTTCCTTTGTTCCTGCGAAATTCACGGGCGATTATTCAACAACTCGAATTATAAATGATATGAAAAGAGTCGGAAGTAGTACTGATGATATAGTGGCGTTTCTGACAGGAATAAATTTGCCAGCAGATGATTCAACTAAAGAACTATTAGCAAAACAAATTCTTGAAACTGAAATTCAAAATGGTTGCTTGACGATTTCTAATGCATTGCAGTGGAGACTTTCATATAGTTGGATTTGTCCAAATCGAGAAGGAAAAACGAAACCATTAAATAATCTTGACGGTGTACATAATATCATTCATAAAGTTACTGAACAGTAAATGAAAGTATTTGAAGCAAATATTACTCATCAAGTTTCTGATTTCTTAAATGACAATCTGAAAAAGATTACGTCTTTTGAAAAGGCAAATCAAAAAATGTATGATGCCTTCGGCATCATACATTTTTTTGATAATGATGAAGAATTAGAAACGCTTAAAGAAGTTCTTTCAATTACTAATAATATTGTTGAAGAACCCGACAGAGCAGAATATGGCGACTTTCAAACCAATTCAGATTTAGCTAATAAAGTTACATTACACTTGGCTTCAAAAAACATTTCACCTGAAGTTGTTATTGAGCCAACCTGCGGAAAAGGGAATTTTATTATTGCTTCTCTACGCAATTTCAAAAACATAAAAAATGTATTCGGGGTTGAAATTTATAAACCTTACGTTTGGGAAACTAAATTCAGCATTGTAGATTTCTTTCTTTCTAATCCAAAATCACACAAGCCAAAAATTTCGATAGTTCATTGTAATGTTTTCGACTTCGACTTCAAAACGATAGCAAAGGAGCATTCTACAAATGATATTTTAGTAATTGGTAATCCACCTTGGGTAACCAATTCAAAATTGGGTAGTTTAAATTCAACAAATCTTCCTAAAAAAACGAATTTCAAAAATCATAGTGGTTTAGACGCAATGACAGGAAAAGGGAATTTTGACATTGCTGAATTTATTACATTGACTATGATTGAAACCTTTCAAAATATGAAAGGGAATTTATTGTTATTGGTAAAAAATTCTGTTATCAAAAACATCGTCTTTGACCAAAGTAAAAACCGATACAAGATTTCAACTATTGAAAAACATTGCATTGACAGCAAAAAAGAATTTAATGTTTCCGTTGAAGCGTCTTTATTCTATTGTAAGTTAAACTCACTTCCTACATTTGATTGCACGGAATTTGATTTTTACAACAATCAAACATCTCAACTTGAATTCGGTTGGCTTAATGATAAATTTGTTTCAAACATTGACACTTACATGCACACGAAAGAGATTGACGGTGAATGTCCTTTTGTTTGGCGACAAGGTTTAAAACACGACTGTTCAACAGTTATGGAATTGGATAAAGTAAATGGACATTATGTAAATGGGTTAAATGAAGAAGTAAAATTGGAAGACGGTTTAGTTTACGGTATTCTCAAAAGTTCAGACCTTAAAAATACTGTAATAAATCAGACACGAAAGTTTACGATTGTTACGCAAAAGAAAGTTGGACAGGAAACCAAATATATCAAAACTGAATATCCTAAAACATATCAATACTTGACACAGCATCAAGCAAATTTTGATGCAAGAAAATCAAGTATCTACAACAACAAACCTTTGTTTTCAATATTTGGTATTGGCGACTATTCCTTCAAACCTTTCAAAGTTGCCATATCAGGACTTTACAAGACCTTTCATTTTACGCTAATTCTGCCACAGGACAATAAGCCCGTAATGCTTGACGACACTTGTTATTTAATAGGTTTTGACAAAATAGAATTTGCGGTTTATGCTTTAATTCTTTTAAACTCCGACACGACAGTTCAGTTTTTACAATCTGTAACTTTTCCAGACGCTAAAAGGACTTTTACAAAGGACGTTCTAATGAGAATTGACCTTTTAAAATTAGCAAAACAAATTAACAAGACACAACTGCAATCAGAACTTGAAATGCTGAACGAAAAGTATAAACTCAATTTGACATTGAACTTGTGGGACAACTTTATCAACGAAATGACACCTATAAACAATGGACAAATTGCAATGTTTGCATAAACCGAAAGAAAGCACTGGGCATAACAGCACCTACCCAAAAGGCGGGGTTTCGTGTTCCAAAGACAGTTTTGTGGTTAATCAAACATTAGTTTTTCAAATCAAGTTTTGTGGTAAAAGTCCCGCCCTTCGGGTAGCTGCAAAACGTTATGCCTCACCCTAAAAGACGACACCACTGAGAGAAAACCAGCAGTAAACAGACAGACAAAGCCCCAACGCTTCATAAAATTAAAAGAGCTGCAAGCCGACAAACTAGCCAACGCTTTTGCAGCACATTTAATTTTACCCAACCGCACCCAAAGCCCGCCCACCACCCTGACAATTAAAAAAAGCTAAAATATTTTGTATAGTTAGGATGCCTAACTATATTTGCATCGGCAATCTTGCCACAAAACTTAATTCATTCAAAAAATGACAAAATCAGTATTTTACCACGCAGGTTGTCCGGTATGCGTTAGTGCAGAGCAGGACATCGTGTCGCTTATCGGTAGCGACAAAGTAGAAATCGTTCATTTGGGCGAGCAAAAGAACAGAATTGCCGAAGCGGAAGCAAAAGGCGTTAAATCTGTTCCTGCATTGCTTACCCCAAACGGGAACGTGCTTCACCTCAACTTTGGTGCGTCTATGGCGGACGTAAAAGGTTAAAAAGTTTGCCCCACATTGTTAGGATAACTACCTTTGTGGGGCTTTGTTTTTTTCTATGGCGATGAGAACATTTTGTTTAACCATCACAGTGTTGTTTGCTATTTCGGTAAACGCACAAAACAATAAATCAAAAGAAATGAAAGTAGCAGTTTGGGACACTTATGTAACAAAAAAAGACGGTAGCGTAATGCACTTTGACATTATCGCACCCGAAGAAATTAGAGATACATCCATAATTTACGGTTATGGTAAAGACTATCTGACATCAAAGGGACAAGAAGGACAACCATTAACATCAAAAGAATGTAGGTTCTGCCATATAGAAACTCTACGAGCAGAGTGGGAAGCTGCGATAAAACAAAAAGGATATTTTATAATTGAAATGGAAAACTGCAAATAGATGAAATCAGCATTTGATGTAAACCGACAGAATAAAAAAGTAGAAAGTAAAATTGTTGTGGCTTTGGAGCGTATTTCCGAAGCCTTCCGTGTGTTGCTATGGAACGAAAGCAAAGAAAACGCTTTAAGCCCTATTCAAATACAGGTTTTAATCTTCCTGCTTTTTCATAGCGAACATCAATGTAAGGTGAGCTACTTGGCACAAGAATTTAATATGTCAAAAGCTACGATTAGCGATAGCGTAAAACTACTATTGAAAAAAGGGCTAGTACAAAAATTTGATGACCCTATTGACACAAGAAGTTACGTGATTGGCTTAACTGACCAAGGAAAACAAACAGCAGACAAGTCAGCCAATTTTGCTTTTGCTATTGAAAAACCATTGGGTTCGTTGACGGAAGATCAAAAAGAAATTATCCTTTCGGGGTTGCTCAAACTTATTCACGAATTGAACAAGGCAGGTATCATCACCATTCAACGAATGTGTTTTACTTGTTCAAACTATCAAAATACAAACGGACAACATTACTGCAAATTGCTTCAATCAAAATTGGCAACAACAGATTTACGAATTGATTGCCCCGAACACGAATTGACTTTAAACTAATCATTAAACACATTTTCAAACCAATGAATTTTGAAATCCAAAATATTTTACAGAATGAAAGAGTAATTCTTCAACCATTAAAAGAAGATGATTTTGACGATTTATTCAAAGTTGCATCTGACCCTAAAATTTGGGAACAGCATCCCAATAAAGACCGTTGGAAAAAAGAAGTATTCAAAGTTTTTTTTGAAGGTGCATTGCAGAGCAAAGGAGCATACAAAATTTTAGAAAAAGCTACACATAAAACTCTTGGTTGCACCCGTTTTTATGATTGGGATGAAAATGATAAAAGTATTTTTATTGGTTATACCTTTTATGCTACAGAATATTGGGGGAAAGGGATAAACGCATCGGTTAAGCGTACAATGTTGGATTACATTTTTCAATTTGTAGATAGAGTAAAATTTCAAGTTGGAGCATCTTATGTAAGGTCACATATAGCCATAACCCGAATTGGTGCAACAAAAATAGCTGAACAGGAAGTTGCTTATTTTGGAGAAGAAGCGAAGCTCAATTTTATTTATCAAATTCTTAGGGAAGAACTCAAACAAAATAAAAGCGAATGAACGTTCACGAAATCATCATAATTGACCGAGAGAAAGTAGAATTATCAGAGATTTTAATGGATGAAGAAAATCGTTTTGCCATTCATCAACTCATAAAAGAATACAAATACATTGATGAGTTAAAAAAGTATGGTCTACCCGTAAATAATAAAATTTTGCTTTATGGCAGTTCGGGCTGTGGCAAAACCACAACAGCTAAAGCCATTGCAAATAGTTTGGGTAAGCCTTTAAACATTCTTAGTTTGAGTAATGTAGTGCAATCAAGAATTGGGGAAACTTCTCAAAATCTAAAAATGGTTTTTGATAAAGTGGCAAGAGAAAATTCGGTATTATTTTTAGACGAATTTGACCAAATAGGTAAAATGCGAAGCAATGACGATAGAGATGTGGGCGAAATGCGAAGGCTTGTTAATACACTTCTACAACTCATTGATTATTTGCCCGAAAGAGCATTACTTATTTCTGCTACCAACCATTTAGAAATCTTAGACAAAGCACTTGTTAGACGTTTTCAAGTAGTAGTAAAATTTGAAATGCCTAATAAAAAATCATTAGATGATTACTACGACAAAATTTTAGTTTCAATGCCTGAACATTTAGCAAATATCAATCGCAAATATGAAATTTCTTTTGCCGAAGCCAAAGACTACGCTTTTACAACAATAAAATCGCTTCTAATTGAAGAATTGGAAGCTGAACTTCAAACTCAATTATTGGGATGAATGAGATAATTCAAAATATTGCAGTTATTCATAATCGGATAAAATCCGCTTGCACCAACTGTGGTAGAGATAGCCAAGGTGTAAAACTTCTGTTGGCAACAAAAACAGTTTCGGCCGAGAAGATTTTAATTGCACTGCAAACAGGCGAAAACTTGATTGCAGAAAACAAACTACAAGAGCTAAAAGAAAAATATAAAACGCTAAAAGCCACACCGCACCAAACCCATTTTATTGGGCACTTACAAACAAACAAAATTAAAGAAGTAATAAAATATGCTAATTGTATTCAATCGCTTGACAGAATAGAATTAGCAGAAAAATTACAAAAGCGTTTAGAGTTTGAAGATAAAACGATTGATGTTTTTGTGCAAGTAAATACATCGTACGAAGAAAGCAAATTTGGCATTGCACCAGAAAAGGCTTTGGATTTTGCTTTACAAGTTCAGCAACTTGAAAGACTGCACATAAAAGGTTTGATGACGATAGGACTTTTTTCGGCAGAGACAGAAAAAGTCCGTAAATGTTTTAAACTTCTTAAGAATATCCAAAACCAAATGTTAGAGAAAAACATACCTGTTCACGAGTTATCTATGGGTATGAGTGGCGACCTTGAAACAGCCATTGAAGAAGGGTCAACCATTATTCGGGTTGGAACAGCCATTTTTGGCAAAAGACCTTATCCCGACAGTTATTATTGGAACGAAAAAAAATAGTAAAATGAAATCATTACGAATACATTATTTACAACACGTAGCCTTTGAAGGATTAGGCTATATAGAAACTTGGGCGAACGAGAATAATCACATTTTAACGGCTACAAAATTTTATGAAGATTTTGTTTTGCCTGAAATTGCCGATTTTGATTGGTTGATTGTAATGGGTGGACCAATGGGCGTTTATGATGAACTTGAATTTAGTTGGTTAGAAGAAGAGAAATTATTTATCAAAAAAAGCATTGAAGCAGAGAAAAAAGTAGTAGGCATTTGTTTGGGTGCTCAATTAATTGCTTGTTGTTTGGGAGCAGAAGTGATGAAAGCTAAAAACAAAGAAATTGGGTGGTTTCCTGTATTTCCGACTGACCAGTGTAAAAAACTTTCTTGGTTTTATGAACTATTCAAAGACAACCCAATTGTTTTTCATTGGCACGGAGACCAATTTGAAATTCCCACCAATTGCTCAAACATATTAGTATCAGAAGCAAATACCAATCAAGCATTCAGCTATGGCGACAATGTAATCGGCTTACAGTTTCATTTGGAAGTAAGCGAACAGACTACTGAACTGATGTTAGAAAATGGAAAAAGCGACTTGATAAATTCTCGTTTCGTTCAATCTTTGAGCGACATAGAAAAAGGCATACAACATATCGGACACTGCAATAAAATTATGAAAGCCATTTTAGAACAGTTAAGCAAATAGACACATACAAGCCAACGCACCTAAACAGACACGAAATGACAACCAAACAGACGACAGAAAAAGAAGGGCGAAGGCATAACATCACCTATACGCAAGCAGGGGTTTCGTGCTTCGTAGGACAGTAAATTGCTATATTTGGAGTTCAGTTCTTCGTAGGAAGTTCAGTGGTAAAAATCCCTGCCTGCGTATAGCTGAGAACCGTTAGCAGCAAGGTTTTTCTACCGCCTGATTCAGAATATTTTCGAAAATTGATTTATTTCTAAATGAGAATTATTATCTTTGCCGAACAATTATCGTTACATAACAATGACAACTGATTATTTAAGAGGACAATTAAAGCAAAGAGGACTAAAGATTACTCCTCAACGAGTTGCTATCTATGAAGCTGTCGTAAAACTAAAAAACCACCCGACTGCTGAAAACATTATTGACTACATTAAGCAGAATCATCCTAATGTTTCTGTAGGGACAGTTTATAAAGTTTTAGATTCATTAGTAGAAAATCAACTTTTGAAAAAAGTAAAAAGCGAGAAAGATATAATGCGATACGATGCAATAATGCAAAAGCATCATCATTTATACTGTTCCGAAACAGACAAGATTGAGGATTTTGAAGACCCAGAACTCGACAAAATGATAACTCAATATTTCGTCAGGAAAAAAATAAAAGGATTTAAAGTAAAAGACATTACACTTCAAATAACAGGAGAATTTAAAAACTAATAAATATATACAACATGGATACAACAAAAGGAAAATGCCCTTTTCATCAAGGAGCAAACACAGAAACACACAACTCAGTAATGGATTGGTGGCCCAAAGCACTTAACCTTGATATCTTGCATCAGCACGACACAAAAACAAAGCCGATTGATGTAAATTTTAACTATAAGGAAGAGTTTAAAAAATTGGACCTTGATGCAGTAAAAACTGATTTGAAAAAACTGATGACCGAAAGTCAGGACTGGTGGCCTGCCGACTGGGGTCATTACGGTGGTTTAATGATTCGCATGGCTTGGCACGCAGCAGGAACATATAGAGTAACGGATGGACGTGGCGGTGCTAACACGGGCAACCAACGTTTTGCTCCTCTCAACAGTTGGCCAGACAATGCCAACTTAGATAAAGCAAGAAGATTACTCTTTCCTATCAAGAAAAAATACGGCAACAAAATTTCTTGGGCTGACTTATTTGTGCTGGCAGGTAATATGGCTTATGAATCAATGGGCTTTAAAACATTCGGATTTGCAGGTGGTCGTGAAGACATTTGGCATCCCGAAAAAGACATCAATTGGGGTTCTGAAAAAGAATGGTTAGGTAAATCAAGATATGCTGAAAATGGAAAAAGCGAATCGCTTGAAAATCCATTGGCAGCCGTTCAAATGGGGTTGATTTATGTGAATCCCGAAGGTGTTGATGGCAAACCTGACCCATTGCGAACGGCACAAGATGTTCGAACAACTTTCAGTAGGATGGCAATGAATGACGAAGAAACAGTTGCCTTGACAGCAGGGGGACACACCGTTGGTAAAGCTCATGGAAATGGTGACGCTTCTATTTTGGGTGCTAATCCTGAAGGTGCAGAAATTCATGAACAAGGTTTTGGTTGGACTAACCCGAAAGGAAAAGGAAACGCGGAAGACACAGTAACAAGTGGACTTGAAGGAGCATGGACAACTACGCCAAATAAATGGAATCATACCTATTTTTATCTGTTGCTTAACTACGAGTGGGAACTGAAAAAAAGTCCCGCAGGAGCATGGCAATGGGAACCAATCAATATAAAAGAAGAAGACAAACCATTTGATGCACACATAGCAGGAATTCGCAGAAACCCTATTATGACAGATGCCGACATGGCTATGAAAATGGATCCAGAATACCGAAAAATTTCAGAACAATTTTACAAAGACCCTAAATATTTTGAGGATGTTTTTGCCAGAGCATGGTTTAAATTAACACATCGCGACTTAGGCCCTAAAAGCAGATACTTGGGTGCTGATGTTCCTATTGAAGATTTAATTTGGCAAGACCCAATTCCAACTGTTGATTATATTTTAAGCGATGCTGAAATTAAAGAGTTAAAAACAACATTACTCAATAGTGGTCTATCGCAAAGTGAACTCATTACAACAGCGTGGGATAGTTCAAGAACTTTCCGTTGCTCCGATTACAGAGGAGGTGCAAACGGTTCAAGAATTCGTTTAGCACCACAAAAAGATTGGGAAGGAAACGAACCTGAAAAATTGAAAAAAGTATTAAATAAGCTTTCGGAAATTCAATCAGGATTAAAGAAAAAAGTAAGTATTGCCGACCTTATTGTTTTAGGCGGAAGTGCCGCTATAGAAAAAGCAGCTAAAGATGCAGGTTATAATATAGAAGTTCCTTTCAGCCCCGGCAGAGGAGATTCAACTCAGGAAATGACCGATATTGAATCTTTCCAATTTTTAGAACCCTTGCATGACGGATATAGAAACTGGTTAAAGAAAGATTATGCAGTAAAACCAGAAGAACTTCTTTTAGACAGAACTCAACTCATGGGGCTAACGGCTCCTGAAATGACTGTTTTAATTGGCGGTATGCGTGTTATGGAAACAAATCATGGAGGAACAAAACATGGAGTGCTAACAGATAATGTAGGTTTACTTACAAATGACTTTTTTGTAAATCTTACGGATATGAATTATACATGGAAACCTGTTGGAGATAACCTTTACCAAATAATTGAAAGAAAAACAGGCCAACCAAAATGGACAGCAACCCGCATTGATTTAGTTTTCGGTTCAAATTCTATTTTACGTGCTTATGCTGAGTTCTATGCACAAGACGACAACAAAGAAAAATTTGTGCATGACTTTGTAAAAGCATGGACAAAAGTGATGAATGCAGACCGTTTCGACCTGAAATAACAGACCGATAAACAAGTAACCCTGCTGCTAACAGCGGGTTTAAGAAATTGGCGGTGACGTGCTTAAATGAATATTTGTTCTTCGTATCAAGTGCAGTGCTGGCAGACAGTTTTGTGCTCCGCAATTGCCAACTTCTTAAACCCGCAAAACGTTGTCTGTAATTTTATGAAAGAAATAGTATCTAAAAGACATAAATTAAAGTTTTATCTAGTTTTATTTTTAAGCTGTATTTCTCTTAAACTTATTGCAACTATTTTATTGCGAGAATTTTTAATTCAACGAAGTAGTAACTATTTATACTCTAAACATTATTTTGTACTTGTTATTAGCATTTTTCTTTATTTTATCTCTGTTTATGTCATATATGCTTATTTCAGAAATGCACCAAGACTAAAAGTTAATTCTAATTCAATAACATTTAATAATGAAGAATTTCTTTGGTTAGATATAGCACACATAGAACTTGTAGGTAAGAAGAGATTTCCTTTTTTGGGTAATTTTTATATGGAGGCTGCTACTTTAACTTTTAAAAATGGAGTCAATAAAGTCATATTTGATGATATGTATTCAAATTCTTGGGAGATAAAATCTTTCATTAAAATGGTTGTTGTTGATAAAATAGAATTCTCTGAAGGTGCCATTTCCCCAATTGATAATGGGGCTCTCATATTTGACATTTGTGATACTTTTAAAGGGAATCAGATTACTTCGTTAAGAGGGATTTGCCTTTGGGGATTTATTGGTTTTTTTGTCTTTAAAGCTTTAATTAGTAAAACTCCAGTTAACATTGAAGGGATGCTTTTTATTTCTGGCTTTTCGTTTTTGTGGTTTATCGCATTTTCTTATCAAATGCACTACTTTCAGGTCTCTGATAATTATTTTATAATCCGAAATCATAATTTTTTTTGGAAAAAGAAAGTATACAATATTGACGAAATAAATCAAATTGTATTTGAGACCCAAGGGAAAATGCCTAATTGTTTACGAGTAATAACAAAAGACTTTAACAGCAAACTTTACCCAGCGGGAACACTTAGAGTCAATAATTGGTTAGACTTAAAAGACAAATTAGAGACTTATAAAATCAAAGTTAGGAACGAGTGTATTTAAAAACTACAGACAACAAAAGGCTTTACTCAAGTTGGGCTTTCAGCAATGGCCCATCAGCTTAGGTATTTCAAAAGAGCTTCAGTAATTTGGCTTTAACTAATCGAGTCTTTAGTGGCCAAGCCAGCAGTAGTAACATGGATTGTCCAACCAGCGTAAAGCCACGGACGTTGCCTGCAAGCATTCTTAAATACAAATAATTAAACAATATGCTTTATCTACTTTGGTCTCTACTAAACGTTGGACTCTTTATTTTCTTTGTCTTTATTTGCTTCAATGCGACAAAGCTCATTCGTGAAAAGTTGGGGATTTTCGCTTCAGTTATTTTTGTGTTCGGACTTTTATCTTTTATTGGGAACTCAAACAGTGATAACGAAGAACCAAATTCAAGCCAAATAAAGACTTGGAATTTTATTCCTGAGGATAGCTTAAAAAGTAATGAGAACTATTTTGTTAGTATTGATTTGGAAAACACTTTAGTTTCAAAATATACTTTGGGTATAAAGTATGGTAAAGATAAACAAGGACAAAGCAATATCCCAATTAGTTCCAATTCTTCTACAACTGGATTAATTAGTGGGATACATTGGAGGCCGGTTTCAATTATTGTAAATCGGACAAACGATAATAATAAATTTGATTATTCTGTTTACGGGGTTTTAGAATGGAAATTACTTGGTGCTACAATCTATAAACAAGCAAAAGAGTATCAAGGAAACGCTGTAATTAAATAAGCCAGCAGGCAACAAAAGGCTTTACGCCAGTTGGAGGTTCAGCAATGGCCTATCAACTTGTGTATTTCAAATGGGCTTCAGTAATTTGGCTTTAACTAATCGGGGCTTTAGTGGCCAAGCCAGCTGTAGTAACACGGATTATCCAACCAGCGTAAAGCCACGGACGTTGTACGTCACCCTACTGGGACACATCATTCCAGTTTGACACGACTTAAAACTTTGCAATGCTGCCCTACGCAATTTTAGCACATGGCAAGGCACACAAAACCCGGACACAAATGCCAACCTTGCCAAGAGCTAAAAATGCCAACGCACTGCCCCACCCGCCGGGGCGACAACATGTTATCATCTGCACACGTAACACCATCACCCCAATTAAACTATACCTATTGCAACGGCCTTTATATGGAATCCCAAACGCAACTTTATGTAACTTCAACTTTTCTATCAAGCCTCAATAACATATATGTTCGATTTTAGATTACAGGTTTTTAACACCGTTGCCAAACGCCTCAGCTTTACTAAAGCTGCAGAAGAGTTATTTATCACCCAACCGGCAGTTACCAAACACATACAGGAAATTGAACATCATTTTAAAGTAAAATTGTTTGAACGCAATGGCACTAAAATAAAATTGACAACAGCAGGTCAAACTCTTTTGCAGCACACCAAACAGCTATTTGATGTGTACCGAAACCTTGAGTTTGAATTGAACACATTTACTCAGAAGTATTCCGGAAAGCTAAGTATTGGTGCAAGCACCACTGTAGCACAGTATGTGTTGCCGCCGGTACTCGCTGCTTTCTACAAAAAATTTAGCAATATAAAAGTTGTATTAAGTATTAACAACACAGGGCAAATTGAACAGGCTTTAGAAAACAAACAGATTGACTTAGGAATTATCGAAGGCCAATCAAAAAATAATTTGTTCAAATACACAGAATTTGTAAAAGATGAATTAGTCTTAGTTGCTAACATGAATCATCCAATAGCAAGAAAAGGAGTGATTAAACCCGATGAATTACTAAAAATTCCATTGCTGTTAAGAGAGCCAGGCTCTGGCACACTGGAAGTTATTGCACATGCGTTGAAACCATTTGGGATTAAAATTTCCCAATTGCAAAACGAAATGGAACTGGGCAGTACAGAAAGCATGAAGCTGTATTTATTAAATTCCAATGCTATGGCCTTTCTTTCCATACATGCAATTTTAAAGGAATTACAAAACAAGGAATGCTGTATTATTGATGTAAAAGGACTAAATATTGAACGCCATTTTTATTTTATCCAGCAGCATGGGCAGGCAGAGGCACTGCCAGACCTTTTCATGAAATTTGCCCGGCACTATAACTTCAGGTAATGATACATTATCAATAGCAATTTCTCTTCCGCATATAATCTAATGAGCTTTGTGTTTTCAAAAAACAAAGTAATCATTATGGAAGAAATAACTGCACTGCCAACTAAACAAAAACCTGCAAAAAAATTATTAGACCGTAGCATTACCACCAGGGAACTGATATTTTTACTTGCTCTTGTATTTTGTATATCGCCCCTCATTTCGCCGCCTGTTGCCTTGTTAATGGGTTTGGTAATAGCCCAGTTTATCGGTCATCCTTATTTACACCTTAATCATAAAGCTACTCATATTTTATTACAGGTATCTGTAGTGGGTTTAGGGTTTGGCATGAACGTAACTAGTGCAGTGAAAGCCGGTAAAGAAGGAATTATTTTTACCATTGTATCTATCATTGGCACATTGGTAATAGGTTTTTTATTGGGCAAGTTTTTAAAAATAGAAAAGAAAACTTCTTACCTCATAAGTGCCGGTACAGCAATATGCGGCGGTAGTGCAATAGCCGCTGTTTCTCCCGTTATTAAAGCACAGGAAAAGCAAATTTCAGTAGCCCTCGGTACCATCTTTATTTTAAATTCTATTGCATTATTTCTTTTTCCTGCAATAGGCTATGCAATCAATTTGTCACAAACGCAGTTTGGTTTGTGGAGTGCTATTGCCATACACGATACAAGCTCAGTGGTAGGGGCGGCAAGCAAATATGGCACACATGCCCTGGAAGTGGCAACTACCGTAAAGTTAGCAAGGGCACTATGGATAATCCCTGTTGCATTCTTGTCAACTTTCATCTTCAAGAATAAAGGAAGCAAAGTTAAAATCCCCTATTTCATTTGCTTGTTTGTTTTGGCAATGATTGTAAATACTTATGTGCCTTTTGTAAATCAATACAGCCACTACTTAACCGATTTTGCCAAAGCAGGTTTAACGGTAACATTATTTCTTATTGGTTGCGGGCTAAATAGGAAACTATTGTTAAGCGTAGGCTTCAGGCCGTTGATACAAGGGGTAATACTTTGGATACTTATATCTGCTGCTGCGTTGTGGGCAGTAACCTCTTTAGCCTAGCACTCTTATTACTTGTGGTTATGGCTCATTAATTTGTATGATTTCTCCCGGCTTCATTAACAACTGACCTTTACATCGTTAATCAAAAGCAAACAAAATGAAAAAAAATCAACTGGCAAACACAACTGAAAATACAGTTACTGCCAATGCGATACTAAATAAAAAAGCATGGATTAAAAGAGACATCGTTTTAAATGTAGGCTTCCAGGAAAGTATGATAAGAGGGTTCATCACCATCTTTATTCCCTGGCCCCTGCTCGCAATAAACCACAACCTGCTCATTTATGCTGCACCGGTAATGTTCTATTTGTTTGTAACAGCCTTAACGCATTTCTGCTTTATCCGCTATGCATGGCAGCATTGGATAAAACATATGAAAACGGCGGCCATTTGCAATTTTGCTACTGACCTGAACATCCCTGTTGAAGCCGTTTAAAATTATTGTTATGAAAGTACATTGGTTTCCCATAATGCTGTTTATTATCATTGCTATTGTTGTAGCGAATGAAAGTATTTCAGGCTATCAAAAAAGAAAAGAGGCAGACAAAGCCTTTGCAGCTTATATCGCTTCTGAACCGGTGGATACCGTATGGAGAGGATGGAATAAATATCAAATTCCTGTTTGGACAGATAATGGTAAGTTAATTTGGTATGGTCACGAACTTATATCCAACACTTCTTATTATTTGGGTACTAAAGGGATCGTTGCTCAAATTACCAATGGTATGAACTGCCAGAATTGTCACTTAGATGGGGGCACCATTCCTTTCGGAAATAATTTTGGTAAAGTGTATGCAACCTATCCGCAGTTTAGGGCAAGAAATAATGGTATGCAAAGTATTTACGACCGGGTTAACGATTGTTTTGAACGAAGCCTCAACGGAAAGAAAATGGACAGCACAACTAAAGAAATGCAGGCCATATATGCTTACATGAAATGGTTAGGTGATGATGTGCCAAAAGGTGTTGCCAGAGGTGGCACCAGTCTGATGAAACTAAAATATCTTGACAGAGCCGCCGACCCTGCTAAAGGTTTACAGGTATATACAGCCAACTGCCAGAGCTGCCATGGTGCCAATGGCGAAGGGCAACTGAACATGGATGGAACAGGCTATAGCTATCCGCCACTTTGGGGTAAACATAGTTACAACGATGGTGCAGGCTTGTACCGCCTCAGTAGTTTTGCCGGATTTGTAAAAAACAACATGCCATTCGGTACAGAATACCACAATCCAAAACTAACTGATGAAGAAGCCTGGGACGTAGCCGCATTTGTAAACAGTCAGCCACGGCCACATAAAGACCAAAGTGCAGACTGGAAAAATATTGTTAAAAAGCCTATTGATTTTCCTTTTGGCCCCTATATAGACAGTTTCAGTGAGCATCAACACAAGTATGGCCCTTTTAAACCAATAAGCGATGCACAAAAAACAAAAAAATAGTTTAGTTACCAGCGGCGATAGCTTAGGTTTAGCATCGTTGCGTCGCAATCAGTTCAACTGCTGTACTACTATTAAACTTTTTTAAACAATAAATATAAACGTATGAAACAATTATCAATTTTGGCACTAAGCCTTGTACTGCTCACAACAGCAATAACAGCACAAACAACCAGCAAAGCATTAGAAAGAAATGCTGCATTTACCGGAGCAACCACCACAAAAAAAATGTATCATGCCATTTACCAGTTAGATGTAAATGACCCTAAGATTATTGAGAAGGCCATCCGTAATATTAATAATGCACTAACCGACCCACGGCTGGCAGGTAAAATAGAAATTGAGCTAATTGCATTTGGCGGTGGCACGGATGCTTACATGAAAGGCAGCAAATATGAAGAAGACCTGAAAGCATTGATAGAAAAAGGAGTAATCGTATCTCAATGCAACAATACACTAAAAGAAAGAAAAATAAACCGTGACCAATTGTACAACTTTATTGCCATTGTGCCCAGCGGTAATGGTGAACTCATCATCAGGCAGGCAGAAGGCTGGAGTGTAATAAAACCATGATACATGTTTTATACTGCCGAATAGCACTACAACTGTACAAGTGTGCGACGCAACAACAGCCTAATAGTTGTACCTCAGCTTATTTCAAAAAAATAAAAAAAATGAAAAAAGTATCTATAACCATCTTAATGAGCTTTATTACCATGATTACAACGTATGCACAGGAACACCGCTTTGACCCACCCTGGAACATCCCACCACAAAGTGCCGTAATGTTTACCGTGCCAGGTGTAGATAATGTTCCGGATTTATTTGGCAATATTAACGACCCTCAATTAGTAGTATTCTTTGCAGGTAACCAGTTTATGTGCATTGATGATATAATTGCGGCTTTTAAAAAACAGTATCCGCAGTACCAACGCATTTTTGCAGAAACACTGCCGCCCGGTATTTTAGCAAATCAAATTGAAGGTGGAAGCATAACAATAGGGAACATGCGTATTACATTAAAGCCCGATGTTTATACAGCCGGTAAAACACGGATTTTGCAAATGACCAATTTGTTTACCGATACCGTTGCGTATGCCTATAACAAACTGGCCATTATGGTACACAAAGGCAATCCAAAAAATATCAGGAGCCTGAAAGATTTAGCAGGGAAAGATGTAAAAATAAGTATGCCCAACCCGGCCTGGGAAGGTATTGGCAGGCGTATAGAAGAGGCTTATGTAAAAGCTGGTGGTGAAAAACTAAAAAATACGATTATGGAAACAAAAGTAAAAGACAGCAGTACGTATTTAACTCAAATTCACCACCGACAATCCCCAATGCGTATTTTATACCAACAAAGCGATGCAGCACCTGTATGGTATAGTGAAGCATATTATCAGCAAATGATTAACCACCCGGTTGAGATGATTACTATACCCGATAAAGAAAACATCAGTGCAACTTATATGGCGGGTTTAATGAAAGCTGCACCACATCCGCAGGCTGCAAAAGATTTTATGCAATTTCTTATCAGTGAAACGGCTAAAAATATTTATCAAAAATATGGTTTTACAACCAATTAAAAAGTTGATGATGAAAAAAATACTATACACATGTATGGCAATACTCATAGTGCCTGCCATAGCAAATGCGCAAACAGATACTCTGTATGTATATGGACCCGGTGGTCCATTTGCACCCATTAATGAATGTGCCCAGCTATTTGGAAAAAAACACAACATTGTGGTAAAAGTTACTGCCGGGCCGGAGGCGAACTGGATAGGTGATGCGTTAAGCAATGCTGATATTATTTTTGGCGGGGCAGAATATATGCTTACTTCTTTTGCCCTGAAACATCCGGGAATGATTGACAGCAGCACAAGAACAGAACTTTACAAACGTGGGGCAGCCATTCTTGTACGGCCTGGCAATCCAAAGCACATAAAGAACCTTGCAGACCTTACTAAAAAAGGTATTCGCATTTTAGACGTAAATGGTGCTGGCCAGTTTGGCTTGTGGGAAGACCTTGCTGGAAAACAAAACCTGATTGAAGAAATTCAGAGAAACATAAAAACATCTTTTGAAAACACAGCATTGGGTATTTCCGCATGGAAAGCAGACACTACTTATGATGCCTGGATAACTTATGCTTCCTGGCATTACCGATTAAAAGATATAACGCAACTGGTAAAAATTCCAACGGCTATAAATGTTTATAGAGGTACACCAATCGCTATTACAAACAGGTCTGCTCACAAAGATTTATCGGAGCTATTTATAAATTTCATGCTTTCAAATGATGGACACATTATTTTTAAAAAGTGGGGATGGGAATAATAACTAAAATTGGTTGAATACATGAGTTTTAACGACAGATTCCCAACGCACCAAGGCAGGCACATTTGCAAGGCGCACAAAGCCGAGACACAAAAGCCAACCTTGCAAAAGAGCCTGCCTTGTTCCTATGCTTCTTCGGACACACCCTACTTCGGTTGACACAAACGTTATAATGACACACCCGACAGAAGGCGAACGTACAACATGGGGCTTTGTGCAATAGCGGGGCGACGAAACGCAGCATCAACTTTTTGTTCGCTATTGTGCGGCATATCCAGCTTGTCAGAACGCTGTTGGTCAGCAGTAGTAAACATCAACAAAAACAACTATTTTCATCTTCAGTTCGGGGCTTGACGGAACACGGAATACCGCTCCTGCACAAAGCCCTGTTCGTTGTACGTCACCCTAACGAACTTCCTGCTAACATTCATCATTCCGACAAATACAAAAATCAGCCGACCCGACCCTACGCTATTTTTAGCACATGGCAAGGCACACAAACCCCGACACAAAGCCAACCTTGCCAAGAGCTAATAATGCCAAGGCCCCATGCCCACCCACCACCCAGCGGACTGAATTCTTATCGGCATCTCCTTAAATATGAAAAAATTACTACCATCAGCAACCCACAATATTTTACAACATCCTCCCATTGCGACTTTCCAATGTTTTCAACATAAAGTGTATAACAACTTGCCCCAATTTTAAATTTAGGTTATTATTTTACACCACATTTTGGTTGACAATTCGCCACAAGCGGATTTCATTAAAAGGGAATCAAGTTTAAGTCTTGAACTATCCCCGTAGCTGTAAGCTCCACCAAAGTTGTTTAATCCCCATGCCACTGTCATTTTGGACGGGAAGGCTTTAAACAATGGAGCAAGTCAGAAGACCTGCCAGAATCAAACATTTAGTAACAACGCTTTCGGGTGAAAGGCATGGTACTGACAGTCTTCGCTGCTTCATGCGGCTCATTCTTTCAGCACTATATTTTTCTCCTGTAGCTAAAAATTTTTGAAACAAATATTGATTATGGTACATACAGAAGAAATACTTTTAAAAGAAAATAAAGACCGCTTTGTTATCCTGCCAATTAATTACCCAAAAATTTGGGAACAATACAAAAGACATGAAGCCAGCTTTTGGACAGCCGAAGAAATTGATTTAAGTGGCGACTTAAAAGATTGGGCTGCACTAAATGATGGAGAACGCCATTTTATCTCTCATGTGTTAGCCTTTTTTGCTGCAAGTGATGGCATCGTAAATGAAAATCTTGCGGTAAACTTTATGAGTGAAGTGCAATTACCCGAAGCCAGATGCTTTTATGGTTTTCAGATAATGATGGAAAATATACACAGCGAAACCTACGCTTTGCTTATTGACACTTACATCAAAGACCCACAAGAAAAACATAAACTATTTCATGCTATTGACACTGTACCAGCAGTAAAGAAAAAAGCAGAATGGGCTTTGCGTTGGATTGACAATGGAAATTTTGCTGAACGCCTTGTTGCATTTGCAGCAGTAGAAGGAATATTTTTTAGCGGCAGTTTCTGTTCTATTTTCTGGATGAAAAAAAGAGGCTTAATGCCGGGGCTTACGTTCAGTAATGAATTAATAAGCCGTGATGAAGGTTTACATTGTGAGTTTGCTTGTCTACTTTATAGTATGCTGCAAAACAAATTGTCAGAAAAAAAAGTCCAGGATATTATTGCCGATGCTGTAACAATAGAAAAGGAATTTATTACTGAAGCATTACCTGTTGATTTAATTGGTATGAACGCTAAATTGATGCAACAATACATTGAGTTTGTTGCAGACCGTTGGCTAAGTGAATTAGGTTGTACAAAAATTTACAACGCCACCAATCCATTTGACTTTATGGAAATGATTTCATTGCAAGGCAAAACAAATTTTTTTGAAAAAAGAGTTGGCGATTATCAAAAAGCTGGAGTAATGGGTAATAAAGAAACTCAAGTATTTTCAACTGAAGAAGATTTTTGAACAACATTAAATATATACTACACCCATGTTTGTAATAAAAAGAAACGGTAAGCAGGAATCTGTAAAATTTGACAAAGTAACCGCAAGAATTGAAAAATTAAGTTACAGTTTAAGCCCAATGGTGAATGTAATTGATGTTGCAAAGAAAACCATTGAAGGTATTTATGCAGGCGTGCCGACAACAGAGCTGGACAACCTTGCAGCAGAAACAGCAGCATCGCTTACTATCACACATCCCGACTATGCAATACTTGCGTCAAGAATTGCAGTAAGCAACCTGCATAAGAATACCATTAAAAGTTTTTCTGCAACAATGCAAAGGCTTTATAATTATACAGATGCTGCAACAGGAAAAAAATTACCACTAATAGCAGATGATGTGATGCAGATAATTGAAGAACATGCAGAGTTACTGGACAGCACCATTATTTACGACAGAGATTTTGGTTTTGACTATTTTGGTTTTAAAACTTTGGAAAAATCGTACCTGCTAAAAGTTGATGGAAAAATTGCAGAACGTCCGCAACACATGTATATGAGAGTTGCAATAGGCATACACAAAGAAGATATTGAGAGTGCCATAAAAACATATCACTTAATGAGTGAACGATGGATGACACATGCCACACCAACATTGTTTAATGCAGGTTCTCCTAAACCTCAAATGAGTTCATGTTTTCTTTTAACAATGAAAGAAGATAGCATTGACGGCATTTACGACACACTAAAACAAACAGCAAAAATTTCTCAAAGTGCTGGTGGTATTGGTTTAGCCATTCACAATATCAGAGCCACAGGCAGTTATATTGGCGGCACAAATGGAACAAGCAACGGCATTATTCCAATGCTCCGTGTATTTAATGATACTGCCAGATATGTTGACCAAGGTGGCGGAAAACGCAAAGGTGCTTTTGCTATTTACTTAGAGCCATGGCATAGTGATGTATTTGAGTTTTTAGATTTAAGAAAAAATCATGGTAAAGAAGAAATGAGGGCAAGAGATTTATTTTTTGCTTTATGGATTTGCGATTTGTTTATGAAACGGGTGGAAGCAAATGGTGATTGGAGTTTGTTTTGCCCCAATGAGGCACCGGGGTTAAGTGAGTGTTGGGGTAAAGAATTTGAAACGCTTTACGTTAAATATGAAGCTGAAGGCAAAGCAAGAAAAACAGTGAAAGCACAGGATTTGTGGTTTGCGATTTTACAATCACAAATTGAAACAGGTACACCCTACATGTTATATAAAGATGCTGCAAACAGTAAAAGTAATCAGCAAAATCTAGGCACAATTAAAAGCAGTAATCTTTGTACTGAAATAATGGAATATACCAGCCCTGATGAAGTGGCAGTTTGTAATTTAGCTTCATTGGCATTACCCCGTTTTGTTATTGATGGAAAGTTTGACCAGCAAAAACTATATGAAGTAACTTATCAAGTAACAAAAAACCTCAACAAAATAATTGACAATAATTACTACCCAATAGAAGAGGCAAGAACTTCCAATATGAAGCACCGCCCAATTGGTTTGGGTGTGCAGGGCTTAGCAGATGTATTTATTTTATTGCGTTTGCCATTCGAAAGTGAGTTGGCAAAACTGTTAAATAAAAATATTTTTGAAACCATCTACTTTGCGGCAATGACAGCCAGTAAAGATTTGGCAAAAGAACAAGGTGCTTATGAAACCTTTGTAGATTCGCCAGTTTCAAAAGGTATTTTTCAATTTGATATGTGGGGTGTAACACCAACTGACTGTTGGGATTGGGCTTTGCTAAAAGAAGAGGTAAAACAATACGGAGTACGTAATTCGCTTTTATTAGCGCCTATGCCTACTGCTTCTACGTCACAAATATTTGGCAACAACGAATGTTTTGAGCCGTATACAAGCAATATTTATACAAGAAGGGTTTTAAGCGGTGAATTTATAATCGTAAATAAACATCTCTTAAAAGACTTAGTGAATTTAGGATTGTGGAATAACAGTATGAAAAATAAAATTATTGCTGCCAATGGTTCTATCCAAAACATTGCAGAAATACCAACCGACATAAAAGAATTATACAAAACAGTTTGGGAAATAAAACAACGCAATATTATTGATATGGCAGCTGACAGAGGGGCATACATTTGTCAATCCCAATCGTTGAATTTATTTGTTGACAACCCAAATACTTCTAAACTTACTTCTATGCACTTTTACGCATGGAAGAAAGGTTTAAAAACTGGCATGTATTATTTGCGTACACAAGCCGCCACACAAGCTGTTCAATTTACAGTAGAAAAGCAAGGTAGCAATGAAATAAGCCCTGTAGTTCCATCAACAGAAATAGTAAATCAACAACCACAAATAAATAATGATGTGGAGCCAACGCAAACTGATGCCCCAAGTTGCAATATGGAAGATGGTTGTATTAGTTGTGGTTCGTAAAATAAGCAAGTGAAAATAAGAAATCTCATAGTTGCTTTTTGGCTATTGGTATCGGCTTGTCATACGACTGCCAAAATTAGCCAGCAAACATTAAAGCAGATGCCATCTGCCTTACTTGGAAACTTTAAAGATGATTACGGAAGCAGCTATATTATTACAAACAAAGAATGGGTGCAAGGTAAAAGCATAAAGTATCACTTGTTACAGTACAACAAGGCTGAAAATTTTTTTATTGCAAAGAATGATGAAGCTAATCCTTCGGACGGTGGGCTGTACACAAGGATAGACATAATGTATTTTGAAAACATGAAACCCTGGCATTGGGGTTATTGCCTTACTACATATAAAGCAAGTACTATGGAGGAAGCAATGAATACAGCAACGGCAGATAGGATTAACCCCCGTAAAGGATGTAATGGTTATCCATTTTCAAGGATGAAACGAACTGATTAAAACTAATAACTATGGCACATCCACTTTTATGCTGGGATATATGTTTAGAAGGATTGCACAGAAGAATGCAATTAGCCAATGACTTGAGAATAATGCAAAGTATAATGAATGCAGGTAACTGGCATAAACCCCTCGTTTCTCTTGACAATACATTGGTTTGGGAAAACAAAGTGATTATTATTACGGATACGAAACTCAATATCATTCATGCTACTGAAAATATATTTGCCATGAATGGTTACAGACAGGAGGATGTAATTCACAAAAAGCCCACAATGTTTCAAGGTGCTAAAACTGAAATTATAGAAAGAGAAAAAATTAAAATAGCGGTTGATAAACAAAACCCATTTAAAAGTATCATTACAAATTATAAAAAAGACGGGAGTATTTACAAATGCCAAATTGAAGGTTATCCTGTCTTCAACAAAAAAGGGAATTTAGTAAACTTCATTGCAATTGAAAATGTTGCATAAATGATGAACGAAGAAAAAATTGAAAAATCAATCACAAGAATATTTAAAGCTGTATTTCCCGACAGTACAAATCATTATGACACTTTATTTGGTGGGACAGCAATGCACTTGATGGATGAAGTGGCTTTTATAACTGCAACCCGTTACAGCAGACAAAAAATGGTAACTGTTAGCAGCGACAGAATAGATTTTAAAATGCCCATACCTGCAGGAACTATAATAGAGTTGGTTGGTAAAGTATCTTATACCGGCAATACGAGCTTAAAAGTAAGAGTTGATATTTTTGTTGAACAGATGTATTCTAACGACAGACAAAAAGCAGTAAGCGGAGAGTTTACATTTGTTGCTATTGACGACAATAAAAAGCCAACGAAAATCAATTGACCAAACACACAATGACAAAAGGACAATAAGCGAAGTCTCCAATAGCCAACGCCGCAAGGCAAGCACATTGGCAGGCACACAAAACCCACAGCACAGAAGCCAACCTGCCAAAGAGCTTGCCTTCTTGCTCGGCTTGGGTAACAGTCTTTAGGTTGACACAGTTAAAATGCAACACTCTACTACTGGACAGAGAAAAGGGCGAACGTACAACAGGGGGTTTGCTGCTATACTGGCGGACGAACATATCCTCATCTTTTTGTTCGCTATCAGCACCAGTTCCAGCCGACGTAATTCTATTTGGCTTTTAGTTGTTAACTTCAACTACATATTTGCAATCATCAGGGGTTCCGGGCTGGACGTTCAATGAATACCAGCACAGCAGCAAGCCCTGTCCGTTATGGGCTATTTATTATAAGGTTTCGTATCTTTGAAGTATGACACAGTTGGAATCCATAAAAGATTTGCTGCTTAGACTCAAACCAGAGCTAATGGAAAAGTATTCTATCAGCTCTATTGGCCTTTTTGGATCAGTGGTGCGCAATGATTTTTCACCAACAACAAGCGATATCGATATCATTGTAGATTTTTCTAAGCCTATCGGAATTGAATTCATTGATTTGGCCGATTACCTCGAACAGAAGATTAAAAGAAAAATAGATCTTGTATCGAGAAACGGAATCAAGCAAAAGTATTTTCAAGCCATAGAATCCGATATCATTTATGTCTAAAAGATCTACAGACCTGCTAATTGACGATATCCTTGATAGTGGACATAAAATCCTTGATTATACTTATGGCTTGACTCTGGAGCAATTTTCAGCTGACTCAAAAACAGTAGATGCTGTAATTAGAAATTTCGAAATCATAGGAGAAGCGGCTAACAGATTACCCGAAGATTTTAAGGAGACGCATTCAGAAATTGACTGGCATAAAATACGAGGCTTCAGAAATAGAATTGTTCACGACTATTTTGGAATAGATTATTCTATTGTTTGGGTAATAAAAGAGACATTTCTTCCTAAAATGATTGAACAGTTAATTAAACTTCAAGGCTAACTTACACAGCCCATAACAAAAGGCTTTACGCTAGTTGGACACCTGCAATGGCCCATCGGCTTTGGTGTTTCAATTGGGCTTCAGTAATTTGGCTTTAACTAATCGAGTCTTTAGTGGCCAAGCCAGCAGTAGGAACACTGATTATCCAACCAGCCTAAAGCCACGGACGTTGTAGGCAATTTTATCAGACCACTCTATATGAACAATCAGTTTAATATACACGACGAACGAGAACAAAATAAAATTGGTTTGGAAACATACTTTCTTGACAAGACAAATATGTTTGACATAGCTATTGACAAATTAATAGATAAACTCAAAACAGGAATTTTAAAATCACAAGACCAATTTGACGGATGGAATAAATTGCAGGAAACAGACCCAGAGCGTTATGCAGAATTAGTAGAGCAAGCAGAACGCTATGAAATTAGTATTAACCATCAACAATATGAAACCTTTTTAGACATTATCTACAACGAAGAGCAGTTATTATCTTTAGTTGAAATGAAAGTAATATATGCTTTCAAATTTTTAGAAATTAATATAAAAAAATTATTAAGAGCAGCATTCTCATTGCAGTCAACTAAAGACTTTTATAAGTGGGACAACCTTATAAAATTTTTAAAGGATAAAAATATTGATGCCAAGACACTTAACAGTTATTTTGAAATAACGCAACTAAAGAATGTGAATAATGCTATTAAGCATTCTGACGATTACGAAACTTCACTGTCATCAATTCAAGAGTTTAAAAATTCTGACAAGATTACCTATAATAAAATCGACCATTTTTATAATAGAATAAAGGACAAACCGAATATTTTTTTGCAAGAGTTAATTTCAGCAATTTATAAAGAGTTATACGAATTTGACGATAAGAAAATTGGAGAAATTGCTAAATTATTTGTATTAAGAATGAACCAAGAAGACGCAATAAAATTGACAAAGAAAATAAACGAGCATTACGACTAAATATTGCCTACAACAAAAGGTTTGCCGCAAGGCTGGCGGACGGAATAACAATCGGTTGTTGTACTACTATCAGCTAATATCGGGCTTGACCGAATTCTATTTGGCTTTTAGTTGTTAACTTCATCATTAGTCTTTCAATTGGCTTCAGTTACCGGGCGGACACAGCAACAATTACAGCCCTGCGGCAAGCCTCGAACGTTGTACGCCATTTTTTGACAGCCCTCATTTCCATATTTCAAGTCTTATCTTTTTGTGTTGACGAAAATTAGTGATCACTTTTAACATAATATTGTCGGTCGGTAAAAAACTATAACACGACCTTAGAAAACTAAATACTTAAAAAACTGTGACTACCAAACTAAAACTTTTAGTGTTGCTGCTTGGCTTAGGGTTTCAATTACAAATGTTTGCCCAGAGACCTAACTTCACGGGGACTTGGGTGCTAAATTTTCAAAAAAGTAAATTAGACACAACCGACAACCTAAACGGACTTACAGGTCAAATATTCGTTATCAAGCAAGTTGACAATGAATTCAGTTTGAAAATTTATCACATTTATGGTGACAAAAAACGAAAAATAGGTTTCAAAATGACAGCTGACGGAAAAGCAAGAAGAGTGAAAATAATATTCAAAGGCAAATTAGAACAGAAAGACAATAGTTTGCAGGCAACAATGTGGAGAAAGAATTATTTAAACAGTGTTAATTATAAATTTGGGACAAACCCAAATGAACTTGTTGCTGACGAAGTATTTACAGGCAGACCAAAAGACCACCATAGTATTTGGGTTTTTGATAGAGAAGTTGCAAAGTAGAAGGATAAAGTTATTCAGCATTTTTAATTGGCGTCTTGTATTGCAGCTTTGACAAAAACAAACAACAGGCTTTTGGTTAGACCGACTAATACGGCGTACAACATTGGTATTGCCAATAGTGGGGCTAGACATTGGAGCAATCAGCAGCGGCAATTCTGCTATGCTGTGGTTCGAGGCTAGACGAATAAAGATCAGCTTTAGTTCTTAATATTTAACTTTATCAAAATAGCCGGGCAGTAGCTCCGGCGGACGAAATTCTATTACCCCACTATCGGCAATGCCTGCTCGTTGGTGGCAATTATAAACAAATAGTGTAAGCAATGACAAACATTTAGTGGTATATTAGTCATTAAATAATTATGTTAAAACAGCAACCATATCTCATTATTTCGATTTTAGCACTATCGAGTTGTGGCATGTTGCAAAAAACAGCCAAAAAAGAATTTAATGACGGATATTATTCTCAAAAAATTGACGGCAAGAAAGAAAGAGTTTATTTGAATATTGTTGATGAAACAATACAAATTCATAGAACAAAGCTTCAAGACGGTAAGAGAATTATTGATACCCTACAAAATCCCAAACTTATTATAAAAGAAATGAAATATGAGGGTAATCAGACTATATCTTTTGGTAAGCCCTCATTTGACATTGATTTTCTAACTATCCCACTTAAATACAGAAGTCCTGCAAACAACATTCCTTCTCAATTAAATACGAACCTCAATGGGGCTGTTTATTTTGGTTATCGATATGATAAATATGTATTAAATCATATTTCTAATCCATTAGGAAAATCTGAGAGAAATATAAATCACTTTGGATTTTCCTTTGGTGGGTTTACCGGTATTGGCAATACTTTTATGTCGCCAACTAATACTAATAATATTTTGCAACAAGAATATGATGGAATAGTTTGGAGCAAGGGAATATCAGGTATTTTTGCAGTTAACAATTTTACTGTTGGTGTTGCTTTAGGATTTGACAATTTATTGGACAAAAACAAGACTTCTTGGTTGTATCAAAACAAACCTTGGTTTGGGCTTGCATTTGGACTTAATTTGAATTAACAAATAACTGCCACCAACAAAAGGCTTTACGCCAGTTGGGCTATTAGCAATGGCCCATCAACTTTAATATTTCAAATGAACTTCAGTAATTTGGCTTTAGCTAATCGAGTCTATAGTGGCCAAGCCAGCATTAGTAACACAGATTATCCAACCAGCGTAAAGCCACGGACGTTAGCAGCTATTTTAAAATTTAATTATCTACGAAAATCTGTAACTTTATAGCTTAAGATACAAAAGATGTCTAAAGAAGAAATTAAATCTGAAATCAGTAAAGTTCTGGATCAATTTTCAGACACAGCTTTGACTGAACTCTTGGCATTTTTAAAAGACTTGGATTTAAAGCATCAATCTAAATTCTCAACCGATGCTTTACTCACTAAAATTCTTGCAGAAGACAAAGAGTTATTAGAGAAACTAGCCAAATGATTTCATTACAAGAAGTTGAAAAATACATCAAATTCTAATTTCGGAATTCGGTGGCGCGAATGGAATCAGAGACAAAGATTTTTTGAACTCCGCTTTAGCCAGACCTTTCCAAACATTTGATGGGAAAGAACTTTGCCCTACCCCTTTAGATAAAGCTGCCTCATTAATCGAAAGTATTCTTATTAATCACCCATTCGTAGATGGCAATAAGCGAACGGGTTATGTTTTAATGCGCCTGCTTTTATTACAAAATAAACTAGATATAGTAGCAAGCCAAGAAGAGAAATACTCCTTTGTTATGGATATTGCTTCTGGATACTCGAATTTTGAAACTATAGTAAAATGGTTAGCTAATCATAAAGTAAAAATAAGCGGCTAACAAATGGCTTTACGCCATTTGGGATTACTGCATTAGAACAATCAGCAGTAGGAATGCGGATTATCCATCCAGCTTAAGGCCACAAACGCCTGACTTTTTTTATCTGGTTTTATATCTTTAATACATGTCACAATTAGAAGCAATAAAAGCTTTGCTAGTAAAACTAAAGCCAGAATTAGCAGAGAGATACTTTGTTAAATCAATAGGGCTATTTGGTTCAATTGTAAGAGATGATTTTTCACCCACAAAAAGTGACATTGATATAATTGTTGATTTTTCAAAGCCAATAGGCATTCAATTCATTGAAATAGCTGATTATTTAGAAGAAAAGATTAATCGTAGAAGAAAATACGCTCATAAAAAATAATTAACAAACACATTAAATTGCTCCATAATTGTGAAATTTAAAATTCAATATATAAGCGATATAAATGGCAGTATTTTAGCGATTCAAATGCCAATTAATGATTGGAAACGAATAATGGCTAAAATTCAAAAATCGGAGAAAATTCTTAAGCATAAATCTGACGGAATCATCATTCTTAAATAAATGAAACCTCTAAAGAACATTCATCCAGGCGAAATTTTACAAGAAGAATTTCTAATTCCTCTTGGTATTTCTGCGTACAGGCTCTGCAAGGATACAGGTATTCCACAAACAAGGATTTCTGTGATCATAAAAGGCAATCGGAGAATTACAGCGGATACTGCGCTAAGATTCTCAAAGTATTTTGGGACTTCAGCTAAGTTTTGGCTGGGCTTGCAAGATGACTTTGATATCGAAGAAAAGAAACATTCACTGAAATCTCAGTTAGCTTCAATATCCAGATACAGTAATACAGCCGCATAACAAAAAGGATTTGCTCAAGTAGGAACACAGATCATCCAACCAGCGTAAAGCCACGGACGTTAGCTCTGATTTTTTAACCCCTCAGAAATTTGAAAAGTTACCAAATTTTGGTACATTTACTTAAATATTAATTAATGGGACGCAATACATCCATTTCATTAGGGGATCACTTTGAAGATTTCGTTGACGCCAAAGTATCAACAGGAAGATTTAAGAATGCTAGTGAGGTAATAAGGGCAGGTCTTAGGCTTTTAGAGGAGGAAGAATCAAAAATTCAAGCACTCAAAAAAGCTATTACAGATGGTATTGAAAGTGGTGTGGCTAGAAGTTTCGACCCTAAAAAGCATCTTGAAAAATTAAAAGCTGCTAGAAGAAAAAATGGGTAGTTACTCTTTAACAAATAAAGCAGTTCAAGATTTATCATCAATTTGGGAATATACAGTTGATACCTGGTCAGAGAGACAAGCAGACAAGTACTATTTCATGCTATTAGATTTTTGTCAAGACATAGCAGATGGTAAGGTTATAGGTAAAAATTATCCAGAGGTAAGTGCAGAAATTTTAGGATTTAAAGCTGGGCAGCACATACTTTTCTATAGAAAGCTGAGCATAGGTAAAGTTGAAATAGCTAGAATCTTGCATGCACAAATGGATTTGAAAAATAGGATACAAGAGTAAAACCACTGCTAACAATAGGCTTTACGCCAGGAGTAACACAGATTATCCAACCAGCCTAAACCCACAGACGTTAGTGGCAATTATATCGGAACACCAAAATAATTATGAGACATTTTATCATCTTGACTTCTATTTCTGTTTTATTATCTAACTGCAACAACTCTAAGTTTGACAAAAAAGCAAATAATGACACAACTAACATTTATCCTACAATAAGTTACCTAGACATAAAACTTGACTCTATGGGACAACTTCCTTCCAACCCATATATTTTAGAATTTACAAACGGGAAAAAAAGGGTGGTGTTTTGTGGTGTTAATCATTTGACAGATAATTCAGATATAGAAAATCCAATGTTCGCAAAAATTGAACAAAAATTCTTTGCTTTCAAACCTGAAATAGCAATTAACGAAGGTGGCGACATTTCAAATAAAGTTTACAGTTCAAGAAAAGATGCTTTATTGAAGGATGGCGAAATTGGGTTAACTAAAATATTAAGTGATAGTTTAAAAATAAAAACAGTTGACGGCGACCCAACAGTTGAGTTTGAATTTCAAGAATTACTTAAAACATATTCAAAGGGTGAGTTTTTGGCTTATATCGTTACTGAACGTCTTATGTGGGGACTTAAAGGGCAAGGCATTTCAAAAACCTCGGAAATCGAAAAAAAGTATGAAGCATTTGTTCAAAATTACATCATTAAAGAAGGTGGGATAGCACTTGAAAAAACTGAACAGAGTTTTAGTTTTTTTAAATCAAATTATGAGCAGTTATTAAAACGACCTTTTGACATTTCAGAACTTGAACCGACTAATCCGTTTGAACCAAATGGAGAATTTCAAAAAATTGGCAGAGCCTCAAAAGAAATAAGAGACCAGTTTTTAATAAAAACAGTTGACAAACTATTAAACACACACGACAAAATATTTATTGTTTTCGGTGGTTGGCATTTACTGACTTGCAAGCCAGGACTTGAAGAAGTCATCAATCGCAAGAGAGAATAACTGCAACCGTTATCTTTAACAAAATATTTTAATTCGGCATTTGTACCGGGGCTGACGTAATATTAATTATGAAATATAGTGTAAGAATATTTTGCTCACTTCTTTTCTTAGCGTTTATCATGAATTCAATGGGAAGGGTGCAAAACTCGCAGGAGATCTTAGAATGGAACTCTATTAGAATAAATAATAAGTTGCCTTTATTGTGCAAGAAGAAAGATTTATTAAATCTATTAGGAAAGCCCGATAAAATATTAGATCCTCAAAATCTTGACTTTTGCACGTCTTATTTTCACCTAAAATAACACTAGATAGCTCAGTTACCTTAGAAAAAATCAAACGGTTATTCCCAAAGTCAACTAAGCTGGCTCAGGAATTAATTATCGATAATAAAGGAAAAGTTTTAAGTATTAAGCTGCTGACTTCAAACAAAAACTCAGATGATGGATGGCTTTTGTTTTTCAAAGCTGGCAAGTTAGTGAGAGTGGACTATTGGATAGCTTGTTAAAATACTACCGCTTACAAAAGGCTTACGCCAGTTGGAGGTTCAGCAATGGCCCATCAGCTTTTGTATTTCAAATGGACTTCAGTAATTTGGCTTTAGCTAATCGGGGATTTAGTGGCCAAGCCAGCAGTATTAACACAGATTATCCAAACGGTGCTAAGCCCCGAACGTTAGCAGTCATTGCAAATGAATTTATTAAAAATTATAAAATTGATTAAGAAATATTTTGTTTTGATATGCATCATTACATCAGCGGTTTTGATAATAGTTGCAACTTTCAATTATCCTGGTGGGTCATTATTTGACAAAAATTCTATTGGTTTTGACTGGTCAGGAAATTTTTTCAGTCATTTGTTTGCACCTAAGGCAATAAATGGTTCTGAAAACACTGGAAGGATTTGGGCAATTATTGGCATGGCTTTCCAATCTATTGGTTATGGAACTTTCTTTATAAATATGGCCAATAAAATTTCTTCAAAGTTGTGGGCAAAGATTTTGAAATTTATTGGTGTTATCAATATTGTATTTATTTTTTTAATTGCAACACCCTTACATGATATAGGGACTATATCCATTGTTTTGACTTTATTAGGTTTGTTTACAATTTCTATTTATATAATAAAATCCAAACTCCATTTTCTTAAAGTTTGCTGTGTTTTTTGCCTTATAACTTATTACTGTTTTTTTGCACTATACGGATTTGGTTATTTGGGTTTGACAGTTATAATGCAGAAAATATTCTCTATATGTTCATTAATCTTGGTTGTAGGATTAGAATATTTTACAAAAAAAGAGGACTTTTTAGACGTTTAATTCTGGGTGAAAAAGAAAAAAGCCACGAACGTTAACTACCACTTTCCAATTAGCCTATGTCATATAAGAAGTTTGCTCAACTTATAATTACACTTCTAATAATAGCATTATTGGCTTTATCACCTTTTTTGCCAGGCCCTTCTTATTTGAGTGGACTTGCAAAAGTCTTTTATTCAACAGCACTGATTTTGAGTAGTTTCAGGGTTCATTTTTTACTTTTGCAATTTCTATGACACTTATAATTTGCCTCTTCTTGGGTTACAAAATTCGAAGCTTTAGCCGCAATATTGCAATTGGGCAAGCAAATAAAATTGTAGTTGCTATTGAATCTTACAGAAAAGCTTATAATGCATACCCACAAGGTCTAATCAATCTTCAACCCAAATTTGTAAAAACCATACCTAGTTCACATATAATAGGTATTCCAAGTTTTCAATACGAAAATCTTGATAGTACATATCGACTGACTTTTAAGCAGGAAGTGCTATTTAACTTTAATTATGAACTAGTGTCTTATAATCCTAATGAAGACGAAAATGAGGAGGAAGAATTTCTTAAGGCGGGTTATAAGCATTGGACATACTACATTGTAGACTGATGGATTTCAACTGCTAACAAACATCTTCACTCCACTTTAGCCCTCAGCAACTCCTCCTCATCTTTGGCATTACTAATCAACTTCAGTAATTTAGCCTTAACTAATCGATTCCACTCTTTCACCAATCCTGCCCGTATTGTTCCATTCTAGAAAATTCCAATACAAACAAAAAATGAAAATGATATTCCTATCTCTGATATTGGCACTGAACCTTGCTTGTGTAGAAAAGAAATCAAATGAAAATGAAACAAATAAGCCAGAATGGGTAATGACCTCAAAATCGGACAGTTTGCAATTTTCTTCTGGAATCCGAGCAATCTTTCAGGACAGTAAAGGAAATTATTGGTTGGGAAGTCATAAAGAGGGCATATCCTTTTTTGATGGCAAAACATTTGAGTACTTTACAATAAGTCAAGGTTTAGCCGATAATCAAATCCGTTCTATCCAAGAAGACAAGAAGGGTAGAATTTGGATTGGCACTGCAAGGGGAGTTAGTGAATATAACAATGGAACGTTTACACATTATTCCACCAATATCAACCAACCCGAATACGATTGGAGTAAAACCAATGGAGAGTTATGGTTTAATGCTGGGGAAGAGGATGGAATTAATCGATTTGACGGTATCAATATGCATTATTTAATTTTTCCCAAACCCAACAATACAACAGCTGACAATTCTTACGGTGTAACGGATATAGCCAAGTCTAAGGATGGTAAAGTTTGGATTGCAACCTATGCTGCGCTATTTAACTATGATGGTAAACAGGTAAGCATCTATGATGCTGAAAGATTAAATTTAAAACGGGATGAGCTTTTGCATATACGAAGTGTATTAGCAGATTCAAAAGGACGAATATGGATTGGTAATAATGGAATTGGCGTTTTGTTGATGGACGGTAGTACGATAGTTAATTTTTCTGAAAAGCATCATTTAATCCATCCAACAAGTACTCGACGAGGAGATAAGTCAAAACCAGGCACTCTTGAACATGTTTTTGCTATGGAGGAAGATGCAGATGGCAATATTTGGTTTGGGGATAGAGATACAGGCGCTTGGAAATACGACGGTAAAACTTTGACAAACTATCCAATAAGTGACAACCTATCTAACCCAATGATTTGGACAATTTATAAAGACAATAAGAACAATTTGCTTTTTGGGATGGAAGACGGAAAGATATTTAAGTTTAACGGAAAGACTTTTGAAAAGCAATTTATTACCTTGCCATCAATCAAATAATTCTCTTCGTAAAAGTCTATAATACACCATGAGATTTTATATATTCATTTTATTGTTTCTATTGGGATCAACCATTGTAAACGGACAAGTTATTCAAAGAAATGATGGAGAAACGGCTGAGCAATTTGCGGAGCGCTTTAAGCCTCAAAATGCAAAATTGACCCATGGTGTGATAGAGATGAAATGGAATGATATACCCATTATTATTGCTCTATATAAACAACCCTATAAATTACCGCTAAAGCAGGATCTTGAGCAACAGACGTATTTTCGTATTGTGGGGACAGTATTTATGCATAAGGATAAAAATACTTTCATTAAAACTGGTTTTGGGGTAATTGATACAGAAGGAGGAGAGCCCAATATAGAGACAGTCTTTTTCGCTAATGCGGATACAGATAAAACTAAAGAGTTAGTAGTAATTGCTTCTTGGCAGCAGCAGCATTTTGATGTAGATGGTACACTTTATGGCACTTTCGTTTATGACTATGACCTATCCAATAGAAGAAATGATTGGAAATTGCTTGAAAAAATAAGTAAAAAATTGGACGGAGGTTGCGAGTGTAGTTGGAGTGATGGCTCAAGTAAGAAAGCAAAGTTTAAAACGGCAGCTCAAGTTAAACGTGAATTAATTAGGTTGGGTTATAAATAATTAGGAGTGCTAATAACTTCTTTCAACATGAAAACAATTTTTTCATCCTTTCTTTTATTACTCTCATTAGTTTTAACAGCCCAACCTAGCCCATATCTTTCAGACTTAACATCCTTAAAGTCATTTGTTGAAAAAACAGCCTCATTTAAGGATCAAATAAAGGGTGAGAAAAAGGCTGATTTCAATGCATTGTATGCTCGACTAGCATCTGATACCATAAGTAATCCTGAAAGCTTTACTTATTTCTACAACCTATCTCAACTCATTTTCCCTCTTCGCGACAACCATATAGGATTCTATCGCATTCCCAATTATGAACCATTCAGGACAAAAGAGCGCATAGATAGCTTTGTTGCTACTAAAGAATTTCAAGATTATCCTACTACATCCTTAGACCTAGATTCATTAAGAGTAATTCTTTCCAATAAGCCGATTGAATCCGTTGAAGGCATTTATCACTATGATACTTTTTACACTGTAGGACTTTTCAAAAATAATGACCAGGAATATATTGGAGTAATTCTCGATTCAAAACTAAACTTTTGGAAAAGCGGGAATATTGCTATTCATCTTTATGAAACTGCTCAACATACTTATAAAGCAATCTACGGACATCCTTATTTTAAGCATTTTATACTACAGCCCATAGAGAAATACCAAAACCAAACACTGGTGAATTCTTATTTCTATGGTTCTTTTTCTCAATCGGTGTATGCTAAAAAATTAGAAAAAGAGGATTATAGTAATCTGCCAAAAGATGGTACAAAATTCGCTTTCAAAAATATAGATGAAAAAATTCAATACGTTTTGATTCGCTCATTTCAGACCAATCCTAAAATAGCGCAAGCATCACAATTTTTTTACGACTCTATTAAAAATCAATTGGTAGCGCCTAATCTAATTGTAGACTTAAGAAATAATGAGGGAGGTGCAGATAAGGAGATGACAAAGTTCCTTAAACTTTTAAAAGGGTATCTGAAAATCGGGAAATTATATTTGCTTGTTAATAATGCTACATTGAGCCAAGCAGAACTGTTTACTTTGGAGCTAAAGCAACAAAAAAATGTTTTCATTCTTGGCCAACAAACCAAAGGAATGTTGGCCTATGGCAGCAATTATGGAAAATACCTAAGACTGCCAAGCGCTAAATTTGAGTTTTATCAAACCGATATGAATAATGGCTCCACCGCTTTGCAATATGAAGATTCTGGTATTAGTCCCGATTATTTCTTAACCAATAGGAAAGATTGGATAGAACAAACCATAGACTTTATAGGCAAAAGGTAATTTTTGTGTAAATTGATTTCTACTATTCAGCCTATGGCACTAAATAAAATTCGTGAATTGTTTCGCAAACAGCCACCTTTAAAGGCGTTGGCCCTTTCATTTATTCTGAATTGGTTTTTCTGGCTCATCATGCGATTACTTGCCGATCAATTTGTTTTTGATGAAAAGCATTCATGGATGTCCAATTTGTTTTATGCAACCTGGATGTCTTTCATTATGATCATTCCGTTTAATTGGAAGACGATTCAAAAATTATTCAAAACCAAAACTAAAGAGACCAAAAATATGGAAGTACATCACCATGCTCATGATCCAGCAGCGCCTCATCACAAAAAGAATTGGAAATCTTATTTCTGGGAATTCCTAATGCTTTTTCTTGCTGTTTTCTGTGGTTTTTTGGCAGAGTACCAATTGGAACATAAAATCGAAAGAGACCGGGAGATTCAATACGTGGAAAGTTTGGTTCAAAACCTAAAGGCGGATACTAGCGATTTAACTAGAACAATAAACCGAAACTATCAAAAAGAAGCTGCATGGACTTCTTTATTAGCACTTGCTAGGAAAGACATTTCAAATCCCGTAATAGCTAGGCAATTCTATGAGTATTTTTTTAAAGGTGCATTTTTGCCAGTATTCAGATCTACGGACGCAACAGTAATTCAATTAAAAAATGCAGGTAACTTGAGATTAATTCGAAGAAAGGAGGTAGTTGATAGCATTTTAGGTTATGACTCTCGAAACAGAGCAATTGCAGATCATAATGAAAGTTTTAGCAAACAAAATGATAAGGTATGGGATGAAGCATTTCCGATAATACAAACTTGGATTTTTGCTGATAGCTCATATGTTGATTTTGAAAAACGCGAAATATTATCAAATGTTCTGCCAGAATTGAATAACAATAAACTTCAAAATCAAATATTTTTTGGCAATTTGACAAGATCTATTTTATATACAAAAGTCAATAGGAATTATTTGATTCAACAAAAAGCAAAGGCAGAATCGCTTATTTCTTTTTTACAAACAAAGTATCATTTGGAATAAGCAAAAATCAACCCTAAATGAACTCAATATCGCCCAATATTTTTGTTAAGGATATCAATGCCTCTATTGACTTTTACAAGCAGTTAGGATTTTCTGTTATTGCCTCAGTTCCAGAGCAAGGTGATTTGGTTTGGGCAATGATGACCTGCGGAAATGTAACTTTTATGTTTCAGACCTTTGAAAGTTTGGGAGAAGATTTACCCATGGTTTCAAGACATAATGGAGGCTCATTGCTATTGTATATTCAGACCACCGAAATCCGCAAATTCTTTGATGCTATAAAAGACAAAGTAAAAGTGGTAAAAGGCATTGAAAAAACATTTTACGGTGCAACGGAATTTTCTATAGAAGATAATAACGGTTACGTATTAACTTTTGCAGAAGATGAAGAATAAGCCCATATATTAGTCCAATGAGTATACTTAATACCATCCTACACCTCGACCAAAACTACCTCATCATTGGTCTCTTAGCCATTTTCTTTACACTGGAACAAGTTTCCGGAACTCCTTTTTCTTTTAAAAACAGAGGAAAACATTTATTCCAAAATATCCTGTATCAGGTAGTATTAACAGCCTTGAATGTGTTTTTTGTTTCCATTCAAGTGTACTGTATAGAATGGCTAAATACCCATGAAATTGGTTTGCTCTATCTAGTAGAAATCCCATTCATCGCAAAGCTGTTGATTGGTGTTATGCTTTACGACTTTACTACTTATTGGATCCATAGGGCTTCGCATACCGTTCCCTTTTTATGGAGATTACACAGAGTACATCATAGCGATACAACCATGGATTCCTCCACGGTACTTCGATTTCATCCATTAGAGCTGATTCTTGTTTACCAAACAGGTAATATACTCGCAGCAGGCATTTTTGGTCTAGATGTAAATGCGATGGTCTTGTACTATTTCGTTATTTATATCTTTTTATTTCTTGAGCATTCCAACCTGCATTATCCTACATGGCTGAATAATACTTTTGGACTCATTTTTGTAATGCCCGATCATCATCGGGTACATCATCAGCAAGAACAGTTCTATACAGACTCTAATTATGCTGATATATTCATTCTTTGGGACAGAATTTTTGGTACTTTTAAATGGATGCCCGTAGAAAAAATGAAATACGGGTTGGTTGAGTTTGAGGGAGAAGAGAAGCAATCTTTTCTCTATTTAATGAAAAGTACTTTTTTACACATTGAACGAGTAGAATCCCCAAACCTGAATACAGAGACAAATAAAAATAGCCCCCCATGCGAAGAAGACAATTCATTCAAAACGCCTCTTTAACGGCTTTAGGCATTATCGCTTTTGGCGGGATTAAAGCTGTAACTAGATCCGCTGCCGCTGCCAATGCACTACGAGTAAACGGGAAGCGCATTGAAAGCCGCATTTTTGAATTGGCCAAATTTGGAATGGATGCCAATGGCCATGGTACCCGCGTGGCATTTACCCAGGCAGATATAGAGGGCCGTGCATGGTTTACAGCGCTCATGCAAAGAGCCGGTTTAAATCCTACCATAGATACCGCAGGAAATATTATTGGCAAACGCAAAGGCAAAAACAATGCTTTGAAACCCATTGCTTTTGGTTCTCATATTGATATGGTGCCAGACGGGGGTAATTACGACGGCACATTGGGTTCTATTGGTGCATTGGAAGTCATAGAGATCTTGAATGAGCAAAATTTAGTGACCGAGCATCCCCTGGAGCTGATCATTTTTAGCAATGAAGAGGGCGGCACCATTGGCAGTAAAGCTATGGTAGGAGATATTAGTAAAGAAGGCTTACAGCAAAGAAGCCAAAGTGGTTTAACCATGGGGGAAGGTATACGGGCTATTGGTGGAAACCCCGATAATATTCAATCTTGCATCCGTAAAAAAGGAGATATCCATGCCTGGCTGGAATTGCATATTGAACAGGGTGGTATTTTAGAAAAAGAAAAGATACAGATTGGTGTAGTAGAAGGAATTGTAGGGATTGTGCATTGGGAAGTAATGGTTGAGGGATTTGCGAATCATGCAGGTGCTACACAAATGAATATGCGTCAGGATGCTTTATTGGCTGCTTCTAAATTGGTGATTGCGGTAAATGAAGTTATCACCAGCGTAAAAGGAACACAAGTGGGAACAGTAGGTAAAATAGCGGTGCAGCCAGGTGCGTACAATGTGATTCCAGGGAAAGTTCAAATGGGATTAGAAATACGCGATTTGTCGGCCGAAAAAATTGAAATGCTATTCAAAGAAATTGAAAAGCGGGCTGATCTAATTGCCAAAGCCACTAAAACCAAAATTCTTTTTGAAAGACAGGCGAATGAATCCAAACCAGCTTTAACGGACAAGAAATTACAGCAAACCATTCATGCCACTGCTAAGTCCTTAGGATTTAGTACCAAGTTCATGCAAAGTGGGGCAGGGCACGATACGCAACATGTAGGTATGATTGCCCCTGCTGCAATGATATTTATTCCTAGTGTTGGGGGGATTAGTCATTCTCCCAAAGAATTTTCTACAGCAATCGATATGGAGAATGGAGCGAATGTATTATTGCAGACCATACTGGCTATTGATAAAGCGAATCAATAAAAAATTATAATTTGAAACAATGACTCAAGATAATATAACAGTACAAGCCACCATTTCGGCAGATAAAAATAAAGTTTGGGAATACTATACTAAGCCCGAACATATTACGAAGTGGAATTTCGCAGATTCTAGTTGGCATTGCCCGTCTGCAACAAACGAAATGCATGTAGGGGGTCATTATGTAGCTAGAATGGAAGCAAATGATGGGAGCTTTGGCTTTGATTTTGCTGCCGTATATACAGAAGTTAATCCCGGTTCAGATTTTACCTATGAGTTTGGAGGTAGATATTCAACTGTTACATTTCGGGAAACGGGTGATGGTACAAAAGTGATTGTAACATTTGATCCGGAAACGCAAAATCCAATCGAATTGCAACGCAATGGATGGCAGGCTATATTGAATAATTTTAAGACATACACTGAGACAAACTGATTAGTGTGTATGAAAAAATTACTTCTGCCCTGCTTTTTATTAACTTTTCTCTTTTCCTGTAAGTATGACAAGCCCAAAGAAGGAGAAAATTACTTGGAAGTGAAGGGAGGAAAAATATGGTATAAGATAATCGGTACCGGTAGAAAGACTCCTATTGTAATGCTACATGGAGGGCCAGGTTTTCCTAGTTATTATTTAACGCCCCTTTTTGAATTGGCCAATGATCGTCAAGTTATAGTTTACGATCAATTAAGTTCTGGTCGTTCTTCTAATTCGGAAGATACCAGTTTGATGAATCTTACATCGCAGCTAGCTCATTTGAAATCGCTCTTAAACCACTTACATGTAAAAGAATTTTATCTATATGGTCATTCTTATGGATCCATGTTAGCAGTTAGTCATTATTTAAAAAATGAACATAAACCTAAGGCTTTGATTTTGGAAAGTCCTTTTTTGGATGCAAGAACCTGGATAAAAGATAGCTATAAGCGGGTGTATGAAATGGATTCATTAGATCGTAATCCCATTTTGCAATTCATTGCGGGCAATTATTCAGACACAGCCAATTTTGCAAAGTCTCTAAATAAGTATTACAGCTTATTTTATAATCGCAAAATGAATCGATACCTTGATTCTTCCATAGCTCGCAGTGGTAAATTACTGGGATTACAAATGAACGGCAATAATGAATTTTTAGTAGGAGGGAATCTGCGAGATATTAATTTGATTGGAGAATTAAAGAATATTAAAGTACCTGTTTTGTTTACGACAGGGGAATTTGATATTGCCCTGCCTACGACAGTTCAGCAGTTTCAACGCCTTACACCTAATGCTAAATTTGTTGTGATTGAGCATGCAGGTCATTCGGTTATGAATGATAATACGGAAGCTGATTTAAAGGCAATCAGACAGTTTATTGATTCATTAGAGGCAAAGGGTAATAAATAGTCCAGCGCTTATTTCTTTTGAGTATATTTATATATAATCACTTACCATGCGAATCCTATATTTCTGCATTCTTCTATGCCTTACTAGCTCTGCCTTTTCTCAAAAAAATGCATCTATCTCATTTGAGAAATGGGTCAGTTTAAAAAATGTAAGTGCACCCATTATTTCCCCTGACGGGAATACAATGGTCTATACGCTTACTTCAACCGATTGGTCTAGTAACAGCTATGATGCTGAAATTTGGATGAGCCGTGAGGGCGCATCGCCAATTCAATTAACACGTACAGGGAAGTCTAGCAGCACAGCAGCGCAATTTTCACCCAATGGTCGCTACGTTTCCTTTTTAGCCGACAGAGGCGATAAAAATCAGTTGTATGTAATTGATTTGAATGGAGGCGAAGCCCTGCAGGTTACCAAAGAAGAGGAAGGCATTGGGGCGTATAAGTGGAGTCCGGATGGTGCGCAAATTGCCTTTTCAAAAACAGAGGCAGATAGCAAAAGAGACAAAGCAATTAAAGAAAAATTTGGTGCGTTTGGGGTAGAAGGCGAAGAATACAAGCATGCTCATTTGTGGGTTGTCAACTTTCATCCAGATAGTGCTAAAATGCCTGTATCTAAGCGTTTGACAGAAGGCAATTTTACAGTCAGCGGATTTGACTGGAGTCCTGATGGTAAAAGTATTGTGTTTAATCGCCAAAGGGATCCATTAATCAATTCAGGTATCAGTGCGGATATTGTATCTATTAATCTTTCCGATAAAAAAATCACACCACTGGTAGCTAATCCAGCATCCGACTTCTTTATTCGCTGGAATCCTGAAGGAACAGCTTTTGTATATACGAGTTCGGTGAACGATTCTATTACTCAGTTTTACAAGAACAATCGACTCTTTGTGTACGATATAGCTACGCAGAAAAGCAGAGAGATTGCTACAGATGTAGATGAAAATAAAAATGTTGTGGAGTGGAATAGTAATGGTATTTATCTTATTGCATTGGAAAAGACAAAGCAAAAACTGTATGTAGTAGATAGCAAAACCGGCAAAACGCAGCCTGTGTCAATTCCATTAGATATTGTTGGGACTGTATCATTTAGTAAGCAATCTGATAAAATTGCTGTATTGGGTCGAAATCACGATGGGTTGAACGAAGTATATATAGGGCGCATGAATACGGAGCTGAAAAAACTGAGTAACAGTTCTGCTCAAATCGCTAACTGGAATACCCCTGTGAATGAAGTGATTCAGTGGAAAAGCAAAGACAATACCACTATTGAAGGGGTTTTACTAAAGCCTAGCAATTTTGATCCAAAGAAAAAGTATCCGCTATTGGTAGTGATACATGGTGGACCTACTGGAATTGATTTTCCAGATCCAGCTCCGGGTACTGTTTATCCCATTATGCATTGGGTAGAGAAAGGAGCGCTAGTCTTACGAGTGAACTATCGCGGTAGTGCTGGCTACGGTGAAAAATTCAGATCACTCAATGTGCGCAATTTGGGAGTAGGCGATATGTGGGATGTGGTTAGTGGAGTGGAATACTTGAATAGCAAGGGTTTCATTGACACATCTAGAATGGGTAGCATGGGTTGGAGCCAGGGTGGATATATCTCAGCTTTTCTAACTACGAATACAAATATGTTTAAAGCCATTTCGGTAGGGGCTGGCATTTCTAATTGGGTAACCTATTATGTGAGTACAGATATTACACCCTTTACACGCCAATACTTAGAAGCTACTCCCTGGAGTAATATGGAAATCTATCGCAAGACTTCACCCATGACCAATATTAATAAAGCGAGTACACCTACTTTGATTCAGCATGGAGAATTCGATAAAAGGGTTCCTATTTCTAATGCCTATGAATTGTACCGTGGCTTACAGGATCGGGGAATTCCTTCTAAGCTGATTGTATATAAAGGGTTTGGTCATGGCATCAATAAACCCAAAGAGCGCTTGGCAGCCATTTGGCATAATTGGCAATGGTTTAATAAGTACATTTTTGGGGAAGAGGAAGCTATGCCAGTGGATTAACTTTAGATCAATTGATAATAGGCACTACAAAATAATCCAAATGAAATTTGAAAATCGCAAACAAAAAGTTACTCCCTTACCTCACTTTTTTCTGAGACTGGGGCGTTATGGACTTTTTGCTTTAGGCTTAATTGTATTCTCGGTATTATTTGGAACCATAGGCTATCATTACATTGGAAATGTATCTTGGTTAGATAGTTTTCATATGGCATGCATGATATTGACAGGTATGGGGCCTGTTGTAGAAATGAAATCCAATGCTGCAAAAATATTTTCTTCTATTTATGCTTTGTATAGTGGTGTTGCATTCTTAAGTATAACTGCCGTTTTTTTTGCGCCCCTCATTCATAGGTTATTGCATATTTTGCATGTAGAGCAAGATGAACTTGTACACTAAACTGACTCAATGAAATTACTTTTGTCTCTATTATTTTTATTTGCTTCTTCTGGTGTTTTTGCCAATGATTCAACCTTGTATCAAAAAAGATTGCAAAGTATTGAAGAGCTTTATACTTGGCTTTCAAAAAGACCCTATCAAAAATTCGATATTACTAAAGCAGATACAAATCATCTAAGCTGGAAGGCGTATGATACTGTATTTAGTGTCTTTTTTGATAGGAAAAAATTGGATTCTTTATTTGAGAAAACGGGACCGAATGATATTTTCCTGCCATCTGCTAAATTCCAAATACTTAAACTTTCATTAGCTAAACTTCATGAGCTTACCCAAAAACAGTGTTTTCGTCAGTTGAATTTTAAACCAGCGAAGCCATGGCCTAATGAGTTCAAACTTACCAAAGAAGATTCTTTTTACCTAAATAATACTATTATTCAATACTTTACAGTAAGTAAGAAAGAAGCGCACTGGACAGGTTTTACTTTTATTGATAAAGGAGTTAGCTTATTAGACATGCCAGTTTATGGAATGTCAGCGGATGAATTCAAGACTTTTAAAACCTATTTTGACAGTTTAAAACCTTGTATTGATAAGAAGATTAGTGATTGAAAGAATTCAATTAATAAACTTCATAAGACTTGACACTCTCCCAATAGTATTGTACATTTAAAGGATAACCCCTTTTTATGCAAAAACTCTTGTTTACAACAGCTATACAGGCAACCGCCCAAAAAGTCTATGAAACCATGTTAGGTTTACAAGACATTAGTACCTATCAAGGATGGACTTCTGTATTTAATCCAACTTCTACTTATGAAGGAAGTTGGGATAAAGGAAGCAAAATCTATTTTGTGGGGGTAGATGAAAATGGAAAAAGAGGGGGCATGGTTTCTGAAATAAAGGAGCACAAGCCAGCACAATTTGTATCCATTTTGCACTATGGATTTATAGATGGAGACAAGGAAGTAACAACTGGCGAGCAAGTTGAAAAGTGGGCAGGGGGTCATGAAAATTATTCATTTCATGAAGTGGGGGGAGTTACAACAGTAACTGTTGACATTGATGTCATAGAAGAATACTTGGATTATTTTAATAATCACTATCCGAGAGCCCTAGAAAAATTAAAGGAAATCGCAGAAAAACACTAACCCCTAACAACAAAAATCATGGCACAGATTAATCCCTATATCCATTTTAATGGAAATGCTGAAGAAGCATTTGAATTTTATAAATCCGTTTTTGGTGGCGAGTTTGCCATGGTCATGCGATTCAAGGATATGGCATTTGAAGGGAGCATTGCCAAGGAATCTGAGGCCAATAAAATCATGCATATTGCTTTGCCAATTGGTAAATCTGATATTTTAATGGGAAGTGATACCCCGGAAGCACTGGGTGTTCACAATCTGAATGAAACTAGAAGTAAAATTTCTATTAGTGCTGAATCGAAAGAAGAAGCAGACAAACTTTTTCATGGACTTTCCAGTGGTGGAAAGGTTGAAATGCCTATTGGTGATAGTCCATGGGGCTCTTATTTTGGAATGTTCCGTGACAAATTTGGCATTGAGTGGATGGTTGATTTTGACCCCCGATACAATGGATAAAATGAAAAATACAATTATCGTTTGTTGTTTGCTACTGCTTACAGCAACAGGTCTGGGACAAACCTTACAAGATACCCTGGCACGACTAGATAATGCGATGCGCATGTATATGCCATCCAATCCTGGGTGTCAGTTGTCCATTCAAAGAAATGGTCAAATCATTTACTCCAAAGCCTTTGGTTTGGCGGATCTGGAAAGAAATGTTCCCATGACCCTAACATCCAAAACGGAAGCTGGTTCTGTATCCAAGCAATTTACGGCCGCTGCCATTCTTTTACTAGAACAGCAGAGTAAACTTTCACAAAAGGATGATATCAGAAAGTATTTACCCGAACTCAAAAATTATGGAGCTGTAATTACAATTGAGCAATTGATGCATCATACCAGCGGTTTAAGAGACTGGGGGGCAGTAGCTGCAGTAGCGGGTTGGGAAAGAACAACAAAAGCCTATACCAATGAAGATGTTTTGGAAATAGTAGCTGCACAAAATAGCCTCAACAATATCCCTGGGGCAGAATTTATTTATAGTAATTCTAACTATAATCTCATGGCGATTATAGTGCAAAGAGCCAGTGGGATGAGTTTGGCAGCGTTTACCAAAAAATATCTTTTTATTCCTGCGGGAATGGTGAATACAGAGTGGAGGGATAATCGCAATCGCATTGTGAAAAATAGAGCTATTGCCTATCAATTAACTCCATCAGGATATGAGATTTTAATGCCTAATGAAGATGCATATGGTAATGGGGGATTGTTAACCACAACGGAAGATTTATTAAAGTGGAATGATTATTATTTGTCAGGTAAATTTGGGACGCCTTCTTTGTTGGCCAAACAAAAAGAAGTATTGCCGTTCAATAATGGAAAGTTGAATGATTATGGTGCTGGATTGTTTATACAACAATTCCGTGGACAGCCCTACATTCAACACAGTGGTGCTACAGCTGGATACAGAGCCAACTTAGAATATTTTCCGGACAAAGATTTGTCCATCGCTTTCTTAAGCAACACCTCCCAATTTGATACCGCAAGAGGTAGACTAGCTAATATGCTAAGAGATATTTTTATTGGAGAAATCAGTGCTTCAGCAAATAATTCAACAGCACCAACTGAAAAAGTGCAATTGCCTACTTTGAATAGGTATACAGGCTGGTACAAAAACGATAGAGATGGAATGGCTGCACAAATAAGCGTCAGAAATAATGAGCTGTATATAGACAATGCATTATTGAAGCCAAACTCAGATACAAAATTTACAACAGCTAGTGCAAGATGGATTGAGTTTATGCAACCCAATTCATTTGTCAATATCATGCCAGAAAGAGATACAATTCGCTATACCAAAGTGGCAGCGCCAGAGGTAACCAATGCTTATTTACAAAAATTTGTTGGCAACTATTTTTCATCTGAAACCAATGCTACCGTTACAGTTTTTTTGAAAGAAGGAAAATTGGTAATCAAACTAAAACCGAATACAGAATATACATTGCAACCAACGTATCAAGATGGGTTTAATATAGTAGGCTTGGGAGGGAATCTTTATTTTCAAAAAGAAGGGAAGGGTAAATCCTATGCAATGAAAATCAGTATTTCGAGGGCTAGGAATATTGTATACAACCCAACCAAAATATGAAAACAAAATTTGTTAATTCGATTGTAACCATATTGTTACTTATCCTCCCATTCTTCATGGGTTCTTTGCTCGCTAAGCATACACCATACATTGAAACAAATTCATTCCAAACTTTTCTAATTATCTGGTGTGCATTCACGCTAGTATTTTTTACACTTAGCTTTAGATTTGTATTGAACCGTATGGCTTTGCCATTGTTTTTAATAGCTTGTCCAATCATTGGAATTGTTGGAATGCAAGCACCACCAGACTTGAGTATTACTGTTCTTAAACACCCAGAAAGAGAGCATTTGAGGTATATTTTTCTTTTTTTTGCTGCTTTTCTTTTTTTGACATTCTTTATTGTGTATGGTAAGTCAAATTTAGCTAAGATGAGCAAAACAAGAAGAATTTGGCTTACTGTACTATTTGTACTTTCATTTGTTGAGTTAATTTGGGAGTTCACACATCATTACTCATATCCTGATGCATTGGCTAAATGGGTGGCTGAAGGAAAACTAGCTGATGATTTTGGAAAGCAGTATGATAATATTACTGTAATTAATATGGGGGTGTTTGGAAGGCTTGTTCAATTTACTTTTATTATATGGGTTTCCATTTTATGTTATAAGGATAAACTTTCAAGTTTATGGAGTCCAATTCTAACTATTCTTTTAAGCTTTGCAGGAATTGTATCTGCCTTTGTTGTTTTTTTTACCGAAATGAATTTTCCTAAGGGCTTCGAGTTTCTATTCTTATTCTTTATTCCTGGCATTCCATTTTTAATATTGTATTGGTTAGGTGTGGCATTGATTACAAAAAATCGATCGTTAGCACCCAATCCCGAATAGTGGGAATCTTCAATTCAATTTTTTAATTAAATTGTAAGATAATTACCCAGCTAAATGGAACAGCAACCCGAAGAAGAAATCTTCGACAATTCTTCTGAACCCGAAACTTCAATTGAACCTACTCAAGCATCCGAAAATATGGAAGTACACCATCATGCCCATCACGACCACGGCACAAAAACTTGGAAGTCTTATTTCTGGGAATTCTTCATGTTGTTTTTAGCGGTCTTTTGTGGATTTTTAGCAGAGCTTCAATTAGAGCACTACATAGAGCATCAACGTGAAAAGAAATATGTTTTTCGTATTTATAACGATTTGAAAAAGGATACTGCATTTTATAAAAAGCATGCAAGCTATCAAATGGGTATTTATCGTTTGCTTGATTCTGCAGTAACTTTTCTTGATAATGGCAGCTATAAAAAATCACCTGATTTGGCTTATGATCTTTTATTAAGAGCTCGATCCACTCGATATTTAGAATACTATAGTACTGCTTTTGATCAGATGAAAACCTCAGGAAATTTGAGATTGATTAGAAAAGAAAATATTTTAGATAGTCTCCTAGACTACTATTATGGAATTGAGAAAAGAGCATTGGTAGCTGATAATAGATATCTGGAAACTGTGACTGAAACCAATAAAGCGCTAAACCGGTTTTGGGATGCGGGAGAATTTCATCAAACTGATTCCGATATAAAATTTAAGTCTCCTTTATTCTTGTATAAAACCGATAAAGCTATATTTCCTGAAGTGCCTTCCATTTATGTATTGGAATTAAAAAATATACTTTTTCAAAGAAAATTGCAGTTGGTTTCATTGAGAAACTTTACGCTGAGGTTAGATATGGAAGCGACGAGTTTATTGCAGCTAATTGAGAAAGAATATCATTTAAAATAAATTGGACATGCAAAACGAGTTTCTAATTAGTGCAAAACAGCAATTCGAATATTATAAAAATTTAGCGGAAAAGACTTTTTCTCGCTTAACAGATGAACAATTGAATTGGAAATACAATGAAGAGAGTAATTCTATTGCCATTATAGCAAAACATATGGTTGGTAATATGCTTTCTCGCTGGACAGATGTATTTACAACAGATGGTGAAAAAGAATGGCGGATGCGCGACGGTGAGTTCGAAGAGGAATTACTAACAAGGGTAGTTCTCCTTGAAAAGTGGGAGAGAGGTTGGCAATGTTTTTATGAGGTACTCGATAATTTGTCTGTAGAGGATTTAGACAGAACCATCTATATCAGAAAGGAACCTTGGACAGTTACGGCAGCTATCAATCGCCAGCTGGCCCATTATCCTTATCATGTAGGTCAAATTGTTTTTATCGGTAAAATGGTATGTGATGCAAACTGGGAGTCCTTGTCTATTCCAAAGAAAGTAAAATGAATTCAATACCTAAAACTAACAAAGCATTATTTGGCGCAATTCTAGGAACTATCTTAGTGATTACTTTAATTGTGGGAATCGTAGACGCTTATCTGAAAAATGATAATCTGAAGATTATAACGCGTGGCTGTTTGTTGGTTGTTTCAATCATTTATACCTACGGTAATATTATTCGTTATAGGAGAAGTAAACAATCTGTTCAAGGTTGATAACCCTATTTATATATGCAAAACTTTTTATTATTTATTCTGCTCATTATTGCTACTCAAATAGCAGCCCAAGACCCTACCGCCAATTATCCTATTTATACAGGTAACGATTTAGGATTGACTTATACGGCTAAAGGTTCAACTTTTAAAATTTGGGCGCCAACTGCCTCCGCGGTTCGAATTAATTTGTACAAATCCGATATGGGCGGCGATTTATATCGCACCGCTGCATTAGAAAAAACTTTGAATGGCGTTTGGCAAATTACTATCAATGAAAACATCAAAGATCAGTATTATACTTTTCAGGTAAATATCAATGGAGTATGGAGTGCGGAAACATTGGATCCCTATGCCAAAGCTTGTGGCACGAATGGAGTAAGAGCACAAGTAATTAATTTGAGAGAAACCAACCCTGTAGGCTGGGAAAAAGATCAATCTCCTGCTTTCTCGAATCGGAATTTGCAAACCGATGCAATCATTTATGAATTACATGTTCGAGACGCTAGTATTCATCCCAATAGCGGGATAAAAAATAAAGGTAAATTTCTAGGGTTGGCAGAAAGTGGGACTAAAAATGCAGCCGGATTTTCTACAGGACTTTCTCATATTAAAGAGTTGGGGGTAACTCATATTCATTTGCTGCCTTTTTACGATTACAATAGTGTAGACGAAACTAAGCAGAACCAATACAACTGGGGCTATGATCCCGTAAACTATAATATTCCAGAAGGTTCTTATAGTACCAATCCTGCAGATGGCAAACAACGTATTAAAGAATTGAAGCAGACCATACAGGCAATACACAGTAATGGCTTGCGAGTAATCATGGATGTGGTATACAATCATACTGCTTTAACACAGCAATCCAATTTTAATGTATTCGCACCGGACTATTATTATCGCAAACGTCCCGATGGAACTTTTTCAGATGCCAGTGCTTGCGGTAATGAAACAGCAAGCGATAAAGCCATGTTTAGAAAGTTTATGCTGGAAAGTGTTTTGTATTGGGTAAAGGAATATCATGTGGATGGATTCCGTTTTGATTTGATGGGGATACATGATATTGAAACAATGAATCTGATAGCTGATACGCTGCGAAAAATTAAACCTTCTATTGTTTTGTATGGAGAGGGATGGACAGCTGGGGGATCACCACTGTCTGATGATAAGAGAGCGCTAAAGAAAAATGCAAGCATGCTCAAAGGTATAGCTGTTTTTAGTGACGATATGCGGGATGGCATTAAAGGAAGTGTTTTTAATATTGATGACCGGGGTTTTGCTACTGGTAAAATCGACAATGCGGAGTCGGTAAAATTTGGTGTGGTAGCTGCAGGACAGCATCCCCAAATTGATTACGATAAAGTAAATTATTCAAAAGCATCCTATACTTCGAGTCCAGCGGGTGTAATTAATTATGCAGATTGTCACGATAATAATATTCTTTGGGATAAGATTGCCCTATCTTATAAAGATGCTACGGAGAAACAGCGCATCAAAATGCATGAACTGGCCTATGCGATTGTTTTAACTGCACAGGGTACGCCATTTTTAACTGCGGGTTCAGAGTTCTTGAGGACTAAGTATGGAGTAGAGAATTCATTTAACAGTGGGGATAGCATCAATGCCATTAACTGGAGTTTGAAGTCCAAGCACTTTGCTACGTATCAGTATCTCCGGACTTTAATTGCAATTAGAAAAGCACACCCGGCCTTCAGAATGCAGACTGCTCAACAAATTGCCCAATACTTGTTGTTTCAATCTGATTTGCCCAAAGGAGTGATTGGATATACTATAAATGGGGCTGCAGTAGGAGATACTTGGAAAAAAATCTGGGTAGGCTATAATGGAAATCTAACGGCGGAAAAGGTTGCATTGCCGGCTGGAAATTGGAAAATTGCTTCTATCCACAGCCAATCTTCTTTGGTTGGAAATCAATTGATCATTGATGGTAGTTCTGCGGTGATTTTGTATCAATAATTGGTATATTTAATATCCTATACCGCTTAATAATTTATGCTTATTCATCCTTATTCTCCACATTGGAATTCCCAATTTGATGCCATCAAACAGTTCTTGGATAAGGCATTGCAGGGAATAAACTATCGGATTGAGCATATTGGGAGTACTGCTGTTCCTGGATTAGCCGCTAAGCCCATTATTGATATTGATATCGTGTATAAAGATCCTATTGATTTTCATTCTATTAAAACAGCATTGGAAGTAATCGGCTATTCCCACAAAGGTAATCAGGGAATTGAAGATCGGGAAGTCTTTAAACGACAAGAGGGTGGGCAACACGAAGTGCTTGATTCCATCCGACACCATTTATATGTTTGTTCTGCTGACAGTCCTGCTCTCCAACGCCATTTGATAACACGAGATTATTTGCGCAATAATGAATGGGCAAAGGCAGAATACCAGCAATTAAAGTATGACCTTGCCGAAAAAGCAGGCCAAGACCAGAAATCCTATGCAGCCCTTAAGGAATTACACGTTAATTCATTGATAGATAAATTTTATCCTACGATTGAAAATATAGCTGAATCAAACGAAACAACCGAATCAACTAAAACTACTGAATCAACCGATACTATGGAAGTACATCACCACGCGCATCACGATCATGGAAAAAAGAATTGGAAGTCTTATTTCTGGGAATTCTTTATGTTGTTTCTAGCAGTGTTCTGCGGTTTTTTGGCAGAGTATCAGTTGGAGCATAAAATCGAAAATGATCGGGCAAAAGAATTGGCCAAAAGTCTTTACACAGAGTTGTATGAAGATTCTATTCGACTGAATAAAGTAATGGAATTGAGATTGGAGAAGGAACTGGCATTGAAATACTTGATGCAATATTTTGCTAAAGCAGATTTTAAACAGGAAGCTGACTCTGCCATTCGCGCTATGGCTTTTGCTTACATAACTGTTTCAAATAAAACAATTTTTGAGCCAACTGATGGCGTATTAATACAATTACAAAGTTCAGGTAGTAGGCGTTATTTTAAAAAGCAGTCCATACAAGATGCTATTAGTAAGCTTTATTCTAGTATCCATTTTATTCGAATGCGAAATGAAAGAGAATTACTATATATGTCTAATTCATTGCGTACTTTTTATTTAAAGCATTTGGACTATATGTGGTTGGAACAATTTATGAATAGTGGTAAGCTTAGTGTTGCAGATGCTTACTTAAGAAAGAACCCGGTGAATGAGATAAAGCCATTTTTTAAGAAGCCAGAACAAATGGATAGGGATGAAGCAATTAACCTCGCGGGAAATTTATTATTAATGATGAGGGGAATTAAATTAACAACTTGGCCAGATTATAGAGCTTCTGCAACTTCTGTTATGAGTCAGTTAAGGCAGGAATATGACTTTGATTAACGTTGCTTCGTTAAAACTTTTCATAAACTAATTTTGAAAATAATGTCCGACAATACTCCAGAAAAGAGCTTTGAACAACCCGAAGAAAATTCATTTTCTGAAGAAATTAATTCTGTTGAGTCCCGATTAGATAAAAAAGCAGATTTAACTGAAACAACAGAATCAACCGAAACAACTGAATCAACCGACACTATGGAAGTACATCACCACGCGCATCACGATCACGGAAAAAAGACCTGGAAGTCCTATTTCTGGGAATTCTTTATGTTGTTTTTAGCTGTTTTCTGCGGGTTCTTAGCAGAGATACAAGTAGAACATTATGTAGAGCACCAAAAAGAAAAGAAGTACATGACTGACTTACTTGATGAAATTAAAAGTGATACAGGGTTTATACATTTTGAATTAGCAAGAATGCAAAATCAACTTAAGGGTTATGATTCCTTGACTGCCAATTTAAATCAATCTGATTTATCTGAAAATATTCCTACACTGTATAGGCAACTGAATACTTATAGTGCATTATTGACTCCTTTCCTGCGCGATCAGACCATTACTCAGTTGCGAAGTTCCGGAAATTTACGATTGATAAGAAATGATTCAATTATCAAACAAATAAATCAATATTGGTCATGGAGAGATGTTGTAAATAGAATTGCTGAAAGAGTTGAACAACGTATTAATGTTGGGCAAGTATTGAGTAATAAGATTTTTGATAAATGGGCAACTTATGCTAAGGCAATCAGTGAAAATGGATTTGCTGTTTCTCCATTTAATGAAACCCCAAATCTTGAATATCCAACTGATTTGAAATTAATGACTAACGATTTAGCGCTGATAAAAGAATATAGTAATACCAGAATCTCTATTTCTCAAAGTGCTAAAATATATCTGTGGACGTTGCAAGAAATGGAAAAAGACGGGCTTAAACTTAAGAAGGCAATAGAAAATGAATATGATTTAGTGAAATAAATTTCTATAATTCTGATGTAATTAATTATGATTTCCCAACTTGAACGTCTTAAATACATCCTTATTTGTTTGCTGATTATTAGTGCACAAGCATGTATAGAAAGCAGGGCTAATAGAAAAGTTAATACCATTGCAAGTTATGTGGCTGATTCAACTTGGAATGCGCAAGCTAATCAGTTAATTGTCAGTCAACCAACCGGAATTGGAATTGATAAGAGCAATCATATTTTTGTTTTTCAACGTACAGGTAGAAAATGGGTAGAGCCTTTTCCTGATTCACTAATTTCAGTTCCGACTATTTTTGAAATTGATGCTGAAACAGGAAAGCAGATCAATGCCTGGGGAGCCAATCATTTTGTGATGCCACATGGTTTGATGGTAGATCAAAACAATCATATTTGGGTAACGGATGTGGCTTTGCACCAGGTTTTTAAATTTTCACATGATGGAAAACTCTTACTGAAGCTGGGAGTAGCAAGAGAAGGAGGAAATGATTCTTTACACTTCAATCGGCCCACTGATGTAACGGTAGATAAAGAGGGCTTTTTTTACGTGAGTGATGGGTACAGAAATAGCAGGGTAGTTAAGTTTTCACCAACTGGTAAATATATAAAGGAGTGGGGGACCTTTGGTAATGGAGCGGGTCAGTTTAATATTCCTCACGGATTAGCCATTGATGATAAGGATATTATTTATGTAGCCGATCGACAAAACAATCGTATTCAATTATTTGATACAAATGGCAATTATAAAGGTGTAATACAAAATGATGCAGCGGTTCAGCAGTTACCATCTCTTGCAATTGATTTGAAGAATAAAGTTTTCGCTATTGATTATGATCCATCCCTTAATAAGGATAGTGCCGCTAATGGCTCAACTTTTTTTGAATGTGATGCTAGGGGTAGCGTATTCCAGCATTTTGGGCTTTCAGGTAAAAAAGAAAGGAAGAGTTGCTGGTTCCATGATATAGCAGTTGATAAAAATGGGAATGTTTACGTAGGAGATATCACCGGATTAAAGCTGTTGAAATTTAGACCCAAAAACTAGGCAATATGAGTATCCATATGCAAAAGAAATCAGCCCATCTTATTTTATTGGGTCTACTGCTTTTCATTATGGGATTGTTAGTAGGATTGAGTATTCAATTCCTGCCTAATCCAAGAATGGGTTTGTCTGCCCATCTGGAAGGTATTATGAATGGAATGTTTTTAATGTTACTAGGGCTTCTATGGGACCGATTAGTACTCTCAAAAGAAATGACTTCCATTGCTTTTTATTTGGTTGTCTACAGCGCATTTGCGAATCTCTTGGCTGTGTTGATTGGTGCCGCTACTGGTTTTGGGAAAATGATGCCAATTGCTGGAGGGATAGAGGGCTCTTTATTTATTGAGTCAATAATTGGGTTTTTATTGATATCATTAACCCTGACTATGTTAACAGCATGTGGTATTATCTTCTTTGGCTTTTATCGGTACATGCGCAATAAATGAATATATTAGTAAAGAAATACTCTCTATGACCCTCATTGCAATATTTTTTCCAGCCCTCTCCTTTTTCCTTCGAGGAAGAATTTTTACAGCATTTATCTGTTTCATACTTCAGATTACATTGATTGGTTGGATTCCAGCAGCTATCTGGGCTGTTATTTCATTACAAAATGCAAGGGCCGATAAGCGAAATGAGAAATTAATTAAGGCAATGAAGTCAAAATAATTCAACATGAAACTCTTTCAGCTACATCTTACATTTTCTATAACGATTTTTATATTTAGCATTGCATTCTCAAGTTCTGCATTTGCTCAATCTAGTCCAAAACTCAAGATTGAATCACTTGCAGGTAACTTTTATGTATACACAACTTATAATACCTATCAGGATAGTAAAGTGAGGGCCAATGGTGTTTACTTAGTTACAAAGAAAGGGGTAGTATTATTTGACACCCCTTGGGATACTACCCAGTTTCAACCACTGTTAGATAGTATACAAAAAAGGCATAAACAAAATGTGATCATAGCATTAGCTACTCATTGGCATAGTGATAAAACAGCTGGCTTGGAGTACTATCGTAAATTAGGAATTAAAACATATACCACTGCACTTACGGATAGTTTGAGTAAAGTGAATAATGCCAAACGCGCGGAGTTTTTACTCAAACAGGATACTAGTTTTTCTATAGATACTTACCGTTTTGAAACTTACTACCCTGGTGAAGGGCATACCAAGGACAATATTGTTATTTGGTTTCCAAAAGAAAAAATTCTAATAGGGGGCTGTTTAATCAAAGGGGCTAAAGATGAAAACTTAGGTTATTTGGGCGATGGTAATACCAAGGATTATGCTCGTACTTTAATCAATGTGCAGCAAAGATTTCCTGCTCCTAAATTTATCATCACTACCCATAGTGATTGGAAAGATATCAATTCATTAAAAAATTCTATAAAGTTGGCTAAACAATTAATTGAAGAGCAAGAACTACGACATGTGGTATTGTTCGGTTGGAAAGTCAACGCCAACAAAGACTCTATTGAAATGGCTATTAAGGCTTTTGGAGAATTGCCTCAAAAAATAAAGTTGATCAAGAAATATGAATGGGGAGTAAATAACAGTCCTGAATTATTGAATCAAGGGCAAACCCATTGCTTCTTGTTGACATTTTCTAGTGAAAAAGACCGAGATGCCTATTTGGTTCATCCAGTGCATCAGGCTTTCACGAAATTGTTACCTAATATTTTAGATAAGGTTACTGTGTTAGATTACTGGGCAAAAAAATAGCAATTAATCAAGTATTTAAATTTTTTCTAACTCAATCAAATATTTGTATGAATAATAGCCATCTTAACTACAATTCCATTGATGAGTATCATCAATGTTTTGATAAAATAATTCAAAAAAAGCTACAAGAATTAAGAAAGGCAATCTTGACCGCCGCACCCAAAGCAACGGAAGGCATTAGCTATGGCATGCCGGCATTTAAAATAAAGAAACCTTTGGCTTATTATGCGGTAAATAAAAACCATATTGGCTTTTATCCCACGCCCTCACCTATAAAGCAATTTGCTAAAGAATTGGCTGCGTATAAAACATCTAAAGGTGCCGTACAATTTCCACTAGATCAACCATTGCCTTTATCCTTAATAACAGCAATGATTCGCTTCAGGGCTGAGGAGATTTTATAAAAATCCCTGTCCCTTCATCCAGGTCTGTAAAACTTTGAACCAATCAGAAGGTTCCTGCTTGTTGATTAATCCAAATCCATGCCCACCTTTTTCCATTAGCATTAATTCTGCTGGTACTTTCTGCGCATCTAATGCTGCTTTCATTTTAATACTATTTGCAACAGAAACTGTTTTGTCGTCTTTGGCATGGAACAAAAAAGTAGGAGGTGTAAATCGGCTTACCTGTAAATGAGAAGAGAACTGTTCTTTTGTAGCAGAAGATGCATCGTTCCCAATCAAGTTATTCCTAGAACCCTTATGAACAATAGAGTCTTCCTCCATACTAATGACTGGGTAACCCAATATGGCAAAATTGGGTCTTGCATTTGTTCTTGAACCCAAATCAGTAATATTTAATTGATATTGGGTAGCTAAAGTACTGGCCAAATGACCTCCTGCAGAAAATCCAATAACGCCTATTTTATCAGGATTAATCCCATATTCGATAGTATTGTCTCGGATATGCTTCATTGCAGCTTGTGCATCTAAGAAAGGTACCCATTCTTTATTATACATGCAAGAATCATTCGGTAATCTATATTTCAAAACAAAAGCTGTAACGCCAATAGAATTGAATGCTTTGGCTATATCGTGCCCTTCATGGTTGGTTGCTAAAATTGAGTATCCACCGCCGGGTATCACGAGTACCCCAGTTTTGTTAATATTAGCACTATTGGCTTGATAAATGGTTAAAGTAGGAGTATTTACTTTTGTGTATACCTCTTGTCCCCATTGATTTATCTGGGTTTTATTTTCAGTTCCGCAATCTTTTGATTTCGGTATTTTTCCTCTGTAAAGTGGAATTTCATGCTGTGCCCTGGTAAATGTCATTGTTAGCGAAAAGGCTATGAAGAATATGAGTTTCATTGCTGGTTAATTCCTATGAAGTTAAATGGATTTTCAGTAAATTACTATAGTTCAATTTTATACAATGAGTAAACATCTTCGCATTGCAATACTAATTTTATTGATTCCTATATTTTCATGGGCAGACCATTATCCCATTAATAAACAGGCGGATGTTTTGCATTATTCATTTGGCTTAACCTTATCTGATAGCACTAATGAAATTGTAGGTATTACCCATATTAAAGTAAGGTTCAATAAAGCTGGTATGAGCCAGTTTCGTTTAGACCTTGCTAACCAAACCGAAAAGCGACAGCGTAAAGGAATGAAAGTAGATGCGATTAGCTTCGGGGGTATTCCATTGCAATATTCACATAACAATGATGCACTATTGATTCATTTGAATAATCCAACAAAAGAAGCAGAGGAAATCGTTTTCAGAATTCAATACCATGGCATACCCGCTGATGGCCTTAGGATTGGTGCTACAAAATTTGGAGACCGAAGTTTTTTCAATGAAAACTGGCCCAATAGAACCAGGCATTGGTTACCCACTATTGATCATCCCTATGATAAAGCTACTTCTGAATTTATTGTTACGGCACCAGCTAAATATAAAGTTGTTTCTAATGGTTTATTACTAGAAGAGTCAGATTTAGGAAATAATCAAAAACTAACACATTGGAAACAATCGATTCCAGTTTCTAGTTGGTTATTTGTTTTGGGAGTAGCGGAGTTTGCGGTTCAATATGTTGATCAGTTTGAAGGCAAGTCTATTCAAACTTGGGTGTATGCCAAAAATCGAGATGCTGGATTTTATGATTTTGCTGCACCTACCAAGCAGGTTCTCGAGTTTTACTCCAAATATGTTGGGCCATTTGCTTATGAGAAGCTGGCCAATATTCAAACACCGAGTGTAAATGGAGGGATGGAAACCTCTTCTGCCATTTTTTATGGGGAAGATTTAGTGAATGGTAAAAGAGATGAAAGAACTCGAAACGTGGTGATTCATGAAATAGCGCATCAATGGTTTGGCAATGCGGTAACAGAGTCTACCTGGGATGATGCATGGTTGAGTGAGGGTTTTGCCACTTACTTTACCCTGCTATTTATTGAACATGCATATGGGAAAGAAGCGTTTCATAAAGGGTTACAAAAAGCAAGAAAAACGGTTTTGGATATGTCGCCCAAGTGGCCACAGTATAGTATAGTTGCAGACAGAACAGCAGAGCAAGAAGCAGTTACCAATAACTTGACATATCAGAAAGGAGCTTGGATATTGCATATGCTTCGATTGCTTATTGGAGACGTTGCATTTAAGAAGGGTATTCAATCTTATTATCAGAAATATTATAATGCTAATACAACTACAGATCAGTTTAGAGTTGAAATGGAAAAGGCATCGAGGAAAAAGCTGGAACAATTTTTTAAGCAATGGTTATACCAGCCCAGCTTGCCGAAATTAAAAGCGGAATGGGCTTATGATGCAAAATTGAAGCAACTAAAAATAAAGGTCAAGCAATTACAAGAGGGTGGTGCTTATTTCAATATGCCCCTTGAATTAGGGTACTATGAAAAGGGAAATAGCAAGCCTACAGTAGTTACAGTTCAGATTGACCAGGCGGAAAAGAATTTTACTTTTCAATTAAAGCAAGCACCTGATAAAATAATTGTAGACCCCAATAATAAACTTATCGCTCAAATTCTATAATATGCTCAGACGCATATGAGTCATCCTCTGGTTTAATTCTTTTTACAAAGAATCTCGCTCGTTTTCCTAGACGCGTAGAAGTATATTTTTCTTTAATGTCTTCTTCGGTATCCAATGGTTGCAATGAAGGATACCACAGAATGTAACCTGGTTTCTGGAACAACAATTCAGGTTTAGACCATTGCTGACTGTTGTTACCTGCTCCCAAATCTTTGTTGGGATTGAAGGAAATATAAATTTTATCTCCAATCCAGGATTTTCCTTCTACTCTTCCCATTAACATTATCCAGCAGTTTAAATAAGTGTTCCAACTAACTGAAGGACCCCAATGAAATCCACCCGTTGGAGAAGAAGCGGGGCCTCCTTTTTCAGACAAAGGAATTTGAAGGTTCTTCACTGGTTTTCCGTAACTATTGTGCGCAATGGAAAACGAATTTCCGTTCCAACGTTTGGCTTTGCCAATAGGGTTGTCTAAATCTTTTAATGCAATTCTTGCTATACTAATACACTGTCCTGCTGCTTCTTTTGCTGGGTCATAAGTGGAGGGATTATACACGCCGGGATAGCCATACTCTCCATAAAAAATATAAAGATATTCCCCACTAGCAACCGCTGAAGGATCGCCAACTCCTCCGGCAAATGTGTTAGAAGTATTGTGTGGTTTTAAAATCATTCTTTGATCCAGATCTTCCAATATGATGCCCTTGTTTTCCCAGCTTTTTCCGCCATCCATCGATTTCATAATACCAATTCTACAGACTGCTGCCGGACTTTCAAGGCCTGTTAATCCCTGTGGCCAAAGTTTACTGTTGGTATAGCCCTCTTTTGTTTTGGGGTCATAAGGTAATGTGATTGGGTAATTTTCGTTGTGGTAAAGGGCGTACAAAGTTTTTCCACTCTGATCTTTTTTGTCTTGATAAACGGTTTCGAACCAGACGGCACCGTGCAATCCCTTTTTTCCAATAGGGGCATTCAATGGCATTGATGGGCTAAAAAATTTTTCTTTTGGATTTTGAAACACAACACTGGCATTAGGACCGTCTGAATATTTAAGGTCTTTTGCATAACCCCAGAGTGGATCTTCACCGTATTTACCGGGAAAGATCCTGAAAGTGTCTGCCACCCATACTTCTGCCATATTGCAATCCACAAAGGAATTGAAAACCACTTTGGGGGCTGGGAGAAGTTTGAAAGTTGGTTTGCGGGTAGTATCCAGAAAACCTGTAAAAAAGGTAGCAAATACTATAAGGAGTTGCATGGTTAAGTCTTTTGATTATTCAATATGTTGAATTGAACAACAATTTACTCATTCCTAATACTTAACAGATTAAAACTTTAATCTCTTTTTAAGCTTCTTTTTTAACAATCCGTTTACAATTTATGCCGAATAATATATATTTAGCGAATAATTAATGATTTTATTATCCGATTCCTACCTAATTAATTCCTAAGTCTAAAACTTAACAATGAAATCAATTCTACACACATTGAATGCAAAGGGGAGCCGTGTTTTCAAGCACGCATTAATACTAGCCCTAATTTGTTATTCAACCATTGCCAATGCTGCCCACTTTAGAAGCGGTACTATTAGTTGGCGTCCCATTAGTGGGAATACCGTCGAGTTTAAAGTGTCTCAATCTTATGGAGGTTGGGCTTTTGGAGGAGGGTATACCCTTGGAAGCACGCAAGTAATGGACCAGTTGTATCTAGGTAATGGAGCATCTGTACAAATTCCATTAGTAATTACTTCCATTAATGCAGCAGAAGGATGGTGGTATGGAGAAGCTACTTTCCGCTATACTTATGCAAGTGCAGGAAACTATACTGCATATTTTGGTAGTTGTTGTAGAATCAGTAATTTATCTAACAATAATGATCAAGCTTGGCGAAATGAAACAATCGTAAACGTTGGAACGGGAAATAGCTCGCCTGTTTCAACCATAGCTGCAACTGTGAATCTCCCAACGAGTTTATCAGCTGCCACTTTTCAAATTCCCGCCTTTGATCCGGATGGCGATCAGCTTAGTTATCGTTTAGCTACTTCTGCAGAAATGGGTGGTGGAACTAATCCTACGGGTTTGTCAATTAACTCAACTACAGGTTTGGTAAGTTTTAATACCATTGGTAAAGCAGTAGGTTCCTTATGGAATGTGGCTTTTACTATCTCAGATGGTACAGGAAAAACCAAAGTAACAGTTGACTTTGTTATTAAAATAACGCAGAATTCAACTCCGCCCGTTTTTGATTATTTGGTTACACCAATGAACGGACGAGTATTCCAAGGCGCACCAGGACAAACTATTTCATTTCCAATAAGAGCCTATGATAACGATGCAGGAAATGTTGTAACCTTGTCTGCAGTTGGTTTACCACCAGGTGCAACTACAAGCCCATCCTTACCTAGTACTGGAAATCCTGTTTCCAGCACATTCTCTTGGACACCAACAGCTAGTCAATTTGGAACTTTTGTTGTGAATTTTACAGCTACCGATAATATTGGTGTACAAACAACTACCTCAGTTACCATATCAATTAGCTTAAAACCTGTATTTGTTGCACCTAGTCCTGTTAACAATAGTGAGACTTACCTAGAAACAGGCGAAACCTACACCGCAACTATTCGTGCCAGTGATCCAGACCCTAATGATGTGGTTAGAATTACAGCTATTTCAGGGATGCCTGCTGGATATGGTATTTCTTCGGTATTACCCACGGTTGCAGCAAATCCAATCAATTTGAATCTTAGCTGGACGCCAACACCTATTGCATTTGGTCCTAAATCAGTAACTTTTACCGCAACAGATTCTTATGGTGACCAAACTACACATACGCTTAATTATATTGTAAATACAAAGCCTCAATTTACTTCTACGCCGGCTACAAGTGTTTACGTAGGTCAGTTGTACAGCTATACAATTACAGGATTAGATCCTGATGTGCAATATGGAGATGTGTTAAAATTAATTGGAGCTAATATTCCTTCATGGTTAACTTTTACTAATAATGGAAATGGAACAGGTACGCTTTCAGGTACTCCTACATTGGCCAATGTTGGAACGCATCCAGTTAGTTTAAAATTAGAGGATACTTACCATCATGATTATAATCCAAATACAGCTCAGAATTTTAATATTAATGTATCTGGTGTTGCACCTTCTATCGTAGTTCCAGCAAATATCATTAGCTGTGATCCTGTGGTAAATTTTGCAGCTACAGAAACTGTTGGTATCCCTGCATCTACTATTACTTATTCAATTGCTCCTGGATCAACATTCCCTGTTGGAACAACAACTGTTACAGCAACAGCTACTAATGCAGTTGGAACATCTTCTAATACATTCACAGTAACTGTTAATAAACCAATTGCAGATATAACAGCAAGTGGGTCCACAACATTTTGTGAAGGAAGCAATGTAACATTGAGTGCTGCTCAAAATGCATTACAGCTTAATGGGGCACAATATGTGAATGTAGCAAACGGTTTTGCAGCAACTGATGACATTACCATTGAAGCCACTGTAACGCCAACTTCTCTAGTAGGTGGCGATTTTAAAGTAATTATGAACCACAACAGTTGGTTTCCAGGTACAATACACTTTCAATTTGCCCCAGATGGCCGATTGCAATTCGCATTAAATAGCGCATCTCCCACAGACCAATATGCCACTTATAATTTTATACCTAATACGACTTACCGAATTGCGGCAGTTTATTCTAAATCAGGAAAATTTGTTAAGTTTTATGTTAATGGGATATTAATAAACACTGCTACTTATTCTTCTACCGTTTCGGTAGTAGGTAATGCCGGATATAATATAGGTGCATGGAATGGTAATTCAAGATACTTTAGAGGAACTATTGACGATCTTAGAATATGGAATGTTCAGCGCACAAATGCAGAAGTATTATCTGATGCAGCAGCGCTTCCAATACCATCTGGTACTCCTAATTTAGTTAGATATTATAAGTTTAATGAAGGTTTCGGAACTTCAACTGCAGATGCTGCAGGAAATGGTAATGGTACCTTAATGAATAATCCTACGTGGGTGTCTACAGCACCAGCTGGGCAAACATATTTATGGAGTAATTCTGCAATTACACCGTCAATTTCGGCAACTTCTGATGGATTGTATACTGTAACAGTTACTGATGCAGCAGGCTGTACTACAACTTCATCACCTATTACTGTAACAGTAAATAAAGCCCCTGTGTTTACCGCATGTGCGAGTAATCAGACGGTAGACAATGAAGTTGGATTAAATAGCGCAGTAGTTACTTATACTGCAACTGCAACGGGTTCACCAGCAGCAACATTATCTTATACTTTCAGTGGAGCAACAAATGGTAGTGGTTCAGGTACAGGATCAGGTTCTATCTTTAATATTGGTACTACAACTGTAACCATTACAGCAACCAATTCATGTGGTTCAACAACCTGTACATTTACAGTTAAAGTAAATGATATAACACCACCAACCATTAACACAGTTGCAGATATTAATGCAATTGCAACTTCAGCTGCTGGAGCAACTGTAACTTATACAGCTCCGGTTGGAACTGATAATATGCCTGGTTCAACAACAACACAAACAAGCGGATTAGCTAGCGGTGCTGTATTCCCAATTGGAACAACTGTTAACACATTTGTAGTAACAGATGCTTCAGGCTTAACCGCTACATCTTCTTTCACTGTAACCGTAGTAGGGGTTGCTCCATCTATTGTTGTGCCAGCAACTATTCGTGTGGATGCTTCAACAACCAATTGTAGTGCGGTAGTAAATTTTGCTGCAACAGAAACTACAGCAATTCCTGCTTCTACAATTACCTATTCTCATGAACCAGGTTCTGTGTTCTCTTTAGGTACAACCATTGTTACCGCAACTGCAACCAATGCAGTAGGTACTTCATCTGCAACATTTGAAGTGGTGGTAACCGATAATACAGCTCCTGTTATTACTACACCTGCTGCTCAGGTATTCTGTGAGAATACGTCTGGAACTTACACTTTGCAAGACGTAAGTGCAACTGACAACTGTGGAATTGCAACTGTTAGCTTCGCTATCACAGGAGCAACTACCAGAAGTGGATCTGGCTATGATGCAGGCACTGCATTTGCAGTTGGAACCAGCAATATTACTTACACAGTAACAGATGTCAATGGTAACGTTTCTACTAAAACATTAGTAGTAACGGTAAATAAAGCACCAACAGCAACCATTAGTACTTCTAATCCGGATGCATTCTGTAATAAGCTAACTGTTATTGGAAATAGCACCAGCCCAATTACCGGCTATGCTTGGATATACAATAACAATCCATTTGCAGGCACGCAGGCGATTTCATTGGATAATACCAATGGAGATGGTACTTATAGTTTATTGGTAACAGATAATAAAGGTTGCACTAGCCTTGCTGCAGTTACTTATCAATACAGCAAGCAGAATACAATCAGCAACTATACCATACTTGCTTACAAAGAAGCAGAGTTAAAAGAATACAACACTGTTCAAACAGGTAGTGTAGGGGTAATGAGTAAGAAAGGAGAAGCAGAGATTGGTAAGAACAGTTCTGTTGCTGCACCGGGTGCATTTGTTAAAGCTCCGAAGATTGAAGTGAAACAAGGCGCAACTGTTCCAATTCGTTTGATAGGGGTAGCAAGTGTTGCTTTACCTACTATGCAATACAACAGTGCCAATACAAGTAGCTTACCTAACTATACCACCAATGCAGGAGCTACTATCAGCTTAAGTGGTAACTACAAGAACTTGAAGATTCGTAAAGGATCAAACGTAACCTTGTCTGGTACTACTTTCGGAAACATTGATATTGAAGAAGGAAGTGTGGTAAGATTTACCAGCACTGTCATTAATGTAGAGCAGCTGAAAGTAGGTAAGGGACCTGATAATGGATTAACTCGGGTGAGATTTGCTAACAATACAAGTGTTCGTGTTTCCAAGCATGTACAGATTGATGAAGATTGCTTTATCAATCCAGATGCTAACCAAGTTACCTTCTACTTAGGCAGACAGTCTAACCATGATTGCAATAAGCACAAGAACAATGACAGCGATGATGATGATCACGACAGAGGACACGGCGATGGCGATCAGAAGTTTGAAGTAAAAGGTGGTAACACAACTGTGATTGCGAATATTTATGCACCTACCGGAGACATCAAAGTAAAAGGTGGCGAAGGATGTCACAAGAACCATATCAATACCACTGTTAGAATGACTGGTTTATTCATTGGTTATGAAGTGGAAGGTGAAGGAAAGAATGTAATCTGGAACAATTACGCTTGTGGATCAGCCAGCCCAATAGCAGCTGCCGATGCGCAACCAGTGTACAATAAAACTTCAGAGCCAGTAGAAGTTGCCGATGACTTAAAAGTTACGGTAATGCCTAATCCAAGCACTACTTACTTCACATTGAAATTGGCAAGCAAATCTGAATTGCCGGTGAATATTAAAGTAGTAGATGCTGCAGGTAGAGTAATTGATGCAAAAGCTAAACAACCAGCTAACAGTACCATGCAAATGGGTCAAAGCTATGTTCCTGGTTCATACTTTGCTGAGTTTATTCAAGGTAACCAACGCAAAGTGGTTCAGTTAATAAAGCTCAAATAGGTTTACACTAAAACTAAAACCTCAAGGGGCTGTCTGCAAAGACGGCCCCTTTTGTTATTGGAGATTTGGTGCTTTCATCTTTGTCATAAAACCGTAAGTTTTCTCTCAAATTGGTTAATAAAGCCTTAAAGCAGCTTAATATAGAAGTATCACTACAAAATCCTTAAATTGATGACGTATTTTTGCAATTAACTATTTTGACTTATATGCAGCCTCCAATTCCTCATAATGAAGACGAACGCGTTTGGGCTTTAACTGAATTTGACATTGATTATTCGGATACATCCGGTCTTTTAAAAGACTTAGTAGAATTGGCTGCAAAAATTGCCGGTACTAAAATCTCTTTGGTTAACTTAATTGATACATACACTCAATGGACAGTGGCCAACTTTGGTTTGCCTTTAGACCAGATGAAAAGAGAAGACTCAGTTTGTCAGTATACAATTGTACAGGATGGTGGGTTTGAAGTAAAAAGTCTTTCGACAGACGAAAGATTTAAAGACAAGTTTTATGTAGTAGATGATCCTAATTTAGAATACTATTTTGGTATCCCTTTAGCTACTCAGGATGGCCATAATTTAGGAGCACTCTGTGTGCTGGATACAACAGCTAAGACCTTGAGTCCGGAAAAAGTTGAATTGTTGAAAATTGTGGCTAAAGAAGTAGTGAACAGACTGTCTACTATCAAATACATTCAGAACTTAAAGTCAAAAGTTGTTGAGGTAAAAGAAAACAACAAGAAAGTTGCACATGATATCAGAGGGCCATTGTCCGGTATCATTGGATTAGCCCAAATGGTTACAGAACATGGTCAATCACAAAAGTTGGATGATATTCTGGAAATAATGAAGTTGATTCAACGTGCTGGAAATTCATTGCTGGATCTGGCTACTGAAATTTTAAATGCAGAAGATCAGCAGGCCAGAGGTATAGTTAAGGCAGATGATTTCACCTTAAAAGCATTTAAGGATAAGCTGGAAAAACTTTATTCTCCACAGGCTGCTAATAAGCAGATAGATTTAAGCTTTCATATTAAAGTAGGGCAGGAGGAAAAACCAATTCCTAAAAACAAATTATTACAGATAGCAGGTAACTTGATTACCAATGCAATTAAGTTTACCGATCAGAATGGAAATATACAGGTGGATTTAAATATTCATTCTATTACTGGTTCCGGACAATCATTGGAGATTGTAGTAGCCGATAGTGGAATTGGTTTACATGCAGAAGATATTGAGGCTATTTTAAAAGGTACTAAAGCTTCTTCCAGTGGTACAACCGGCGAAAAAGGTTATGGTTTTGGTTTGTCTTTGGTGAAAAGATTGATTGATGAATTGCACGGAACACTCGATATTCAATCTGAAATTGGCAGAGGGACAAAGTTCATCGTTACTTTACCGCAGTAATATATTGCACTTGTAAACTGCTTAATCAAAACAATCCATTCTGGTTTTATTCACTTTCTTTTTGAACGGATGAATATTCAGCATCAAATAGCCGCCTCCATTTAAGAGCGCCCATTGTTTGATTATGCCCAGATTGTGAATGCCAGCTATTAGCGGACCTGCTTTAAAGGCAAGCCCTGTCCAAAACTGTCCATCTCTGGTAAGTTGCATCGGAAGAAATACACCCCAGTTTAGTGTTTCCCATCTGGGGGTTACAGAAATAAAGCCGAATTCATTCGTATGTAATCTTGATCCAATATTTCTGCTATTCAGGTGTACCACCAATTGTGCATTTACAAAAAATGAACCGCCCATCCATTTATCAGCATTCATAATTGCTCTGGTAGGATTGGCTATTTTAAAACCAGGAGGCAATGCCTGAATGGAGTCGAATAGAGCAGTCATAGAGTCTTTAAACTGCTGTGTATTGCTAACATTTCGCATGATATTAGCGATTCTGCTATTGGGTATATCGTCGTTATCTCTGTTGAATCTACCGGTATACACGCTATTAGTATATTGCTGTGCTCCTATATCCATCAAACTGATACCTATTTTGTAATCATAAGGTCTGCCCACTGCATTCCGGTTGTCTAAATAAGATTCCTCTCTGTAAGCAATGTATTCCAGTCCGGCACTTAAGCCCAAACTTGTTCTGGATTGTTTAAAAAAATCACTGACACTTGAACTGGTAACCCCAAATTGCTGTAGCACATCTATATTGGCAGAATAAGCGTATTCTCCAACACCTGAATAAGCTGTGTAACTAGTATCATTGCCATTGATGTCTTCTCTGAAACGGGCCCCATTCATGCGAGCGTATCCACCTCCCAGGCTTTTAGCTATCTGCAGGGTGGCACCTACGGTGAGCCTGCTGTTTTCTGTTTCGGATATTGCTCCTGCATAGCTGAGATTTACTTCGCCCCATCCGGCATGCGTAGACCTTCCTTGAAGGAAAGGAATATTCCTATTGAGTTTAAAAAAGCTTTGCAAGCTGGATACTGTATCTTCAAAATGGAATGGATTGGTTTGAATGTGCTGGTAAAATTTTCCTCTGAATGCAATGGCTACAGCGTGTTTCCTGTTAATTCGATACATAGCAGACAATAAACTCAAATCTGAATTCTGATCCAGCCTTCTATCTTGCAATCCATTGGTTACATATTGTTTGTTGGTAGTTTGGTTAGATATATTGAGGGCTCTGGCATAAAGGGTATTTGTATAAAAAGCTGTCTGCGCAGAAAAGAGTTGTATATCCCATCTGTGCAAACTGTTACCGATAGAGGCAGGGTTATTAAAGATGCTGCTTACCCCCGCATAGGACGATCCATGCGTGGCCTGATACTGTTGTGCAGTTAAGGCGTTTTGAATCCCCCAGTAACTGATTACAGATAAAATACAAAATTTTAGAAATTGCTTGCCCTGAACCATGTGCTATAAACGTATAGAGCCTTTAATTATTCCTTTGGCAGCCCATAAAAAAAATAAACCCCTCGTAGAAACGAAGGGTTTTCGATTGCTTGCCAATATAGAGACTCTTTGTATTAATGTTTCGGCTAAGATACAGGAAATTGGCCAAATAACAAATAGTAAAAAATAATATTTATAAAAAAATGCTATTTTAGGGCAAAAAAACGAGAAAAGTTTACAATTTATTAATATTATTAAAAATAATAATAAATTAATTCATTCTTCCTGGATAAACTTTCAGAGCGGCTTCCAGGCAGTCCATTGCTTTATTAATGTCTTCCAGTTTTAATACATAAGCCAGTCTTACTTCCTTCTTTCCTAGACCTGGCGTTCCATAGAATCCGGTAGCAGGAGCCAGCATCACGGTTTGTTGTTCATGGCTAAAAGATTCCAGTAACCATTGGCAAAACTGGTCTGCATCATCTATGGGCAATTCGGCAATGGCATAAAAAGCACCCCCAGGATTTGGGCAATAAACGCCTTCCATTTTATTCAGTCTTTCTACTATAAGATCTCTTCTCTTTTTATACTCAGCCTTTGTGGTATCAAAATAATTGGATGGTAAATCAATGGCAGCTTCTCCTGCAATTTGCGCAAAACTGGGTGGGCTTAAACGGGCTTGTGCAAATTTCATTGCAGCATCCAATACTTGTTGGTTTTTGGTAACCAATGCTCCAATTCTTCCTCCGCATGCACTATAGCGTTTGCTGATGGTATCCATGATAATCACATGGTCGTCAACACCGGTTAAATGCATGGCACTTGTTTGTTCACCTTCGTAGCAAAACTCTCTGTATGCTTCATCTGAAAATAAATACAGATTGTGCTTTAGTATCAGCTCTTTCAACTGTTCCATTTCTGCCTTGCTATATAAATAGCCGGTTGGATTATTGGGATTGCAAATCACAATTGCTTTGGTGCGTGATGTGATTTTGCTTTCAAAATCAGCAATGGGGGGTAAGGCAAATCCGCTTCTTATAGAAGAAGTTACGGGTACTACTTTTACACCTGCTGCTACCGCAAATCCATTGTAGTTGGCATAAAAAGGTTCAGGGATAATCACTTCATCACCTGCATCCAGACATGCCATGAATCCAAACTGAATGGCTTCACTTCCGCCCGTGGTTATAATGATTTGTTGGTGATTCACATGAATACCAACGGAAGCATAGTAGTCTACTAGCTTTCTGCGATAACTTTCGTTGCCTGCGCTGTGGCTATATTCCAATACTTTAAAATCACTATTCCTTACAGCATCTAGCACCATTTTAGGTGTTTCAATATCGGGTTGTCCAATATTCAGATGGTAAACTTTTGTGCCTCTTTTTTTCGCTGCTTCTGCGTAGGGTACTAATTTTCTGATGGGTGATGCCGGCATGGCATTCCCACGATTACTGATGCTTAACATATTCCTATTTAAGGTTTTCTACTACTTCTCCTTCGATCGTTAAAATATAAGGCTGATTAGAGTGTGCAAATTTTACATCGACTCTTTTCTTGAAAACGCCTACTGCTTCTGCGTTGTAGGTTACTTTGATGGTGCCTGTTTTTCCTTTTATTGTTGGTGCCTGATTGTAAACAGGTTTAGTGCAGCCACACTCTGCATTGGCAAATTCAATTACTACGGGTTTGGCTGCCTGATTGGTATAGGTAAATACATAAGTAGCAGGAACCCCTCTTTTGATTTTACCAAACTGGTGTACGGTTTTGTTGAACTTGATATCGTTCTGTGCAAATACCGCAACGGAACAAAACAAAAAGGCAGATAAAAATAGAGACTTCATATACATATTTGATTTAAAAATTATTGTACGCCTTCTCCGCTAAACTTGGTTTGTTTTACAATACCTCCGGAGATAAAAATGTCTGTGAACCGGGTGAATTTACCAATTACAGAGCCGTTGAATTCAATTTTAATTTTTACGGTCTCCCCTGGTTTAAATACTTGGTTGGGGGTAAAATTGGGAGTAGTGCATCCACATCCTGCTCTTACGCCTTCCAGTTTCAGGTCTTCCTTACTGGTATTGGTTACTTCTACCCAGTAGGAAACGGGTTGGCCGAATTTTACCTTTCCCATTTCATAGGATTCGTTTTTAATGGAAATTTTTGCGTCTGAAGTTTGAGCCATGGTGCCCAGTGAAAATCCCATGAATCCTAATAATACAATCCAAATTTTCATACTTATGCAATTAGATGGTAAAAGTACTAAAATTGATCGCTTAATGTTGATTGACGGCGTTATTAACCCGTTAATTTCCATTTAAACTAATTATTGTTAGTCTATTCCGTTCCTAATCCTATTTTTGTCGTATGGAATCAACCGCTTCATTACAATACAAAGACGATATGTTGTCTTTCGAAGGTTTTAGACAAACCGTTCTGGAAGATTATAGAACCGCCGTAATCAGTAGAGAAGTAAGCCTCCTGGGCCGAAGAGAAGTCTTGACTGGCAAAGCTAAATTTGGAATTTTTGGCGACGGAAAGGAAGTACCCCAACTTGCCATGGCTAAATTTTTTCAGCCAGGCGATTTCAGAAGCGGCTATTACAGGGACCAGACATTTATGTTTGCTGCTGGTCTGGCAAGTGTGGAGCAATATTTTGCTCAGTTGTATGCAGACCCTGATGTAAAGAATGATCCCTTTAGTGCAGGTCGTCAAATGAATGCCCACTTTGCAACCAAGCTGGTAGACGAAAACGGTAATTGGCTTGATTTGGCCAACCGTAAAAATATTTCAGCTGATATGGCCCCAACAGCCTCACAGATGCCCCGTGGATTGGGATTGGCATTTGCTTCCAAATGTTTCAGACAGAATGCGCACTTAAGAGAACTAGACCACCTAAGCCACAATGGTAATGAAGTATGTTTTACCACCATTGGAGATGCTAGTACCAGTGAAGGACATTTCTGGGAAACCATGAATGCCGCTGCAGTATTGCAAGTTCCATTAGCGGTATTTGTATGGGATGATGGATATGGTATTTCTGTTCCAAAGAACTTTCAAACAACCAAGGGCTCTATTTCAGAAGCATTAAGAGGGTTGGAGAAAATGGAAGACAGCAATGGTATCCGAATTTATAAATTGAAAGCCTGGGATTATGCAGGGCTATGTCAGGCATTTGAAGAAGGTATTCAGCGAATCAGAGACACGCATGTGCCTGTATTATTTCATGTAGAAGAAGTAACACAACCGCAGGGGCATTCTACTAGCGGAAGCCATGAAAGATATAAAACACCGGAAAGACTTGCCTGGGAAAAGGAATGGGATTGCATTAAAAAGATGAAGGAATGGATGCTGGCAAATAACTTAAGTAATGAAAGCGAAATTTCTGATATTGAAGCGCAAGCCAAAGATCATGTAAAAGAAAGCCGTTTGCGTGCCTGGGAAAAGTACATCAATCCAATTAAAGAACAGGCTGCCAATGCTGGCACATTGTTAAAAGAGATGATGATAAGCGATATGGATAAATACAATCGCTTACAACAAATGGCCAATGAGTTAATGCAAAGCAAAGAGCCATTGCGTAGGGATGTCTTAAGAACTTTGTCTCTGGCAATTGAATTGGCACCTGAGTCTCCTTCTATTCAGGACGTGCAGCTTTATTATCAGGAATTAATCACTTTGAACAAAGGATTATACAATACCCATTTATACAATCAGACTATCAAGAGTGCACTAAAGGTTCAGGAAATTAAACCACTTATTTCTTTTGATGCACCTACTGTAAATGGGTTTGAAGTGCTGAATAAATATTTTGATGCACTATTTACCCAGAATCCTAAAGTGTATGCTTTTGGTGAAGACGTAGGGTATATTGGTGACGTGAATCAAGGTTTTGCAGGCTTGCAGGAAAAACACGGAAGAGACCGCATTTTTGATACAGGTATAAGAGAGCTTACCATCATGGGACAGGCCGTGGGTATGGCTTTGCGTGGATTAAGACCCATTGCGGAAATACAGTACCTCGATTATTTATTGTATGGTATACAAATTCTGAGTGATGATGTGGCTACTACACATTTCAGAACAAAAGGGCAGCAATGTTGTCCGGTAATTGTGAGAACCAGAGGACATCGTTTAGAAGGGATCTGGCATAGTGGTTCTCCCATGGGCATGATCATAAATGCATTAAGAGGCATGTATGTTTGTGTGCCAAGAAATATGGTGCAGGCAGTAGGTATGTACAATACCTTATTGTCTTCCAACGATCCGGCATTGGTGATTGAGTGTTTGAATGGATACCGTTTGAAAGAAAAGTTACCTGCAAATCTGCTGGAATATACAGTGCCATTGGGTATCCCTGAAGTGATCAGAACCGGGGATGATATCACCATCGTTTCCTATGGGTCTACTTTGCGGATTATTCAGGATGCTACTGAACGCCTGGCTGCAGAAGGAATTAACTGCGAAGTCATTGACGTACAAACTTTGCTTCCTTTTGATATCAATCATATGATTTTGGAATCGTTGAAAAAGACCAATCGTATTTTGTTTGTAGATGAAGACGTTCCTGGAGGTGCGGCAGCATATATGTACAACCAGGTAATTGAAGAACAGAAAGCATTCCAGTGGTTGGATGTAAGTCCCAGAACATTAACAGCTCAGGCGCACCGACCCAGTTACGGAAGTGATGGCGACTATTTCAGTAAGCCGAATGCAGAAGATGTGATTAGAGTAGTAAGAGAAATGATCAGCGAATAAATTAGTTGTAAAACAATTCTTGTAAAGCTGCGTGGGGCACCATGCAGCTTTCTTTTTTACCAAACCATTTGTACCGGTTACGTGCGATGATTTTGTAAATTCCATCTCTTAGAAATCGGGGAACAACAATGAAAGCATAAAGCAAAGGCCATGCACCAGATAATTTTCTGGCAACTTTTAATGCACCTGTAGACCTGGTAAAGATCTGGTTGTTCTCTAATAAAATAAATGAATTAAGTTCCTGAGGAGGCAATTGAAATTTCTGTAAAACCTGTTGACCAAAATTTCCCTGCAGTGAAGCAAACCGAAATTGCTTTTTAGGATCTGCTGCTATAATTTTTTCTACACTACTATTGCATAAATTACAAACCCCGTCAAATAAAATAACGGGGTTTGTATATAGGTTCGGTTCCATGATACTGTTTTATCCCATATTATGGAAAACCTTGTTTACGTCTTCGTCCTGCTCTAATCTTTCAATTAGTTTAGATACATCTTCTGCCTGTTCATCGGTTACCGGAACAGTATTAGTTGGAATCCATTCTAATTCTGCGCTGATTGGCGTAATGTTTTTGTCTTCCAGTGCTTTCTGCAGTTTACCGAAATCGGTGAATGCACAACGCAAAACGATAATCGGATTGCCATTATCGTCATCACTTTCTCCCAACTCTTCTAAACCGTGATCAATCAATTCCAACTCCATTTCTTCCAAGTCCTGTCCCTCAGCCTTTAATTTGAATACCCCCATTTTTTTGAACTGGAAACTCACGCTGCCATTGGTGCCCATGGCTCCATTGCCTTTGTTAAAGTGACTTTTTACGTTGGCAACGGTTCTTACATGGTTGTCTGTTGCAGTTTCAACCAAAAGTGCTACACCATGCGGAGCATATCCTTCATATAAAATTTCTTCATAGTTGCTGGTATCTTTTCCCATTGCACGCTTTATGGCAGCTTCCACGCGATCTTTGGGCATGCCCACACTTTTGGCATTTTGAAAACACCGTCTTAAAGCCGGATTGGTAGCCATATCAGGGCCACCTGCTTTTACTGCAATGACAATTTCTTTACCAATACGGGTAAAGTTTTTAGCCATTTTATCCCAACGGGCAAACATGCTGGCTTTACGTACTTCAAAAATCCTTCCCATAGTATTCGTTTTCGGAGAGCAAATTTAGCGTTTAACCTGCTAGTTGCCAAAGATGCCCAAAAAAAGCCCGGCTATTTGTATTAGCCGGGCTTTTGAAATTAAAGTAGGATTGAAACTGTTTCGGGTTATCCGTTCAGTTTGCTTCTTTTTTTGCTGTAAACAAAATACACGATTAATCCAAGCGCCATCCAGCCAAAAGCTACTTTCAGGGTAGTGGCATCTAATACAAAGATCATAGAAGTACAAACGATTACACCTAAGATAGACACCAATGGAACCATCGGTGTTTTAAAAGGGCGATCCAGTTCAGGAGATTTTACTCTCAATACCCAAACGCCAATACATACTAGAACGAAAGCGAATAAGGTTCCGAACGAAGTTAAGTCGCCCGCTACGTGTCCTGGAACAAATGCCGCAAATAAACCTACGAATACAAATAAAATGATATTGGCTTTGTAAGGAGTGCGGTATTTAGGATGCAGATCACCAAAAGCTTTAGGGATTAATCCATCATTACTCATTGAATAGAAAATACGGCTTTGTCCCATCAACATCACCAGGATTACAGAAGAGAAGCCTGCTAAGATTGCAATGGTAACTGCCTGTGCTAACCAGCCATAACCTGTCATATAAGCGGAAATAGCATAAGCAACAGAAGCTTCGCGACCTTTTTCTGGATCAACGAATTCCTTCCAGTTGGCCACACCCGTTAATACGTGTCCGAATAAGATGTATAAAATGGTACATACCACCAATGAACCTAGAATACCAATGGGCATATCTCTTTTCGGGTTCTTGGCTTCCTGCGCAGCAGTTGATACGGCATCAAATCCAATGAAAGCAAAGAATACCACAGCGGCACCACCTAATACACCGCCCCATCCGTGTTTGTTGAATGGAGAGTAATCGGCAATTACTTTTCCTGCACTGTCTACCACTGCGGCAGTTCCTTCCGGAATCATGTAAGGCGTATGGTTTTCAGGCTTGATAAACTGCCAGCCAATTGCGATGAATAGCAATACAATACCCACTTTAATGAATACAATAACTGCATTCACAATAGCAGATTCCTGTGTGCCTTTAATCAATAATAAAGTGATTAGGAATAGAATCATTAAGGCAGGTGCATTAATCATACCTTGGTGTAAAACACCGGCAGAATCTGTAAAGCTTTCAAAAGGGGAATGGCACCATTCATAAGGTATGCCTCCTCCTAACAGCTTGTTTAAATATTCACTCCATGCAATGGAAACCGTTGCGGCTCCTAAAGCATATTCCATAATCAATGCCCATCCAATAATCCAGGCAACCAACTCACCTAAAGTAACATAAGAATATGCATAAGCACTTCCTGCAATGGGAATCATTGCAGCAAACTCAGCATAACACAATCCAGCGAATGCACAACCAATGGCTGCAATCACGAAAGAAATAGTAACGGCTGGTCCGGCAGATTGTCCGGCAGCAGCAGCTGTTCTTACAAATAAACCGGCACCAATAATGGCTCCGATACCTAATGCAATCAGATTACCTGCACCAAGGGTTCTTTGCAAACCGTTGGTAGAATCGGCTGCATTGGCCAGCATCGCAGTAAGCGATTTCTTTCTAAATAAACTCATAGTTTTATTAATTGGGTTCTGGTTATAATTATCTGGCAAAATAGGCATTATATTCAATTTACGGGTATATTGCCAACTCAAATTTTGACGGATGAAGAATAAACTAACGATTTATATCCTGATAGCGATGGTTCTGGGTATTATTACAGGGTATATTGTACATGAAACTGCTGCTCCGGAGACCATTGGAAGTTTCTCCAAAAACATCAAATTATTAGGAACCATTTTTATCCGTTTAGTTAAAACCATTATTGCACCACTGGTTTTTTCAACACTTGTTGTTGGTATTGCCAAACTGGGAGATCTGAAAACAGTGGGACGTGTGGGAGGAAAGGCAATGCTTTGGTTTATTTCTGCTTCGCTGGTGAGTTTACTGGTAGGGATGGTGTTGGTTAATTATTTTCAACCGGGCTCTTATATTGATTTATCTCAGGCAGACAATGCGGGATTAAAAGACCTGATGGGAAAGACTTCTGAGTTTTCTCTGCAAAAGTTCATTGAGCACGTTGTGCCGGCCAGTGTGTTTGAAGCCATGGCAACCAATGAAATTCTGCAAATTGTAGTGTTCTCTATATTCTTTGGAGTGGCCGCTGCCAATTTGGGGCCATACTCAAAACCAGTTATCAACGCCTTGGATATTGTTGCGCACATCATCTTAAAGATTGTGGGTTATGTAATGAATTTTGCGCCGTTCGGCGTGTTTGGTACACTGGCTGCTGTTGTGGCAGACAAGGGCTTGGGTATTTTTAGTTTTTACTTTATTTATTTCGGCTATTTCGTATTAGGTATTGCCGTGCTTTGGTTATTGCTTTGCACAGTTGGCTTCCTTATATTGGGCAAACGCATGAAGGGATTGTTAAAAACAATTGCCAATCCTTTATTGGTTGCTTTCAGTACCACCAGTAGTGAAGCCGTTTTCCCTAAATTAACTGAAGAATTAGAAAAATTCGGTTGTAAAAAAAGCATTGTATCCTTTATCCTTCCACTGGGCTATTCTTTCAATTTAGATGGAAGTATGATGTATATGACTTTTGCCAGCCTTGCCATTGCACAGGCTTACGGCATACATATGCCAATTGGTGAGCAGATTACGATGTTACTGGTGTTGATGCTGACCAGTAAAGGAATTGCAGGAGTACCCAGGGCATCCCTGATTATTGTTTTGGCTACCTGTGCCATGTTTAAAATTCCACCTGAAGGGGTTGCTTTGATTTTGCCAATAGACCATTTTTGCGATATGTTCAGAACAGGTACCAATGTTCTTGGAAATGCACTGGCCACTACTGTAGTAAGTAAATGGGAAGGCGAATTACAGGAAGAAGGAGAAGTTGCGCTGGAGTCTTAAACCTTATTAATTTTGAATCATGTTAATGCAGATTTTACTTGAGTTTCATTGGACGAATTTGTTGCAGCCTCAGTTTTATATTGAGCATGGTGGGTTATGGTTAATTTTATTTGTAGTATTTGCAGAGACTGGATTGTTTGCAGGTTTCTTTTTGCCAGGAGATAGTCTCTTGTTTGTAGCAGGCATTTACAGTTCCAACCTGGCCAATGAATTTATTCCTACTGGTAATGAAGTACTCGATTTACTTTTAATTATGTTATTGATTTCTATAGCAGGTATTTTAGGCAATACTACCGGATACTGGTTTGGAAAAAAAGTTGGACCTGCCATGTATTCTTGGAAAGAAAATATATTTTTTAAACAACGCTATTTGCAACAAGCGCATGAGTTTTACGAAAAGCATGGCGGCGGAGCCATCATTGTTGCCCGCTTTATTCCTATTGTCAGAACTTTTGCTCCCATTGTAGCAGGTATTGTACAAATGGATAAAAGGAAGTTCGGTTTCTTCAATATTGTAGGTTGTTTTGCCTGGGTAGGCAGTATGTTGTTTGCAGGCCATTTTTTGCAGATATGGATTTTAGCGCAGTTTGGATTTGATTTAAAAGATCATCTGGAAGTAATTGTACTGGGCATTGTGGCAGTTACCACAGCACCGGTTATTATGAAATTGGTATTCAATAAAAAGAAGTAATTCGTATGACGGCTAAAAAATATGGAATCTTCTCAGTACCAGTAATTGTTGCCGCATTAGGATATTTTGTAGATATCTACGACTTATTGTTATTCACCATAGTACGAGAACCCAGCCTTGCTGGAATTGGGGTGGTATTGTCAGATACTCCACAAGTAATTGCTGCCAGTACCAAAATTATAAACTGGCAAATGGTAGGTCTACTGATAGGAGGCGTTTTATGGGGGACCATCGGAGATAAAAAAGGAAGACTTAGTGTTTTGTTCGGATCTATTGCCTTGTATTCTGTTGCCAATTTTGCCATTGGTTTTGTGCAAACGGTTGATCAGTATGCATGGGCCAGATTTGTTGCTGGTATTGGTTTGGCAGGGGAGCTAGGAGCAGGCATTACTTTGGTAAGTGAATTGTTACCCAAAGAAAAAAGAGGTGTAGGTACTTCATTAGTAGCAGGCGTAGGTTTATTCGGTGCAGTGTTTGCCTATTTCGTTTATAAGTTTACGAATGACTGGAGACTTTGTTATATGATTGGCGGTGGTTTAGGCATTGGCCTGTTGTTGCTTCGGATTTCAGTTTCAGAAAGTGGCATGTTTCATAGTCTGAAAGAGCAGGTAGGCATACAGAAAGGAAATTTTTTCATGTTCTTCAATAACGGTAAAAGGTTTAAAAAATATATACTGGCTATTTTAATTGGATTGCCTACCTGGTATGTGATTGGCATTCTGGTGAATCTTAGCAATCGCTTTGCTGGCTCGCTATACGGAGACAATGCCATTGAAAGTGGAAGGGCTATCATGTATGCATATGTGGGAATTGCTATTGGCGATATTTTAATTGGATTGGTAAGTCAGTATTTTAAAAGTCGTAAAAAAGCCCTGTTGAGTTTTTATACTCTGTGCATGTTATTTTTAGTCTTGTTCTTCAGTAGCATCAACAATAATGATTCAACCATGTATTTTATCTGTGGGATGCTGGGATTCAGTACTGGATTCTGGGCAATTTTTATTACCATGGGAGCAGAACAGTTTGGTACCAACCTGAGAGCTACTGCAGCTACAACCATACCCAATATGGTAAGGGGAGCATTGCCGCTGATTAATCTGATGTTCCTGAATCTGTTTCAAAAATCCTGGGGTTGGTCACTTATACAAAGCGGTATCATCACAGGTATAGTGATAATGGTCATTACTTTCATTGCATTTTATTTTACCGAAGAAACTTTCCATAAAGATTTAGACTTTGTAGAAAGACATTCCTAACTGATTCCGAATTGTTGCATGGACGAAAGGGTAAAAAAAATATTAGTCATCCGTTTTTCTTCTATTGGCGATATTGTTTTGGCCTCTCCTGTGTTCAGGTGTTTAAAGCAACAGGTACCTCATGCAGAAATTCATTTATTAACCAAGCGGTCAATGAAAGCGGTTACAGAAGCCAGCCCATATATTGATCAGTTTCATTATTTCGATAAAAGCTTGCAGGACCTGATTCCTGCACTTATGAGTCAGCAGTTTGACTGTATTGTAGACCTGCATAAAAATTTTAGATCCTGGATGGTGCAATACCAGTTGAAATTGCCGGTATATGCTTTTCAGAAACTGAGTTGGCAAAAATGGTTGCTTACCAAAACGGGAATTAACCGGATGCCTGTGCACCATATTACTTTACGCAGTTTAGCTGCTGTTGCTCCTTTGGGTGTAGTGAATGACGAACAGGGACTAGATTATTTTATTCCGGAAGGCAAGGGGATAAAACCGGAGGACCTGCCTGTTTCTCATCGGTTCGGTTATATTGCCATCGTAATTGGAGCTTCCTATGCTACCAAGAAATTGCCTGTTACCAAACTGCAGGAGCTTTGTCAATTGATTGATTATCCTATTGTGTTGGTAGGGGGAAAAGAGGATCAACAGGAAGGCGATGCAATAGCCCTTGCAGATTCAATTAAAATCTACAATGCCTGCGGTAAATTTAGTTTACATGAGTCAGCAGATATTGTAAAACAATCCAAGCTGGTGATTTCGCACGACACAGGACTTCAATATATTGCTTGTGCATTCAATAAAAAAGTATTGGCAATCTGGGGAGGAACTTCTCCTAAGCTGGCCGTAGAACCTTATTACGGGGCCAATCAGTTGCGTATGCATAACAACGGAATCGCTTATCATAACTTTGTAGTGCCCAATTTAACCTGTCAACCTTGCAGCAATTATGGCACAAAAAAATGCCCCAAAGGGCATTTTAAATGTATGTTGTTGCAAGATACCCATCGCATAGCTGGTATGGCCATGCAATGGGTTCGGTCTTTATAATGTTTTCAAAACGTCGTTCATACTTCTAACGGCATCAGCGCTCTTGTTGAAAGCAGCTTGCTCTTCTGCATTCAGTTTCAAGTCGATGATTTTCTCCCAGCCATTTTTGCCAATGGTTACAGGAACACCTAAGCAAATATCTTTCTGGCCGTATTCACCTTCAAGGCTAACGCAGCAGGTAAATAATTTCTTCTCGTCGCGAACAATGCTTTCTACCAAAGCAGCACCGGCAGCACCTGGCGCATACCATGCAGAAGTTCCAATTAATTTGGTTAAAGTAGCTCCACCCACCATGGTATCATTGATGATCTGCTGTTGTTGTTCTGCGCTTAGGAAATCGGTTACAGGAGCACTGTTCCAGGTTGCATAACGTATCAATGGAATCATAGTAGTGTCACCGTGACCGCCAACTACCAATGCATTCAAGTCAGATGGGCTGCAGCCTAAATGCTGGCTCAACTGATATTTGAAACGGCTGCTGTCTAATGTACCACCCATACCAATGATTCTGTTTTTTGGTAAACCGGTAGCGGTTAGTGCCAAATAAGTCATGGTGTCCATTGGATTGCTAATCACAATGATGATTGCATCAGGTGAGTATTTTAAAATGTTTTCGCAAACACCTTTTACTATTCCTGCATTGGTGCCAATCAATTCTTCACGGGTCATTCCTGGTTTACGTGGCAAACCTGAAGTAATAACCACTACATCACTACCAGCAGTTTTACTGTAGTCGTTGGTGCTTCCGGTAATTTTGGTATCAAAACCCAGCAAAGCTGCGGTTTGCATCATGTCTTGAGCTTTACCTTCCGCAAAACCTTCCTTGATGTCTAATAATACCAGTTCAGTACATAATTCCTTACGGGCAATATTGTCGGCACAGGTTGCTCCAACGGCACCAGCACCTACTACAGTAACTTTCATAATCGGTATGATTTAAAGTGGTTAAAATGAGTGGTGCAAAGGTACGTGGGTACCGCTTATTTTTTGTGAATAAATTGCAATAATTCAGGTATTTCTACACCCTGTTCCCATACTTTGATAAATTGCTTCTCTTTATTGTACAGTGCTACAAATGGGGTGAATTTTACCTGATAAAAACTAGGTACTGCGTATTCCGGGTCTCTGCCGGTTATAATGTTAGGATATAAGTCAAACTGATACTTTCTGGCAAAGGCTTTGATGTCGTTAAAGTCTCTGTAGCTAACCCAGACAAACTGAATATTTTTCAAGCTGTCCATGTTGCGGATCATTTGGTCTGCTTCGTATTGGCAATGTCCGCAATCCGGACTGAAATAAACAATACAGGTATAGTCTGCAGCAGGTATCATCTTGTTCGTAAACAAACTGCTGTCTATTAATACCAGTTTAAATGTGGGTATTCCCGGACTCTTCACGTAATTGGGGCGATTGTCAATAGGGGTTTGTGCATTCACTAAACCAATTGTTATTAACAAGGTGCAAATCAATAAGCCTCTTTTCCAGTTCATGCTTGTAATAGATTGGTGTTAAAAATTACTATTGTTTTCCTGCTTCCTGCATGCGCATATGCTTTGCATCTTGAAGGAATTCTGAAGCAAAAATAAAATCGTTAAGTAACTGATCCTTGCTGAATATAATGTCTTTGTTAGAGCCTTCCCATTGCTTTTTTCCATTATAGAGATACAATATATGATCCCCGATTTCCATCACACTATTCATATCGTGGGTAACCACAACCGTTGTCATCTGGTAATCGATGGTAATTTCACGAATCAGTTTATCAATTACCATAGAAGTTAAAGGGTCTAGTCCGGAGTTGGGCTCATCACAGAAAAGATATTTGGGATTTAAAACGATGGAGCGCGCAATCCCTACTCTTTTTTTCATCCCACCGCTGATTTCAGCAGGGAATCTTTTGTGTGCATTGCTTAAATTAACCCGTTCGAGTACTTCATCCACTTTTTTTAATTTTTCACCGTGGGTCAGTTTGGTGAACATGTCTAGCGGGAATTTGATATTCTCCTGCACAGTCATGGAATCAAATAAAGCATTTCCCTGAAACAACATGCCAATTTGCTGACGTAGTTCTTTCCTTTTTTTATCGTCCATTAAAAGCAAATCGTTACCATTATACTCAATGCTGCCTCCTTCGTCGGGTTGAATAAGCCCAACAATACATTTGGTAAGTACCGTTTTGCCACTTCCGCTGGTTCCGATAATGAGGTTGCACTTTCCACTTTCCATAACGGCATCAATGCCCTGGATAATAACCCGGTCATCAAAACTTTTACTGATATTTTTTAATGCAATCATGGTAGTGCAATGATGGTTAGGTAAGCTACAAAATTCTTAGAAGATTTGATTTTTTATTACATCTTCCAGCCTGTCTCGTTTGCGAATCAGTTGCATCTGATTGTTTTTAAACAATACCTGCGCTGGTAAAAATCTGGCATTGTAATTACTGCCCATTTCAAAGCCATAGGCGCCGGCATTTTCTATTACCAGTATATCATTTTCCCTGATTTCAGCGATAGGTCTGTCCCAGGCAAAATTGTCTGTTTCACAAATATTTCCGGTTACTGCATAGTTTTTAGGATTCCCTTCGGGATTGCTGATGTTGCGAATATGGTGATACGCTTCGTAAAACATGGGTCGAATCAAATGATTGAATCCACTGTTTACTCCCGCAAAACAAACGGTTCCTGTTTCTTTGAGTACATTCACTGTTGTTAATAAATAGCCGCATTCGCTAACGATATATTTTCCCGGCTCGAACCATACTTGAAATTTTTTCTGGTAAGCTTCTTCAAAGCGATCCAGCGCATCTCCTACTTTTTTAGCCAATAGTTGAATGTCGGTTCCTTTTTCCCCTTCCTGATAGGGCACTTTAAATCCACCACCCATATCCAGTACCTGTAAATCGGGAAAAGAGGGTACCAGATCAAAAAACAAATCGGCAACTTTAATGAAAACATCAACGTCTTTGATTTCACTGCCCGTATGTACGTGAAGACAGTTGATGCGCATTTTGTATTCGTCTTTCAATGCCAGTATTACTGAAAGTTGTTCCAGCGGAATTCCGAATTTACTGTTATCGTGCCCGGTTGAAATTTTCAGATTACCTCCGGCCATAATATTAGGCCTGATTCTTATTCCTACCGGATAACGGTTTCCATATGCTTTCCCGAATTTTTCTAGGTTGCTCAAACTATCAATATTCACAGATACCCCAGCTTCTACAGCCGCAGCAATTTCATCAAAGGCAATTCCATTGCTGGTATATAATATTTGTTCCGGAGCAAAGCCTGCTTTTAAGGCTATGTAAACTTCGTTGATAGAACTGCAATCGATGTTGCAGCCGATTGTTCTGACATGCTGTAATACAGCAATATTGGTCAGTGCCTTGCAGGCGTAGAAAAAACGGGCATATACACCCTTAAATGCATCTTGTAGCGTTTGGTATTGTGCTGTAATTTTTTCTGCATGATACACATACAGCGGGGTTCCAAACTCATTGGCAGCTGCCAAGAGTTGTTCATTCGAAATACGTAAAGACATGCTTCAAAGATAATCCAAGAATGGCGGATTATTCAGCAGGATTTTCGTCAGTAGTATTTTCTTCTGAATTGTTTTCTTCTGAGTCGGTTTCGGCTGATTTATTATCCTCCGAATTATTTTCTTCGCTGGCAACCATTAATGTACCGTCTTCGTTAACGGTTAAAGAAGAAACATCTCCGTCTATGATGGATTCATCAGAAGGGTATTCTTCTGAAAGGGATGCATTTACGTTTGCATCAGTAAAGTCTTCAGGTCTTACAATGGTCCCTTCCACAATCTGGTCTGCCAGTACTTCTTTAATCTTTGGAAGATCTGCTGCACTGTTAATACCAAAATAATCCATGAAAGTTTTGGAAGTAGCGTACACAAGTGGCTTTCCGGGTAGTTGTTCGTTTCTGCCGCTGATCAATATCAATTCTTTTTCCAGTAATTTCTGAATGGAGTAATCACTGTTAACTCCACGGATAGCTTCAATTTCGCCCTTGGTAATGGGTTGTTTGTAAGCAATGATGGCAAGTGTTTCCAAAGCTGCATTCGATAGGCGCTTCAGGAATTTATCTCCGTTCAATTGTGCAATGGTCTTGTGATAATCCTTCTTGGTTAAGAACTGCCAGCCACCGCCACTTTCCCTTACTTCAAAAGGATAAAATTCGGCAGCGTATTTTTCTCGGATACCTTCTACTGCGGTCTCAACCTGATCCAATGAAATTCTTTCTTCCAGAAACCCAAAACTGTTGTTGATGAGTTCTACAATATCCAGTGAAGTCAATGGTTTTTCGCTGGCAAAAATAAGTACTTCAATATGCGGTATGATCTCGCTTAATTCCATAATGATTGTGTAGAATTATCCTTGTAATGCAGCGGCTCCGCTCACGATTTCTGTCAACTCTGTTGTAATGGCAGCCTGACGCGCACGGTTGTAACTGATTTTTAATGATTTCAGTAATTCGTTAGCGTTTTCACTTGCCTTATCCATTGCAGTCATGCGGGCGCCGTGTTCACTGGCATTTCCGTCTAATACTGCTTTGAATAACTGGGTATTTAAAATTTTTGGCATTAATTCAGCAATAAGGACATCCTTAGCTGGCTCAAAAATAAAATCTGCTTTTTTGCTTCCTGCCTTAGGAGCCATTTTAGGAATTGGCAAAAATTGCTCTGCTACGAAAACCTGTGTAGCCGCATTTTTAAATTCACTGTAAATGATTTCCACTGCATCAAATTCTTTTTGCTCAAATCCTTTCATTGCAGCTTGTGCAGCAGCCTGAACGGCTTCAAAATTCAGGTTCAGGTAGATGTCTTTAAACTGATCGTTTGTGTTGTAACCCGCTTTGGTTAAACTTTCCCAGCCTTTCTTTCCGATATTCCAAACGGTTACATTTCCTTTGCTGAACTGGCTGGCGTATTTTTCAGATACCGTATTCTTAGCTAGTTTTACCAGGTTGGCATTATACCCACCACACAAACCCCTGTCGGAAGTAATAACAATCAATAATACTTTTTCAACAGGTCTTTCTTCTGCCAACGCAAGTGTAGCGCCTCCTTCAATATTACTTACAATATTGCTGAGCATTTCCTGCAATTTCTGGGCATAAGGACGCATTTGGGTAATAGCATCCTGCGCACGGCGCAATTTGGCCGCACTCACCATTTTCATCGCTTTGGTAATCTGCTGCGTACTTTGTACACTCTTGATTCGGTTTCTAACCTCTTTTAATTGACCTGCCATCGTATCGCTTTAATTGTTAAGTCTAACGGGTTGCAAAAGTAGCTGAAATGGCCATATATTCCAATAACTTTCCTGATAATTTACAGGGGCAAACTTAGTCCAATACCATTGGGGCCAGCCTGAATTTGCAGTTTGGAAAGCTGTGTTTCCAGTAATTTACCATTCCTGCGATGGTTTCCGTATTGAACCAGGTCAAAAACCAGTAAAAAAGCCCCTTGCAACAGTAAACTATTGCCAAATCCGGTATTCTGGAGATTGCTCGTTCTGTTTCCGTTTTCCTTCAACAGCAGCCCAGTGGTTATATAAGCAAGGTCGAGTCCGGTATTAAGTAGCAATATTTTTTCCAGTTTTTGTTGGGCAAGATGGTTTTGCGTTAACGAATATTGCTTGTTCAGTTCTTTGCGCAGCTGGAACAAGCCCAAACTGGCAATTCCCAGGTTCACCACATTCCAGTATGCATTCATTTTGAAAAAATGGGGGCCCGAACCAGTTGCATTGGTAGCCGAAATAGCCCCCTGTATAATATTGACCCCGGCCCAGGCTGCCAGAATGGTCATATTGGTTTTATTTTGATTGTATCTGTCGAGGGCAATGGAATCACTCCATTGCTGCAATGCCTGCTTCTCCGAAACCTTGTTGCTATCGGCAGGCTGCTGCTGGTTTTCAGCCGTTTGTGCTCCCCCGGTAAAGGGTACCATTAACCCTAAAATAATGACCGTTGATAGAATAGTTATCTGCTTCATTTGCTTCTTAATTCAAAACCTTACCTTTGGCGGCTCTTAATCAGAGTGCCAAATTGACTAAAAATTAATTCTCGCACACTGTTTGACTGTTAAAATTTTGTACCAGAGCATTTTAAAAATATGTTGAAGTTTATTTCTAAGTTATTCGGGGGTAGTAAGAGTGAAAAAGATGTGCAGCAGATAATGCCCATCATTCATAACACCAATCAGTTTTTTCAGCAATACCAGTCATTAACCAATGACGAGCTTCGGAATAAAACGGTTGAATTTAAAGCTCGTATTCAGGAGCACCTCAAAGAAGTAGATGCTGCCATTGCAGCGGAAAAGGCAAATGCGGAAGCATTACCAGAGTCGGATATCCATGGCAGAGATGCTTTGTACAAGCAGATTGATAAATTAAAGAAAGACCGCGATAAAAAAATTGAGGAAGCCCTTGCAATGATTCAGCCAGAGGCTTTTGCAGTAATTAAAGAGGCAGCCAGACGATTCAAAGAAAATGAAGAGCTGGTATCTACTGCCACTTCACTTGACAGAGAATTGAGTGTTAAAAAAGATTATGTAACCATTCGTGGAAACGAATCGGTTTTCAATAATTCATGGACAGCAGCTGGAGCCAAAGTTACCTGGAACATGGTGCATTACGATGTGCAATTGATTGGGGGCTCTGTTTTGCATTCAGGAAAAATTGCTGAAATGGCAACGGGTGAGGGTAAAACACTGGTGTCTACTTTGCCAGCTTATTTAAATGCGTTGGCTGGGGAAGGTGTTCACGTAGTTACGGTGAACGATTATCTGGCCAAACGAGACAGCGAATGGAATGGTACTTTGTTTGAGTGGTTGGGTTTAACGGTTGATTGTATTGATAAACATGAGCCCAATAGTGAAGCCAGAAGAAAAGCCTATCTGGCAGATATCACTTATGGTACCAATAACGAATTTGGCTTTGACTACCTCCGTGATAATATGGTGCATAGTCCTGAAGAAATGGTACAACGCAAACACCATTTTGCCATGGTGGATGAGGTTGACTCTGTTTTGATTGACGATGCCAGAACGCCGCTAATTATTTCTGGACCAATTGGATACCAGACAGGAGAACAACAGTTTTTTGCTTTGAAACCAAGAATTGAAAAACTGGTAGAAGCACAGAAAAAAGCGACCCTACAATTTTTAACAGAAGCCAAGAAAAAATTCGCAGAAGGGAATGATGATCCTAAAGATGGTGGTTTGGCTTTGTTCAGGGCACATCGTGGTTTGCCTAAGAATAGTGCATTGATAAAGTTTTTGAGTGAGCCCGGCAATCGAGTGAAATTGCAAAAGGCAGAGAATTATTATCTGGCTGATCAGCAGCGCGAAATGCCTAAGGCAGATGAAGAACTATACTTCTATATTGATGAGAAAAACAACTCTGTTGAGTTGACTGATAAGGGAATTCAATTGATTACAGGTCAGGGAGAAGACCCTAATTTCTTTGTACTGCCAGATATCAGTTTAGGGTTGGCTGCCATTGACAATAATGCCGCTTTACCAGCTGAACAAAAATTGGCTAGTAAAGAGCAATTGATTAATGAGTATTCTGTAAAAGCAGATCGTATTCATACCGTTCAGCAATTGCTGAAAGCCTATACTTTATTTGACAAGGATGTTGAATATGTTGTGTTGGATGGTGCAGTAAAAATTGTAGACGAACAAACAGGACGTATCCTAGATGGCAGAAGATATTCCGATGGTTTGCATCAGGCAATTGAAGCTAAGGAAAATGTAAAGATTGAAGCAGCTACACAAACCTATGCAACGGTTACTTTACAGAACTATTTCAGAATGTACCACAAATTGGCTGGTATGACCGGTACGGCTGAAACCGAAGCTGCTGAATTATGGGATATCTACAAGCTGGATGTAGTGAGCATTCCAACCAATGTGCCTGCAATCAGAAAAGACGAAGAAGATAAAATTTTTAAGACCAAGCGTGAGAAGTTTGGTGCGGTGATAGACGAGATTGTAACCCTGCGCGAAGCCGGTCGTCCGGTTCTGGTTGGTACCACTTCTGTTGAAGTGAGTGAGTTACTAAGCAGAATGTTGCGTCAGAAACAAATCCCTCACAATGTGTTGAACGCAAAGCAACACTCTCGTGAAGCGCAGATTGTTGCAGAAGCTGGTTTGGCCGGAGCTGTTACCATTGCCACCAACATGGCAGGTAGAGGTACCGATATTAAATTAGGACCTGGGGTGAAGGATGCCGGTGGTTTAGCCATATTGGGTACAGAAAGACACGAGTCTAGAAGAGTAGACCGACAGCTAAGAGGTCGTGCGGGTCGCCAAGGTGATCCGGGTTCTTCTCTGTTCTTTGTTTCTCTGGAAGATGATTTGATGCGCATGTTTGGTAGTGAAAGAATTGCCAAAGTGATGGACTTTGCCGGTTATAAAGAAGGTGAAGTAATTCAGGCCGGTATGATTACCAAGTCTATTGAGAGAGCTCAAAGAAAAGTTGAAGAAAACAACTTTGGTATCCGTAAGCGTTTGCTGGAGTACGATGATGTGATGAATAAGCAGCGGACGGTTATTTACACCAAACGTAATCACGCTCTTTTTGGAGAAAGACTAGCCCTGGATTTGGACAATGCTATGTATGCAGTGGCAGAATCGCTGGTAGTAAACTTCAGAGACCAGAACGATTTTGAACAATTCAAGTTAGCCGCTATTCTCCATTTCGGAATTGATACAGCTATCACAGAAGATGAATTTAACAGAGGTAGCCAGCAGGACGTAGCAGAAAAATTATATACAGAAGCCGTATCTCAATACGAGAAGCGTAAGCAGGATATGATGGCTCAGGCAGTTCCTGTGTTTAAAAATATTCAGTTGGAACAGGGTGCACATATTGATAATGTAATTGTTCCTTTCACAGATGGCAAACGTCAGGTTCAGGCATTGGCCAATATGGAAAAAACATTGAAGACCAATGGAGCTGAATTGTTGAATGCCTTGGAAAGAACTGTAACACTTGCCTTTATTGACAATGCATGGAAAGAGCATTTGCGCGCCATGGACGATTTAAAGCAAAGTGTGCAAACGGCCACTTACGAACAGAAAGATCCACTGGTGATTTATAAAATGGAAGCATTTGAACTCTTCCGCAAAATGGACAATGAAGTGAACAGAGAAATTGTTCAGTTTATTTGTCATGCATCTATTCCACTGGCAAACGGAGATGCATTACAGGAAGGTCGTCAAGAAAAAACGGATATGAGTAAGTTGAGTGCCAACAAAGATCAGGTGGATGCTGCTGGCCAGGAGTATGGTGCTAATGAAAATGATTACTATGATCCAACTCCTGTAAAACAGGAACCTGTTAAAGTAGGACCAAAGATTGGCAGAAACGACCCTTGTCCTTGTGGAAGCGGCAAGAAGTTCAAGTCTTGTCATGGAAAGGATGCTTAATTATGTAACCTCCTCAGGATATAAAAAAACCGATGATTATTTCATCGGTTTTTTTATTGAATTTACAATTTGAAAGCCAGTCCAAAATCCATGCAGAAGGACTTGATTTGAGAAGTGGTATTGCTTGCATTGGTCCAAGTGTAATTACGGGTGCCAATGTTAAATTTGAATTTCATTTTATTGGACTCATCTCCGAAGTCAACAAATGAAATTCCATAACCAAAGAATTGTGGAGAGCGAGTTACATCTGCGTATCCTTCTTCTTTCAACTTTACTCCTGGAGATATACCGCCTTCTACATATAAGCCGCTAATTGCCCAGGTTCCTGCAATGACGAATAAGTTGGTAAATCCTGCATTTTTGAATACTTCTTTTTGTTTGTCGGGATCAAAACCTTCTTTGAATGCAAACGGATATATTCTTGCACCCAATGGTTTTTGCGTCATAGTTACATTGGTTAAATAAGTGGTTTTATTCAAGAAATTTTGAGGTTCTAATCCTGCGATGGCAGCCACTTTTACAAACATTTTTTTAGTGTAACCCAAGTTGATAAAATTGTATTCAGCGGTTAATCTGGGTTGCAGTCCCTTTGTTTTATAAAATTGTCCAAACACTTCTGTGGCTTTGGGACTGGCAATGCCCAGATAAATGCCCAATCTGGGTTTCATGCCTTGTTGTGCATTGGCAGTAAATAAACTAGCCATAAAACAGATGGTTAATAAGTACTTATTCATTGTTGTGTATTTTATGCGAATGAATGTTTTTTTAACAGACGCTCCTATACCGTAGTGACGGTATTTATTATCTTTGCCAAAATAAAACTGCATGCATTTAGCCCCCTATATTGATCATACCATTTTAAAGCCAACCACTTTAATTGCGGATATAGAAAAATTGTGTGCTGAAGCCAGACAATATGGTTTTGCTGCAGTTTGTGTTCCCCCGAATTTTGTAAAAACTGCCAAAGTATTTCTAGACGGTTCCCATGTAAAAGTGGCTACGGTTATTGGCTTCCCATTCGGATATTCTGCAGTGGAAGCAAAGCTTGCCGAAATTGTATTGGCCATGGTTGATGGGGTAGATGAGCTGGATGTAGTGGCTAATATTAGTGCCATCAAAAATGGAGACTGGGTATACCTGGCCAATGAACTGAATCATATCATGCCAGTAGTGAAATCGAAAAACAAAACCATCAAAATCATTATTGAAAGCGGCATACTCACCAATGAGGAGATTATCAAGTGCTGCGAGTTATATGGGGTAGCAGGCATTGATTATTTAAAAACTTCCACGGGTTATGCAGAAAAAGGGGCAACAATTGAAGCGGTTAAATTATTCCGTCTACATTTGCCGGAAGCAGTTCAAATTAAAGCTTCGGGAGGCATCAGGGATTATGCATTTGCCGCAGAACTAGTGGCTGCCGGGGCTACCAGGCTGGGATGCAGTGCCAGCGTAGCTATTGTAAATGGGGAACCTAATCAGCAACCCGCTGGATATTAACCGTATATTTATTCAATGAAACCTATTTTACTCATAGTACTTACCAGTATTGGCTTCCTTTGTAAAGGACTGGCTAATTCGGTTGATACCGTGATTGTGCAGAAAGATTCCCGTCTGGATATGCTGGTACAAAAGCAGGCTCAGGCTAATAAACGTTCGGCTATGATGACAAGTGCCGGATTGTACAAGGGGTTTCGTTTGCAAATGATTAGTACACCCAGAAGAGACGATGCAACTCAGATGAAAACGGAACTATTAAACCGTTTTCCTGATCAGAAAACCTATACGCTTTTTCAGTCACCCAATTTTAAAGTTAGACTGGGTAACTTTCTGAAAAGAGATGATGCCGAAAAGTTCAGGGCACAAATCAGTAAGTTTTTTCCTAAAGGAATTTATATTGTTGAGGACACGATTGAATATACACCAGTAGAAGAAGAATTATTTTAGTTAAGCGCCATACATGCTAAAAGAGAAAATAAAAATATTGGCTAAAGATTTTGCTCCTGCGTTGATTGATATACGTAGACATCTGCATGCCAATCCAGAATTGAGTTATCAGGAATTTGCCACATCTCAGTATGTTCAGCAACAACTTAGTGCGTTGGGAATTCCTTTCGAAATAAAAGCATCTACCGGCATATTGGCTACCATAAAGGGTAAAAATCCAGATTCAAAAGTGATTGCCCTTAGGGCCGATATGGACGCGCTGCCGATTCTGGAAGAAAATGATGTGCCTTATCGGTCTGTTAACAATGGTGTCATGCATGCCTGTGGGCATGATGTGCATACCACCGTTTTATTGGGTGCAGCCAAAATTTTACAACACCTGAAAGAAGAATGGGAGGGCACCATCCAATTAATTTTTCAACCGGGTGAAGAAAGAAATCCGGGTGGGGCTAGTTATATGATTAAGGAAGGCGTGTTGGAAAATCCCCGGCCAAGTGGAATTGTTGCTTTACATGTTCATCCTGGATTGGATGTTGGGAAGCTTAGTTTTCGTAAGGGTAGGGTAATGGCCAGTGCCGATGAAATCTATATTACCATCAGAAGTAAAGGAGGGCATGCTGCTGCCCCACATTTAACAGCAGATACCGTTTTAATTGCCGCCAACTTAATTGTATCCCTTCAGCAGATTATTTCAAGAAACAATAGCCCTATTTCTCCATCCGTTTTGTCCATCTGTTCAGTGCAGGGTGGAAATACAACCAATGTAATTCCAAGTGAAGTAAAATTAATGGGTACGTTCAGAGCCATGGATGAAGAATGGCGATACAAAGCACACGAACTAATTAGAAAGCAAGCCGTAGGACTGGTCGAGAGTATGGGTGCAGAAATTGATTTGCACATAGATATTGGGTATCCAACCGTTGATAATGATCCTGTATTTACCTCTGCTGCATGGGCATTGGCGAATGAATTTATGGAGCAAAAAAATGTAGAAGAAACAGAGCTGCGCATGGGGGCAGAAGATTTTGGTTATTATACACAGGTTATTCCGGGATGTTTCTTCCGTTTAGGTGTTCGCAATGAATCCAAAGGAATCATTCATCAGGTGCATACCCCTAAATTTGATATTGATGAATCAGCTATAGAAATTGGAGCCGGTATGATGGCTTATTTAGGAATAGCACTTAAATAGTTTTGAATATTATTAATTGAATTTATGTCTACAGATAAACAGTCTAATTTAAGAAGAGAGCAGGCGTTGGAATATCATGCCAGTGGAAGACCGGGCAAGATTGAAGTGGTGCCTACCAAGGAAGCAAAGACGCAGCGTGATCTTTCTTTGGCGTATAGCCCAGGTGTAGCAGAACCTTGTAAGGAAATTAAAGAGAATCCAGAAAACATTTATAAATACACGGCCAAGGGAAACCTGGTGGGTGTAATTACCAATGGTACAGCCGTATTGGGTTTGGGAGATATTGGTGCTGAAGCCAGTAAGCCTGTCATGGAAGGAAAAGGGGTATTGTTTAAAATTTTTGCGGATATAGATGTATTTGATATAGAAATAAATGAGAAGGATCCTGAAAAATTTGTACAAATTGTTAAATCCCTAGAACCCACATTTGGTGGAATCAATCTGGAAGATATTAAAGCACCTGAATGCTTTTACATTGAGCAACAGTTGAAGGAGCAGATGAAAATTCCGGTGATGCACGATGATCAGCATGGAACGGCCATTATCAGCAGTGCTGCCATGCTGAATGCATTGGAGCTTCAGAAGAAAAGAATTGATAAGGTACGTTTTGTAATTAATGGAGCAGGTGCTGCTGCCATGGCCTGCATTAATTTATATGTTGCATTAGGTGCAAAATGTGAGAATTTTATTGTGTTTGATAAGGATGGTGTATTGCATACAGGAAGAACAGATCTGGGACCAGACCGTATGCGGTTTGCGGTTAAAAGAGACGACTGGACTTTAGCAAAAGCCATGAAAGATGCAGATGTATTTCTGGGTTTGAGTGTAGGAAATGTGGTAACACAGGATATGGTAAAATCGATGGCAAGAAATCCAATTGTTTTTGCAATGGCAAATCCTGATCCTGAAATTACGTATGAAGATGCAGTTGCTGTTAGAAAGGATATCATCATGGCAACGGGCAGGTCAGACTATCCCAATCAAGTAAACAATGTATTGGGATTCCCTTACATTTTCCGTGGAGCACTGGATGTAAGGGCTACACAAATTAATGAAGCCATGAAATTGGCTGCGGTTCGTGCTTTGGCAGAGTTAACCAAAACACCTGTTCCTGATATTGTGAATCTGGCATACAATCAAAACAACATGAGTTTTGGTCCATTGTATATTATTCCAAAACCATTGGATCCCCGCTTATTAAGTACAATTGCTCCGGCAGTAGCCAAAGCTGCTATTGAAAGTGGAGTAGCTCAGAAAAAGATTGTGAATTGGGATGCCTATGTACTTGAGTTGAATAAGAGATTGGGTCTGGACAATCAATTATTCAGAGTGGTAAGTAATAAGGCCCGCAGAGATCCTAAACGATTGGTTTTTGCAGAAGCAGACAACCTGAAAATACTTAAAGCAGCTACCATCATTTATGATGAAGGCATTGCGTATCCTATTTTATTGGGTGATCCGGAAAAAATCAACCGCATTGCAGAATCCAATAGTATTGATTTGTCGGATATTCCTATCGTAGATCCAAGAAGCGATGCAATGGAACACAAAAGAGAGTTCTATGGGGAACTATTCTTTAAGAAGCGTCAACGAAAGGGCTTCAATCATCACGAAAGTTTAAAAGTGATGAAAGATCGAAATCACTTTGGTTGTATGATGGTTGAAACAGGAGATGCGGATGCTATGCTTTCTGGTTTAACTAAGAATTATGCAGAAGCCATTAGGCCTGCACTGCAAATAATAGGAACAGAACCCGGCGTTAAGAAAATTGCCGGTATGTATTTATTACTGACCAAAAAAGGTCCGATGTTTCTGGCAGATACTACGGTGAATTTTCATCCTACTGCAGAAGAATTAGCCGATATTACCCAAATGGTTGCCAAGGAAGTAAGAAGTTTCAATCTTACCCCGCGCATTGCCATGTTGAGTTATAGCAATTTTGGTAGCAGTGATTCTCCGGAGGCCAAACTGGTGGCAGAAGCTACGCGTATTTTGAAACAACGGGATCCTAATTTGATTGTGGACGGGGAAATGCAAGGTAGCCTGGCATTTAATCAAGAGATCTTAGGGGATAATTATCCTTTTAGTGATTTAGTGGATCAGGAAGTGAATGTATTGATGTTCCCTAATTTAACCGCAGGAAATGTGGCGTATAATCTATTGAAGGAATTGGGTGGTGCGGATGCAATTGGACCAATCTTATTAGGGTTGAAAAAACCAGTGCACGTTTTGCAATTGGGAAGCAGTGTACGAAACATCATTAATATGGCGTTGGTGGCTGTGGTGGATGCTCAGATGAAATCAAGAGTAGATACTGCAGAAGAAGTAAAAAGAAGTTCCTGGTGGAAGAGCCGAAGAAAAAACAAGAACTCTAATAACTAAAGTTTAATTATACTTTTGGCGTATGAATTTTTTCACACATTTAGGAAGATTCCTGTTAATGCTGAAAGGCATGTTTTCCAAGCCGGAAAATTTCAGAATGTACTGGAAAGAATTCATGCACCAATGTGTTGAAATTGGAATGGGTGCATTGCCCATAGTTATCATTATTTCCCTTTTTCTCGGAGCAGTTACAACTATTCAAACTGCATATCAGCTGGTAAGTCCTTTGGTTCCTCAAAGTACTATCGCGCAAATTGTGCGGGACAGTATGATACTGGAATTGTCGCCTACCGTATTAAGCATTGTGTTAGCTGGAGTTATTGGCAGTAAAATTGCCAGTGAATTGGGAAATATGCGCGTAACAGAACAGATAGATGCACTGGAAATCATGGGAATCAATACCAAGGCTTATCTGGTGCTTCCCAAAATTTTAGGGGCACTAATAGTGGTGCCTTGTTTAATTGTGATTTCTGCTGTATTGGGTATTTGGGGAGGAAGAATGGCTGGTTCCATGGCGGGTATTTTAGCACCTGATACTTTTGATATTGGTTTAAGACAAAACCTGAATTTCTATAATATCAATTTCGCTTTGTACAAGGCCTATACTTTCGCATTCATCATCAGCAGTATTCCTGCTTATTATGGTTATTATGTTAAAGGAGGTTCTTTAGAAATTGGAAGGGCAAGTACCAGTGCAGTGGTGGTAAGTTGTATCCTGATTTTACTTGCGGATTATTTACTTGCTGCGCTCTTGTTATAAACCAAATTATGGTTAAATTGAGAGATGAATCCTCAGTTTCCTGCTTTCAAAAAAATTATTACCCATCCAGTCCGTTTTGCTTTTTTTAAACTGATTAAATTACCTGCTGCGTTCATTGCAGGGTTAAGAGTTGGCTATATAGACGAAAAGCAAACTGTTATATTAGTAAAGCATGGATGGCTTAATCAAAATCCTTTTAAGTCGATGTACTTTGCGGTACAGGCAATGGCTGCTGAAATGAGCACTGGCTTATTTCCTGTAGGACAAACCTATCGAAGAAAACCACCCGTTAGTATGCTGGTTGTTGGATTAGAAGCAAAGTTTATTAAAAAAGCAACTGGCCTTATTTCCTTTACTTGTAATGATGGCCTAAAAGTTGCTCAGCTGATTGATGAAGCTATAGCTACCAAAGAAGGGAGAACCATTGTTTGTACCTCTATTGGCACCAATGAACAAGGGGAAGTAGTTGCAGAGTTTCATATTACCTGGAGTTTTAAATCGAAATAAGTATGAAGATTTCCTTTCATGGAGCTGCCCGAACGGTAACCGGCTCCAAGCATGTGATTACCCTGAAAAACGGGAAGAAAATATTACTGGACTGTGGCTTGTTTCAGGGTATGGGAAAGCATACAGAAGAATTAAATGCACATTTTGGTTTTGACCCTGCAGAAATCAATTACCTGATATTATCCCATGCGCATATTGATCATTCCGGGTTAATTCCTAAATTGGTTAAAGAAGGCTTTAAGGGAAATATATATGCTACAGAAGCAACAGCAGCGCTCGCTGAGATTCTGCTGGAAGATTCTGCTGAAATACAAAGAGACGATACCAAATTTATCAATAAACGCAGAGCAAAAAAGGGGCTGCCTCCTTATGAACCTTTGTACGATCTGGAAGATGCAGCCAAAGCAATTGAGCTTTTTACCTTTGTGCCCTACAGGGAATGGGTTAAAATTGATGAGGATATTGCTGTTTGTTTTACTGATGCAGGACATATTATTGGTTCTGCTGCCGTTCATTTAAGAATTATTGAGGAGGGAAAAACGAACAAGATTACTTTTAGCGGAGATGTAGGCCGTTACAATGATGCTATTCTCAAATCGCCTGAAACCTATGATCAGGCTGATTATATTATTCTGGAAAGTACTTATGGAAATAAGTTGCACGATGAAGTCTTTGGTATTGCCGATACCTTATTAAAATGGATTGTAAGTACTTGCCTGGAAAAAAAAGGGAAGTTGATTATTCCTGCATTTAGTGTAGGGCGAACCCAGGAATTATTGTATGCATTGAACCAGCTGGATCTGGAAAAAAGACTTCCTCCTGTTCCTGTTTATGTGGATAGTCCGCTTAGTAGGGAAGCAACTCAGTTGCTTAAACAGTATCCGGAAAACTTTAATAAACGGGTGAAGAAAATTATGGAACAGGATAATGATCCATTTGATTTCAAAGAACTTAAGTTCATTAAAACCGTGGATGAAAGCAAGGCACTGAATGAAGATGGGCGTCCTTGCGTAATTATTTCTGCAAGTGGTATGGCCGATGCAGGCAGGGTGAAGCACCATATCATGAACAATATTGAAAAAGATTGGAATACCATTTTAATTGTTGGATACTGCGACCCTTTTAGTTTGGGTGGGCAACTAACTGCAGGTAAAAAAGAAGTAAAAATATTTGGAGAACTGTATCCAGTTAAGGCAGAAGTAGGGGTCATGAGAAGCATGAGTGCCCATGGGGATTATGAAGATTTATGCCAGTTTCTGGCCTGTCAGAATTCGGAGCTAGTGCGAAAACTGTTCTTGGTGCATGGGGAATATGATGTGCAGATTGATTTTGCAGCCCGATTGCGCAGGAAGCATTTTAAGGAAGTTGTGATTCCAGATTTGCATGAGACCTATTTGCTGGATTAATCGTTGAAATAAAGGGTTAACCCTGATTTATTTTATTAACTTTAAGCTGAAATTTTTTGCCATGATAACATTGAATATTAATAACACCAATTATCAGGTGGATGCAAGTGCAGAAATGCCATTGCTTTGGGCAATCAGAGATATGGTCGGTTTAACCGGAACCAAGTTTGGATGCGGGATTGCACAGTGTGGTGCCTGCACTGTACATGTAGATGGTAAACCTGTTCGTTCCTGCAGTTTTCCAATAGCTGCAGCGGTAGGAAAAAAGATTACGACTATTGAAGGGATGAAGGATAAAATTGCGGAAGCAGTTCAAAATGCCTGGATAGAATTACAAGTACCGCAGTGTGGGTACTGTCAATCAGGTCAAATCATGAGTGCAACTGCCTTGTTGATAACAAAGCCCCATCCAACTGATGCAGATATTGATGCTGCCATGCAAGGTAATTTATGCAGGTGTGGAACTTATCAACGGATTCGCAGTGCTATTCATCGTGCTGCTGAAATGATTAAGTAACTCCAAAAAAATTAAAAAATGACTCAGCAAAAATCTTCCATCGATCGCAGAAACTTTTTACGCCTGACTGGTTTAACTGGTGCCGGTTTAATAATGGGAATGGGTGTAAAAGCCGATGGCACTTCAATTATCGAGAATATTACAGCAGCCGGCAATGCATTTGAATTGTCTCCTCTGGTCATGATTGATCAAACTGGAGTTGTAACCATATTCAACACTAAACCTGAAATTGGTCAGGGTACTTATCAATCCGTGCCTGCATTAATAGCAGAAGAATTGGAAGTGCCAATGGATAAATTGGTTATCAAACAAACAGGTGGTGAAAAAAAGTACGGTCCTGCACAGTTTGTAGGGGGGAGTTCATCTGTTAGAACACAGTATATCAGCTTGCGCAAAGTTGGCGCTGCGGCCAAAGAAATGCTACTGACTGCTGCCAGTAAACAATGGGATGTACCGGTAGCAGAGTGCTATGCTGAAAATGCAACCGTTATTCATCGTCCCAGTGGTAAAAAAATTGGCTATGGCGAATTGGCTGAAGCAGCTTCCAAATTGGAAGCACCTAAGAATCCAACTTTAAAGAATCCAAAAGATTTTAAAATATTAGGCAAGTCTGCTCCCCGGATGGACATTCCTATGAAAGTAAATGGCAGTGCCAAATTTGGTATTGATGCTGCTGTTCCGGGTATGGTATATGCATCAATTGAGCGTTGCAAGGTGTTTGGAAGTAAACTGGTGAGTTTTGATGCAACTGCTGCTAAAAAAGTAAAAGGAGTAATTGCTGTAGAAACTTGTGAGAGAATTCACGGGATTTATAAATCGGAAGGAGTTGCGGTAATTGCTGAAAATTATTGGGCAGCTCTTCAGGGCAGAAAAGCATTGGTGGTTAAATGGGATCATCAGGGCAATGACCAGTTCAATTCAAAAGACTACGAACAAAGCATGCGGGATGCTGCTAAAAAAGAAGGAGCAGTAGAACATCAGCAAGGAAATTTTGATCAGGCATTTTCTGGCTCACCGGTTAAACTAGAAGCATTTTATGAAACACCTGTTGTTTCCCATTCTCCTGTAGAACCTATGAACTGTCTGGCTTCCTGGACAGAAGGAAATAAATTGGAAATATGGACATCTACGCAAGTGCCAGGAAGTGTGATGAATGAGTTTTCAAAAACATATGGTGTAAAGCAGGAAGATTTAAAATTACATGTATTGTTTAATGGCGGTGGTTTCGGAAGAAGATTGTATCCCGATTATATTCATGAAGCGGTTCAGTTGAGTAAGAAAGTGGGTAAGCCGGTAAAATCCATCTGGACTCGTGAAGACGATACGCAACAGGGACCTTTCAGACCTATGACTTTTTCTGCCATGAAAGGAGCTTTGGATGCAAGTGGTAAAGCGATTGCCTTTCAGCATAAAGTAATATCCGGCACCCTTGATATGAAAAAGGATTACGATGTTACAAAGGCTGATGGCACCATGACCGAAGGCATAAGTGAGCAGAAATATGAAATTGAACATATGAAGAATCTCTATGTTCATCACTATCTACATGTACCATTGGCTGCATGGAGAGCGGTAACCAGTACAACCCTTGCTTTTGCGCATGAGTGTTTCATTGATGAAATGGCAGTGGCTGCTAAAAAAGATCCTATGGCTTTCCGTTTGGGAATGTTGACCAAGGACTCTGATACTAAAACAATTTTGAATAAATTAAAAGAAGTGTCCAACTGGGATAAACCTTTGCCAGCCGGATGGGGAAGAGGGGTAGCGCAGTACGAATTTTTTGCTGGACAGGCGGGATTTGTGATTGAAGTTTCTAAAAAAGGAACTGGTGTAAAAATTGAAAAGGTAATTGCAGTAATTGATTTGGGTACAGTAGTGAATCCAGATAACACCCGCGCACAAGTAGAAGGTTCAGCTGTGATGGCTTTAACCGCTGCTATTAAAGGTGGTATTACTTTTGACAAAGGCGCAACGGTTCAATCCAATTTCCATAACAATCCACTGGTTCGCATTAACGAAATGCCCAAAGTGGAAGTACATATACTGGCCAATGGCGGAGATAAAATCAAAGGAGTGGGTGAACCTGGCCTACCTCCTTTTGCACCTGCTTTGTGTAACGCCATTTTTGCTGCTACAGGAAAGCGCATCCGTAGATTACCTTTTGACATTAATAAGATAGCATAGGTAAGTAAAACAAGTTGTAAAGTAGATTCAATTTTTAATTGCATTCAGATGAAAACTGGAATAAAATATTTGTCGGTACTGTTGACGGGAAGTTTTCTCACTCTTGCTTTTGTACAGCCTTTTAATTTGAAACAAAGTATGGAAGCTGGAAAAAAGGTATATGAAACAAGCTGTATGAATTGCCATATGCAAGATGGCAAAGGCTTAGAAGGAGCATTTCCTCCAGTTGCTAAATCAGATTTTTTGAAAAAAAGCCCGAATGAAATTATTGATGTAATAATCAAAGGGCAGTCGGGAGAGATTAAAGTGAATGGAGTAAAGTATAACGGGGCTATGCCAAGTATGGAATATCTTTCTGATCAAGAAATATCCGATGTGTTAAATTATATTCAGAATAGCTGGGGTAATAAAATCACCAAGCCTGTTTTGCCTGAGCAGGTGAAGAAGCGTAGATCTTAAGTCAGACATTTCATGAAGGAATTAGCGGACATTGTTCAAGCATTTGAACAAATGGTACAAGAGAAGCAACGTATGGCGTTGGCTACTGTTGTACATGTTGAAGGGTCTTCCTACAGAAGACCCGGCGCCCGTATGCTGGTGAGTGAAGATGGCAGGTATATTGGTGCCATCAGTGGAGGTTGTCTGGAGGGAGATGCATTACGAAAAGCAGCATTGGCCATAAGTAAGGGCAAGAAAAAATTAGTAGTATATGATACTACTGATGAAGATGATGCCAAGCTGGGTGTTCAGTTGGGATGCAATGGTATCGTTAGTATTTTATTTGAACCAATAGATACGGATCACCATGATTTGATACAGGGGCTGAAGGAAATGCTTCTGATGAGAAGCCCACAGATTTTGGTTACCGGCTTTAATCGCAATCACGGAGAACATTGGGGTACTTTGTTGTATAGTCAAGTTGCAGCAATTGAATTGCCAATTTTACAAGAAGAAGTTCAGCGCGTACTTGCACAGAAAAAATCAGCGCATATTGAGATTAATACAGGCAAAGCTCAACAAGAAATATATATTGAATATATTATGCCACCTGTTTCAATTATTATAGTGGGAGCAGGAAATGATTCCATTCCTCTGGAGTCAATGGCAAGACAGATTGGATGGGAAACCACAGTTGTGGATGGACGACCAACGCATGCGAATGCACAGCGTTTTGCAAAAGCTAGCCGAATTCTGGTAGGTAAGCCAGAATGGGTAGTTCCTCAGTTGTTAATAGACGATCGAACTGCGATTGTATTGATGACACATAATTACAATTACGATCTGGCTTTTTTACAAGCCATACAAGCATATACTTTCAGCTATATTGGCTTATTGGGACCTTCAGCAAAAAGAGATCGTTTGCTGCAGGATTTGAAAGATCAGGGAGTCCTGTTTTCAGAAACGCAAATCAGGCATATATACGGTCCAACCGGATTGGCATTGGGTGCAGAAACTTCTGCAGAAATTGCACTTTCTGTTTGTGCTGAAATCATGGCCGTAATGGAAAACAGAACCCCAATACACTTAAGAGATCAGTTGACCCCCATACACAGCAAACAATGAAATGGGGGGTAATGATACTAGCTGCTGGCCAAGCTTCCCGTATAGGAAAGGCTAAAATGTTATTGCCATACAAAGACAAAACCATTTTGGAAAAAATTGTTGATGAGGTATTACCCCTTGATCCGAATAGGATAACAATTGTAACGGGTCATTATCATCAGGAAATAAAATCAATTATTCATAATCCTATAGTTATGCTGGTGCATAATGCAGGTTATCAAAAAGGAATGAGTAGTTCCATACAAACAGGGCTAAAGGCCATGCAAGAACAATGTCCCGATTTGCAATTCTTGTTTATCCTAGTTGCCGATCAGCCATTTTTAGATCAGGCTCTTTTGCAAAAAATGATTCAGCTGCATAAAGAAACAAAAAAGGGTTTGGTAGCCGCAAGTTATGAGGGTGTTTCGGGAACACCCCTGCTGCTTGCGGCAAAATATTTTGACAAATTGTACCAATTGGAAGGAGATAAAGGAGCGCGGGCTATATTGCATCAATATCCGGATGATTTGGCGCTAGTTGATTTTGAACTGGGATGGCTGGATATTGATACGGAATCTGATTATGCGCGGTTTTGTGAAATTATAAAAACAGGAAATGCTGATTGATCAATACAATAGAATACATGATTATCTGCGAATTTCTTTAACGGACAATTGCAATTTGCGTTGCTTTTATTGTATGCCCGAAGAAGACTATGCATTTATGCCCAATCAACGGTTGATGCAAAAAGATGAGATTGTTCAACTGGCTACTTTGTTTGTTCAAAATGGAGTTAAAAAAATAAGATTAACAGGAGGGGAGCCCTTGGTTCGAAAAGATGCTGCTGCCATTATAAAAGAGTTAGGTAAGCTGGGTGTTAATTTAACCATGACTACCAATGCAACCCGGATTCATCTTTTCATTGATGAGTTAAAAGAAGCTGGCATACATTCTTTGAATATTAGTTTAGACACTTTACAAAGGGAAAAGTTTCAACTCCTTACCAGAAGAGATCAGTTTGATCAGGTAAAAAGCAATATTGATTTATTGTTGGCGCATGGTTTCAATCTGAAAATAAATGTAGTAGTGGTGAAAGGAATGAATGCCCATGAAATAACAGATTTTATTGCTTGGACAAAAAATACACCCCTGCAAATCCGGTTTATTGAATTCATGCCATTTGATGGAAATAAATGGAATAGTGAAAAACTGGTTACGCTGCAGGAGATGCTGGAAATTATAGGGAAAACGTATAGAATTGCTCCGGCCATGAATGAGCCCAATGATACCAGTAAGCGATTTTCAATAGAAAATCATTCAGGGAGCTTTGCCGTAATAAGTACCATGAGCGCACCTTTTTGCAATACTTGTAATCGTATCCGCTTAACAGCTGATGGAAAAATAAAGAATTGTCTGTTTTCATCTGATGAAACGGATTTATTAACTGCATTACGTGCCGGTGAAAATATACTTCCATTAATAGAGGACTCGATTTATAAAAAGCACCGGGAATTGGGTGGCCAGTTTTCAAAAGAGTTTGAAAAAATAAATGCCGAACTATTGCACAACAGAAGCATGATTGCAATTGGCGGATAAATACTATGTTAACAGTAAAAGAAGCAAAACAGGCATTGTACAGTAAGGTCAGGACTTTACATCCTGTTAGCATTCCGCTGGCGGAATCTACTGGTATGGTGATTGCAGAAGATGTGAAGAGTCCGATAGATATGCCCGGATTTCTGCAATCATCCATGGATGGATATGCAGTGAATTGTTTTACAACTGATCAGTTGTTGCCCCTGCAGGATGAATTGCCAGCAGGTAGCAATCGAGCGTTAACACTTGCTGAGGGAAAAGCAATTAAAGTATTTACAGGTGGGCCAGTACCTGCTGGTGCTACCTGGGTAGTACAGAAAGAATGGGTGGAAGAAAAAAATGACGGGATAATTATACGTCAGGCAAAGCAGGAGACTGGACTGAATATCAGAATGGCCGGATCCTCCATTCAAAAAGATGCGATTGTTATTCGCAAAGGTACCTGCCTGCATGCTTACCAGATTGCTATGTTGGCGAGTTTAGGTATAACTTCTGTCTCTGTTTTTCCGGCTCCGAAGATTGCATTGATTATTACAGGTAATGAGTTAATTAGGCCCGGAAATTTACTTGAATATGGTCAGGTATACGAATCCAATTCAATTGGATTAACTGCTGCCTTAAAACAATTAGGGGTTCATCAAGTAAAGTTGACATGGGTAAAAGATATTTTAGCGGATACAAAAGCCGCGATTGATAAAGCCTTGGAATGGGCAGATCTTATTTTGTTAACGGGTGGAGTTAGCGTTGGAGACTATGATTATGTTGCCGAGGCAGCAAGGCAAGCTGGTGTTGAAGTCCTTTTTCATGGGGTGAAGCAGAAACCTGGTAAGCCTTTATATGCAGGACAATTAACTGAAAAACTTATCATTGGCTTGCCGGGTAATCCTGGCTCGGTATTGCATTGTTTTCAACAATATGTAAAACCGGTTATTCAGTTGACAATGGGGATGCAGCTTGCACCTGAGCAACAAGTGAAATTGGCGCACGAGTTTGAAAAAAATACGCCACTTGATTTTTTTGTGAAAGCATCTTTGCAAAATGGGGAAGTAACCATCTTAGAAGGGCAGGCTTCCTATCAGGTTGGTGCATTTTCTGTGGCCAACTGCTGGGTTGAATTGCCTGCAGAAGAATTTCGGTTTCCCAAGGGCCACTTAGTTACGGTTTATTTATTCTAACATTGCGATATGGAACAAATGTGGATAGAAGGAATTGCATTTTTGGTTGTAGCATTTCTATATGCATCAGTAGGGCATGGAGGAGCCAGTGGCTATCTGGCACTAATGGCGCTTTTGAATATGAGTCCATTGGTAATGAAACCAACTGCTTTGATTCTCAACTTAATTGTATCCCTAGTTTCTTTTCTGTCTTTTTATAAAGCCCGGCATTTTAAATCGGCCATGTTATGGCCATTAGTGGTTACTTCCATACCTGCTGCTTATTTAGGAAGTATAATACCTGTATCAGAACCGTTGTATAAAAAAATACTGGCCATTGTTTTGCTGATTGCTGTAATCAGAATGCTTCTGAAGCCACCATCCGCTGATAAAATTTCTACCCCTAAATGGTATTGGTTAAGTTTGGCCGGAGCAGTTATTGGATTGCTTTCAGGGATGATAGGAATGGGAGGGGGTATTTTATTGTCGCCTTTATTATTAATGATGGGTTGGGCCAATATGCAGCAAACAGCAGCAATCAGTGCTATTTTTATATTTTTGAATTCGGCATCAGGAATGCTGGGACAATTAAAAAAAGGATTTGATCTGGCACCTTCCATGTTTATCATCATTGCCTTTGTGTTAGTGGGAGGTTGGCTGGGTGCGTATATGGGCTCATCCAGATTCAAAACCACAGAACTGAAATTTATATTGGCATTAGTTCTAGTGTTGGCTGTTTCTAAATTGTTGTTTGTAAATTGATCCTATGGGTATTAAAGTATTGTTTTTTGGTTCAGTAACCGATATTACCCTGGTGACAGAAATGGCTCTGGAATACTGTGCAGATACAGATGCACTGGTAAAAGAATTACTGAGCCGTTTTCCTGCCCTTGGCAATAAAAAATATTTTCTGGCATTGAATCAACAGGTTGTTCATGAAAACTGCCCTTTGAAGCAAGGCGATACCATTGCTTTAATGCCCCCTTATTCCGGTGGATAATGACAGATTTCAATCGTTATAAAAGACAAATGATTCTGCCAGGATTTGGTGCAGATACCCAGCAAAAATTAGCGGAGGCAAAAGTATTGATTGTGGGTATGGGAGGATTGGGATGTCCCGTGTTGCAGTATCTGGCCGGAGCTGGAGTTGGAACGATTGGTATTATGGATGCAGACCAGGTAAGCCTTAGTAATCTGCATCGTCAGTTATTATATGATGAATCGGATATTGGACAGCTGAAGGTTATTGCAGCCGCTCAGAAAATAAAGAAACTCAATGCAGGTATTCAAATTGTTGAATATTCTTATCGGCTAACTAAGGAAAATGCTTTTTCCATCATTGGTTTATATGATTGGATAGTAGATGCTACCGATAATTTTGGTGCTAAATACTTGATCAATGATGTATGTGTACTGCTAAATAAAACATGGATTTATGGCGCTGTTACTGGTTATGAAGGACAGGTTGCTGTTTTGAATAATAGGCAAATGCCAGGGCCTGTTCACTATCGCCATCTGTTTCCAGTGCAACCGTTGCCCAATGAATTTGCGAGTTGTGAAGAAACGGGTGTAATAGGAGTGTTGCCTGGTATAATTGGAACCATGCAGGCAGCAGAAGCTATTAAATTGATAACTGGGTTGGGTGGTACAATTAAGCAAAGCCTACACAACTATCATTATTTATCGGGAAGATGGTATGAAATTGCATTAACCGCTAATCCTAATTCGCCAATCATTGACGAGTCCTTTTTTCATAAAACGAATTATGAAACAGCATGTATGAATGAAGCTGATGAACTGGAAGACATCGATATTAACGAAATAGATGTTAGGCAATTACTTGATATTCAGAAACAGCCAGGTCATTTTATTTTGGATGTAAGAGAATTGCATGAATATCCGCGGGTAGATTTTGTACATGCACAGATTCCCATGTCTGTATTAAAGGAATCTTTGGATCAGCTTCCTCAACAGCCTATTTACATTATTTGTCATCAGGGTATAAGAAGTGTTTATGCAGCACAATACATTAAATTGCATAAAGGGGTTGAAACCTACAGTATCAAAGGTGGATTAACCGCCTATTTTAATGCAGTAAATAATGAGTAGTAAAAAGCACCATAGTATTTTTTATCAGGGTCCAATTCCTGTACAGAAAATAGCAGACGATATTCAGAAACATTCCACTAAAACGAATATTGGAGCACACAGCATATTCTTAGGTCAAGTGAGGGAAGATGAGATTGAGGGAGAAAAAGTAGTTGCCATAGTATATACTGCTTACGAAGCAATGGTGGAAGAAAAGATGGCGATAATTCGGGAGCAGTTTTTTCAAAAATATGCATTGACTTGTATGCATATTTACCATAGTCTCGGGTCGGTTGCAGTTGGGGAAATTTGTTTATTTGTTTTTACTTCATCTGCGCATCGCAGAGATGCCATAGATGCCTGCAATGAAATGGTAGAAACCATTAAAAAAGAACTGCCGATATGGGGTAAGGAAATCTGCGCCAATCATTCGACAGTATGGAAACAAAATAATTAAAACAGCATGGTTAATATCACATATAAGTCAAATACCCTTCGCAAAGCCATTGCTGAAGCTTCGGTATTAGTGTCTAGTCAGGATACCATTGATGCTATTGTTCAGAAGAAAGTGCCAAAAGGGGATGTTTTTTCTTTTGCTAAAGTGGCTGCCTTATTTGGGGTGAAAAAAACAAGTGAGATGATACCCGATTGTCATCCGCTTCCAGTTGAGTATACCGATGTGCGTTTTACCATTAAGGACTTAAGGGTAGTGATTGAAGTAGAAGTGCATACCATTTATAAAACAGGTGTTGAAGTAGAAGCCATGCATGGTGCTTCTGTTGCCGCACTCACTTTATACGATATGCTCAAACCCATTGACAAAAATGTCAGCATTCAGGAAATTAAACTGCAGGCTAAAACTGGCGGTAAGTCTGATAAGAAGAAGTATGCAGATAAAGGATTGAATGCAGCTGTAATTGTTTGTTCCGATACCATTGCAGCTGGCAATGCAGAAGATAGCGCGGGTAAAGTAGTAGTGGAAGCGTTGGAAGCATTGGGGGTAGCCGTACCAATATATAGTGTTATTCCGGATGAAGCAGAATCTATCAGAAATGTTGTACTAGATAATACAAATTCGGAAAATCAGTTGTTGATTTTAGTTGGAGGAACAGGTGTTTCCCCCAGGGATATTACACCGGATATTCTACAACCCATGTTGCAGAAAGAATTGCCCGGGATTATGGAAGCTGCCAGAAATTATGGACAAAACCGTATGCCTTATGCAATGCTATCCAGAAGTGTAGCAGGCCTGATTGGTAATACGCTAGTGATGAGCTTCCCTGGATCCCTTTCAGGGGCCAATGAATACATGGCAGCTTTATTCCCCCAGATATTGCATGTATTTGATGTAATAAAAGGGAGCCGTCATAGCTTATAAAGGTGGAAGAAATGTATACTCCACTTCTTCCAGCGGATTGAATATGCCCCGGTTAAAGTCTTTAGCAATTGAATGAGCTCTTAGTGTTCCTGCTTCTGCCTGATAGGCAGCAATTTCCTGTACCCTGTTTTCTTTAATTGGACTAATCCATTCTTCCGCGAGTGCTGTTGGTAATATAGTGGGCATTCGCTTTTTTGTGTTGTGAATGTTTTCCATCAGCCCGTTTGCCTCTGTGGTAACAATGGCAAAACTGTGTACCATTTCGCCAGACAATTGATCGGTCCAGGGTTGCCAGATTCCGGCCATGAATAGTAAGTTTTCCTTCTCGTTTGCACTATGAATATAATAGGGATAAGCGATGGGTTTTTTATCTTCCGGTCGTTGATAATGTCGCCATTCAAAGAATCCGGTACTTAATACCAAACATCTTCTGGCTTTAGCAGCTGCTTTATACAATTTGCTTTCAAATAATTTTTCTGCAGTGGCATTAAGTGTGTTGTATTTTTTTCTACTTTCTTGTAACTCCCCCAGATTTTTAATGAACCAGGGAATGAATTCCCAATGTGCCAGTTCGGGTTCCCATTCTCCTGCGTTGTTCTCTATAATGATGGGCCAGGACGTATAAGCAAAACCTGACTGAACTGTTAAATCCGTTGCCGGTATTGTTTTCTTCTTCCCTTTGAGTGTTATCTCTTTTTTTGCGGGTAATTTAAGTGAGTTGTAGTAGCACATAATAAGTGTCTATTTATTTTATGCCAGCTCTACGCTTTAACTCAGCAACGGGCATATTTATTTGTCGCCCTACTTGTTTGCCATTTTTATAGGTTACTACTTTTAAAGTAGCTGCATCATTTGGCACTAAAATAGGAGCCGTATATTTTGGATAAAATTCATCTGGATGTGTATCATCCAACGAATAGTGAATATCCACACCTTCAATTTCTGTTGCCAGCGTCACGCTTACTTTGTCTTCTTCCTTTGCTGTTGTGAAAATTGGCTCATACATGGTTTTAGCATATTTCACTTTTGCTTCATCTAGTCTTTCCATTTGTTTTTCTACGCGATTTACAAAATGGTTCCAATTCTTTTTTTCATCTGGAGACCAAACTGACTCTGCAATAGCCAACCCTCTAGGCCATGTCATATATTGTACCGTGCGCATGTTCGTCATCTGTTCTGTCCAAAGATTGCCCTGTCCGCCTAAAATTAATTTAGGGTCTACGCCTTTCGGTAAAGGATTAAAATCATAGGTTTTTTTCAAACGCAGTGAGGCATAGATAAGTGGCTCGGTGATTGGATCGCCTTGCATATAATCTAGGTAAACATAATCAGTTGGTGACATCACAACTTCATGACCGGCTTTGGCAGCTTCAATTCCTCCTTTCATGCCGCGCCAACTCATTACAGCTGCATTTGGAGCAAGTCCTCCTTCCAGTATTTCATCCCACCCTATTAATTTCTTTCCTTTTGTATTTATGATTTTTTCTACCCGCTTCACAAAATAGCTTTGTACCTCATTCATGTCTTTTAAAGATTCCCTCTGCATTAAATCTTTAATCAAATTGCTCTTTTCCCAAAAATTTTTTGCAGCTTCATCGCCTCCCATATGTATGTAGGGAAATGGGAATAATTCCGCAACTTCTGTAAATACTTTATCTAAAAATTCATATACTTCTTCTTTAGCAGGGCTTAGATTGTTGTCGACCAATGCATAAAAATGGCCACCCTCGGGCCATTCCATAAATTTTTCACCTGCATTTACGCTATAAGTTCCAGGTGTGCTTGTTAAGTATGGATAAGAAGCAATTGCTGCCAAACTATGACCGGGGACATCTATTTCTGGTAAAATGTTTATGAACCTATCGCTGGCATATTTTACGAGTTCCCTAATATCATTATGTGTATAATAACCACCATAAGTTTTGGGCTCATTCGGATCTGGAGCTTTGGTATTAGCATACTTGCCATCTCTTTTGGGTCTCCAGGCACCTACTCTTGTGAGTTCAGGTAAACGCTTTATTTCAAGTCTCCATCCTTGGTCATCGGTAAGATGTAAATGCAATACATTGTACTTATATCTAGCCATATCATCAATAAAACTCTTCACTTCATCTTTTGTAAAAAAATGTCTACTTACATCGAGCATTAACCCTCTCCAGGAAAAACGGGGGTAATCAGTTATACTGATTGCAGGCACTGTCCATTTTGTATTTGATGCAAGGCCATTTTTTCTTTCAACTTCCTTTGGCAACAACTGTAAGAAACTTTGCATACCGTAAAATAATCCTGCAGCCTTATTAGCTGATATAGATACTGCACTTGGGGTTACATTTATCTTGTAGCCTTCGTTACCTATTTGCGGATCGTTAATTAATGCTAACCTAATATTTCCCGGGGTGGTAGAAACTGTGCTAATTACTTTTACGGGCATCTCATATCCAGTAGCTGTTTGTATACGACTACTTAAAAATTCAGCTACTTTTTTTGCATCAATATCATTGCCTATCAACTCTATCGCTGTTGTTTTTTTAAGTGAGAAGCTACCATCAGTAAACTGGTGACTAACCGGTAAAGGAACAATCGAAATATCAAGTTTGCTATTTTGCGCTAATGCATCAAATGCTGCGATTGCTAAAATGCTAATAAATAATAGTTTTTTCATTGTTTATACTTATTAATAAAATATTGCATCAAAAGAAATTATAAAAAAATCTACATGTAATTTAGCCTTGTAAATTCAAAAAACTCTTTTTGACAAGGTTGTAAAACTATCTAATAATTTATAATACCAATTGCTATGAACCAGCGATATTATTCGCTTGATGTATTTAGCCTCACCCCAACTGACCTAGTTTTTCCTTTCTTTCTATTTGCTGCAACGGCCTTGTTGTTTATCGGTTATGCCCGGGACTGGTTTCATCAAAATATTACTGGCCAATTTCCGGGTCCACCGGAAAATGGCTCTTTACTGTTTGCATTATGCTTTGTCTTATCCCTTCGGTTAATTGGTTATTGGATGGACAAAAAAAGGATTTACATTAAGGTTTAAATATATTGAGCGGGATTGTCTGCTTTATTTTGTGTGTTCGGGATTGCCAGCCTCACTTTACTTGGCTGTCTTCCCCTAAAGGGGCCTTACCCAAAGCCCTCGTATCGGCGAAGCCGATACCGGGTTTTTTTATTTGCTCTCTTTACCGAATACATTCGGCATGTTCGCAAATAAAAAAACCCTCTCGCTTTCGCTTGAGGGCTTTGTAGCCGGTACGGGAATCGAACCCGTCTTTGCCCCGTGAAAGGGGGCTGTCCTAGCCGATAGACGAACCGGCCATGGTTTTTGTCTTTCGGGTTGCAAAAATAAGAGGCAATTTCTTTTCTGCCAAACTTTTTTATCAAAATAACCAAAATCATTTGATAAACTGTAAATTTGCTCCTCTAACGTAATTATTTACATAAAAACATTTATCAATGAGTACAGTAAAAGTGGCTATTAACGGTTTCGGAAGAATCGGTCGTCTGGTGTTTCGTCAGATTTACAATATGAAGGGAATTGATGTGGTTGCTATTAATGACCTGACTAGTCCAGCGGTTTTAGCTCATTTATTGAAGTACGACAGTGCACAAGGGCGTTTTGATGCAACTGTTACTTCTACAGAAGATTCGATTATAGTAAACGGCGAAACAGTAAAAATATATGCCCAGAAAGATCCTTCTCAAATTCCTTGGGGAACCCACGGAGTTGATGTAGTGATTGAGTCAACTGGTTTCTTTACTGACAAAGACAAAGCAGCTGCACATTTGGCTGCTGGTGCTAAGCGTGTTGTAATTTCTGCACCTGCAACTGGTGATTTAAAAACAGTTGTATACAATGTAAACCACAGTATTCTAGATGGTTCTGAAACCATCATTTCTTGTGCGTCTTGTACTACAAACTGTTTGGCTCCTATGGCGAAAGTATTGAATGATCAGTTTGGTATCCAGACCGGTATTATGACTACCATACACGCATATACAAACGATCAGAATACCTTAGATGCTCCACATCCAAAAGGTGACTTAAGAAGAGCAAGAGCTGCTGCTGCTAATATTGTTCCAAACAGTACAGGTGCTGCTAAAGCAATTGGTTTAGTGTTACCAGAACTTAAGGGAAAATTAGACGGAAGTGCACAGCGTGTTCCAACCATCACTGGTTCTTTAACTGAATTGGTTTCTATCTTGAATAAGAAAGTAACTGCTGAAGAAGTAAATGCTGCAATGAAAGCTGCTGCTAACGAAAGCTTTGGTTACAATGAAGACGAAATTGTGAGCACCGATATTATTGGTACTCATTTTGGTTCATTATTCGATGCAACTCAAACCAAAGTGATGACCGTTGGTGATGCACAAATTGTGAAAACCGTTAGCTGGTACGATAATGAAATGAGCTATGTAAGCCAGTTGGTAAGAACTGTAAATTATTTTGCAGGCCTAATCAGCAAATAAATAGTTTTAAAATTGAGTAAAAGCCGTTCTGATTATTCAGGACGGCTTTTGTTTTTTGGTTAAATTGCCAATAAATAATTTTTATGGCAAGTCCTTTTGAATCGTATCATTTTGCTGGAAAGAAAGCATTAATCCGTGTAGACTTTAATGTCCCCCTAGATAAACAAACATATGCTATTGGCGATGACAATCGCATGCGTGCAGCTATTCCCACAATCGTTAAAATCTTAAATGATGGTGGATCTGTTATTTTAATGAGCCATTTGGGGCGTCCAAAAGAAGGGCCTGAAACCAAAAGTTCTTTAATTCATATTACCGGCCATTTGCAATCCCTCCTTACTAAAGCAATGGGCAAAGAAGTGTTGGTTCAGTTTGCCAACGATTGCATTGGACAAGAAGCCATTGATAAATCTGCTGCTTTGCAGGGAGGAGAAGTTTTGTTATTGGAAAATCTCCGCTTCTATAAAGAAGAAGAAAAAGGAGATGCGGCATTTGCTGAGAAATTGAGCAAATTAGGGGATGTGTATGTAAATGATGCTTTTGGAACCGCACACCGCGCTCATGCATCTACAGCAGTGATTGCGCAGTTTTTTGCACCGGGCAATAAAATGTTTGGCCTATTAATGGAAGGAGAAGTAAAAGCTGCAGAACTAGTATTGCACAAAGCAGAGAAACCATTTACTGCAATAATTGGCGGAGCCAAAGTGAGCGATAAAATTTTGATAATTGAAAATTTACTGGAAAGAGCAACCGATATTATTATCGGGGGCGGTATGGCATATACATTTATGAAAGCTAAAGGTGGAGCCATTGGTAAGAGCCTCTGCGAAGACGATCGTTTGAGTACAGCACTTGAAATATTGGAAAAAGCTGCGGCGAAAGGTGTAAATATTCATTTGCCGGTTGATAGTTTAGTTGCAGATAATTTTGCTGCTGATGCCAATACACAGGTAGCAGAAAGTAATCAGGTTCCTGATGGATGGATGGGGCTAGATATTGGTCCGAAAGCTATTGATTCATTTACTGCGGCAATTACCCGTTCAAAAACCATTTTATGGAATGGACCAATGGGTGTATTTGAAATGGAAAAATTTCAGGCAGGTACAAAAGCGATTGCAATTGCAGTTGCAGAAGCCACTGCAAAAGGAGCCTATAGTTTAGTGGGCGGAGGCGATAGCGTAGCGGCAGTTAATCAGTTTGGTTTTGCCGATCAGGTAAGTTATGTAAGTACAGGAGGAGGCGCCATGCTGGAATATTTTGAAGGCAAAGTTTTACCAGGCATTGCTGCTATTTCCAATAGCTAATTAAGCAACATCTTCACCCGTGGCAGCTTTCATTAAGAAGAACCAGTCTTCTCTGGTCAGTTTGATGGAAGCTGCTTTTTTTGCCTGATCCAGTCTTTCAGATTTAGTTGTTCCAATTACAGGAACTATACCAGCTGTATGCGTATTTAGCCAGGCAATCAACATTTCATTGAGTCCCATGGCATATTTTTCTGAAAGCAACTGAGCAGCATGCGAAATGCTTCTAAAATGCGGATGTAGGTCATCTGTTAACAATCCGCCACCCAAAGGAGCCCAGGCCATCGGTACAATGTCGTTTTCGATGCAGTTATCTAAAATACCATTGGTAAAGGGAGCAGTACAAATGATGGATACTTCTATTTGGTTGTAAGCAATCGGAACCCACTTCCTTAGCATATTCACTTGGTGTGGAAGAAAGTTCGATACACCAAAAGCTCTGACCTTCCCCTGAATCTGTAGGGATTGTATGGCTTCAGCAACTTCTTCCGGATGCAATAAAGGATCGGGACGATGAATCAGGAGTACATCCAGATAATCGGTACCAAAATTTTTTAGTGATTGCTCTGCTGAGCGAATTATATGTTTTTTGCTGGTATTGTAGGATTTGATGGAGTGCTCTGGCCGGTTTTCGGTAACCATCTGAATCCCACATTTGGTAATCAGCTTAATTTGTGGGCGGATGGTTTTATCTTCTTTTAAAGCAGCTCCAAATTCTTCCTCTGTAGTATAATCCCCGTATATATCAGCATGATCAAAACTATTTACCCCAATGAGTAAACACTGATCAATCATCTGTCGATAATTGTAAGTAGTAAAATTCGCACCCCATTTACCCCAGCGCATGCAGCCTGCAATTGGGCTACTCAATGTATTATTATTTTCCATACTTAAATATAGAAATAAAAAAAACTCGTTCTGTTGAAAGAACGAGTTTTATAAATCGGTAGGATTGTTAGATTAATATCTGTTGTATCCGCCACCGCCGTTTCCACGATCGCGATTACCGCCACCGTATCCACCGCCGCCGCGATTGCCACCACCGCCAAAGCCGCCGCGATTACCGCCGCCGCCACCATAAGGCTTCTTCTTGAATCCGCCTCTTTCGCCTTCTGGGCGTGGTGTTGATTCGTTCACAACAATTTTGCGATCCATTACCTCAGTATCGTGTAATGCTGCGATAGCTGCACGAGCAGCATCATCATCAGCCATTTCAACGAAACCAAAGCCTTTGCTGCGGTCGTTGTTAAATTTGTCGGTAACGATTTTGGCACTGCTTACTTCACCATAGGGAGCAAACAGATTCTGAAGGTCTTCACTAGACATGTTCCAGTTAAGATTTCCAACGTAAATGTTCATTTTTTAGAAATTAAGTGATCAAAAAACCAAAGCAAAAATAGTAACCAAAAACCCTGAAACATTTACGTGAAAACGTTCTGAGACCTGGAACTTCCGCATTTGGACAGTTAAAGATAGGGATTTAACTGAATTAGCAGCATTTTTCCCAAAAAATGACAATCATATCAATAAATCGCTAAAAATACCGCGAATGCGGTATTGTGGACATTTCCACTTGAAGATACATTCACCCAAAATTCAGCTATGTACAGAAGAGGTCTTTTATTATTCTTTTTATGCATTTGTTTTTTTGCAAATGCCCAAAAAATCAATGTTGTTTCTTACACTTTTGACGATGATAGGTTTGGGCTTGTGAAATTTGCTAATTCGATGAAATCCGATTCTACCGATTATGGAATAGAAAACGGTAAATATGTCCTACAAAATTTTCAGAAGCGAAAAGGTCAAATGAGATGGATTAATTACAACTATGGACTTAATAGTATCGCTAATACCAGCTATAAAGCTTCTGTGGTTCAATTGTCTGGTGCTCAGGATTTCTCTTATGGAATGATGGTGCATGGGGAAGATGGGAATAATTATTTACTGTTTGGAATAGCTAGCAATGGTTACTATTTAATTGAATTTGTAAAAAGCGGAATGGTTACTAAAATTTCCAATGGTTGGGTAAAGTCCTCTTTTGTAAAAACGGGATATAATACGGTCAATGATTTATATGTAGAAAAAAAGGGGAATGATTATCGGTTCTTCTTAAATGATATTGCCATTCAGACTGCAACACTTAGTCTCACAAAGTTCTCTCCCAAAGTGGGCATTTTTGCCAATAGCAATATGAAAGTGGCATTTGATAAGTTAGAAATTGATCAATGGATCGATCAGAAAACGGTGAGTGGAAAAATAGTTCCAGGATATACCCCATCCAATAGATTACCAGTGGCTGCTAAACCGTTTTTGAATGTTTCGAAGAAGAATCAACTCTATGGAATTACATATGGTGCTTTTGATTATTGGTATGGAGTCATGGATAAGGATGGATATAGATATATTGATCCCGTCTTTAAATATGCCTATTCTACAGGTGATTATATAATAGGCGGCAATGAATCCAAAAATGAGTTGGGGGTTTTTGATTGGCAGGGTAATATTATTATTCCGCCTATCATGAAAAAAATCAATAGCAGCCAATACCAGGGAATAACTTATTTCTCTTGTCGTTCGGAATCAGGACTATGGGGACTATTAGACCAATCAGGAAAAACGATTCTTCCATTTGTTTACAGTTATATAGATCTTGTATCGGAAGGACATGTTTACATGAAAAATGCCAATGGTTGGGGTGTGGCAGATTTAAACGGAAATATAAAAATAAAAGCAGGCAGTATTGAGGATGCAGATGAACTTTCTAAGTCTTCCTTCAGATTACCTGTTAGAGTGAAACAGGGGCAAATCATAGCCAAGGCAAAAAATGCAGATGGAGGCTTGAAAGGTATAATGGATCTGCACGGCAATTGGGTAGTATTGCCTAAATATTTTGACATTAATTATGTGGATACCAATCAGTCTTATATTGTGTATTCACCTAAGTCCACAGATAAAAATAGGCTGGTAAAAGGAGTTATAGATAAGAATGGTAAGGAAATAATTCCTACTAAATATTCTACTTTGTTCGTTGTTGGGAAAAATTATGTTGCAGCAGAAGGGGACGATCCTGAAGGGTATGATACTATTGAAGAATCGGATGAAGACGACGAAGAAGCTTTATTGGATTTATTAGATGCATTAGACGGTGCAAAAGACACCCGAAAATGGGGGATTTTTAGTGCAACAGGAAATACACTTGCTCCTTTGAAGTACGCAGATATTTCAACCAGTGCCGATATCAATATTTTACAATTAAAACAACTTGCTTCGGGGCCCAAAAATGAGACACTGTCTCTTTACGACCAAGCTGGTAAAACTATTATAAGTCTTGCTTCATATGAAATTGAAACAAAGGATTCAAACTTGTTAAAAGAAAAGCCCAAGGGGGATTATAGACGCAACTATAGTTATTATGCCGATGGACTTATCAACGTAGGAAAAGGGGGTAAATGGGGATTTTTAGACAAGCTAGGTAAAGTGCAGATTCCCTTTCAATATGATTTTGCTTCTGCGTTCAGTAATGGAATGGCTATGGTAAAAAAGAATAAAGAATGGTTTTATATCAATAAAGCGGGCAAGCGTCTTTCTGATTCAGAAATTCCCAAAAGCAATCCAGATAAAGAACTACCACCCATACGCCCTGGAGCATTGTAAACAATGAATTTGCTTTTATCGGGGGGTAAAAGCAAAACGGCCCGATGAGAATCGGGCCGTTCTATTTTTTGGTATTAGAAAGATTAACCTTCTACTACTTCAAAGTCAATTTCAGTGTTGTTTCCGTTACCGAAGTCGATAGTAGCTTTGTAGCTTCCCAACTCTTTTACTTCATCAACAATGTTGATACGCTTGCGGTCAATTTCATAACCTTTCTGGTCACGAATAGCACGGGCAATTTGTAAAGAAGTAACAGCACCAAAGATTTTACCACTTGTGCCAGTTTTAGCACCAACTTTAACAGGAGAAGATTTTAATACTTCTACTACTTTGTTGATTTCAGCTAGCATCGCAGCTTCTTTCTTCGCTTTTACCTTTAACTTTTCTTCTAATTGCTTCAAATTAGAAGGGCTTGCCTCAACAGCAAACTTTTGAGGAATTAAGTAGTTACGAGCGTAACCGTTCTTTACGGTAACTAATTCGTTTTTACCACCTAAATTGTCTACGTCCTGAATTAAGATTACTTGCATCTTGTTTTGATTTAGTCCCAGCGCCCAATCAATGATAGTTGATTTGACTGTCTCGCTTATTGCTAAACGATTAGGGATGGTTAACTAATATTTCTATTTTAATAAGTCAGTAACATAAGGCAACAAAGACATCTGACGTGCCTTCTTAACCGCATCTGTTACTTTACGCTGATACTTCAAAGAGTTACCAGATAAACGACGAGGCAACAACTTACCCTGTTCGTTAATGAACTTCTTTAAAAACTCAATATCCTTATAGTCTACATACTTAATACCGTACTTCTTGAAACGACAGAATTTCTTCTTTGGCTTCTCCTGCTTAATCGCGGTAAGGTATTTGATTTCATTCTTTGCCATGATTATGCTTCGGTTTTTTCAATTTTAGGAAATCCGCCATTTCTCTTGGTATAGTTGTACTCGACGGCGTATTTATCGAGACGGGTAACCATGTGACGCATTACTTGCTCATCACGTAAAAGTTGAATCTTCAACTTCTCAACTCCTTCAGCAGGAAGTGTGAATTCTAAAACCCAGTAGATACCTGTGGTTTTCTTTTGAATTGGGTAAGCCAAAGACTTTAAACCCCAAGGATTGCTGTGAACGGTAGCACCGCCCAGTTCAGTGATAATGTCCTGGAATTTCTTCTGAGCAGACTTAAATTCGTCTTCAGAAAGAACCGGAGTGAAAATCACCATCAATTCGTAATTGTTCATTACTTGAATTTTTTTGGTTAAAAATTGGTTTTTTCCCAGTGGATTCCTGCAAGCAGGAAAATCTGCCAAATACAGATTTGGGGCTGCAAAAGTAGGAAGAATAACCTTTTTAACCAAATTAACGACCAGCCAATTCAATCATAGTACTCAATTCAGACACTAATTTGTCGATATTGGAGTCTCCACCCACGCTTTTAAACCTGATTTTACCGTTCTTATCCAAAATGAACTTGGTAGGAATTCCATCTACTTTATAGGCAGAAACTACTTTATAGGCATCAGATGAATCTTTTTCGTCATATAAGACATTGAAGCTGTATTTATTTTTGGCAATAAAATCACCCACTTCTTTAGCACGCTTTTCCATGCTTTCATGGTCTTCCCAAGTGTCAACAAACAAAAATGCCACATTGGGGTCGTCTTTGTATTTGTCTAAAGCTTTTTGCATGCCGGGGAAAGAAGCTATACAAGGTCCGCACCAGGTAGCCCAGAAGTCAATCACCACTACTTTACCTTTTAAACCTGCCAGTTGAACTTCCTTGCCTTCCAAATTTTTAAGTTTGAAATCAACAGAGGGCTGGTCAATCATTTTCTTGAGCAGGTCTTCTCTTGCTTTTAGTGAAGCAGCACTGCCCAAGGCTAGCATCTTGTTATTGGCTGCAGTTTCGGAACCCAGTTCTTTAACAAGTGCCTTGATTAAAATTTCTTTTGTTTTGGAACCAGCCGTGTTTTTTTCTACCAATGGACTAAGGCTGGCAATGATTTCTGGATTGTTTAATACTTTTTCAGCAATTTCAGCATACCTATCATTGTATTCACTATTTGCCCAATTGTATCCTTCGCAGCCTTCTTTAGCATATTTCAAGGCATTTGAATAGTCTTTTTGTTTGAAAAGAATATAGGCATATGTATCTGCATACATACCGTAAGCTGATTTTCTGCTTTCTTGCCAAAGTTCGTCTGTATATAAATCAGGCTTTGATTGTGTTGGGTTTTTCAATTCATTCTTAGCCCATATAACCGCTTCTTTAGACAGCTTTTCTGCCTCTGCAATCATTGTATCTTTTGTATAAGCCCAATCCCAGGCAATATTATTGAATAATGCAGTCTTGTTTTCCATGGATAACTGTGAGCAATATTGTAAGAATTTATCCAGCTTAAACTCTTTTGCTTTTTTTACATAATTCTGTGCTAAAGATTCATACGCCCAACGATACTGATTTTTTTGTTTTTCATCTTTAGCTGGGTATTGGGATATAATTTTATCTAGGGCATCGGCTCTTGCATCTAAATCCTCGATTGTATTTAATGCCAAAATCTTTTCTTTCACTTTCCAATTTCCCTCCGGATATTTCAACTTCATCTTGTCGGCTATTTCTTTTCCGAGGTCTAACTTTTTTAAAGCATTGGCAAACATAGAAAGTGTTGCATAGTCATCTTCTCGTATAGATGGGTGGTTGAGAATTTCTGTAGAAATGCGGTTGAAATTACTATCCAATAATTTGCGATTGGATTGATAATTCACATTGAAATATTGCTGGTAGAGCTGATAATGGTTTTGGGGATATGCGTTCCATTCCTGATTGAACAATGCACTCGCTTTTTCTGGATTGGATTCAATACCGAGATAGTATTCCCCCAATCCACTATATACACTGGCTAGTGCGTGTCTAGATCCTAAAATCGGTTTGCCAGTTTTATCATGAATCAATATAATATACCCCTGCTTTTTATTGCTTTCAAAAACAGCGCCTTCTTTCACCATGAATGCTAGCGCTTTAGCGGTTTCTGGAACAACAAAGGATCCGGTATACAATCCGTTTTTACCAATGATGGGTTTAATCTCAATAACACCATTTTTATTCTCCAGAAAATTAAAATGAAAAATGGCCAACTTCGGTTCTGTTTTACCTGGTAATGCTAAACCTTTTGCGTTATAGGTAAAAACAACTTTGTCTCCAGCTTTGGGTTTTTGTGGCTGGTAAATAAAATTTTGAGCCAAAACTGTTTGCGTGTAAAAAAGAACAGTGATTAAACTGAGGATTTTAAACATAAATATTGGATTAAATGAGGGTATAATTTACTGATTAAACCGTTCGTCAAATGTTAAATATTTATAATCTTTGAAAATCAACTCATTATATGTTTATAAGTAGTGGTCCCCTTTAGCGTTTAAGAACAATATAAGTGGGATAGTGATCACTAAACCCGCCTCTGTATTGGTTCCCATCCCAGGTTCGCATGGGATAGCCTTTGTATTTTCCTGTGTTCTCGGTCATGAAAGGTTTTTGAAAAATAACAGCTTTCACATAATGCCAGTTTTTATTACTGTCCGGTTCTTTGCGCAACCAGCTATTCGAAAGCAAAATCTGATCGAATAATCCCCACACATCTCTGTTGGCAAGTGTGCCGAAGCCTTTTTGGTAAAAAGAAATCCATGGGTTGTACAAAAGTTGGTTACTTGCTGCTTGCTGATTGTCTGTTGCCCCCAATACATTCAGAATACTCGGATCGGTTGGGTTATCATTGAGATCGCCCATGACGATTATTTTAGCAAATGCATCTTTCCCCCGTATGGAATCTATATGTTGTCTGCAGGTTTTAGCAGCGGCCGCTCTTGCAGGCGCGCTTCTGTCTTCTCCACCTCTTCTGCTAGGCCAGTGGTTTACATACACATGAATCGTTTCTCCGCTTAGTTGTCCTTTCACATACAATATATCGCGTGTATAGTAAGCGTCTTTGCTGCTGCCAGGCAAATTCACCTGCAAGCTTTGAGCTATATACGGATGAAAAAAATCGGGCTGATACAATAAGCCAACATCAATCCCCCTGGCATCTCTGGAATCAAAATGAATAAAATGAAATTGTTTATTGTGAAGCATAAAATGGTTTACAAGGTGATTCAAAACCGTATCATTTTCTAATTCTGCAACACCAATAATGGCAGCTCCGCGGGGATGATCTGCTGTGCCCAGTTGATTAAGTACATGAGCCAGTTTGAATAATTTATTCTGGTAGATTGTTCCCGAATAATGCTTGGCACCTGATGGCGTGAATTCGTCATCATTCACTAAAGGGTTATCAATGGTATCATACAAGTTTTCAAGATTGTAAAATCCAATGACTGCTTTCTCTACTGGCTTTTTTTCTTGCCATTGAATCAATAAAAAGAAAATTAAAATGGTACTCCAATTCATTTAAACAATATGCATATTAATGGAGTGTTGATGAACCGTATGAATACCCTTTGTTCAGGGGGATTACAACTGCCGTTTTCAGGTAGTTCACTCAAATTTTTCAAAAGGTCTTATTATTTGATTCAGTCGCCTTAGTTTTAAGTTGTTTGTAATTCCGCAAGAATTTGCCAATGCGGAAAAGTTTGTTTTATTCATATGCTTTTTCAGTTAGCCTTTACATTTTTGTAAACAATGAAATCAATGCTCAGCCTGCATCTGTAGTGAAACCTTTGGGTAAAAAAAATCAATGGGTTGATAGTACGCTGGATAAAGAGGGCTGGAAATATTTTAAAGATCAGTATGTACAGGATATTGCCGAAGAAGAGGGAGAATCACTGCCAGCTTCAGTCCCCTCCATGCTTCAATCGGGAAAGGATTTATTCAATGCTTTAACAGGCTTTAGTTTCAGCGTTCGAAGATTCAGACCAAGAGGACTTTCTAATCGCCACTTTTTGCAGTTTGTGCAGGATATCAATATGAGTCAATTGTCGGATGGTAGTATTCCTTGGGCTAATTGGGGAGGGCTGAATGAAGTAACCGCTAATCAGCAACTGGCTGCAGGGTTGCGAAACAATGAATATCATTTTGGTGCTGCAGGCAGTGCTGTTTTTATGCAGTTGAATGCAAATAAATTATTTCCCCAGACAACCATTACACACAATATTTCCAATCGAAATTATCATCATCGATTTGCTTTTACCAAAGTTTGGAATACAAGCAAAACCGGATGGACGATAGCGCATAGTATAGCATTTAAGAAGGGGAATGGAGGTCAGTTTCCAGCCAATGTATTTGATGGTGTTTCTTATTTCCTTTCTGTCGACAAATATTTCAATAATCAGCTATGGTCATTGGTGCTGATAGGTAATCGTCAAATGAATACAAGAACGGCTGCTGTAACTGAGGAACTGATTCATCTAACCAATAATGAATTGTATCAGCCTGGATGGGGATGGTATCAGGGCAAAATAAAGCAAGCCAACTGGCAGTTTCAGCATCAGCCAATTGCATTATTGTCCCAGTCTTATCAGGTAAATTCAATCATTAAGAGAGTGAGTACTCTTTTGGTGAGCTCCGGTGAAAAATTCAATCGTGGATTGGATTGGTATAATGCTCCAGATCCCAGACCTGATTATTACCGATACTTACCGTCTTTTTATACGGATAGCCTTCTGCAAAATCAGGTTTTTGATTTTTTGCAGCATAATCCCTCCCAGTTACAATTGAATTGGGAGAAAATGTATCAGGCGAATCAACAAAGCACAGCGGATAAGCGAGCAAGATATTTTATTGATGATAAGGTTGAGCGAGCTACCAGGCTGGCTTTCAATATCCGTTATCAGATTGAGTATAGTTCGTCTTTAAAACTGCTATTGCAATATCAATACAAATGGGAACGATACCATTATTTTAAGCGGATTCATGATTTGATGGGTGCAGCTTATTCGGTTAACTGGAATCAGTTTGCAGAAGACGATCCCAATGCAGGTGTTGCTATACAAAATGATTTGCATCATCCTGATCAATTGTTGCAAGTAGGTGATTCATGGGGGTATAATTACAAAATGCATTTGCAGCAATGGGTTGGTCTTGCCCAACTGGTTTATGTTTTGCCTAAATGGGATATTTTTTCTGCCCTTGAATTGAGTAGTACAAAGTATCGGCGGGAAGGACTTTACAGAAACGGATTGTTTCCAATGCGTTCCTTTGGACCGTCAGAAAAAGATAGGTTTGAAAATTGGCAATTTAAATGGGGAATTACCTACAAGATCAATGGGCGAAACTATGCTTACCTGCATGCAATGGCAGCTTCTAAAGCACCACTGGTCAATGATATTTATCTTTCACCCAGAGTCAGTGCTATCAAACATCCGGCTATTGAGAGTGAATCTTTTAGCAAGATAGAACTGGGATATATGCTCAATGCCCCTTCACTTAAAGTCCAGTTCAATGGCTATTACCATCAAACGAGCAATGCCATGGACGTGATGAGTTTTTATCATGACGGGTATCGCAATCTGGTAAACTATGCATTGTCCAATATTGGCATAAATGCATTCGGCTTAGAGTTGAGTGCTTCCCTTGAATTGCGTGGTGGGTTTTCCTTCAATGCAGCTATCAGTCTGGGGAATTACAGTTATAGTAATCGCCCTACTTATCGGATCATGCCAGACAATGCTGTTTTTGAAACAGAGAAAGGAATGATTTTCTTTAAAGGGTATCCGGTTGCAGGAATGCCTTCAATGGCTTTTTATCATGGACTTTCTTATCGTTTGAATGGTAATTTATTTATCAATCTAAGTGCTTCTTTTATGGGGCCACAGTATTTGGCGATGAATCCTTTGCGGCGTACCGCTAATTCAATTAATAGGAATATGAACCAATCAGCAATTGAAAACTGGACAAGACCATCTTCCCTTTCTTCTTTATATGTAACGGATTTGGCTGTAGGTTATAGTTTCAGGCTTTACAAAAATAGTAAGGGAAAGTCTTATGCTTTACAGTGTTTTCTTGGAGTCAATAATTGTTTTAATCAATCATTTATTACGGGTGGATTTGAACAGTTAAGAATGGATCAGTCGAGAACGGATCTTAGTCGTTTCCCCAATAAATATTATTACCGACAAGGGCCGCTTTATTCACTGAGTTTAAAATGGAAATTATGATTCAAGGGTATATGCAAAAATTGCATCAGCTTTTTTTCTTTTTGTTTCTTTGTTGCTGGTCTTGCAATAAAAACCGCGATATGCCACCTTCTTTGGAAATAGCCGCGGAACAAGTGAATACTTCTATTAAAAGCATTTACAGTTCTCATATTTCAGGAAATGCAGAACAGTTTGTCAATAATGAAATTATTACAGGAATTATTACTGCGAATGATGCTACAGATAATTTTTATAAAGCCATTGTAGTGCAGGACAGCACGGCAGCAATTACGCTTAAATTGGATGGATTTAGTTTGTCTGCACTTTATCCTTTGGGAATGAGAGTGGTAATCCGTTTGAACGGAATGTGGATGGGGGAATATGGCGGGATGTTGCAGTTGGGAGGAGGTATAGACAGGTCTGATCCGCAGTTTCCCTCTATCATCCCTTTACCTGCTTCTTTATTTCAGAAACATATAATCACTTTGCTTTCTCAGAAAATGCCTGAACCATTGGAAGTTACCTATGATCAGTTACATGATTCGCTGCATAGCAGACTCGTCAGGTTGAATAATATTCAGTTTTCAGAAAATGATACAGCATCTTATTTTGGAGATTGGGTTAACAAAGCAACCAATAGCCTTTCCCTTAAATTTTGTAGTGGTGGAACAGTCTATTTAAGAACGAGTGGCTTTGCTAAATTTGCAAAAGTTAAATCGCCTAAAGGCAGTGGTAGTGTCATTGGAATTTATTCTGAGTTTGGCGCTCAGCGGCAACTGATGATTCGCGATACCAGCGACCTATTTTTCTCTGCCAATCGATGTATTACTAATATTGGATATACATTATTTTATGAGGATTTTGAGCAATACCCTGTACAGGCTACGCTTGCGATTCCAAACTGGCAAAACATACCTGAGCAGGCTAAACAGTTTTATCAGATTCAACGCTTTCAGCAAAATTCATTTGCATCGGTAACGGGCTTAGGTTCTCAAGCTTCTGCTATTTCAAGTTGGCTGATTTTACCTCCCCTCCAATTAAATAATAGCACCCATGAGCAACTTAGTTTTTTAACAAAAGAGGCATTTGACAATGGAGCTTCCCTTGAGGTATTGGTGTCTGCTAATTATGATGGAAAGGGACAGCCCTGGAAAGCGAAATGGCAGCCCTTGAAAGCCAATATCGCCAAAGGTGCTGGCAATGGTATTGGTGCCAGCTGGGTGAATTCGGGAAATATTTCCCTGCATGGAGTGCAGGGTTTGATACATATTGGTTTTCGTTATACGGGTACCGATCAGGTCGGTGCTGCGGGCAAGAGAAATACCAACTTCTGGGTAGATGATGTTAAAATTACTGCTCAATAATGCCATTATTGGCTGAAACCCTTGTTATACAAGGATTTTTGCTAACTTAGTACTATGTTAACCGCAACCGATTTAACGGGAGAGGAAACGCAAGACAAAAAAAATCCAAGATTCCTCCTGCTCATGCTGGCTTTGTTTATTATGGCCGGTATAGGGTATGCTGCATTTTGGTGGATCCAACAGAAAGAAACAATTGTTCCCATAGTTAAAGAAGAACAAGTAGTAGATGAGTCTGCTCAGGCCTGGTACGAAGAGCAGAAAAAGTTAATGGAGGCGCAGTTGAATATCTCACCAATAACTGATTCAGCCAATCATAATGACTCCGCTTTACATACAGCGACCCCTGTGAATGATTCAGCTGCTATTGCAGAAGCGGCACCAACAGTAACAACAAAGGCTGCGGAAGCTGCGCCCGCTATTGATAAACCTGCAGTTGTAAAACCCACAGAGATTGAGCCCTCTGTTGCAAAACCTACAGTATCTAAACCTGCAGTGGTTGTGTCAGCGGTTGGAAAGCCAGCACTAATTAAACCTGCAGCATCCGCTACCTCAGAGATGAAACCTGCCCGCATCAGAGCGTCTTATCCCTTAGAAAATACGGAAAGAGCAGAAGCCCCGCGTATAAAACCGGAAAAGAGGGTTGATGATAATATCCGTTCCAAATCCACCATACAATATTGGGACGAACAAACAATTCAGCAAACCTATAACGGCAGTATACCGCCTACGAATAACCGCAGACCTGCTAGTCAATACATTTATTCTGAACCCGTAAATAACAATACTGCTCCTCCCAAAAATGATTTTGCGTCGGTGATGATAACAAGAGAGGAACTGGAAGAATTCATGCGTCAGTTTCCTTATAAAAAGACCACCATTCAGTTTGTTACATACAACAGACCAACAGAGGGAACAGAAGCCATTAAAGCCCAAATCATTCAATTTCTAAGACAACAGGGGTATACTGATATTGAAGTGAATTGGAATATCTGGTCAGACTATACTCCTGTTAGGGAGGTACATTATGGCAAATATGGCTTAACCGGAGCTTGTTTCTACATCCCGGTCCTCAAATAGGTAGAATCTGTCAAAATTTTCCTTTTTTAATGGTCTGCTCCAAATTATTTGACATCCTGTCAGCGGTTCTGTAATTGGTACTTTCTTTGCTAACTCATGGAAAAAACATTGATATGCAAAAAGGACAGATACGCGTACAGACAGAAAACATCTTCCCGATCATCAAAAAATTCCTTTACAGTGATCACGAAATCTTCCTAAGAGAGCTGGTAAGTAATGCTACCGATGCAACCCAGAAAATCAAGACGCTTTCTTCAATAGGAGAGGCAAAAGGAGAGTTAGGGGATTTGCGCATTGATGTTATTTTGGATGCAAAAGAAAAAACCATCACCATCGAAGACCGCGGTGTGGGTATGACCAAGGAAGAAGTAGACAAATACTTGAACCAGGTGGCTTTCAGCGGGGCTGAAGAGTTTCTGACCAAATACAAAGATGCCAGTATCATTGGACATTTTGGACTGGGTTTTTATAGTGCCTTTATGGTGGCTTCCAAAGTGGAAGTGATTACGCAAAGTTATCAGGAAGATGCTGCTACTGTTTACTGGAGTTGCGATGGTAGCCCTGAATTTGAATTGTATGAAGTAGAGAAAAAGCAAAGAGGTACCCGAATTATTTTGCACGTAAATGAAGAAAGTGCAGAATTTTTGGATGCATATAAATTAAAAGGTATCCTGGAAAAGTTCTGTAAATTCCTTCCTATTCCTATTTATTTCAAAGATCAAAATGAAGAAGTAAAAAAAGGCGAGGAGAAAACCGAAGAAAAATCTATTAACAATACCAATCCAATCTGGGTTAAGAAGCCAAGTGAATTAACAAAAGAAGATTACGAAAAATTTTATCGCGAATTATATCCTTTTGGTGAAACCCCGCTTTTCTGGATTCACCTCAATGTTGATTACCCGTTCAATTTAACCGGAGTTTTGTATTTCCCTAAAATCAAGCAGAGTTACGAAATCCAAAAAGACAAAATCCAGTTGTATTGCAACCAGGTTTTTGTTACAGATGAAGTAAAAGACATTGTGCCTGAATTTTTAATGCTGTTGCATGGTGTAATTGACAGCCCAGATATTCCGCTGAATGTTAGCAGAAGCTACTTGCAGGGCGACCCGAATGTTAGAAAAATCAACGCACATATCACCAAGAAAGTGGCAGATAAGCTAGAAGAAATTTTCAGAAATGAACGTACCGAATTTGAACAAAAGTGGGAGAGCCTGGGATTGTTTGTGAAATACGGTATGATGACCGATGATAAGTTTCTGGAAAAAGCCAACAAATTCCTGGTAATGGAAAATGTAGACGGCAAATTCTTCACATTGGATGAATACAAAGCTGCTACAGAATCTACACAGAAAAACAAAGAAGGTAAGCATATCGTTCTTTACACTACCAATCCAGTTCAACAGGACGCATATATTCAGGCATGCAAAGCCAGGGGCTATGAAGTGGTTAAAATGGAAACACTGGTAGATGCTGCATTCCTGAACACCATGGAAATGAAATGGGAGAACATTGGTTTCGTTAGAGTTGATGCAGATATTGTAGACAATCTGATTGACAAACAGGAAAGTAATGAATCTGTTTTATCTAAAGAAGAAACAGAAAAACTCAAGAATTTATTTACGCTTCAGATTCCGGAACTACACGTTACAACTGAAGTAAAAGGATTAAGTACAGATACACCTCCGGTGATTGCAACCCGTCCCGAATTTATGCGTCGTATGAAAGATATGGGTGCTGCAGGTGGTGGTATGACTGCTTTCTATGCACAGATGCCCGATGAAGTAACTTTAACAGTGAACGGAAACCATCCTGTTTTCCAGACTATTCTGAAAGAATCCAATGAATCAGTAAAAACCAATCAGGTAAGGAATTTGGCTGATCTGGCATTATTGTCTCAGGGATTACTGAAGGGAGCAGAACTGACGAACTTTATTAATCGCTCTGTAGAGATGATGCAGGGAGGAGGTCAATAACTTTTAGTTGTAAACTGGTATTACCCTGCCATTCATTTTCATCAATGGTAAATACCAGGTCAACAGACTGATTGTTTTGCAGGTATTTAATTTTTTCACCCAGATTGAAACCAATCCCGGATAAAATTTTATCACCTTGTTTCACTACAACACGAAGATGCAGGTCTTTTACCACTTTGGTATAGCCTGCATCTTTTACATTTCTGGCAATGAATACAGGTTTCATATTATCCGGACCAAAGGGCTCCATTTGTTTAATGATATTGTAAAATTTGTCGGTTATATCAGCAAATTGTATTTCTGCATTGATCACTATTTCAGGAATCAATTGTTCAGGAGTAATACTATTGGCAACTACTTCTTCAAAGGCTTTTTTAAAATTGTCAATCTGATCAATTGCAAGCGTCATACCTGCTGCTGCAAAATGGCCACCATAGCCTAATAAATATTGTCTGCAGGCATGAACAGCCTCATATAAATTAAAACCAGCAACACTTCTGGCGCTGCCTGCTGCATAATCACCGCTTCTGGTAAGTATAATGGTTGGACGATAATACGTTTCAATTAAACGACTGGCTACAATTCCTACCACTCCTTTATGCCAGTTCTCATTGTACAATACTGTTGTTTTTTTCTTTTCATTCAATGGGTCTGCCTTAAGCATTTCCATTGCATCTATCGTGATAGAGGCGTCGGCTTCTCTTCTGTCTGAATTATCACTATGTAATAGTTGTGCAAGTGCAATAGCCTGTGTTTTATCTTTCTCTATAAATAATTGTACTGCTTTTTTAGCATCATCCATCCGGCCAGCTGCGTTTACTCTGGGAGCGATTACAAATACCAGATTGGTTAAACTCATGGGCGTTTTGGCATTGGCCAGTTCCATCAGTGCTTTTATGCCTGTTGCAGGATTGCTATTTACTTTTTGTAGACCCAGAAAAGCAAGTGTTCTGTTTTCACCTGTTACCGGAACAATATCTGCGGCAATGGCAATCGAAACCAAATCCAGATACTGTAAATATTGTTCGGATGGCAAATTCAGTTTTTCACTAAGTGCCGTCATCAGTTTAAATCCTACCCCACAGCCGCAGAGCTCTTTGTAAGGATAAGTACAGTCTTTTTGTTTGGGATTTAAAATGGCAACCGCCTTCGGGATAATTTCATCTGGTAAGTGGTGGTCACATACGATAAAATCAATTCCAAGAGATGCTGCATAGGCTATCAGATCGGCAGACTTAATTCCGCAGTCCAATGAAATAATTAAACTGTGTCCCTGTTCTTTTGCATAGTCTATTCCAATTTTTGAAACACCATATCCTTCTTTATACCGGTGGGGTATATAAAATTCAACAGTGTCATGAAGCGATTGTATAAACTGAAACATGGACGCAACCGATGTGGTACCATCAACATCATAATCGCCATATACCATTATTTTTTCATTGGCATTAATGGCTTTAATGATTCTGTCTACTGCTTTATCCATGTCTTTCATCAGCCATGGATTATGTAAATGGGAAAGTTCGGGTCTAAAGAATTCTCTTGCAGATTCAAAATTGGTTATACCACGCTGCACTAAAACAGCGCAGATAGTAGGGTTGATTTTTATAGCAGATTGCAAAGAGCTGATCTGCTCTTTGTCTTGCTTTAATATGTTCCACCTTTTCTGCATTAGTATGCCCTGTCTGTAGTGTAACGAACCAGTTCTTCCAAAGCATCTCTCACTTCTGAAGGTGGAAATTGGTAAAGTATTTCCAATGCTTCATCTCTGTATGCAAACATTTTTTGGGTTGCATAAGCTATACCACCTAATTCTTCAACCTGTTTAATTACAAAAGCAACTTTATCAGTTTGTGTGTTCTGATTTTTGATGATATAAATTATCTTCTTTCTGATATCAGGCGAACAGTTATTTAATACATATATCAGTGGAAGTGTTAGTTTTTTCTCTTTGATATCGTTACCTGTAGGTTTCCCAATATTCTGACTGCTGTAATCGAACAAATCGTCTTTTATTTGAAATGCCATGCCTACCTTTTCTCCAAACAATCTCATTTGTTCAACTAAAACAGGATTGTCAAAAGTTGTAGACGCACCGGCTGAACAGGCAGAAGCCAATAGTGATGCGGTTTTTCCATTAATGATATCATAATAGATGGATTCACTCAGGTTTAAATTCCGAGACTTTTCTATCTGTAATAGTTCTCCTTCACTCATCTGCTTTACCGCCTCGGAGAGTATGCGTAATACCTCATGGTCCTTATTGTTTAATGAAAGCAATAATCCCTTTGATAAAAGATAATCTCCCACTAAAACGGCAATCTTGTTTTTCCAGAGGGCATTAATAGAGAAGAAGCCTCTTCTTTCCATGGATTCATCAACCACATCATCGTGCACCAATGTTGCTGTATGGAGTAATTCTACCAGGGAAGCAGCGCGGTAGGTGCTTTCATTGATTTCGCCCCCCAGGCGGGCACTTAACAATACGAACATTGGGCGGAGTTGCTTACCCTTCCGCTTCACTATATACTGCATGATTCTATCCAACAACGCCACTCTGCTCTTCACGGCCTCTCTAAAATGGACTTCAAATTGAGCCAATTCGGCCGAAATCACCTTTTTTGCTAAGTTCATGTTATAATTATGCTGCAATATACCTAGGAAAATGACAAAATAATATGTAAAATGCAGCGTTTATACTATATTCGCAGTCATAACTATCATCTATTCCCCCCAGATAGTATTAAAAAGTATTTATATTAAATTTTAAGTACTTTTACAGCGATTATAATTAATTTTTAAATCAAATATCGATTATGGCAAGCAAGAAGCTCCTTTTATTAGTTGCATTATTTGTGTCCGCACAATTTGTAGCTAGTGCACAGACAAATTGGGGTTGGGATTGGAAAGACACTTCCAAAATTGCAGTGAAAAACCTGCCTCAGCACAATGAATTTATGAATAACCAGTATCCTTACCCTGCAAAGCCAAGAAGCCAGTGGGAATTGGGTTTTAACTTAGGACCAACTTGGTTAACTGGTGATATTAAAAGCAAAACAGGTATTGGCTATGGTGTTTCTTTGAGAAAATCATTAGGTCATGTCCTTTCATTCAGAGGTTCTTTAACTGGAGCTTCAACTTCAGGTGCACCTAATGCTTACGGTGTAGCTGTTGGTCAAACCGCTTACAAGAATACTATGTACGCTTTAGGTTTCGACTTGATTGCGTCTTTAAACACACCAAGCTACTATAGAGGAAATCCTAAAACAAACTTGTATGTATTAGCTGGTTATAGTTTAATGGGTGCCAAGGCTCAATACCAGGGTGCTCCAGGTAACCAACCAGGTGGATACAATATTTTCTATGGTCAGCGTCCTGGACAATTCTTTACAACTGATGGTTTAATCACTACTATGTTCGGTGCAACTGTTAACAACAGACAAGCTTGGGCATTAATGCATGCATGGAACCTTGGTTTCGGTGCTGCTTTTAAAGTAAGTGACAAAGTAAATATTGGTATTGAACAGAAGTTTATTTTCTCTGTAAAAGGGTATGATTACCTTGATACATGGAAAGATGCTAGAAACGAGAACAATGATTATTTCAGCATGACTACTGCCAGAGTTAATATCAACATTGGCGATAACAGCAAGAAAGTACAACCTCTTTACTGGATCAATCCAAACAACTTTATCTACAGCGAGTTAAACGCTCCTCAGCACATGAAAATGCCTAAAGTGGTATTGCCTGATGCTGACAAGGACGGTGTAACTGATCAGTTCGATATGGAACCTAATACTCCAGCTGGCGCTCCTGTTGATTCTCATGGTGTATCTAAGGATACAGATGGTGATGGAGTTCCTGATTACAGAGATAAGGAATTGTTGACTTCTCAAAAATGTTTCCCTGTAAATAATGACGGTATCGGAACTTGTCCTGAGAACGCTTGTTGCAAGGAAATCAGAGAAATGGTTAGCAATATGCAAACTGCAAAAGCTTCTTGCTCTATCGGTGCTTTACCAAGTGTACAGTTCAAAGGAACTACAACTAAGCTAAGCAAAGACGCTATGGTTGTATTAGGTGCAGCTGCAGCTCAATTGAAAGCTAACCCAACTTGTAACGTAAAAGTTATTGGTTACGGTGCTACCAGCAAAGCTGCTCAGCAACAAAGCTGGGAAAGAGTAAATGCTGTTATTAAGTACCTGGTTGAAAAGCAAGGTATTGCTGAAAGCAGATTACTATTCGTCTATGCTCAGGAAGGTAAAGCCGGTTCTGTAGACCTACAGGGTACTACTGAAGAAGGTCCAAACAGCGTTCCTGCTCCACATCCAAACTTGAAAAGCAAAAACTAATTAACGCTTTACATAAAAAAAGCCCCGGGTTTTACCTGGGGCTTTTTTGTTTCTGGCATAAAAAAGGTTGTACGCAAATTGCTATGTATACAACCAAATCTTTTTGGGGATTAAATTTAAAATCTAACTATTAAAAAGTCGGTCAAAGTGCAACTCGCCAAAATTCTGAAGAGAAGAAAGCTTTAAATCTGCCGCCCCCCACTTCTCATCTTTTGTTTGAGAATGGTGAGGAATGACAACGCATTTCATTCTCGCAGATTTGGCAGCAATCATACCGTTGAAAGAATCTTCAAAGCAAATGCATTCAGTTGGCTTGCTGTTCATAGATTCTGCACAATTCAGGTAAACCTGTGGGTGAGGTTTGCCATAAGGAAGAAATTCAGCTGATGCTGTTGCACTTAAAAAAGGTCCTATCCCTGTCATCTTTACTACCAAATCAATTAATTCTGGTGGGGAAGAAGTTGCCAGTCCTATTTTAAATTGTTTGCTGGAAAAGAAATCAAAAATATGCGGAACGCCAGGCATAATACTGGCTTTTTCTTCAATTTTTCTCAACACAGTTTTTACTATTTCTCTTTCTGCATTGGCTGCATGCTGCATATCTATTTTAAAATAATGGAACCACCAGTCTACAAACTCTTTTGTTCTGAGCCCGGTAGTAGTTGCATACATGGCATTGGTTAATTGAACTCCATACGATTTGAATGTATCTGTTGCTGCTTCATGCCAAAGTGGCTCACTGTCAATTAATAAGCCGTCGATGTCAAAAATTACTGTTGTTAATGCCATCTGTTATTTTTTCTCGTGCAAATGTATAATCTATTCCTTATTTTGCACTGCTGGCCAATTATTATCGACATGAATTTAGTGGAAAGACTAAAAAATATTCGTTTAGTAAGATCTTTTGTCTATGGTTTTGTAGGCATGGCAACCTATCCGGGTCTTACTTTAATTAATAGTATAAAAATTGAGGGTACTGAGCATCTGAAAAAATTGCCTAGGAATAATGTACTCTTTGTAAGCAATCATCAGACCTATTTTGCGGATGTTATCACATTCATACATATTTTCTGTGCAGTAAAATGGCGTAAAGAAAATAAACTGGGATTACCTTATTACCTCTTGAATCCTTTCACCAATGTCTATTTTGTTGCAGCTGAAGAAACAATGAATGGAAGTTTGATTAGTCGCTTGTTTAAACTAGCCGGAGCTTTAACAGTTAAAAGAACCTGGAGGGCAGAGGGTAAAGATGTAAGCAGAACAAGAGATGAGTCTGATACACAGAAAATTGATCAGGCCTTAAACAAGAGTTGGGTAATTACTTTTCCTCAAGGTACAACCAAACCTTTTGCTCCCGGCAGAAAGGGGACTGCGCATATCATAAAAAATAATCAGCCTGTGGTTGTACCTGTGGTAATTAATGGCTTCTGGAGAGCATTCACTAAAAAAGGGCTGTCATTTAAAAAGAAAGGTTCCCTATTATCAGTTAGATTTAAGGAACCCATGATTATTGATTATACCCAGTCTGTAGATGAAATTTTAGATCAGGTAATGGATGCCATTGAGCAAAGCAAAAATTACATGCTCAAAGGTAAACACCATTTGATGAGTAAGCTGGATAAATAGACGCTTTATTTTACAAAAAGTGCTTTTAATTCGCTCGCATCGTCTGGTTTCATTTTGCCAGCTAAAATCAATCTGAGCTGCCTTCTTCTTAAAGCACCATCATAAAGCTTTTGTTCGTCTTCTGTTTCTGGTATTAATTGAGGAACAGGTCTTGGTTTTCCGTTGGGATCCAGTGCTACGAATGTGAAGAATGCCTCATTACTTTCATATTTATATTGATGTAACAGATCTTCTCCCCAAACTTTCAGGTGAACTTCCATTGATGTATTGAATGCGCGACAAACTTTTGCTTCAATGTGCACCACATTGCCCAGTTTGATAGGATTTTTAAAACTTAAGTTATCAACGGACGCTGTCATACCAGGCGTATTGGAGTGCTTTCCTGCAGCAATGCCTGCAGCAATGTCCATCCAGTACATCAATCGACCTCCCATTAAATTTCCGAAAGTATTGGTGTCGTTGGGTAAAACCAACTCATTCATTATTGTAAAACTTTCACTTGATTTTTTCGACTCCATAACAGTTATTTCAAATGCAAATATAGGTTAGCTTAACCAGCTATTGTTAAATGGTAATACTTTCAAGGCTGGACAAGAACGAAGGATCTACATCTGCGCCAATACCCGGCTCATCGGATAGTATCAATTCCATTCCTTTATATGCCACACCTTTAATAACAGGATCTACTTTGTGACCAAGCAGACAAGTATCTAAATCGTAGAAAACGATATTCTTTTTTGACATAGCAAAATGAACTTTTGCGGTTAAAGCCATCCTGCTTTCTAGCATTCCGCCCATCATACATGTTATATTGTTTTTTTCTGCTACATCGTTAATTCTGGTAGCTTCTGCTATACCACCGCTTTTTGCAAACTTAATATTGATGAAGTGGCAGGCCTTATTTCTGATGATTCTTTCAGCATCGTGATGGGTGTAAACAGATTCATCTGCCATAACAGGGATAGGAGATAACTTGCAAAGTGCTGGTAGTAACTCATCATTATAAGTGCGCATCGGTTGTTCGCAGAACTCTACCTGATAAGGTCCCAGTGCTGTTAATGCTTTTACTGCATCATCATATGTCCATCCCTGGTTGGCGTCAATTCTGATGGCTGTATGGTATCCGATAGCTTCACGAATGGCTTTGATTCTCTCTATGTCTTCCAATGCATTTTTCCCTAACTTAACTTTGATGGTTGTTACGCCATTTTCTACAAATGAAATTGCCTGATTAGCCATAGCTTGAGGCGTATCTATTCCAATGGTCAAATCACTGATGACTGGCTTTCGGGTTCCGCCAAGAAAAGCATACAAGGGTTGCCCTGCATGTTGAGCAGCTATATCGTATAGTGCCAGATCAAAAGCACTTTTGGCGGTATAATTTCTCGCAGTGAACAAATCAAGTTCCATTAATCGCGCATCAATATCCAGCGGATCTTTTTGTTTCCAAATGGCTGCAAATTCTTTAGCCATTTCGTAACAGGTGGCCTGTGTTTCACCAACAATCATGGGGAAAGCAGAACATTCTCCTTTTCCGGTAATGCCTTCATTCGTATGTACACGAATGAATAGGTTTTGTGCATAATGCATAGTGCCTGTTGCAATGGTGAAAGGCACCATGGGGATTGAATATTTGTAAATGTCTATAGAAGTGATTTGCATAAGCAAATGTCTATTTTTCCCGGTAATAGCGTTCACATTTTTTCCAGTACGAAAAGAAGCTACCGAAGTATTGATTTACAGAAGGGAATAGCCATGTTCTTTCTTCCTGTATTCCTCTGTAGTGAGCAGCAATTGGATGCTCTTTATAAATCAGTTCATTTTTACCTGCGATTGATTGCAGTTCCCCGAATGAACCTGTGAATACCTGAATATCGGGTATGTTTTCCTTAGCTAAACTCATTACGAATTTGATGACTTTTTCGCTTACGGGGTACTTGGCAAAATGGTCGGGCTCCAATAGCAAAATTCTGTTGGCTTTTAGTTCCTGATGCCAGTTAGGATCAATATTATAAGAGTTGTAAATAAGTGTTGGTAATGAGGAATCAATAGTCGGCGATTTTTTTTCTGGTAATCGAGTTGTTAAAACAGGTGTTTCTGTCAAAAGAAGTACTGTTGGTATTTGAGCAGGAGGGAACGCTTCATAAGGACAATCTAGATAACTCCCTTGCTGAAAGGTACCTGCATACTTATTGATGTTTTCTTGATTGGCGAAATATTTTTTGCTGCTAAATGATCCTGCAACCCACTGCCAGCTAAGCATATTACTAGCCAGATCTCCATCCAATAAATGGTAGTACATCCATTTTGAAGGCATAAGCCAATGAGCCTTTCCAATATTGCAGGTAAGCATGGCGGTGTACATTCTTGCATGATTGTGCATATAGCCTGTTTGATACATGTTTTCTATGGCTTTGTCAATTGCCTGAATGCCAGTATTGGCAGAAACAATGCAGGAAGGAATTTGCTTATGCGCTATATCTTCCTGTTCTTGTTTCAGGTCTTCAAAGATGGCTGATTGTTTATGCTGCCAGACTCTCTGGAAAAACTCTCTCCAGGCCAGTTCCTGAATAAGCTTTTCGGCAACATACCTACCAAATTTTGGAACAACTATTTCTTTTATTTGTGGTAGCTGAATTACACCTCTGGCAATGTATGGAGAAAGGTAGGTTACAGCACCATTAATGAAATTGCGGGTCTTCTCATATTTCCTAGCATCAGCCTGTTCAATGCGTACTATAATTTCTTTGTATTGAGTAGGGAATTGAATCATTGTGAAATCTTTTTTAAATAGTCTTCTGCAATTTGTAAATGAGACTGCCTTTTTTGATCCGGCATTTTATCGAATGTTTTGATAAGCATACCTAGTCTCGGATTCTTTAAGAAAAATGATCTGTGTACATGCATAAATCGCCAGAACAGCGCATCCCATATTTCCTGCCATTTACCTTTAGGGTAATTACTCATTTTCAGAATATAATTACTGCCGCTGATATATGGTTTTGTAGTCATCATCCCGCCGTCTGCAAATTGCGTCATACCATACACATTTGGCACCATCACCCAATCATATGCATCCACATACATTTCCATAAACCATCTGTAAACTTCATCCGGATCAAATTCACATAACAGCATGAAATTGCCTAAAATCATCAGCCTTTCAATATGATGGTTATAGCCGGTTTTTTTTAGTTTTTGTATTGCTTCATCTACTGGTACAATGCCAGTTTCTCCTGTATAAAATGAGTCAGGAATTTTTCTACTGAATCCCCAGTAATTCTTAGTCCTTTGTTTGGAACCGATTCTGCCATATACTTGGTATATAAATTCTCTCCATCCAATAATCTGACGAAGGAAACCTTCCAACGAATTCATTGGAATATCCTGTTCACTGCTATATTCAAGCGTTCTTCTGATAATCCATTCTGGGGTGAGTAAGCCAATATTCATCAGGGGACTTAAAAGGCTATGGTGTAATACGGACTCACCTGATACCATTGCATCTTCATATTTTCCAAAATCATGGAAGCGTTTTTGAAGAAACTGTTCAAACCATGCTTCTGCAGAATGAAAGTCTATTGGATAGTATTGTTGGCTAGATGAATTTCCGAACGGCGCTTCCTTAACCCCAGGGTTTGTAGAGAAGTATGTTTTTATGTATTCTTTTGCCTCTGAAATAAAGGCATTTTCCTTTGCCATATTAAAAGATGGTGGGACTGCATTTTTGGGATATTTTTCTCTGTTATCAGCATCAAAAGTCCATTTACCTCCCAAGGGTTGTCCCTTGTCATTTACCAGAATATTTCTTTGTTTTCTTTGCCATGTATAAAAATCCGTTTGAAAAAATGTTTTCTTTTTGTCAAAAAAAGCTGAACAGTTTTCCAGTGAGTTTAAAAAACCAGGGTTATCAAAAATTTGAAGTTCAATTTGATGGGCTGAACAAGCTTTTGTGATTCTTCTCGATAACCAATTGTCTGCAGGATCTGCTAGTTGAATTTGTCTTATGCCTTTTTGTTTCAGATAGGGAATTAGCTCAAGAATATTGGAAAGTGGGTTCTGCGAATCTATATATTGAACAGAATGGCCCGCTGCCTTCAAATAAGATTCATAGGCTTTCATGCTGGCGCGGTGCAATAAAAGTTTCTGGTAATGAAATGAATATTGCCTAAAAAACAACCATTCTTCAATGAGGTAGACAGGTTTTTTTTCAAATAATGCTTCGCTCTCCTTAAAAAGCTGGTGCGGGAAGACCAGGGTAACTGTTTTCATAATTAGCTTTTACAACAAATTCATTTTCGCTTTGTTGTATAAAAAACAGTAAAATGGAATCATTGAAAGGAAGAGTAGTTTTATTGGCAGGTGCTTCAGGCGGTGTTGGGTCGCAGGTTGCTAAACAATTAAGTGCCAGTGGCGCTATCGTATACATAACGGGTAGAAATATGCAGAAACTGGAAGAAGTAGCAATGCAGGCAGGAATCCCGGCTAGCAGGGCTTTTCAGATGGATATTTCTGATGAATCTTCAGTAAACCATGCGGTTTCAGCTGTGTTGGCTCAAACCCCCTATATTCATACATTAATCAATGCCACTGGTATTGGAATCATCAAAACCATGGACACCATGGATTCAGCTTCTTTTGAAAAAGTTGTACAGGTGAATCTAATTGGTGCGTTTTATTTGGTAAAAGCCGTTTTGCCGAATATGAAAGAACAAAAAAAAGGCCTGATAATTAATATCCCTGGCGTTTTGGGTAAGGTACCTATGGCAGGAGCTGCTGCTTATAGTTCTAGTAAATACGGGTTGGTAGGGATGATGCAAAGTATAAGGGAAGAACTCAAAAGAACAGAAATACGCATCACCAATATTTTCCTGGGCGGGATAGACTCTGCTTTTTGGGATAATATAGACCTCCGCGTACAACGGGATAAAATGATTATTGCGGAGGAAGCTGCGAAAGCAATCTGGTTTCTCTGCCAGCAACCTTCTAGTGGGGTTGTTAGTGAGATGGTTTTACAACCATTTAACCACCAGGCAATCTGATGATTTTTACCGGTTTTTTGCATAAATAAATCATTCATAAAGATCTTGTACCGATATTTGTGCTACGAACATCTGTTAGTATGAATATTTCCTTTGATAATACCGAAAATGCCTTTGCCTACAAGAGTGATAAGGAATTAAACGGAGCTAAGTTTTTATTTAAAACCATGGAGTATCCTTGGTTTGTTAAGCTGGGAACCACCCTGACTCCTTATGTGATGAAATCAGGGATGCCTCTGGTAAATGGGTTGATCCGCAAAACAATTTTCAAACAATTTGTAGGTGGAGAAACGCTGGAAGAAACTGCCAGTGTAGGAAATTTATTAGGCAAATATGGTATTCAGGTAATTTTAGACTACGGTGTAGAAGGGAAGGAATCTGAAGCAAGTTTTGATCATGCTACTGAGGAATTTTTGCGAGTTATTAACTATGCTGCAACCCAAACCAATATTCCCTTTATCAGTATTAAAGTTACTGGACTGGCCAGATTCGGATTGTTGCAAACATTGAACGAAGCCCCCAGATTAAGAAGCGGTATTCACGATCACGAAGAGGAGATTGCTGAGTGGGACAGAGTAAGAGATCGCATGTATACCATCTGTGAAGTGGCAGCAGAAAAAAACATTGGGGTGCTCATAGATGCAGAGGAAAGTTGGATCCAGGACCCTATTGACAGACTTTGCATGGAAATGATGGAAGCTTTTAATAAAGACAAAGTCATTGTTTATAATACCATTCAGTTATACAGACATGACCGCCTTCATTTTTTGCAGCTCTCCTATAAAATTGCCAAGCAACAGCAGTTCAAATTAGGGGTTAAGCTGGTTAGGGGGGCTTATATGGAGAAAGAGAGAGAAAGAGCTTTGGAAATGGGTTATGGATCTCCCATACAGCCTAATAAAGATGCTACAGATACCGACTTTAATAAAGCAGTTCAGTTTTGTTTTGATCACCTAGAAGATATTTCTGTCATTATTGCTTCACACAATGAAGCGAGTAACTTTCTTGCTGCGCAGATAATGCACGAGAGAAATATACAGCACAATCATCCACATGTTCATTTTTCTCAGTTGTATGGAATGAGTGATAATATCACATTTAATCTTGCAAAAGAAGGGTTTAAGGTTAGTAAGTATTTGCCTTTTGGTCCTATTAAAGATGTAATACCTTATTTGATGCGTCGTGCTAAGGAAAACTCCAGCGTTGCCGGACAAACCGGACGCGAATTATCGTTGATTCGTAAAGAAATTGACAGACGAAAGGCTTTATAATGGTATAAACGGTGCAGCAAAATTCACACAGAATGCATCTTACAAAAAACCGTTATTGATGAGATCGTTTGTATTGCTTTTATTTTTCTTTGTACTTACTAGTATTGCAAGTGCACAGGACGAAAAACCTGTTTTCCAACATTTTTCCAAGGGTAAAACGTTCTGGGGTGTTGGAATTTCGCCCGTTTATTCTGATATGCTTGGGGCCTATACGGATGTATCTATTCGTAAAAACAATACCAGCCTGGGCATATTAATTGCCCCCATGTATGGGAAGTTTGTACAGCAAAATTTTATGGTAGGGTTAATGGGGATTGCGGGTTTTCATACAGAGCAAAATAAGTATTTAACTTATCCCATTACAATTGGATTTCCTCCTTTTTTTCCCAACGTAGAAACCAAAGATGTAAATAATAATTTAGATCTTGGTTTGGTTCCCATCACCCGATACTATTTTAATTTAAACAGAAGAAATTCAATTGCCTTTTTCTTACAGGCCGGGTTACCTGCAGTATATTCAAAATACACCAATTCTACTACATACAAGTACGTGACTGGAAGCGTAGATCGTTTTTCTGGTCAATACGACGAATTTTCAGTAAGAGGCAGTATTGGTTTCGGACTCAGTGTACAGGGTAAAATGGGAAGCTTTGATACCCATGTAAGTAATATGGGATGGTTTTTGAGTTTTAATAAACTGCTCAGTAAGAAATAAGAATCAATAATCACAATTTCTTCACAGATTCAGGAAGGTCAATCAAATGCGGTCAATCTGTTGTTAATTTGTATATGCAACAGTATCACGATTTACTAAGACATATATTGGAAAATGGTGCAAAAAAGACAGACCGTACAGGTACAGGTACAATCAGCTGTTTTGGTTACCAGATGCGGTTTGATTTATCTAAGGGGTTTCCTTTGGTAACCACTAAAAAATTGCATTTAAAGAGTATTATTTATGAATTACTCTGGTTTCTAAAAGGCGATACCAACATTAAATATTTAAATGAAAATGGTGTCAGTATATGGAATGAGTGGGCGGATGCCAACGGAGATTTAGGTCCAGTTTACGGCAAGCAATGGAGAAGTTGGGAGGGGGCAGATGGTAAAGTGATTGACCAGATTGCTGATGTGTTGAATCAAATTAACAATCAGCCAGATAGTCGAAGAATGATTGTTAATGCCTGGAATGTGGGAGAGCTTTCTAAAATGGCTTTAATGCCTTGTCACAGTTTGTTTCAGTTTTATGTGGCTGATGGAAAATTAAGTTGTCAGTTGTATCAGCGAAGCGCTGATGTGTTTTTAGGTGTTCCTTTCAATATTGCTTCCTATGCATTATTAACGATGATGATGGCACAGGTAACAGGATTAAAGCCAGGAGACTTTATTCATAGTTTTGGAGATGTACATATTTACAATAACCATTTGACGCAGGTAGAACTGCAATTGAGCAGGGAACCCTATCCGCTTCCTCACATGCATTTGAATCCTGAAGTGAAAGATTTATTTGGATTTAGTTTTGAAGATTTTACTTTAGAAAATTACCAATGTCATCCGGCTATTAAAGCACCGGTTGCTGTATAAAATGATTATATCAATTATAGTAGCTGCTTCAGAGAATAATGCTATTGGTTTGAACAACCAGTTACTTTGGCGTTTGCCAAATGATCTTAAGTTTTTTAAACAAACCACCTGGGCAATGCCTGTTATCATGGGACGAAAAACTTTTGAATCCTTGTCGGGAAAACCGCTGAACGGAAGGTTAAATATAGTGGTTAGCAGACAGGATAATTGGCAGGCCGATGGTGTTCAAAAAGCTAGTTCTCTTGATGAAGCAATCGCTATTGCAACTGCAAATCATTATAAAGAAGCCTTTGTAATTGGAGGGGGAGAATTGTATGCTGCAGCGCTTCCTTTTGCCAGTAATATTTATTTAACAAGGGTAGAAACTACTATTGAAGGGGATACTTTTTTTCCTGAGATTAAAGGAGAGCATTGGGAAATTGTGATGGATGAAACACATCCCGTTGATGAAAAACATGCATTTTCTTATCGTTTCCAAAAGTGGATAAAGAAAAGCTAATATGGCAATCTATCCATTTTTATACGTATGGCTTATCCCTTTCTTAATTATTTTTCTAATTGTCTGGAAAGATCGTCTGGTCAATAGCTGGGTTCAATCCCTTTTGCCAATACTGAATTTAATGTTGATGGTTTTTGCTATATATCAACTCAGGATTATTATTGGATTGATTCAGTTTTTGCGATCTATAGCATCAGCTGCGCCGAAGGATTTTCAATGGCAGGATTATATAGATAGCCATGCAGTCAGGTTGGTTGCATCAGTATTTGTCCCCTTTTTATTTCTTTTACCTGCTTTCAGTAAAAGCAAATGGTTTAGTTTGGTAATAATGCTATTGTATTTGGATATTGCTGAATTGCCTATCTATGATTGCGGGGAATGGTTTAAAAATATCGCGATTGTTGCAAGCTGGTTTGCCTTGATTGCCGGCGGAAGGTGGTATTGGCTTCAATTGACTCAAAAGAATAATCCATGTACAGTCCAGTCAAATTAGGTCTTAAATATATTCAGTATTGGCTATTTGCAGAAAATGCAAAAGGACATGGAGTTCATTCTCCCTTTGTATTCGAATTGATAGAAAGGGTATTCAATGATGATCGTAATTTTTATTATTTCCCACTAATTGAATCTGCAAGAGAATCCCTTACGAAATCAACTTTAACTCCTCAGAAGTACGATCATTTATTTTTTAGAATGGTTAATTATTTTGGATCTTCTGTGGTACTTGAGCTGGGAACCAAGCTGGGAATTACTACCAGCTATCTGGCAGCAGCAAATTCCAATGCAAGTGTAATCAGTTTGGAAAAATCTACAGAAACGGCAACTGTAGCCAAAAGACATTTCCAATACCTTGGATTAAAAAATATAGAACAAGTTATTGGTGAGTTTGATGAAACCTTGCCCGTTGTTTTGTCTCGTATTTCCCAACTAGATTTTGTGTTGGTTAACGGAAATTATCCAAAAGAAACTACCCTACATTACTTTAATCAGTTAAAGCCTCATTTGCATGAAAATTCCGTTTTGATTTTTGTTGATATTCACAGGAATAAGGAAATGGAGACGGTCTGGAGACAAGTCCAATCAGATGAAATGGTTACCCTAACTATAGATTTATTTTTTGTTGGATTGGTTTTCTTCAGGAAGGAAAACAAGGTAAAGCAGCATTTTACGGTTCGCTATTAAAGCGTTAACTTACAAGCATGATTATAGGGATTTTAAAAGAACCTGCTGGAGAGAAAAGGGTATCCATGCTTCCGGCTCAGTTAACACCTTTATTACAGTTAGGAGTTGAAGTATGGGTTGAAAAAGGTGCAGGTATATTGTCTTGTGTTGCTGATGCTGATTACGAAGCTATGGGTGCGAAGATTTCGGACCGTGATGCTTTAATTAGAACTTCTGATATTATTGCAGGGTTTTGGCTTAAAGAAACGGCAGAATTAATGCATGCCAAAAAAGGAGTTGTCTTTATAGGGGTTTTACAACCACTGTTCAATTATAAGCAAATGCAGGCAATGGCTGAGATGGGATGTACGGCATTCAGTCTTGATATGATTCCGAGAACAACAAGGGCACAGTCCATGGACGTTTTAAGTAGTCAGGCGAATATTGCAGGATATAAAGCAGTTCTTAAGGCCGCTGATTTATTGCCTCATTATTTTCCGATGTTTATGACAGCGGCTGGAAGTATTCCTCCTGCTAAAGTATTAATTCTGGGAGCTGGAGTAGCAGGTTTGCAGGCAATTGCAACAGCAAAAAGATTGGGTGCAGTGGTGGAAGTGTCGGATACAAGACCTGCAGTAAAAGAAGAAGTAATGAGTTTAGGGGCCAAGTTCATTGAAGTGGAAGGGGCTGCTGATGCTTCTGCTGCCGGAGGATATGCAGTGGAACAATCAGATGAGTTTAAACAAAAACAAAGGGAAAGATTGGCGGCATCAGTTGCCAAATCGGATGTTATTATAGCAACGGCTCAGATTCAAGGTAAGAAAGCACCTTTGCTCATAGACGAAGCTATGCTCAAATTAATGAAGCCAGGTTCGGTTGTGATTGATTTAGCTGCTTCTACAGGTGGTAATGTATTTGGTGTTGAGCAGAATACTATTACACAAATTAATGGAATAACATTATATGGAAACAGTCATCTTGCCGCTGATATGCCGGTGGATGCCAGTAAAGTTTATGGTAAGAATCTGTACAATTTTTTACAGTTGATTGTTTCAAAGGAGGGTGTAATTCAACTCAATTTTGAAGACGATATAGTAAAAGGCTGTTGCATTTTACATAACGGAGCTGTTGTGCATGACAGAATACTTTCGTTGATCAATAACTAAAGAAACTATGAATACATTTTTGTTATTTCTGCAGGAACATATAGAAATGGTTTATGTAGTGCTGCTTTCGATATTCCTGGGCATTGAAGTAATTGGTAGAGTGCCAAGTGTATTACATACACCTTTAATGAGTGGTGCAAATGCTATACATGGTGTGGTTATTATTGGAGCCATCATTGTAATGGGGCAAGTTGAGTCAGACGACTGGCTGGCATTAAGTGTTGGCTTTTTAGCCGTTGTTTTAGGTACACTGAATGTGGTTGGTGGCTTTGTGGTGACAGACAGAATGTTGGAAATGTTCAAGAAGAAAAAATAACATGGAATTAAATCTGCTTACACTTTGTTATCTCCTGGGCTCTTTAAGCTTTATCATTGGGCTTAAAATGCTATCTCATCCTGATACCGCCCGAAAAGGTAATTGGGTGGCAGCAGCTGGTATGGCCATCGCCATATTGGGCACTATCTTTCTGTATAGTGAAGATGGTTTGAAGCTGGGCAACTACCCCTGGATTTTTGCAGGACTGGGAGTGGGTACCATTATTGGTACGCTTGCAGCCAAAAAAGTAAAAATGACTGCTATGCCTGAAATGGTTAGCCTTTTCAATGGTATGGGAGGTGCATGTGCTGCGTTAATTTCCATAATTGAGTTCAGACATCTGATTCATGCTGCTCAGTTAAATATGGATGATTCTGCTACGATGTTAAACTTAGATCCCATTACCTTATTAATCATCTTTGCCGGTCTGATTATCGGAACCATTTCTTTTTCAGGCAGTATGATTGCCTGGGGTAAATTAAATGGCAAAGTAAAAGACCTTGCATTCAATGGTCAGCAAATTGCAAATAATATTCTCTTGTTGTGCATCCTTGTTTTTGCAGCTTACCTAACCTATAATATATCTATTGCCAACTTTTTCTGGTTCTATATCATTGCTTTGGCAGCTGTTTTGTACGGTGTGTTGTTTGTATTACCTATTGGGGGAGCGGATATGCCTGTAGTAATTTCATTGCTGAATTCGTTTACAGGGGTAGCTGCAGCATGTGGCGGATTTCTATATGATAATCAGGTAATGTTAACGGGAGGTATTCTAGTGGGTGCGGCAGGTACTTTGCTTACTATACTCATGTGTAAAGCCATGAACCGAAGTTTGACGAATGTGCTGCTGGGTTCATTTGGTACTTCTTCTAAAGGGGAACAACAGGTAGTGTCAGGAAGTTATAAAGAGATATCTCTGAGTGATGCTGCTATTTGTATGAGTTATGCCACTAAAGTAATGATTGTACCAGGTTATGGTTTGGCAGTTGCACAGGCACAACATATTTGTCATGAACTAGAGCAATTGCTGGAAGAGAAAGGAGTAGAAGTTAAATATGCCATACATCCTGTTGCTGGAAGAATGCCCGGACATATGAACGTTTTACTGGCAGAGGCAGATGTAAATTATGATGCATTGCTTGAAATGGAAGATGCGAATAATGAATTTAAATCTACTGACGTGGTTTTAATATTGGGAGCCAATGATGTAGTAAATCCGGCAGCCAAAACTGATCCTGCTTCTCCCATATATGGCATGCCAATTTTAGAAGTTGAGCAGGCAAAAACAGTTATTGTAAATAAGCGCAGCATGAAGCCCGGATATGCAGGTATTGAAAATGCCTTATTTTTCCAGCCGAAAACATCCATGTTATTCGGTGATGCCAAGGCGGCGTTGCAGAAACTGGTTGCAGAGATAAAAGCTGTATAAGGTGAATTTACCCCAATCATTTATAGAGTCCCTTGCGGGTGTTAAAGGCTTTGATAAGAAAAGTTTTGAAGCGGTACATCAAACAGGAGAACAAGTAACCAGTATTCGTTTGCACCCTCAGAAATATGCCATTGTTCAACCCGATTTATTGAATGGGAAGGTTCCTTGGAATAGTAATGGGTATTATTTAAAAGAGCGCCCATCTTTTACGCTTGACCCTTTATTTCATGCAGGAGCTTACTATGTTCAGGAAGCCAGTTCTATGTTTTTAGAACATGCTTTACATTCTATTATTAAAGGAGCAGGAAAGGGGTTGAAAATTTTGGATTTGTGTGCAGCCCCGGGTGGTAAATCAACACTGCTGGCAAGCTTATACCCAGAAGCTTTAATCGTAAGCAACGAAGTGATAAAGTCACGCGCAGCTGTATTGGTAGAAAATGCTACTAAATGGGGAATGCCCAATATGGTGGTCACCAATAATGATCCCGAGCATTTTAAAGATTTTACCGGATTCTTCGATATAATTGTTGTGGACGCTCCCTGCAGTGGGAGCGGAATGTTCCGTAAAGATCCTGATGCAATTAATGAATGGAGTGAGCAAAACGTAATTCATTGCAGTCAGAGACAGGAGCGCATATTGGCGAATATTGTTCCCTGTTTAAAAGAAAATGGTTTGCTTGTTTACTCTACTTGTTCCTATTCGTTAGCAGAGGACGAAAAAATAGCTGACTGGCTGGTAAGTGAAATGAAACTGGAATCCCGTTCTATTCAAATTGAAAATCATTGGAATATTATTGAAACCATTTCTGATCAGCAAAATGCGTATGGGTATCGTTTTTACCCTAATCTGCTTAAAGGGGAGGGATTTTATCTGGCCGTTTTTCAGCAGACTGAAACTGTTGGACAGGATCGATTGAGAGCGGTTTCACTCGTCCAGCCAAGCAAATCTGAATTGGAAGGGTTGGCATCGTTTACAGCAGATTTTTCCGATGCATTTTATTTTAAACAAAACAGTGCAATCCGATATTTTTCTGAATCTTTTGTGAGCGATTTACAGGCTTTATCTTCTAGACTTTATATTAAAAAAGCAGGGGTAGAGCTGGGAGAATTCAAAGGAAAATCATTGATTCCTTCGCACGAATGGGCTGTATCTGTTTTGCCCAAAAATGGATTTTCATCCATTCAGCTGGATAAGGATACCGCCATTCAATTTTTAAAAAGGGGTATTTTTTCCGTTGAAAATGCAGATACAGGTTGGAATTGGGTGCGTTTTCAAGGTCTGGTTCTGGGTTTGGTTAAAGTTTTGCCTAATCGGATCAATAATTATTATCCTTCTGAATGGAGAATATTAAAAGATTAACTTTGCTAACCATTTGAATGTTTATGTACCTGAGAAAATATTTATTCCTTGTCTTTCTATTATTAACTGCATTTTTAAATGCACAAGACAAACTGATTGCTTCCGGAACAACGGGAGATCTGTATATAGTTCATCAGTTGAAAGGAAAAGAAACTTTGTCTGTATTAAGCAGAATTTACGGAGCTACGCCAAGGCAAATAGCAGTTTACAATAACATCAATATAAGTGCGGTACTTTCTCCGGGGGACAAATTAAAAATACCCTTATCGGCAGAAAACCTGGTTCAGGAACAGGAATTTGCTACCAGTGAACCTGTTTTTCATATTGCAGGTAACGGTGAAAACTTGTTCAGACTTAGCCAGCGTTATTTCAAAGTGCCTCTGGCTAAATTGCGTGAATGGAATGATTTGAAAACGGACGTACTAAAAAAAGGTCAGGTTATTGTTATTGGGTTTATTGGCGGATCAAAACTGGCTGCTATGAAAGCTGATGCACCTGCGGCCAATGCACAGGTTTTTGTGAAGCCACCGGTAATTGGTGCTCCAGTTGAACCTCAGCCTTTGAAAGATCCAAATGTGATGGATGCAGCAATTGATGGAACCAGAGAAATGAAGAAAGGGGAAATGAAGCCAATGACTGAAACGGATAAGTTTTTTGCCAAAGCAGCTGCTGATAGAGCAAAGAAAGAGGCTGAGGCAGCAGCAAGTATTGTGCCTCCACCTGTTCCTGTTGAGCAGTTTAAAGAGACCAATAAAGTTGCACCTACAGAATATAAAATCAGTGAAGATGAATTAAGATATACCGCTAAACCTAATGATGAAGGATATTTCGGATTGATTTATGCAATGGACGAGTCATCCAAAACCAAGGTTAATAAGGCAGGTGATGCAGGTATATTCAAGTCTTTAAGTGGATTTTCCGATAGAAAATTCTATGCATTAATGAATGATGTTTTACCGGGTACCATCATTCGTATATCAACATCAGATAACAAAACGGTATGTGCAAGAGTGCTTGGCCCTGTGCCTGAAATTAAGGGAGCACCTTCTCTGTTGATTCGTTTAAGTAATGCAACTGCTGCTGCATTAGGTAAATCAGATAATTATTTTCCAGTAACGATTACTTATTTACAATAATATGAAAAAGCAAATTCTTTCCTTTCTTCTACTGTTTGCTACCCTCTCCTGCAATTCTACATCAAGTGAAAATCAGGTTTCAGGTGAAATATCAGCAACGGTTGCTCAAACAGGAGGATCTATTTCAGTAAAAGATTTTGAACAAAAGATGAAGTCCCCTGGTGTCCAGATTCTAGATGTAAGAACGGCTGGTGAATATCAGGGCGGACATTTTAACAATGCTTTACAAGCCAACTGGTTGAACGAAAAAGAGTTTGCTGAAAGGGTTCAGTATATAGATAAAGCAAAACCTGTTTTAGTGTATTGTGCTTCAGGTGTAAGAAGTGAAGAAGCCATGAATTGGATGAAGCAAAATGGCTTTCAGGATGTGAGTAATTTAAAAGGAGGCTTATCTGCATGGCGCATGGAAGGGATGCCATTGGAAACAAAGGCTGCACGAGCTGAAATGAGTATTGCTGCTTTTAAAGCGAGTACCAAAACCGGAACAATTTTAGTAGATATTGGTGCTGAGTGGTGTCCTCCCTGTGTTAAAATGGAACCAGTACTTAAGCAGTTACAAAAAGAAAAAGGCACACAATTTAATCTGGTAAAAGTAGACGGTGGTATAGATGTTTCGGTAATGAAAGAATTGCATTCTGAAGGTCTTCCTACTTTCATTGTATTTAAAAATGGCAAGGAAGTATGGCGCAAACAGGGATTGGTAGATTTACCAACCCTAAGTAAAGCCATCGAATAAAATACAGCTTAATTTTCCTGAATGGTATAGCCTCTGAGAAAATCACTGATGGGCATACGCTTTTTTCCTTCTAGTTGGATTTCCAGCAGATGAAGAAATCCGTTGGTGCAACTGAATTTCAGATAAGTTTTATTATCGGTAAATATTTTTCCGCTTTCAAATTGGTGCGAAGTCAATTCTCTTTTGCTTCGATACACTTTCAGAATTTTTCCATCCAGATAGGTAATTGCCCCAGGAAATTGCGAAAGTCCACGCACAAGATTGTGAAGCGTTTCAACAGGATTATCCCAATGAATCTGGCAATCAGCTGTGAAAATCTTAGGGGCATGTTTGTTTTCTGTAGTTAATTGTTGAGGCTGTTCCTGAATGGTTCCTTCTTCCAGTTGCTTTAATGTTTTTACCAGCAGATTAGCACCTATTATTTTCATTCGATCGTGCACTTCTGTGGCCGTTTCGTCCTCTCCAATATTCATAGATTCCTGTAAAAGGATATCGCCTGTATCTATTTCGTGTTTTAATTTGAAAGTAGTTACTCCTGTCGTTTTTTCACCATTGATTACCGCCCAGTTTATGGGTGCTGCTCCTCTGTATTGGGGCAACAATGAGCCATGAACATTGATGGTACCCATTGGAGGCATATTCCAAACTATTTCCGGCAACATTCTGAAAGCAACAACCACCTGAAGATCAGCAGCAAGTTTCTTTAATATGTCAATAAATTCCGAGTCTTTTAGCTTATGTGGTTGAAGTACTGGTATATTGTGCGCTGTAGCAAATTGTTTTACAGCACTTTGGCTCATTTTCAAGCCTCTGCCGGCGGGTTTGTCTGGTGCAGTTACAACTGCAACTACATTGAAGTTGTTGGAAATCAGCGCATCCAATGAAGCAACAGCAAAATCTGGGGTTCCCATGAAAACAATGCGCATAAATAGTTTTTAGGCTGCAAAGTTAGGTTTCCATTGAATCTTAACTAAAAATACTTCGTCAGGTTAGGGAAGGATAGTATTTTTGCAGCTTAATATTTATTTATGCAACAAGCAAAGAAAGGTGATAAGGTAAAAGTACATTATCACGGAAAGTTAACCAATGGCAACACATTCGATTCCTCAGAAGGAAGAGAACCATTGGAATTTGAAATCGGAAGCGGTATGGTTATTGCCGGTTTTGATGATGGTGTTACAGGTATGGTTATTGGTGAAAAAAAGACAATCAGTATACCAGCAGATCAGGCTTACGGTCCTAAGCAAGAAGAAATGATCATGGAGTTTCCAAAAGACAGATTTCCTGCAGACATGGTGCCTGAAGTAGGTATGCAATTAAATATGAGCAATGGCTCTGGACAGAATTTTCCGGTTATGATTGTTGAAGTAAAAGATGCAGTAGTTGTATTGGATGCCAATCATCCTTTAGCGGGCGAAGAATTGATTTTTGATCTGGAGTTAGTGGCTATTGATGGTCCTAAGTCTATTATCATCACTCCTTAATTCACCTGTTCCTTATACAGTTACTTATAAGGAAGCTGAAATTGATAATAGCTTTTAGGCTGAAAATAAAAGAGACCGGATTCCGGTCTCTTTTTTATTAATTCGTCTTATTTCTATTCAGCCACCAGCCCAGCCAAATACCCACAAGTGCCCAGCTAACTACTGCATCTATCAGATAAGCTCTAATATCGAACATTGGATACCAAATATGGCCAGTATAACTGCTGTTCAGATAAACAATGAGCCCTACAAGTAGTGAAGCCGTAAAAGTGGTAGAGAAGTTGTTGCTGCTAATCTTCCCAAGAATCCAACAGAGCAGCCAAATAATGAAAATATTGGCGATTAATCCGCGCATCATATTTAATCCCATATTATATTCCAAAGCTGCATGGTATTGTATACTTGCCCAGGGTTTACCTATCTGATTCTGAGCCAGTTTTTCCATTTCTTCAAAGGAAGTGCCAGCAGGTGCGGAAGGCAGATAATAGCCACCTTCTTTGTCTAAATGGGTTTTTAGCATTGCAAGAATAGTGTCCTGCTTTGGACTGTATTGTTGTGAAGGACTGTGCAGATTGATAGCAGTCCAGGAAATGAACTGCCACATAAATAGCAGCATTCCTCCTACGAAGGAAGCAATAATAGTTTTTTTCATTGAGGCATGTTTTGTTTATAACAAAATACCCATCTCTTTTTACAAATGCAATAGTTGTAGCAACTATTCTTACTTTGCAGAAAAACAGAAATAATGCAATCCGTAAGTGTAGCAGATCGATTAATGCAGTACGTTCAGATAGACACACAGAGTAATCCTCATAGTAATGAAGCTCCTTCCACCGAAAAGCAAAAAAATCTAAGCAGGGTATTGGCAGCCGAGCTAAAGCAAATGGGTATCAAGGATGTAATTACAGATGAGTTCGGATACGTGTATGCAACCATTCCGTCGAATAGTGCCAAAAACCTGCCTGTTATTTGTTTTTGTTCGCATGTTGACACAGCTCCGGATTGTTCCGGAACAGATGTGAAACCCATCCTTCACAAAAATTACCAGGGTCAGCCCATTGTTTTGCCGGATGATAGCAGCATTGTACTTGATCCTGAAAAAATGCCCTATTTAAAACAGCATATCGGAAAAGATATTATTACGGCTAGCGGCACAACTTTATTAGGCGCCGATGATAAAGCCGGAGTAGCCATCATTATGTCACTTGCTGAAATTTTATGCAGTGATGGTTCTATTCCGCACGGAGAAATAAAAATTTTATTTACCCCAGATGAAGAAGTAGGAAGAGGAACCAATCACCTGAACATGCAATTACTGGGGGCAGATTTTGCCTATACCCTTGATGGGGGCGAGCTAGGAACTTTTGAAGATGAAACTTTCAGTGCCAATGGTTTTGCCATACATATTGAAGGAGTTATTGCGCATCCGGGATATGCAAAAGGAAAAATGGTCAATGCCATCAAACTAGCAGCAGAAATTATTGCTGCTTTGCCAACAGACAGGCTGGCACCTGAAGTCACCGATAAAAAGCTGGGATTTGTGCATCCTGTTCATATGGAAGGGTCTGCAGAAAAAGCGACAATTGAATTTATTATCAGGGATTTTGATACCTATCAACTCCAGCATCATCAGGAAGAGATTGTCCGGATTGCAAATCAGATTGCGAAGAAATATGCCGGAGTGAATTTGAATTTTACGGATGAGGAGCAGTATCGCAATATGAAAGAAGTGATTGACCGTTACCCATTCATTACTGCCTTTGCTGAGGAAGCGTATTCCCGAGCTGCATTACCTTTTGTAAAAGAACCAATTCGTGGGGGTACGGATGGAAGCAGATTGAGTTTTATGGGATTGCCTTGCCCTAATATTTTTACCGGAATGCAAGCCATTCACAGTAAAAAAGAGTGGGTTGGCGTATATGATATGGAAAAAGCCGTTGAAGTACTGGTGCATTTGGTTAAAGTGTGGGAAGAAAAGGGGGAAAATCTGCACAAATAGCACCTATCTTTAATGAAACTTTCTATTATGCAATTTTTAATGAACTATTGGTGGTTGATCATAGCAATCATTATTGTATTTACTGGTTTGGTTACAGTAAACCAGGGGACTATTGCCGTGATAACTATGTTTGGAAAATACCGAAGAATCCTGATGCCCGGATTAAACTTTAAAATACCCATTTTAGAACAGGTATATAAAACAGTAAGTATTCAGAATCGCTCGGTTGAATTGGAGTTCCAGGCTGTAACTGTAGATCAGGCCAATGTATATTTTAAAAGCATGCTGCTTTATTCGGTAATAAACCAGGACGAGCAAACAATTAAAAATGTGGCTTTTAAGTTTATATCAGAAAAAGATCTGATGCAGGCACTAATCAGAACCGTTGAAGGTTCTATCCGCGCGTTTGTTGCTACAAAGAAGCAAGCTGAAATTTTGTTACTAAGAAGAGAGATCGTGGAAGATGTAAAGCAGCAAATTGATAAGTCACTGGAAGACTGGGGATATCATTTACAGGACCTGCAAATCAATGATATCACTTTTGATCAGGTGATTATGGAGAGTATGAGCAGGGTAGTAGCCAGCAATAATTTGAAGGCTGCTGCAGAGAATGAGGGCCAAGCTTTATTGATAACAAAAACAAAAGGCGCAGAAGCAGAAGGTAATGCTATTAAAATTGCTGCTGAAGCAGAAAGAGAGGCTGCCAGATTGAGAGGGATGGGCGTAGCCTTATTCAGACAGGAAGTTGCAAAAGGAATGAGTCAAGCTGCCGAGGAAATGAAACAAGCCAATCTGGATACCAATGTTATTTTATTTAGCATGTGGACAGAAGCGATAAAGAATTTTGCCGAAATAGGTAAGGGGAATGTAATATTTCTGGATGGTAGTCCGGAGGGTATGCAGGACAATATGCGTCAAATCATGGCAATGATGAAGATGAAGGAAACCAAGGGATTGTAATTAATTAAGATGTGTAAAAGCTTTCTTAATTAACAAAACGAGGCAATATTTATACACGATTCATTGTTCTTTTGCAGAACACTTTAGATTCGCATTTTAAACTTTTTTATGTTGTACCTATTACAAACAGATACTGCTCAGAATATTGCCGGCGCAGCCATAGCTACCGCCGAAAAAGTTTCTTTATGGACATTATTAGATAAGGGAGGCTGGATCATGTATCCACTTTACTTGTTACTGATTCTGGCCATTTATGTTTTTACTGAAAGACTTTTGGCCATTAGAAGGGCGGGATTGATAGATCCGCAGTTTATGGTAATTGTAAGGGATCATATCCTTTCCGGAAATGTGCAGGCTGCCAAAACTTATGCCCGTTCTCATCAGAATCCGGTGGCTAAAATGATTGATAAAGGATTACAAAGAATAGGGAAGCCAATTGATGCCATTGAGAAAAGTATGGAGAATGTGGGTAAGCTTGAAATGTACAATATGGAAAAGAACCTGAACATTTTATCATTGATTGCTGGAATAGCACCCATGTTTGGATTTCTGGGAACGATTATTGGAATGGTGCAGTTATTCTATGGAATTGCTTCTACCGGTGAGTACACGCTGAATACCATAGCAGGTGGTATATATACTAAAATGATTACTTCAGCTACTGGTTTAATTATCGGTTTGATTGCCTATGTGGGACACAATTTTCTAAGCACACAAATTGATAAAACAGCCAATAAAATGGAAGCTGCCAGTGCAGATTTCATGGATATTTTACAGGAGCCAACCAGATAATATGAACATCCGTAAAAGATATAAGTCAAGCCCGGAAATGCATACAGGCGCATTGAATGATATATTGTTTATTTTATTATTGTTTTTCCTGATTGTTTCTACCCTGGCAAATCCGAACGTGATTAAAGTGGCTAATCCGAAGGCAAAATCTGATACCAAAGCAAAGCAAACCGTGGTGATTAGTGTAGATAAAAATCAGCAATTATTTCTGGGGGCAGAGCCTGTTGCTTTGGAAATGCTTGAGTCCAAATTGCAGGACTACTTATCTAAAGAAAACGAAAAGCCAACAGTGGTGATTAATGGCGATAGCACTTCTCATTTGGGTACTTCCATTAAAGTAATGCAAATCATTAAAAAATTGGGTGCAACGCCGGTGATGGCTGTAGATCAGAATTGATTCAGGCATCTATTTTTGATAGGCCGCAATCATTCGATCTTTCCCCTGCATGTCTTTTTGTAAACAAACGGTATAGTTTTTTTCAAAGACGGCTGTTGTTTCTTTGCCCAGTCTTTCATTGATTTCAACAAAAATAGCTCCAGGCTTTTTCAGGTTTGTATGACTGAAAGTTTCAATGGCCTGATAAAAAATGAGTGGGTCGTTGTCACGCACAAATAAAGCAGTATATGGTTCATACTTAAGCACATTGTTGTGCATGGTGCTGGATTCGGTTTCTTTAATATAAGGTGGATTGCTGATGATGATGTCAAAATGGTCAAGCAATGCCCAATTGCTTTTATTTAGAAAATCGAGTTGTTTAAATTGGATATTGTGTTGGATTTGTTTGGCATTTTCTTCTGCAACAAGCAATGCTTCCTTACTGATATCAATAGCGGTAATAATGACATTGGGCATACGGGATGCAATGGCCAGGGATATACACCCTGAACCAGTTCCAACTTCAAGGATTCGGGGACATGCTGTTGTTATTGTTGTTAGGTGTCGAATAACCAATTCCACCAATTCTTCTGTTTCAGGGCGGGGTATTAAAGTATGGGGATTCACTTTTAGGGCTAATCCGTAAAACCAGGTTTTGCCCATGATATATTGAATGGGTTCACCTTTTTGTAAACGATTAACTGCAGCCTCAAGTGGATTTGCCAGAACTTCTGGCCAGGCTTTATCTTTTTCCAGGAATTGATTCATTTTGCTTAAACCAGTAAAATGCTCAATGAGTAAAACCGCAATATTGCCAGCCTCTCTTTCATCATATACAGAATGGATGGCTTGAATGATATGCTGTTTTGCTCCTAGAATAGTCATGCTGCAAAGTAACCATCATTTGATTATTTTTACAGGCTTATGTTTACCTCACACCAAAAATTCATGCAACGTTGTTTAGACCTGGCTCTTAAAGGGATGGGTAAAGTTGCACCCAACCCGATGGTTGGAGCAGTATTGGTGTATCAGGATGAAATTATAGGGGAAGGATATCATGAAAGATATGGTCAAGCTCATGCCGAAGTGAATTGTATCAATAGTGTTGCAGAGAAAAACCGACACTTACTATCAGCTTCTACATTATATGTGAGTTTGGAGCCTTGTTCCCATTTTGGAAAAACGCCTCCCTGCACCCACCTTATTTTAGCGAACGGCATTAAGAAAGTAGTAGTTGGGAGTGTGGATCCATTTGAAGAAGTGAATGGAAAGGGGATTGCACTTCTTCGCGAAAAAGGGGTGGAAGTAATTGGTCCTGTTCTCGAAAAAGAGGCCAATGAATTGAATCGTCGTTTTTTTCTTTTTCATCAACGCAAACGACCTTACATCATTTTGAAGTGGGCAGAGTCGGCCAATGGATGGATGGGTAGAAAAGGGGATGAAATTGCTATCAGTAATTCGTACAGTCAGAAACTGGTGCACCGATGGAGAATGGAGGAGTCAGCTATTCTGGTGGGAACACAAACTGCCTTAACAGATAACCCAAAACTAAACAATCGTTTTTTCCCTGGTCCCAGTCCTGTTCGTATGGTGATTGATCGAAAGTTGATTTTACCTAAACAGGCTAATTTGTTAAGCGATGGTTTGCCAACAATTGTGTTTACCGAATCAGTTTCTATAACGGATGGTGAAGTAAAATATGTTCAATTGCCCGAAAGCAATAATTGGATTCAGCATATACTGGATTTTGCCTATCAAAATCGAATACAAAGTATTTTGGTGGAAGGGGGAAGCTCGCTTTTGCAAAGCTTCCTGCAAGCGGAATGCTGGGATGAAATCAGGGTGATAAAAAGTGCAAAAGCAATTGCCTTATCTAATGCAGATGGGTTGAAAGCTCCATCACTTTATTTGACTAAACCCGATACTACAGAATTAATAGGGGATGATTCAATTCAATATTTCAAAAGAAAAGAATTATGATATTTTTACTCGGAAGCATTGTTTTAACTAGTTACCTTTTACTATCATTTAAAGTATGCGGAAGACTGAATATCCCTGTTTTTCCTGCCATAGTTTTTAATTATATCACCTGTGTAATAACCGGTTCTTTTGTAAATGGGGCATTTCCCATTCATTCCGATTCTTTTGGTCAACCCTGGTTTCAATGGGCCATGCTCATGGGAACCCTATTTATTACCAGTTTTAATCTCATTGGAATTACAGCTCAGAAAATTGGCGTTTCAGTAGCATCTGTTGCCAATAAGCTATCGTTAATTATACCTGTAATTCTTTCAGTAATCTTATATGGTGAAAAGGTAGTAGGATGGGAAATAGTTGGGATTGTATTGGCAATGGTAGCTGTTGTTTTTACCTGTTATCCGCAATCGAGAGAAGGTGGCGGAAGTTCTCATCTTTCCTTATTGTTTAAAATTGGCTTACCAGCGTTGGTTTTTGTGGGAAGTGGTTTTCTTGATGCAGTCATTAATCACGTTCAGCAATTATACGTATCAAAGGAAACCAATAATGCATTTCTGATTTCCGGATTTTTATCTGCGGCAACAATTGGCTTTCTTGTACTGATGTATCAATACAAAACCGGAAAACTAACTTTTCACAGGAAACAGGTGTTTGCGGGAATTTGTATTGGTATTCCCAATTATTTCTCAATCTGGTGCCTGGTTCAGTTTTTACAGGACAGTCCATGGGAAACCAGCGCCAGCATACCGGTAAACAATATGGGAATTGTTTTATTCAGTACGCTGGTGGCGGCTATACTTTTTAAAGAAAAATTATCTGCTATTAATTGGGCAGGTATTGTATTATCTGCCATTGCTATTTATCTGATTGCTTTTGGCAATACATTATAAAAAGCGAGGGCTTACGATTAGCTCCTTAGAACCAGGCGTATAAATGTAGAATCCTTCTCCTGATTTTACACCAAGTTTTTTAGCTGTTACCATATTCACTAATAATGGACAAGGCGCATACTTGGGATTGCCATATCCTTTATGCAAAACATTCATGATGCTAAGGCAAACATCTAAACCTATAAAGTCGGCTAGTTGCAATGGACCCATCGGATGAGCCATGCCCAGTTTCATAATCGTATCTATGGATTCAACATCTGCAATGCCTTCGTATAAAGAATAGATAGCTTCATTAATCATAGGCATCAACACTTTGTTGGCAATAAATCCAGGGTAGTCATTTACTACGGAAGGCACTTTGTTTAATTGTTTACTCAAAGCAACAATGGTGTCTGTAACTTCTTTTTCAGTTGCGTATCCATTGATGATTTCGACCAGTTTCATAACCGGTACAGGGTTCATAAAGTGCATGCCAATTACTTTGTTAGGTCTATTGGTTGCTGAAGCAATTTTTGTTATTGAAATAGAAGAAGTGTTACTTGCCAGTATAGCATTGGCAGGTGCTGCCTGGTCTATCTCTGCAAATATTTTTAATTTCAATTCTTCATTTTCTGTTGCGGCTTCAACTACTAAATCAGCCTTGCTAACACCTGTGCTGATTGTGTTATCTGTGACAATATTATTTAGTGTTTCTGCTTTTTCTGCATCGGTAATAGAGCCCTTGCTTATCATTCTGTCCAGATTCTTTCCAATGGTTTGCAGGGCTTTATCTAATTGTGCTTGTTGTACGTCTACCAACACAACTTTAAAGCCTTTCTGCGCAAAAACATGTGCAATCCCATTTCCCATGGTACCTGCTCCAATTACAGTTACATTAAATACCGACATTGTTAATTATTTTTTTCGTTTGAAATCTCCTCTTTTCCAGGATGTGATAAAATCTGCCCAGGCTGCCGGATTCATGATATTCATGGGTGGAATTTGACCGGCATAATAATATTTATTGGTTTGCTGCCTTAGCTGAAAATTAACTGCCTCTCTGCCGTCAGCAGGTAAACTGTTCAGCATGATTCTTCTGGTAGCTTCATCAGTATTCTTTCTGGCGATCTCGTATGCGTCATCAGGGAAACGATTGTTCAGAAAGTCCCTTTCAAATTGTTCTCTGGTTGGCCTTGGCTTCAGGATAGTCGCAGGCAAATAAGCAGTATCACTAATCAATAATTGTATAACACTATACTGATTACTTTCAAGGTTATAAGGAATCTGAATACTGTTGTTTTTAAAGCCGATACTACTGAAAGTGATTCGGTCTCCTTTCATTACAGCAATCGAAAATACCCCGTCGAAGCTGGTAATGGTTCCTCTTCCTTTGCCTTCTACAATAATGGAGGCGGAAGGAATTCCTCTTAAACTGTCTGCTGTCATAACAACTCCATACAATTGCACAATAGAATCCCTGTAAGGATTTGTCTGCTGTGCAACCGCCTTATTCATCCAACCCATCCCTGTCAGTATCAAAAAAAAGGCTAAAGTTAATTTATTCATATAGGCAGCACTGGTTTAAAGGGGACACAAAGGTACTATTTTGATTTGTTCTCCGCATTTCACAACAAAGTAAAGTGCTAGGTTGTTAACTTTGCACCGTAACAATGATTTTAACAAAAACTTGCGTTAACCATGACAAACGAAGCGATATTACAGGCATTGAGTAATGTACAGGAGCCGGATTTAGGTAAAGACCTGGTAACCCTGAACATGGTAAAAGACATTGTGATTGACGGAGATGCCGTAAGCTTCACTATCGTATTAACCACTCCTGCCTGTCCTATGAAAGACATGATGCGCACAGCGAGTGAGAATGCCATTAAACTGCTGGTAAACAAACAAGCAAAAGTGACGGTAAATTTTACAGCCAATACTACCAGTACTCGGAAAGATGACCAAAAAGTACTGGGAGGCGTCAAAAATATTATTGCGGTTGTCAGCGGAAAAGGTGGGGTAGGAAAAAGCACTATTTCTGCTAATCTGGCATTGGCATTGGCAGAAGGCGGTGCATCTGTGGGATTAATGGACGCTGATATCTATGGACCCAGCGTTCCGATTATGTTTGGGGTAAGAGGGGCCCGCCCGATGATGAAAGAAGTAGACGGAAAGGGCATGATCGTTCCATTGGAGAAATTCGGAATTAAACTAATGAGTATTGGCTTGCTGGTGGATGAAAAGAATGCAGTTGTTTGGAGAGGACCCATGGCAAGTTCAGCCATCCGGCAGTTTGTTACCGATGTAGACTGGGGCGAATTGGATTATCTCGTTATTGACATGCCTCCAGGCACCGGAGATATTCACTTGACGCTGATGCAAACAGTTCCTGTTACCGGAGCAATTATTGTGACAACACCACAAAATGTAGCACTGGCTGACGCTAAGAAAGGTATTGCTATGTTTGGACAGGCGCAGATTAACGTACCCATAATTGGGTTGGTAGAGAATATGGCATATTTCACTCCTGCTGAATTACCCAACAATAAATATTATTTGTTTGGTAAAGAAGGCGGAAAAAATCTGGCGGAAGAATATGATCTATCTTTCTTAGGACAAATACCATTGGTGCAAAGTATTCGTGAAGGAGGAGATGAGGGGGTTCCTGCCATGGTGTCAACTGATGAGGTAACCAAAAATGCCTTCCGGAATTTCACTGCTCAGTCTGTTAGAAATATTGCCCAAAGAAATGCTAACTTACCACAGACTGCATTAATTGAAGTTCTGTAAATGAAACGTTTTGCTTCCCTTTTTTGCTTCTTATATTTTCAACTTGTTTGGGGGCAAAGAATGGACAGTTCAATTCAATCTATATCTAACGATACTACTTTACAAGACTCCAAAAGAGGTATTACTTGGAATGGGTATGCTGAATTGTATTACAACCAAAATTCAAGTGGACCTTTAGCTGGCAATGGTGCAAGATTTGCTTATAATCATGACATCAGCAAAAAGGCGGCAGTAAATCTTGTTTTTATTAAAGCTAGTCTTGCAAAGGAAAAATTCAGGGCAAATCTTGCTTTGGCAGCAGGTAGTTATATGCAGGCAAATTATGCTGGCGAGCGAGGAATATATCAACAAATATTAGAAGCGAATCTGGGATGGAAACTGAATGCACGTAATAACTGGTGGCTGGATGTTGGAGTTTTTAATTCTCATATCGGATTTGAAAGTGCAATCGGTAAAGATTGCTGGACACTCACCAGAAGTTTGGCTGCCGATAATTCTCCTTATTTTGAAACCGGTATAAAGACTACATTTATTAGTGCCAACAATCAATGGCTGATTAGTGGCTTAGTGTTAACGGGATGGCAAACAATTCAAATTCCCTCTGGTACGAATCATCCTTCTTTTGGCCACCAGATACAATTTAGACCCAACAGTAAATGGTTGCTGAATTCAAGTTCTTTTATTGGTCAGGGGCGTTTCTTTCATAATTTCTATGCACAGTATCAACTAAAAGAGCAGCTGAGTTTAATTGGAGGATTGGATATTGGTGTTCAAAAAGTTGCAGGTTTAACTTTCTCAAAAACATGGTATACACCAGTTATAATGGTTCAGTATATTCATAATGAAAAATTAAAACTAGCCATTAGAGCAGAGGCTTTCAGTGACCGCAATGGTATTTTGATTTTTACGGGAACGCCTAATCATTTTATGGTAAGCGGTGGATCTGTGAATGTTGATTATAGAATTGCCAAACCACTGCTCTGGCGAGTGGAGCTAAAGCAACTAAGAAGTAGGGATGCTGTTTTTACAGATGTCAACAGAATGCCCTCTACCATTTTGTTTTCTGCCATTACTGCGCTGGTATTCAGTTTCTAAGTTTTCAAATTAATGGTACATTGCAGGTACTATGTACAAGACGCCCTATTTTTCAACTGGAGGCAATGAGGAAGTAATCGCATTTATGAAAGAAAATGCATTTGCTACCATTTGTGGTGTTGGGCAGGATGGCTTTCCGGTTGCAACACAAATACCTTTGATGCTTGAATTCAGAGAAGAAAAATTGTTTTTGCAGGGGCATATTATGCGTAAGCAAAGTCATACAAATGCATTTGAAAATCATCAACAGGTACTGGTCCTTTTTAATGGGCCTCATGCATATATAAGTGCGAGACATTATACTCCTCAGAATACTGCAAGCACGTGGAACTATTCTACAGTTCAGGCTAAAGGGATTATTTCTTTTTTAGATAATCAGGCTTTATTTCAGCATCTGAATAAACTGACCGAGTATTTTGAAAATAATTCTTTGTCTCCATCATTAGTGCATCACATGCAGGATGCTTATGTGCAATCGAATATGATGGCTATTGAAGCCGTTGAAATTGAAGTGCAAGCTCTGGAACACGTATTTAAGTGGAGTCAGAATAAGCCAGTCGAAACACAGGACACCATTTTGCAAACCTTGCAGCAGGGGTCATTGCATCAACAACTAGCAGCAGAAGAAATGATCAGACGATTAAAGAAAAATAAATAGCAAAATGAGTTACCAATTAATCAATCGTAATTTACTAGTCATCTTATTTGCCGGATTGATAGTTTTTTCCTGTACCAGCATCAAACAAAATAAAATGGAACGCAATTACTCATTTGATTGGCAGGGTCACAGAGGAGCAAGGGGACTGGTTCCGGAAAACACGATTCCTGCTATGTATAAAGCCATTGATTTGGGTGCGTCTACCCTTGAAATGGATGTGGTTATTACAAAAGATAAGCAGGTAATATTGAGTCATGAACCATTTTTTAATCATGAAATTACCAGTAAGCCGGATGGTGCTCCCGTAAGCATTCAGGAGGAGAAGCAACTGAATATTTTTCAGATGAGTTTTGCAGCAACACAACGATATGATGTAGGGTTAAGAGGTAATGCAAGATTTCCTCAACAGCAGAAAATACCTGTTACCAAGCCTCTTTTATTACAAGTGATTGATTCAGCTGATGCCTATGCCAGACAACAACATAAAGCCCTTCCATTTTATAATATTGAAACGAAAACACAACCGGCAACAGATGGTATTTTTCATCCTGACCCAAAATCCTTTGTTGATTTATTGGTGGCTGTTATTCAAAATAAAAAGATAACAGATCGGGTAACCATTCAGTCTTTTGACATCAGGACACTTCAATATTTGCACCAGCAATATCCGGTTATTTCTACCGTATTATTAATTGAAGGGGATGATAAAAGAACCCTCCAGCAACAGCTTGCAGATTTAGGATATATACCGTATGCGTATAGTCCTCATTACTCACTGGTAAATGCAGCGATGGTAGCGGAATGTAAAAAACACAATATGCAACTCATTCCATGGACAGTAAATAATCTTGCTGAAATGAAAAGGTTAAGGCTGCTTGGGGTAAATGGTATTATTTCGGACTATCCCAATCTTTTTTATTTTCCTTAACAATCCAGATTTAATCTTCTTTCGTAGATACTGTATCATTTTTAAAAATTAAAAACTTCAGTATGAAAAAGATTCTATTTGTGATGGCTTCTGCTTTTTTTGTAAATGTCCTTTCCGCTCAGATGAGTGAAAAAACAGTTGAAGTAGGGGGAGCTCCTATGTATCCTTCTAAAAACATTGTTGCGAATGCCGTGAACTCTGCAGATCACACTACTTTGGTCGCAGCAGTTAAAGCAGCTGGCCTGGTTGAAACCCTGCAAAGTGCCGGACCATTCACCGTTTTTGCTCCCACCAATGCTGCATTCGGAAAACTACCAGCAGGTACTGTTGAATCATTGGTAAAGCCAGAAAACAAAGCTACACTTACAAAGATCCTTACTTATCACGTTGTGGCCGGAAAATTAGATGCAGCCGCAATTGCAGCTTTAATTAAACAAGGAAAAGGAACTGCAGAACTGAAAACCGTTTCAGGTGGAATTTTAAAAGCCAGCATGAAGGGTAAAAAGTTGATTTTAACTGATGAAAAAGGAGGTATGTCTGAAGTAACCATTGCCAATGTATACCAGAGCAATGGTGTGATTCACGTGGTAGATACAGTGGTATTGCCTTCTTAATTACCTTTGGGGTAAGCTAACAATATGAAAAAAATTATTATTACCCTGGACGGATATTCTTCATGTGGAAAAAGTACCCTGGCTAAGCAAATGGCCAGGGCACTTAATTATATATTTATTGATAGTGGTGCTATGTATCGTGCCATCACTTTATACTTTATACAGCATGATATTGATTATACGAATGATATGGCTGTTCAGGAAGCGCTAAAGCATATAAGTCTTGCTTTCGATTACAATTCAGAGAAAGGAACAAGCGATATTCTGTTGAATGGGAAGAATGTTGAACAGGAAATAAGGGAAATGCGTATCAGTAATCTCGTAAGCGATGTGGCAGCAAATCCCTATGTAAGAGCGTTTGGCGTTGCTCAGCAACAGAAAATGGGATTGCAAAAAGGGATTGTAATGGACGGGAGAGATATTGGAACTACGGTATTCCCAGATGCTGAATTAAAAATTTTTGTTACTGCTGATCCTGAAATCAGGGTCGCCAGAAGATATCTGGAGTTGTCAGCAAAGAATCCTGGAATTACCAGAGAGGAAGTAAGGGCTAATTTGGCAATGCGTGATCAGATTGATAGTACCAGAGAGTTCAGCCCATTAAGAAAAGCAGATGATGCTGTTGTGCTAGATAATAGTCATTTAACCCGTGAAGAGCAGTTGAAAACCGCTCTTCAGTGGGCAAATGATAAAATTAGTTCAATACCTGTTCGGTAATTTTCCCAGTGGTTTTGTGCTTCAGAATTAATTTTTTGGCACCATAGTGCGTGGTTTCTTCTTTTACCAGATAATGTTGGTCATCGTAAGAAACAAGATGAGATTCTTTGGTTAGTCCTGTTTTTCCGCGCCATATATCCAGTTGAACAGGTTCCCATGCTTTGGATTTGGCACTCTTATAAGCTGCATCTAAAATAGCATTTACTACATAGCCATCATAAAATGTTTCTTTTGGTGCAACTCCATTTTCCAATGCATTGAACATATCCATGAACATATGGTTGTATCCCAGTTCATTCAATTCGTCTCCAACAGGGAAAAGCCATCCGCTATTGGATTCAGCTTTTTCTGCAATATAATCGCCCCCTTTACCGGTGGTAAACATATCGAATCCAGTCCTTAAAAAAGAGTTAATCCAAATAGTGCCTTCTGTACCCATTACTTCATCTCTTAAATCCAATCCCCCTCTGAAAGTCCAGCTAACTTCAAACTGACCTATAGCACCATTCTCATAACGAACCAAGCCAATGGCATGGTCTTCTGCCTCAATAGGCTTTACCTGTGTATCGGCCCAGCACATCACTTCAACCGGCTTGATATCTTTGCCAATATAACTTCTGGTGATTTCAACACAATGGCAGCCAAGGTCTAAGATACAGCCACCCCCAGCTTGTTCAATATCCCAGAACCATTCGCTGTGCGGGCCAGGATGCGTTTCGCGGCTTTTGGCCCAAAGAACTCTGCCCAAAGCACCTTCGTGAACACTCTGACTAGCTTTGATAAATTTTGGCGTGTATACAAGGTCTTCCAGGTATCCGTTGAAAATTCCTGCAGCTTCTACTGCTTCCAGCATGCGTTTGGCTTCTGCAGCATTTCTGCCCAGTGGTTTGGTTGTCATCACAGCTTTTTTATGCTTGCAACAAAGCATAACAGCTTCTTCGTGTAAATGATTGGGTAATGAAATACAAACAATGTCTACATCTTCTCTCGCAATGGCTTCTTCCATCACTGTAGTATAATGATGACATTGGTAATCTTCCGCAAATTTTTTTGCGCTTTCTTCTCTTCTAGAATAGATACTTACAATTTTATCTTTGCTTCTGTAACCCTGCAGTGAATCTGCATAAAAACGGCCAATGAAGCCGGAACCTAACATCGCGATACGTTGCATGAAAATATATTTGAGTAAATGATTTAATTGGCTGTAGTTGTTCTCTTTTCCTTAAAGAAAATGATAAAAAATACCAATACAGCAGCAGCAATATAGGCGGGTACCATCCAGATACTCATCCAGTTGTGTCCTTCAGCAGTTTTAGCTCCTTCCACCACAAAACCAGAGTAACCTGTACCAATTACCATACCTAATCCATAAGTGGCAAAAGTGAATAGCCCCTGTGCTGCATTTTTTATTTTTTCGCCAGCTTTTTTCTCTGTGTACATATAGCCAGTTACAAAGAAGAAGTCATAACATATTCCATGTAATACAATACCTGCATACAACATCCAGGAAGCATCACCTACATTACCATATGCAAAGCATACATAGCGAAGTACCCATGCCAACATGCCAAAAATCAGCATATTCTTTACGCCAATTCTGTTGAACAGTAAAGGAATGGCCAGAATGAAAACTGCTTCAGAAACCTGACCTAGCGTCATTTTAGAGGCAGCATTCGGGAATCCCAACTCATTCAGGAATGGGTTGGCAAAACCATAGTAAAATGAAAGAGGTATACAAATAAGGATAGCTGCAATAAAGAAGACCAAATAAGATTTGTCTTTGAATAATACGAATGCTTCAGTGCCTAATGCAGATGAAGCATCTGCAGTCTGCGCCTTGGGTGGTGTGTTGGGTAAAATAAAACTCAACAGCCCCAATCCTCCGGATACCGCTGCAGCAACATAAAAAGTGTCAGCTGATTTTTCAATTCCCATCTGGCCAATCATAACTCCAGCTACAATCCAGCCAATGGTACCAAATACCCTGATCCAGGGAAACTGTTTGCCAGGATCCGTCATTTGCGAAAAGGCAACACTATTGCTCAAAGCAATGGTAGGCATGTATACCAATGAATAACATAGGATAGTCCAGTAAAAAATGTTGTTGTCTGTAATCTTGGTAGCCATAAACAACAGACCTGCTCCCAAAATATGCAGAACACCCATGATTTTTTGGGCTGCGAAAAAACGATCCGCAATTAACCCCACAAAAAAAGGCGAAATCATGGTAGCAATGGCCAATGCGCCATAGGTAGCCCCAATTTGAATTCCCGTAGCTTGTAAGGGTGGTTCACTCATATAAGTACCCATGGTTACATACCAGGCACTCCATATAAAATACTGAAGAAACATCATCAAGGATAACTTGATTCCAGTGGATATATTCATATAGCAAATTTTGAATGGACAATATAATTATTATTTGGGATTTGATTTTAGAGAGTTTACTACTTTTATTAAATCTTTCAGCCCGGGATTAGCAAAGGATTTCATGATTGTATTTAAAAACAGGCCATTGGTTATTGGCACCATGCACGGTAAGGAGCAGGTGATTGCTCCGGTTCTGGAGTCGTCCATAGGGGTTAACTGTTTTATTCCTGCTGCATTTAATACCGATACACTAGGAACTTTTTCTGGCGAAATTGAAAGGGTTCTTGATCCGGTTGAAACAGTTAGAAAGAAATGCCTGATGGCGATGGATGCAACAGGTTGTGATATGGGTATTGCCAATGAAGGGTCTTTTGGTCCACATCCAAGTCTTCCATTTTTACATGCAGACGACGAATGGCTCATATTTATTGACCGGAAGCATCAAATTGAAATTCTTGTTAGAGAACTTTCCTTTGAAACAAATTATCAGGGGAGGGAAGTGGCTCCTGGTGATGATCTAGAAGATTTCTTGCAAAGCGTAAAATTTCCACAGCATTCTGTAATGGTAAGACCTTTAGATAATCCTTCTAAATGGATTAAAGGCCTCTGCAGCAAAGAGGCGCTGACCCATGCGTTCAATACCATCTTTGCCTCAGATAAGCGATGCTGGATTGAAACAGATATGCGTGCCATGCACAATCCAACCCGTATGGGAGTGATTGAAAAAGCGGCGCGGAAACTAGTGACCGCTATTCTTTCAACCTGCCCTTCCTGCTCCATGCCTGGTTTTGTAGTTACTGCAGATACTCGTGGATTACCCTGTGAGCTATGTGGATTACCTACTTCCTCTGTTTTATCTCATATTTATACCTGTAAACATTGTTCATTTGAACAGGAAATGCCTTTTCCCTACGGTAAAGAATCGGAAGATCCTATGTACTGTCAGCATTGCAATCCCTGATTCAACTTCATTTTTAATTGATACTTTTAAACTATGAATTGGATTTTACTCATAATTGCTGGCTTATTTGAAGTAACATTTGCGTTTTGTTTAGGTAAAGCAAAAACTTCCACAGGTATATTCATGTATGGTTGGTATGCAGGATTTTTAGTTGCACTCACGATGAGTATGTTGCTGCTGATAAAAGCAACTCAAACATTGCCTATAGGAACAGCATATGCTGTTTGGACGGGTATTGGCGCAATTGGCACAGTATTAGTAGGAATTGTTTTCTTTAAAGAACCAATAAGTTTCTGGAGGCTTTTTTTTATTGTTACGCTCATTGGGTCCATAGTAGGGTTGAAGATTTTAAGTAAATAAGTCATCGGACTTTTTATATTCAATTGTATCAAACAAAAGTGTAAAATGTATGCAGTGTCTTCAAGCAAATGAAGTTCTTACAGAAATGAATAAACTCAATTCTTCGTGGAAATTGAATTTGAATGTAATTGAAAGAGAATTTGTTTTTAAGGATTTTAAAAATGCATTTTCTTTTATGACTAACGTTGCTGCAATTGCCGAACGTTTAAACCATCATCCTGAATGGACCAACATTTATAATACTGTTATTATAAAGCTAAACACTCATGAACTGGGCTGTTTAACTGAGCTGGATTTTACATTAGCCCGTGAGATTGATGTTTTGATTTAAAATTTTTGTTCGATATGACTACAACAATCATAATTAGTTTGTGTGTTTTATTATTGCTTGCTTATCTATTTGATTTAAGTGCCGCTAAAACACGTATCCCTTCTGTAATTTTATTGCTTTTATGCGGGTGGGTTGTAAAACAAGTTTTAAGTACTGTTGGAATTACTTTACCCGATTTTTCTCCATTATTGCCCGTTTTTGGAACTGTAGGATTAATTCTTATTGTTCTGGAAGGATCATTGGAATTGGAACTAAATAAGTCTAAATTTCAGTTAATCAGGAAGTCTGCTTTAGTTGCTTTAATTCCAATGCTGGGCTTTTCTTTTTTTCTTGCATTCCTGTTTAAATATTATCAGGGTATTGCCTTTAAAGACGCTTTTATTAATGCGGTTCCTTTTTCTGTAATAAGTAGTGCAATTGCAATACCAAGTGTTAAGTCTTTGAATAGATATAACAGAGAGTTTGTTATATATGAAAGTAGTTTGTCAGATATTATTGGTGTGATATTATTCAATTTTGTTGCTTTTAATTCGGTCATTAATTTTAGTGCCTTCTCTGATTTTTTCGTTCAGATTTTTCTTGTTTTATTGATTTCATTTTTTTGTATCATTCTGCTTTCGTTCCTGCTAAACAGAATTGAGCACCATGTAAAATTTGTTCCTATCATCATTTTGATTGTATTAATTTATGCGCTTTGTAAAGTATATCATTTACCTGGATTGATTTTTATAATGCTTTTTGGATTATTTATAGGGAATCTGGATGAGCTGAAAAGATTTACCTGGATTGATAAATTCAAACCTAATGAGCTAAAAAAAGAAGTTCATAAGTTCAAAGAAATCATAGCTGAATTTGCGTTTTTAATTAGGGTATTATTTTTTCTGCTCTTTGGTTTTTTAATTGAAACAGCAGATATTCTGAATACAGAGAGTTTAGGTTGGGCATTGATAATTGTGATAACAATCATTGTAATCAGGGCTATTGCTTTGAAGGTATTTAAGTTGCCCATTCAACCATTATTATTTATTGCTCCCAGGGGTCTGATTACTATTCTACTGTTCTTATCCATCTTGCCGCAAAATTCTATTGCTTTGGTAGACAATGCTTTGGTTATTCAGGTAATAATTATTTCTGCATTGGTGATGATGTTTGGTTTGATGACTTCCAGAACTAAGTGAAATTCAGTTTATTAGATGGAATTTAAACAGGTCAACGGATTCTTTTCAAATCTTTAAGAAATTTCCATTTACTTTTGCATTGATTACTATGAGTAAAAAGCAAGAAAGAAGTAAATTGATTGTAAATTTTCTATCCCGTTTTCAGCAAAATATTTGCAGAAACACGGTGCCTTTTTTCCTGCTAATTCTTGGTTTCTCTTTGCTTCTGCCTGGTTTTGTTAAAGCGAATTACGGAATTAATAGAAGCATTACTATCGTAAAGTCTCACACTGCCTCGCATACCAGTTCTTTACTGGCAATAACAGAGGCAGAGGCTGATCAGGAAGAGGAAGCCGATCAGTTAAAAAGCATTCACAACAACACGCATAATATATCTAATATTGAAGCGGATTACGCCAGTAATCTGACCAAGAAGTTTCTTGAGTTATCCAATGATTTAAATCGCAGACCCAGGCTTCAGTATTTTATGCTATACCATTGCTGGAAAAGTCATCTTAGTTAATTCCAATTACTCAGCGGCAGTTTATTCTGCCGAATTCCCACATTTTTTGGATTATCTAAAATTTCGTAAATGAAACGTTTTATAAAAGCTACCCTTGTGATTGGTGTAGCGCTCATCAGTGCATGTAATGCTAAGGAAGAAACAAAGAAAGAATCAACCGTTTTTCAGGTTACTAGTCCAGTGCAGACTGATACGCTGGTCTTAAAAGAATATGTTGCTCAAATTCAGTCTATTAATCATATTGAACTAAGATCACAGGAACGTGGATATCTGCAGAAGATTTTTGTGGATGAGGGCCAATTTGTGAAAAAGGGACAGATGATGTTTCAGATTATGCCTACCCTATATCAGGCTGAAATGCAAAAAGCCAAAGCGGAACTAAATTTTGCTGAAATTGAATATAACAATACCAAGAGTCTTGCAGACAATAATATAGTTTCTCCTAATGAGCTGGCATTATCAAAAGCAAAATTGAATAAAGCAAAAGCTGAGTTGGCACTTGCTCAAACCCATCTTGATTTTACAGAAATTAAAGCGCCATTTGATGGTATTATGGACCGTTTTCATACCCGGTTAGGAAGTTTAATTGATGAAGGTGAATTATTAACCACCCTTTCTGATAACAGTAAAATGTGGGTTTATTTCAATGTTCCGGAAGCTGAATATCTGAACTATATACAAAAAGCAAAATCTTCCAGTGCTGTTAAACTGCAACTGCAAATGGCAAATAAGGCCATTTTTGATCAGGTTGGGGTAGTAGAAACTATTGAAGCAGATTTTAATAATGAAACAGGAAACATAGCATTCAGAGCCACTTTCCCAAATCCTAAACGAATTTTGCGTCATGGAGAAACAGGCAATGTTTTGATGCCTGTCCCATTCAAGAATGCCATTTTGATTCCGCAAAAAGCTTCATTTGAAGTATTAGATAAAAAGTACGTTTTCGTTCTTGATAAGAACAATATTATTCATTCAAAGCAAATAACAGTTGAAGCAGAAATGCCTCATTTGTATGTTGTTTCAGAAGGACTGAATAGCGGGGATAAGATTTTATTGGATGGTTTGCGTAAAGTTAAAAACGGAGATAAGATTTCTTATCAGTTTGCAGACCCTAAGAAAGTGTTTGCTGAATTGCATGAACTACATGCAGAATAATCTTCCATTAAAAAAAGAAACATGTTTCAACAATTTATAAAACGACCAGTGCTGGCGATCGTAATTTCGTTGGCAATCATTTTTTTGGGTGTGCTGGCAATGGTTACCAGGCCAGTATCCCAGTTCCCAGATATTGCACCTCCGCGTGTAATGGTCTTCATTGCTTATCCGGGATCGAGTGCCGATGTGTTAGTTAAATCTGCACTAATTCCTTTGGAAAGAGCCATTAATGGAGTACAAGGAATGCAATATATTATTTCAGATGCTACTAGTGCAGGAGAGGCAACCATTCAAATTGTATTTGAGCCAGGAACTGATCCTAATGCCGCAGTTGTGAATGTAAAGACTAGGGTAGATCAGGTGATGAATAATCTGCCTCCGCTTATCCAAAGAGAAGGTGTTGTAATTACACCCATTCAGCCTAGTATGTTGATGTATGTGAATTTGTATAGTAAGGATAAAAATGCAGATGAGAAATTTCTCTACAACTATGCAAATGTTAGCGTATTGCCAGAGTTGCAGAGAATCAAGGGTATGGGTAGAGCCCAAATTTTAGGAAGCAGACAGTTTGCTATGCGTATTTGGCTTAAGCCCGACAGGATGCGTGCCTATAATATTTCTACCGAAGAAGTGATGGAAGCAATGAATGAACAGAGTGTAATTGGTAGACCTGGAAGACTTGGACAGGCATCCGGAAAAACTGCTCAGTCATTGGAATACGTGCTTACTTACAAAGGCAGATTTAATAAGCCGGAAGAGTATGAGAATATTATTGTTAAAGCAAATCCTGATGGGGAAAGTTTGAAGTTGAAGGATATAGCGGAAGTTGAATTAGGTAGTGAGTTTTTTGATATTTACTCTAATAAAGATGGATATCCGGCTGCATCTATTGTATTAAAACAAAATTTCGGAAGTAATGCCAGTAAAGTAATTGAGCAGGTAAAAGTAAAGCTGGAGGAATTGAAAAAAGACTTTCCTCCAGGCATGGAATATGAAGTCAATTATGATGTTTCAAAATTTGTAAATGCATCTATAGATAAAGTATTACATACCTTGATTGAGGCATTTTTATTGGTTGCACTGGTTGTATTCATCTTTTTAGGAGATTGGAGATCTACCCTGATTCCTATTCTGGCCGTGCCGGTATCTCTGGTTGGAACTTTTCTGTTCATGCAAATGTTTGGGCTAACCATTAATCTGGTTACGCTTTTTGCACTCGTACTGGCAATTGGTATAGTTGTGGATAATGCCATTGTTGTAGTAGAAGCTGTTCATGCCAAAATGCATGAAGAACATATGACACCTTTTGCTGCAGTTAAGAAAGTATTGGGTGAAATAAGTGGGGCCATTATTGCGATTACTTTAGTGATGTCTGCGGTTTTTATACCCGTGGCATTTATGACTGGTCCAGTAGGCATTTTCTACAGACAGTTCTCTATTACAATGGCCAGTTCTATTGTGCTGTCTGGTATTGTGGCATTAACACTTACACCTGTACTCTGTGCCATGATTTTAAAGAATACACATGGAAAGCCACCAAGCAAATCGCCAATAACAATGTTTATCAATTGGTTTAATAAAAGATTTGATATTGTTACCAATCGATATACGGGATTGTTGAAATTAATTGCCAACCGACAACTAGTAACCTATGCTATTTTATTGGCTTTTTGTGGCGGAATTTTCTGGGTAAATAAAACCTTGCCCTCAGGATTTATACCCAATGAAGATCAGGGTATGATATACGCGATTATTCAGACACCTCCCGGTGCAACTTTAGAAAGAACCAATGATGTTGCACGGAAGCTTCAAAAAATAGCAGAAGAAGTAGATGGGATACAATCGGTATCTTCTTTAGCAGGGTATGAAATTCTAACTGAAGGTAGAGGGTCCAATGCAGGAACCTGTTTGATAAATCTGAAAGATTGGTCTCAGCGACATCATTCTGTGAAAGAGATTGTGGAAGAGTTAGAAGAAAAAACAAAAGACCTTGGAGCGGTTATTGAGTATTTTGAACCACCTGCAGTTCCCGGTTATGGATCTTCTGACGGGTTCTCTTTAAGAATGTTGGATAAAAATGCAACTGTTGATTACCAGGAGTTTGATAAAGTGAACAAGAATTTCATGGCTGCGTTGCAAAAGCGCAAAGAACTAACGGGTCTCTTTACTTTTTTCGCTGCTAATTATCCACAATACGAGTTGGTTATTGATAATGAACTTGCTATGCAAAAAGGTGTCTCCATTGGCAAGGCCATGGATAACTTGGATATACTTTTAGGTAGTACATATGAACAAGGGTTTATTCGTTTTGGAAACTTCTTTAAAGTATATACCCAGTCTGCTCCGGAATACAGAAAGTTACCCAGTGATATTTTGAATTTATTTATCAAAAACGATAAAGATGAAATGGTTCCCTATTCTGCGTTCATGACGATGAAAAAGACACAGGGACCCAATGAAATCACCAGATTTAATTTGTACACATCTTCTTCTATCAAAGGGATCCCTGCAAAAGGATACACAAGTGGGGATGCTATTGATGCCATTCGTGAAGTGGCAAAGGCAACTTTACCACAAGGCTATGATATTGCATGGGAAGGTCTTTCATTTGATGAAGCTAACAGGGGTAATGAAGCACTGTATATTTTTATAGTAGTATTGATTTTCGTATATCTGTTGCTTGCTGCACAGTATGAAAGTTTTATTATTCCAATTGCGGTGATATTGTCGCTTCCTGTAGGTGTTTTCGGTTCATTTATGCTATTGAAAATGATGGGGCTGGCGAATGATATATATGCCCAAATGGGCTTAATTATGCTCGTTGGACTCTTAGGGAAAAATGCAATCCTGATTGTTGAATTTGCTGTACAAAAGCATCAGCAAGGTGCCAGTGTTTTGGAAGCTGCTATTGAGGGATCAAAAGTTCGTTTTCGACCAATTCTAATGACTTCATTTGCATTTGTTGCCGGATTAATCCCATTAGTAGTAGCTCATGGTCCGGGAGCGGTTGGTAACAGAACTATTGGCTCTTCTGCCTTAGGGGGGATGTTATTCGGAACCATTTTTGGCGTAATTATTATTCCGGGATTGTATTATATCGTTGGTAAAATGGCTGAAGGTAAACATCTAATCAGAGATGAAGATGAAAGCCCATTATCAGAACATTATGTGCATAGTTATAATGAGTCCAAACTCTTGCATAAGCTCAAGAAATTATTAAAACGAAATAAGAAAAAGCATGAAGAAAAATAATATCCGGAGCTTACTGATAGTATTGTCGGTATGGCTTTTATTAAGTGCTTGTAAATTACCTGTTATAAGTATCAAAGACTCAAGAACATCTTTGCCATCTACTTTTTCTGGTATTACTACCAGTGATACTACTTCTGCTGGCGCTATTGTTTGGAGAAAGTATTTTAATGATCCACTTCTGATAAGTTTGATTGATACTGCTTTGCAAAATAATCAGGAATTGCAAATTGTTTTACAGGAGATTGAAGTGGGCAAAAATGAAATAAAGGCAAGGAGGGGAGAGTATTTGCCTTTTGTAAATGCCGGTTTTGCTACAGGGTTTGAAAAGAGTGGACAATACACAAGAAACGGTGCGGTTGATGAAGCATTGGAAATAAAGGAAGGACACAAATTCCCCAAACCCTTACCTGATGTTCTTTTGGCTGCCAATGCCAGTTGGGAACTGGATGTCTGGAAAAAATTACGAAATGCCAAGAAATCTGCCGTTTTGAGTTATCTGGCATCTGTGGAAGGCCGAAATTTTATGGTGACCCAGTTGGTAGCTGAAATTGCCAGTGCATATTATGAATTGCAAACTTTAGATAATTTACTAAGCATATTGAATAGTAGCATTGAAATTCAAAACAATACGCTTTCAGTAATACGTAAAGAAAAGGAAGCAGCAAAAGTGACTCAATTGGCTGTAAACCGATTTGAGGCCCAGTTGTTAAATACACAAAATCTACTTTATGCCATACGACAGCAAATAGTAGAGACGGAGAATCGGATTCATTTTTTATCTGGTAAGTTTCCTTCTAAAATTGAAAGAGCTGCATTGTCAACTCATCCCGTTTTCCCTGAAGAGTACGCTGCTGGTATTCCCTCTCAGCTATTGCAAAATCGTCCAGATTTAAAGCAGGCGGCGCTGGAAGTAGAAGCATCCAGGCTGAATATAGAAGTGGCAAAGGCAAATTTTTATCCTTCTTTCCGCTTAACTGCTGGAATCGGTTTTCAATCTTTTAATCCGGTTTATTTAATTAGCCCTGCTTCGGTTTTGTATAATTTGGCTGGTGACATAGTGATGCCGGTAATTAATAAGAATGCCATACAGGCGGCATATCAAAATGCAAGTGCTAAACAAATTCAGGCAGTATACAATTATGAAAGAGCTATTTTAAAAGCATATATTGAAGTGGTTAATCAGTTAAACGGAATTGATAATTATACAAAAAGCCTTCAGACCAAAGAGAAGGAAGTGAATATTTTAAGTAATTCAATAGTTATTTCAAATAATTTATACAGAGCCGCCAGGGCTGATTATGCAGAAGTTTTACTTACGCAAAAAGAAGCCATTGAGTCTAAAATTGATCTAAATGAAATTCAGTTAAAGCAAAGAATAGCAAAAGTGAATTTGTATAAATCCTTGGGTGGTGGTTGGAATTAGTGTTTGATTTTGGTAAATACCTCCCTCTCAATGAGTTGGAGGTATTTTTTTATTTTTAATAAATATTTATTGTTTATCAATAAATATTTATTAATATTGCGTATAAAATATATTTGTATGGAAATTAAAATCGGTTCCCAAGACGTTTTGAAAACGATTAATATTATTGCTTGGATTATTTTTATTGGCCTATGTATTGAATCTGGTGGTATTATATTCAATGCTTTCTACACAGTATTTATCAATCCCATTGGAGCAAAAAACTTTTGGATGAAGGCGGATTTATCTGATGTCTATGCATTAGATAAGGGTTATTTTATCGTGGTCATTGTGCTAATGAGCATTGTATCTCTTTTGAAAGCATTGATGTTTTATTTAATAATCAAGTTGTTTCATAATCCTGATTTTCATTTTACACAGCCGTTTAATCGCATTTTGGATAAGTTTATTTCCTATTTAGCTTATTTATCTTTTGGTATAGGACTTTTTTCAATATGGGGTATTCGCTATTGTGATTGGTTGACCCTAAAGGAAATTTCTGTTCCTTCATCACAAAGTTTACGTATGGCCGGAGGTGATGTCTGGTTATTTATGTGTGCCATTTTATTCGTAATTGCTTTTATTGTTAAGCGTGGTGTGGAAATACAAACTGAAAATGAATTAACTGTTTAAGTATGCCAATAATTGTTAATTTGGATGTAATGATGGCAAGACGAAAAATGTCATTGAATGAATTGTCAGAAAAAGTAGGGTTAACGCTGTCTAATCTTTCTATTTTGAAAACAGGCAAAGCAAAAGCGATTCGGTTCAGTACCTTAGAAGCAATTTGTCAAGTCCTTGATTGTCAACCTGGTGATATACTTGAATTTGTTGAGGAAGAATAAAGTATTTAAAAGTTTGAGTTTCATAATATTTATTATTAATTTAATGCAACACTCAATAATTTCTTATGCCTAAGTATGTAATTGAAAGAGAAATCCCTGGTGCAGGTAATATCCCTGCTGATACTATTAGCGAAGTAAAAACAATGATTGATCCCACCACTGCAGAATAAGACGGCATTGAAATCGACATCTACCTTTAGGTTAATTTTGGCAGCGATTACATTTCTGGTTGTATTCTTTTTTATGAATGTCTTTGTTTTTTCAGTAGTCTCATTGCCCAATCGTTTTGTTTTTGTAAAGCCATTTTTCTCTTTTTCATTGGCTATTGTAGTGGCAAGATTTGTCTGGGGACTAAGTAGCAAAGTAAATATCAGTATTGCTTCTTATGCTGTTATAGGTGCCTTTCTTTTAGGTGGGATTGGATTTATCGCTGGATTTTTTGGGCCTATCATTTTTAGACCTGATGCCAATCTAGGACCTTTATTGGGTATATTTTTCACAGGCCCCATTGGCTTTGTTCTTGGGCTTATTGCAGGAGCCATTTATGGTATTTTCAAAAAAAAATCTACAAAAGAATAGAATTTACATTCTTCTGACTTTCTATCCAATCTCATGGGTCAATTTTGCATCAATGCAAAATACCATGAAAAGTTTCATTGAATACATTCCCATTTTTACCACATTATTTTCCATTTATTTTTTCAGAGAAATTTGGGGACATTACCAACATAAGAAAACTGCTTATCTGCTGTGGTGGTCATTGGGTGTGCTAACTTTTGGACTGGGAACGTTGGCAGAAAGTATTAATGCATTAGTAGGTTGGAGTATTCCCAATGTTCGGTATTGGTATATTGTTGGTGCTTTATTAGGAGGATATCCACTTGCTCAGGGGAGTGTTTATTTATTGATGAAGAAGAAGTTCGCTGATATAACAAGTAGTTTATTTATTTTTTTAATTGTTCTCGCATCGGTTTTTGTGATTCTCACGCCCATATCAATTCCAGAAAATTTTGATTATAAACTTTCGGGTAAAGTTTTTGAGTGGGAGTGGGTTCGGTATTTCTCTCCATTTATTAATCTATATGCTTTTATCTTTTTGGTAGGAGGTGCTGTTTTTTCTGCTATTAGGTACTATCGGCAAGGGATTAAAGAAGCGCCATTCAAAGGGAATATTTTTATTGCCATTGGTGGTTTATTGCCAGGAATAGGCGGTTCATTTACTCGAGCGGGTTATGTTGAAGTATTGTATGTTACTGAATTTGTTGGACTCTTGCTCATTTATTACGGATATAGAATTATCAAGCTGAATAAAGCAAATTGATAGTCCCCTCTATTTATAGTTAAGATTTAATACTGCTCGCTCCAACTAAAAGCATCTTTAACTATTTGATTTTTTTCTTTTTTTAGATAGTTTAAATAGGCTTCTGCAACAGGTGAATGTTTTTTGCCTTTAAGCCAGATTAAGCTCCAGGTAGTTTTTACTGGCATGCCTTTAACTGGTATAATAAATAATTGTTTATTCATTAATTCATTCTTTATGCCAATGATTGGCATAATGGAATAGCCTAAGCCTGCTATGATTGCTTGTTTTACTGCTTCATTGGTACTCAGTTCCATTTTTTTGAGTACGGAAAGTTTTTTCTTTTGGATAAATTGTTCCATTGCTTGCCTAGTTCCAGAGCCCTTTTCACGGAAAATCAAGGGAAGGTCTTCTATATTTTTGTTTGTTTTTTCATTCCCAATAAGAAATAGTTTATTCGGTAGTAATTCTATTTTTTCAATATTAATTGCAGCAGGCAAGATAGATACCAAAGCAAAATCAACCTCATTCTTTTCGAGACTTTCAATCACTTTGGATTTATTGGTTACATCCATGTTTAATTGAATGCCACTGTTTTTATTGATGAACTCTGTAAGAAAATATGGCATTAGGTATTTTCCAGTGGAAACAACGGCTAATTTTAATTTCCCGGTCATTTGACCTTTAAAAGCCAGTGTTTTGTTATTGATGGCATTAACCTGGTAAATAATATTTTCTGCTGAAACAGCTATTTCTTTGCCAAAATCAGTAATATAAATTTTTCTTCCTACTATTTCTGTTAAGGGGATATCAAACTGATCCTGAAAGTTTTTTAGCTGAATTGAAACAGCTGGCTGAGTTAAGTGCAGTTCTTCTGCTGCTTTGGTGATACTTTCTGTTTCTACAATTTTTAAGAAAATCTGTAACTGATTTAAGGTATAATTCATAAAAATAGTTTATGATTAATATTATAAAGATAAATAAAAAATATAAATGGCTTTCCCTCAATTTTGCACCATTCATAAATAACCCTCTATATGAAGAAAGCTGGTTGGCAGATTATTCTTGGTTTAATTGTTTTTTTAAGCGCAATAATAATTTCATTTGAATCTGAGAATGCCCTTAATAGCCAGCTTTGGTCATCTTTATCAGTGATTATAGCCCTTTTTACCATTCATCATCAGGCAGCAATGCCCAAAAAGGAAAATACAAATGAATAGGAGATTGTTTATTGTTTGTCCTTTTGCCAATCTGGAATATTTACTCAAACAACAATTTGGGAATGATTCACTTTTTCTTTCTGTTCCTGCAGGTCTGGTTCATGCATCTGACAATATTTTCCTAGACAACCTTAAAGCAATGGTAGCTGTAAATTGTATTAATGAAATATATGTTGTGAATGAGGTATCGAATCCAATTGTTACATCAATCATCAATAATGAATATAAGCGGGATATTACTTGTTTGAATCCTGTTGCTGATCTTAAAGAGGAATATTGGTTGGAAAAGTTTGCTGGTTTATCTAAATATCAACAAACACTTAAAATGGCTGAATTAATAGTAGAACAATCAATGCAACTGATTCGATCTGTTTTTACTTCAACGCATACTTCAACCATTTTATCTGTCACTGTAAAAGGTATCGTAATTTCTAAAGAAGCGAGATTCGTAAAAGAACTGAAAAGAATGAATCGCTATAAAATTGCTTATGGACTTTAATCTACTGCTTGAAAATCTAACCAATCCGGCACTGTTGTTTTTTATATTAGGAATTGTGGCTGTTTGTGTAAAAAGCGATTTGGAAATTCCCAATAACTCGTCGAAGTTTATTTCTCTCTATTTGTTGTTTGCAATTGGATTTAAAGGGGGGCAGGAATTATCTCATGAGCAATTCAATCTTGAAATATTGGGAACCATGCTATTAGGGATTGCTATTTCTATTGTGATTCCAACATATACTTTTTTTATATTGAAAATGCGATTGGGCATATACAATGCTGGTGCAATTGCAGCTTCCTACGGATCTGTAAGCGCAGTTACTTTTGTAACTGCAGTTTCCTATTTAGAAGCACATCAGTTGAACTTGCACGGCCATATGGTAGCAATTATGGCCATGATGGAATCTCCTGCCATTATTGTGGGACTTTTATTAATCAATTTCTTTAATACAGAAGAGTCCAATATTATTAGAAAAAGAGAAGTGTTCAAGCATTCATTTACCAATGGATCTGTACTGTTGATTTTGGGTAGTTTATTTATTGGTTTTGTTGCTGATGCTAAACAGGCAGAAGGTATCAAGCCATTTACCAATGATTTATTTAAGGGGTTTCTTGCCATTTTTTTACTTGATATGGGTATAACCAGTGGTAAGAAACTAAAGGCCTTTTTCTCTTTCGGCTTATTTCCTTTCTTATTTGCCTTTTTTATACCTCTCATTAATGGAGTAATATTCGCCTATTTCAGTACCTGGGTTACAGATGACATCAGTAATCGCTTTGTGATAGCCATATTAGCTGCAAGTGCGTCCTATATTGCAGTGCCAGCAGCTATGAAAATTTCGGTTCCTCAAGCGAACCCAGGATTATTCCTGCCAATGGCACTAGCGGTTACCTTTCCTGTAAACATAACGATAGGAATGCCGTTGTATTTTTTTGTTGTACAAAATACTTGACAATATCTTCTGGTATAGGTATATTTAGTAAAAACTTATATGAAAAATAAGATACTGAATATATTTTCCATTTTATGTGCGTTGCTTTTTTTAAATGGGGGCTTAAATAAGGTGTTCAACTATATTCCAGTACCAACGGATTTACCTGCTGCATTAGTGGCCGATAATGCTGCTTTTATGGAAATAGCGTGGTTGATGCCTTTGGTTGCCGTTGCAGAAATATTAGGTGGTTTGTTACTGATTTTTAGAAAAACCAGAGCTCTCGGTGCAATAATACTTTTCCCAATCATGATTGGTATTGTTCTTATTCATGCCACAGTTGCCCCAAGTGGATTGCCATTGGCTATTGGTTTATTCCTGATTTTGGGCTGGATTATGTTAGAGAATAAGAATAAATATTTAAGCCTATTAGACTGATTCATAGCGATAAAGAAATTTTATTTTTTTCTATGTTTTAGACTGGCACAATATTGGCTTCAGAGTTAAGACTTTTTGTTTTAATTCAAAACTAGCCATATGATAACGGTTATTATTCCAACTTTAAATGAAGAAGAAACCATTCAAAATGTAATACAATTTGCATGGTCTCAGCCAAATGTTACTGAAGTAGTAGTAGTAGATGATAAGTCAATAGATGCTACTGTAGCAATTGCTGTTGCAAATGGTGCTAAAGTAATAACTAGTACAAAATTGGGTAAAGGTGCATCTATGAAAGATGGAGTACTGTTTGCCTCAAACCCTATTGTGGCATTTCTGGATGGCGATATTGATCCATATCCGCATTATACTGTTCAATTATTAACTGAGCCAATTCTTAGTGGGGAGGTTGATTTTGTGAAATCCTCATTTAGTAGAAATGCAGGAAGAGTAACCGAGTTAGCTGCTAAACCTTTATTAAGTATTTTCTTTCCTGAGCTTTTAAAATTTAGTCAGCCTTTAAGTGGGATGATTGCTGGTAAAAAAGAGCTTTTTGAACAATTAGAATTTAGAGAGGACTATGGAGTAGATATCGGCATTTTAATAGACATGTATTTAATGAATGCTAAGATGAAAGAGGTTGAAATAGGATATATCGAAAATAAAAGTAAACCTTGGCAAGCGCTCGGTAAAATGAGTAAAGAAGTTGCGCAGACAATTATAATAAAGGCAGCAAATTCAAATAATCCAAGATATAATTTTGAAGAACTAGGGGTACTTAACGAAATCCGTTCTCAAATGGACTTGGCTTTACATGCTAATTTGAATTCAATGGAGAAGTTGATTGTTTTTGATATGGACAATACTTTGTTGAGAGGAAGATTTATAGATGCCTGTGCAGAAAGATTTGATTTTAAATCAGCTTTGATGAATATTCGTTCCTCTGACACAGATCCTATTTTATTGACCAAGCATATTGCGACACTTTTGCGCGATAAATCTCATCAAGAGCTTATAGATGTAGTTGATCAAATTCCAATTGTGGAAGGAACTGCCCAAATTATAAAAGAACTAAAGGCGAAAGGATATATCATTGGTATCATTTCTGATAGTTATGATTGTATTACGCATCATATAAAAAACAAGTTAGGTATGGATTTTTCTCTTTCTAATGAGCTGGAATTTTCCAAAGGTATTTGTACTGGTGAGGTTAAAATCCCTTCTTTTCTTTTCAATAATGCTAAAAGTGTTTGTAGACATTCACTTTGTAAAACCAATGCGGTCATTAGTTTGTTAGACAAATATCAAATACCCAAAGAAAACTGTATTGCCATTGGGGATAGTATGAACGATTTATGCATGATTAAAGAAGCTGGCCTAGGTATTGCATTTTGTTCTAAGGATGAACTATTAAATCATCACGCAGATATTATTATTACGGAGCTAAGTTTTGATGAATTGCTATCTATTGCATAAGTTTTATAATTGATATATAACAGATTCATATGGCTGTAATATATTACCACTGACAGTAGGGTAGTTTTGTATCAAGGGTTTTAGATTTTTCAAATCATAGCCGGTATTTATGCTTGCTTTTTCTTTACTAAAATTTAGCAATACCAGTATTTTGTTACCCTTCCATTCCCTTGTGTAAGCATACACTTGTGGATGATTACCTTGTAAGAGGGTATATTTCCCATATGTCAACACTGGGTTGTTCTTTCTGAGGGCAATCATTTTTTTACAATAGTTTAAGATGCTGTTTTCATCTTTTTCCTGATTGGCAAAGTTGATTTTTGAGTAATTTTTATTTATCGATATCCAGGGAGTTCCTGTAGTGAATCCCGCATTTTGGCTGGCGTCCCATTGGAATGGGGTACGTCCATTGTCTCTGCATTCAAACTGCTTTCTTTTAAGAAATGATACGATGTCTCCTTTTTTGGCTACTAAACTTTTGTATTCATTTAAAGTGGGCATGTCTCTGTATTCTTCAATTCTTGTAAAGCCTGCATTGGTCATACCTAATTCATCGCCATTGTATAAATAGGGGGTTCCTCTCATCGAGAGAATAAAAGTGTTTAACATTTTTGCAGACGCTTCCCTAAATGAATCACTATCATTTCCAAAACGGCTCACCATTCTAGCCTGATCATGGTTAGCTAAAAAGATGGATATCCAACCCTTTTTAGAAAATGCACTATCCCATTTGCTAAATGTCTTTTTAAAATGCAGTAAATCGTATCCTTCTGCTTTGGCAATATCTACCCCTTCAAAAGCATATGCCATATTCAGTTCTTTCCTGTCAGCATCTACCAGATTATGCGCATCTTCAAAGCTGTTGCCGGCTCCTTCTGCCACACTCATAACATTGTATTTGCTTAATACTTCCCGGTTCATTTCCTGTAAATAATCATGAATTCCGGGAACCATTGAATAATAAGCCATGAAATTCTTTTCATATCCCTTTGGAAAAGCGGGGAAAGTAGTGTCCTTGGCGGCAAATCCAAAAGCATCTAATCTGAATCCGTCAATGCCCTTATTGGCCCAGAATTTCATGATATCGTAGACTTCTTTTCTAAGTGCAGGATTTTCCCAGTTCAGATCAGGTTGTTTTCTGGAAAAGTAATGCAGGTAATAGGCATTAGTAGTAGAATCATACATCCAGGCATCGTGATTGATATCGAATAAGCTATAACGGTAATTGGGCTTACCTCTTTCAGCATCCCACCAATGGTAATAGTTTCTGTATTTACTTGTTCTGGAGCTTTTGCTTTGTTTGAACCATTCGTGTTCATCACTGCTATGATTTACCACTAAATCCATAACGAGTTTAATATCTCTTTCGTGCAATCCTTTCAGCAGGGTGTCAAAATCTTCCATGCTGCCAAACTCCTTCATGATATTTCTATAGTCGCTGATATCATAACCATTGTCATCATTGGGGGAAGTATAAATTGGATTTATCCAGACTGCTGTAACACCAAGACTCTTGATATAATCTAGTTTGGAAATAATTCCTTTTAAATCGCCAATGCCGTCTCCATCACTGTCTTTAAAACTTCTTGGATAAATCTGATAAATGATGGCTTCTTTCCACCAATCCTTTATTTCCGCTTTATGCTCAGTAATAGTTGAAGGATTCGTTTCGCAACTAAAAAGAAGCGTACTCATGAAGAGAATTAAAATGCTGGAAAATCTGGAGCGCATGGTACTGGTATTTTCTATAAATTTAATGGAGATTGAGTGTAGTTTGCACCTATTATTTATAAGACTTGAATAATCTTTTTACCATACTGCCTGATTTAATAGGAACATTTGCTTTTGCCATGAGTGGAATTAAAATGGCCTCAAAGAAAAATGTAGACTGGTTTGGCGCATTTGTAATTGGCCTGGTTACCGCAATTGGTGGCGGTACAGTTAGAGATTTGTTGTTAGATATTACTCCTTTTTGGATGCTGGATAGTCGATATTTTGTTACTACCGGTGTAGCCTTATTGGCTACCCTAGTTTTCAAAGAAAAATTAATGCGCTGGTCGAATACGCTTTTTTTATTTGATACAATTGGATTAGGTCTGGTAACCATTATTGGCATCTCTAAATGTATGGATGCAGGTTTCCCTTTTTGGGTTTGTATTGTGATGGGTACTATTACAGGATCAATAGGTGGGGTATTAAGAGACGTGCTTTTAAATGAAGTGCCTTTACTGTTACAAAAAGATATTTATGCGATGGCCTGTGTAATAGGAGGACTGGTTTATTTTCTGTTTCTTAAATTGAATATGACGAAAGATACGGCGGCACCTATTGCAGCATTAAGTGTGATGTTGGTTCGCTTGGTAGCAATTCAGTTTCATATTCATCTGCCTGTACTTAGATCGGTACACGATAAAACCAAAGACACTCAATTACCTAAATAATAATCCCCCACACAATGAAACCAATTAAAGTTGAAGTAAAATGGGCCATTTTATTTTCCATAATGACCTTGATTTGGATGGTATTAGAAAAAGTTGCTGGATTACATGGTAAATATATTGATTACCATATGTATTTAACGAATCTATTTGCCATCCCTGCTATATGGATAATGGTGTTGGCACTAAAAGAAAAAAAGAAATTAGATTATGGTGGTAATATCAGTTATATGCAAGGATTCTTATCTGGACTCTACCTCTCTTTGATTATTGCTGCACTGACCCCATTAACTCAATGGATTACTACGTATATTATTACTCCAGAATATTTTCCCAACGTTATCAAACGTTCTGTTGAAATTGGGTACTATAAAACAACAGAAGAAGCTGTTGTTAATTTTAATTATAAAAATTATGCCGTTCAAGGTACTATTGCTGCTTTTGTTATGGGCCTTATCACCACCAGCATCGCTATGATTTTTATAAGAACAAAAAAGCCTTAGCAGATAACTTTGTAATAAAAAATTTTCATTTAGGCTAAAGCTTGCAATATATCTGCGAGAATATCTTCCTTGTTTTCCAGACCTACACTGATTCGTATCAAACCTGGTGTAATATTTACAGCCTGTCTTTCTGCTTCTGTTAATTTGGCGTGTGTTGTGCTTGCTGGGTGAGAAGCAATACTTCTGGTGTCTCCCAGATTGGCGGTAAGTGAGAGCATTTGCAGTCGGTCTAAAAATTTTCTGCCAGCTTCAATCCCCCCCTTTAATTCAAAACAAACAATGCCACCACCGTTTTTCATTTGTTTAACTGCAATACCATGATGAGGATGTGAAGTAAGGAATGGATATTTCAATTGTGCAATCGCTGGATGATTTTCCAAAGCTTTTGCTAGGAACAACGCATTGGCTGCATGCCTTTCCATTCTTACATCCAGGGTTTCTAAACTCTTGCTCAGCACCCAGGCATTAAAAGGGGACAAAGCCGGACCTGTACTTCTGCAGAATAGATAAATTTCTTTAATCAATTCTTTTTTGCCCACAATAGCTCCTCCTAAAACTCTACCTTGTCCGTCTAACCATTTCGTTGCAGAATGAACCACTAGGTCAGCCCCAAAATCAATAGGAGTCTGGTTTACAGGAGTGGCAAAGCAATTGTCTACATTCAGAATAATATGGTGTTTTCTGGCAATCTTGCCAATCATTTCTAAGTCCAGTATTTCCAGTCCCGGATTGGTAGGTGTTTCCAGATAAATCATTTTGGTATTGGGGGTAATGGCTGCTTCCCAGTCTTCAGCAGTTGCATTCGCATCAATATAGCCGTATTCAATTCCGTACTTTGGCAGATACTTGGAGATTACGGTATGTGTACTTCCGAAAATGGAATTACAGGATAGCAATCTGTCGCCTTGTTTTAACAGCGCCATAAAGGAACCAAAAACGGCACTCATGCCTGATGCTGTGGCATAACCTGCTTCTGCTCCTTCCAATGCTACCAGTTTGTCTATAAATTCCTGAACAGTAGGATTACTGAATCTTGAATAAATATTATCATCTGATTCATCTGCAAAAGCAGCCCTCATTTCTTCTGCATTATCAAAACAAAAACTACTGGTTAAAAACATAGGAGTCGAGTGCTCCATTTCGTTGGTTCTTTCTGTCTGAATTCGGATGGCTTTTGTTTCTTTTTTCATCTGCTGCCGCTACTTTTAAAAATTTACATAAAGGTACGCTTCAGTTGTCTTTATTTTGCGTAAGAATTCCGGCAAATGGCATTACAGACTTTTACCCATACGGCAGCTTTTTTATTAGAGAGTGGATCAAGTATCCAGGAACTACAAATTGCCTATCATACTTACGGTAACTACCATCCCGGTAAGTCTAAAGTGGTTTGGATTTGTCATGCTTTAACTGCCAATGCGGATGCAGCAGATTGGTGGAAGGGATTGGTGGGGAATGAGTCTTTCATCAATCCATCTGATTATTTTATAGTTTGTGCTAATATCATCGGTTCCTGTTATGGATCAACTGGTCCCTTGAGTATAAACCCGGCAACAAAAGCGCCCTATTTTTCTGAGTTCCCGATGGTGACCATTAGAGATATGGTAAAAGCCCATATTGCTTTAAGGGCTTATCTGGGTATCGATAGCATTGATTTGTTGATGGGTGGCAGCATGGGCGGCTATCAGGTACTGGAATGGGCGTTGATGGAGCCTGAAGCTATTCAAAAGCTTTTTTTAATCGCTACTTCTCCTTCCGAGTCAGCCTGGGGGGTAGCGGTGCATACAGCACAACGACTGGCTATTGAAGCAGATTGTACCTGGAAAGACCATGCACCAAATGCTGGAGCTGCTGGATTAAAAGCGGCCAGAGCCATTGGCATGCTTACTTATCGGAATTATGCTACTTTTCAGGAAAGACAAACCGATCCGGATCCGGAAAAGATTGATGGATTCAAAGCTTCGTCCTATATCAATTATCAGGGTGATAAATTAGTGAACCGATTTAACGCGTACAGTTACTGGCTGCTAACCAAAGCCATGGATAGTCACCATTTGGCAAGAGGCAGAGGCGGTGATTTGGGAAAAGCATTAAGTCAGATTCATCAACCCACATTGATTATCGGGATTGATTCTGATATCCTTTGTCCTGTTGCAGAACAAGCATTCATGGCCAATCATATGCCAGATGCGCAATTTCATATTATTGACTCAACATACGGGCATGATGGCTTCATCATTGAAACACAACAAATCAGTTCTTTACTAGCGCCATTCCTTCCATAAAGTGCTGAGTTCAATTTAGAGTGGATGGTATTTTTTAACCGCTTGTTGGTAAACAGTAGCCTTATTTAAAGTCATAGGCTTTGTTTTTTGATCAATATACATTTGCATTTGATCGGTATAATGCGGGGAATCTTTTCTAGCAGATGCACCATACACATTTACAGATTCAATAATCGGTCCATCTTTCGTGAATTTAACCAATTCTATATATGCATCACCCTGATTGCCTTTGTACATTCCGTCTTTATAGGGAATGGAATACATAGGCGCTAGCAAATCAGGTAAGCCCGGTAGGGGTAAAGCTACATTTCCACGAACCAGTTTTTGAACCTCACCCAATTGTAAATTGGTTCTGTTGAATTGCTGCAACATAGTGGCTTTGGTAGATCTGAGAATTCCAACAGCATCTTCTAATCCTATAAAACCTTGTTTCATAAACACACTTCGTTTGGGAACGATATCATGATACACCATAAAGAAAGTACCTGCTCCTATATTGGTTGCGTCGCCTTTTTTATCCCAGTTTTTAAGTTGCACAATCAAATCTGCAATGTCAGGATATGTCGTTTCATCTAAGAGAAATAAGCTGTCAATATTATAGGGGAAATAAAAGGTGGAGGGAAACTGCCGGTCAAATTTGATTCGCTTAAAATCTTCATAGCTCACTTTATTCAATGGCTGTACCAATGCTTCCCATCTTTTGCTGCGATTGTTTTCCAGTGTCTCATATCCCATAGTGCTGTCGGTAATCACTGGATTTTCCTTTCCCTCTGTAGAATGAAAAGGAGAGTGGTTGGTATTGTATACAAATCCTGAGGAAGGCTGTAATACTTGCGGTAATGCACTAATGGGATGTAATTCATTCCATAAGGTCTTGCTGGTATTGCCAGGCAGGGTAGACTTCCAATTGTATCCTTTAGGACGTACGGGTATTCTACCATTACTAATATAATAAATGGTATCGTATTTATCTGCGTACACAATATTATATCCTGGAATGGCGCGCATTTCTAATGCTGCTTTGAATTCAGTAAAGTTTTTGGCTTTGTTAAAACGATACCATTGTTCTAATCCACGAATATCCATTTGCGCCGGCATACGGATGGAGAAAGTGCCTCTTTTTGTTATGATGGTTGGGCCGTATTTGCTCCAATGAAGATCTCTAATTGCACTAAGTGTCATTAATTTAAACTTTACTGGAATTCTCGTCTCTTTTACTTCAAGGGTTTCCCAGTTTCCATCAAATAAATATTGGTTCTTGTTTTTGGGATGCATTTCTAATTGATATACATCTAGTTTGTCTGGCTCATTTACCGTATGAGCCCATCCTAGGTGTTCATTTACGCCATGTAAAATACTGGGGGCGCCAGGAAAATTGGCACCGAGTATATTCCATCCTTCTTCACTGTTTAAATGCGCTTCATAGAAAGCCACGGGTCCTTCTAAAGGTTGATGGGCATTGATGGCCAGATAGGTATTTCCATCTGTTGTTTTTTTACTATTAAAGGCGAAAGCATTACTGCCCTGCGTTTTAAAATTTTCCAATAAGGGAACAGTTCCCCCAAAAATGGAAGACAATGCTTTGTCGGCTCCTGATAAAATGCACAATTGCAATACAGAATATCTAATCATTGCTTTAGGAGTAACCGGGAATAGGTTTTTTAATAAAACTTCATTATTGTGTTTTTCTGCATAGGCATTTAGGCCCTCACAATATCCCTGCAATACTTTTTTGAAATCGGCTGAAAGGTCTCTCTCATAACGGTCTTCCACTAGTTCAGGAATTCTGAGTAAACGAACTATATAATCCACCTGGGCTCCTTCTCTTCCCTTGTATCTGGCAAGCATCCCGTTGCCAGCCATCAAGGAAAGTTGAATGGTTTCAAAGTCGTCTTCTGCATGTGCCCAAGCCAGCCCATAGGCAACATCTGCATCAGTTTTGCCGAAAATATGCGGCACGCCCCATTTATCACGGATAATATCAATTTGATTGGGGTCTCTATAGGTTTCCAGCTCAATCTTTATTTGAGCAGTAAGGTTTACGGAATAAATTAGAAAGAAAACGATGGAGAATAGTTTGCGCATGCAGCTTTTTTTAAGGATAACAAATCTAAGGGGATAAGGTTGATTGAACTAAATTGGTTTACCCCTGTTATCTTTGTATAAAATTACCAATATGGGTATCTGGAATCAAATTCAACAATACTTATTTATTAAGAAAGCAGATCCAAACGCTCCCAAATCTCAGTGGATGAAGTATATGCATGGGATGAATCGTGTTTCCCTGGTAATGTTTTTGCTGGCAGTTATTTTTATCTTGATTAAACAAGTCATCATTCCACTCTTCCGATAACATTTTTGTAAGGCTACTTGTTAACAAGTGTTTCTTAATTTAATGGAAGTAATTTCCTACTTATTTTGAAGAAGATTTGAAATCAGGGATGCTGCATTTTTTGATGCATGACCTCCTTCTGCTAATTTTTTGTAAAGTTGTTGATACTCCGATTTTAGTTCGCTGATTTTTTGTGGATTGCTAGTGATAAATTGCAACTCCCTCGCCAGGTTAGCAGTGTTAAGTTCATCCTGAATCAATTCCTTTACAATTTCTTTGTCCATGATTAAATTCACAAGTGAGATGAATTTAATTTTGATCAATCGCCTGGCAATCTGGTAGCTAATGGCACTTCCCTTGTAACATACAATTTCAGGTACCCCAAATAAAGCCGTTTCGAGCGTGGCGGTGCCACTAGTAACCAATGCAGCAGTAGATGCTGATAATAAATGGTACGTACCATCTTTTACCACTTTTACATTTTGCTGCCCCTCTAAGAACGGTTCGTAAAATGCATCATCTTGGCCTGGTGCCTGTGCTACTACAAATTCATATTGCGGGAACTTATCTGCAACACTAAGCATGATGGGAAGTTTTTTGGCAATTTCCTGTTTGCGGCTTCCTGGTAATAAAGCAATGATTGGTTTTATATCGGACTGATTGGCCGATTTGAATTTTTCAATGACTTCAATAAGTGGATGTCCAACATAATGCACATCCCAATTCCAATTGTTTTTGAAATACGCTTTTTCAAAGGGTAAAATGCAAAGCATCAGATCAATGCATGTCTTCATTTTTTTTACCCTGTTGGCTTTCCAGGCCCAAACCTGCGGTGCAATATAGTATATCACTTTAATACCTTGTTTCTTGGCCCATTCGGCAATTCGAAGATTGAATCCAGGGTAATCAATTAAGATGATTGCATCGGGTTGATAGCTGATAATATCTTCTTTACAGAATCTCAAATTGCCCAATATAGTCGGTAGGTTTTTGATAACTTCTGTAAAACCCATGAATGCCAGATCTCTGTAATGCTTTACCAGATGGGCTCCTGTAGCTTGCATTAGGTCTCCTCCCCAGCATTTTATTTGAGCTGAAGGGTCTTGAACTTTCAATTGTTTTATCAGGTTGCTGCCATGCAAATCCCCACTGGCTTCTCCTGCAATTACATAGTATTTCATGGCGAATAACTAAAAAAATAGTTAAATAACTAAAAATTTAGTTGTTAAACTAAAAATTTAGTTATAAGTTTACTCCTGTAAATGTACATCATGAAACCATTAACCAAAGCAGAAGAGCAAATAATGCAAACCATCTGGAAGCTGGAAACCGCTTTCCTAAAAGATATTGTTGAAGCACAGCCTGAACCAAAACCACATAGTAACACGGTTGCGACTATTGTGAAAATATTGGTAGAAAAAAAGTTTGTGGGCATTACTCCAATTGGAAGAGTGCATCAATATTATCCAATGGTAACTAAAGAGGAATATTCTTCCAGTACCATTCGAAATTTAGTAGAAGGGTATTTTGAGGGGTCTTTTGCCGATGCAGTTTCCTTTATGGTAAAACAGAAAGACATCAGTGTAAAAGAGCTAGAGTTATTGTTGCAGGAAATGAAAAAATCTAAAAAATAATTGTATGCAAACCACCCTTTATTATTTTTTACAAGTAGTTTTTTGTTCTGCCATAATGATGGGATATTACTGGCTTGTGTTGCGCGATAATAAATTTCATCAATACAACCGATTCTATTTGTTGGCGATTACACTACTTTCCTGGCTGGTTCCTTTGATTAAAATACAGTGGAACGATTACAATGATGCCAATGATGCCCAAATATATTATTTGCTTTCAGCTGTAGCCACCAACAATTCTGAATTAGAAACCAGTTTCAGTCAGCATTGGTATTCCATTTCTTGGCAGAGGGGATTACAACTGCTATATATTGGAGGATCACTTCTTTTATTCATCAGTCTGATAGTGTCACTGATTCGCATTTTTCAGCTACTAAAGCGGAGTAGTGCTAAAAAAATGGGTACCATAGATCTAATCATGACCAATGCAAAAGGCACTCCTTATTCTTTCTTCCGTTTTATATTCTGGAATGAAGCCATTGATTTAAGCAGTAAAACCGGCCAACAAATTTTGCAACATGAAATTACGCATGTAAAAGAAAAGCACTCATTTGATAAACTATTGATGCAAAGTGTTTTGATTGTAGGTTGGCTGAATCCAATTTTCTGGTGGATTCAAAAAGAGCTGCACATGATTCATGAGTTCATTGCAGATAAAAAATCTGTTGAGAGTGGAGATACAGCATCATTGGCACATATGTTATTGACTGCTGCCTACCCTCAACAAAGCTTCCATTTAACCAATCCCTTCTTTTTTTCACCCATCAAAAGACGTATTGCCATGTTAAGTAAATCCAACACAAGGTTCAGCTATTTAAGAAGATTGATTGTATTGCCCTTGCTGGCTGTAATTATTGTATTAGTGGCATTTAGAAATGCACCACCCACAGAGCCTATATCTGTTGAAACATTTGTAAAAACCATTTATAAAGATGTTGCCGGCAGCCCTGTTACTCCCATTTCACCTATGACAGTTAGTTTGAAAAAAGACTACACCATTGTCATCAATGCAGGACATGGTGGGGCAGATAAGGGAAGTGTAGGTGTGGATGGTAAATCTTTTGAATCCCAATTGACACTTGAGCTGGCCAAAACCATCCAATCTATGAACCAGAATAGCCGATTGAATCTAGTTTTCACGCGTACAGAAGATGAAACACATTCCGTTATGGAAATTGCTCAAAAAGCCAATAGATCTAACCCGGATTTGTTTTTGTCTTTGCATTATAATGCATCCAATAATGCAACCCTTTCCGGAACTGAAATTTATATAGCCAGTCCGGGTAAAACCGATCGTTACAATAGTCATTTACAGTTTGCCAACCAGGTGGCTAATCAAGTGGATGATTTGAATTTGCCCTTTAATGGAATCAAGAGCAGGAAAGATGGGATATATGTATTGCAAAATGTTAACTGTCCAAGTATTCTTGTTGAGGCTGGCTACTTATCAAATCCTAGTGATTTGGAAATAATCACTTCATCCAGTTTCAGAGAATCATTGGCAGTTGCCATTTTGAATGGTGTTCAAAAATATCTGGCGGAGACTGAGTACAGTCAAAAGCCCACTCTTACAAAACAAAATGATGATTTTATAAAAGCAGAAAAAGATACAGTTCAACTCTTAGTTAAGAAAATTGAATCTGCGCCAGGTAAACTAACTTTTGATTCTGTAAGGTCATTTTCTTTTAGTAAAAGTGCTGAAGGTTTGGGTAGTGGTTTAAAATTATTTGCAAAAAACGGACAAAAGCCACTTGTTATATTAAATGGAAAACAAGTAGATTATGAAAGTTTGAACGAGATGAATCCCAATGAAATTGTATCAATAAATGTGCTTAAAAAGGAAGCAGCTACCTCTAAATACGGGACAGAAGGAATTAATGGTGTGTTAGAGGTAGTAACTAAAGATGCTAATCTCAAAAATATTAATCCATTTCATGAAGAAGATAAGAATGATCGGTCTGGTATAAAATCATTTATGAAGCGTAATACTGGAGTTGCTAATGTTTCTTGGAACCATCAATTAAAAACTATGGAAATCTTATTAAAGGATGGAACTAAAGAAAAATATATGCTCAATAATTCAGCTAGTATGAGAGGGGCTGAAGAAAAATATGGGAAACTCCCTATACCTGCGCCACCGCCACCTCCTGTTATAGAGCGTTCTAATCAATTAAAAGAAGAAAGCTATAATAAAGTATTTACTCAAGCAGAAGTTCCTGCCTCATTCCCAGGCGGTAAAGAAGCTTGGCAAAAATATTTAGAAAGAAACTTGAATATAGATTTGCCAGTAATTAATGGAGGACCTCCAGGAAAATACACTGTTATTGTTTCATTTATCGTTGCATCCGACGGGAGTATCAGTAATATAAAAGCGGATAATGATCCCGGATATAAAACGGCAGAAGAAGCTGTTAGAATAATCGTTAAAGGGCCTAAATGGGTTCCTGCTAAACAGAAAGGAAAAGCAGTTACTTCTAGAGTAAAGCAATCAATTACTTTTATGGTTAGCGAAGATTAATTAAACAAACCATTTAAAACCAAGGGAAATTAACGCATAAATACAAGTTGCGATGAATACTCCCTTGGCTGTTTTATCTTTTTGTTTGTTGATATAAACGGTAAAGACTATGGCATTGGCAATTAAAGCAATGCTGATAATGCCACTCAATAAAGATTTCTGCATCATTAGTACCTGAAAGAATTCATTCAAACTGAATAAGCTGAACTTCCAGTAGTAATAACCAAACAATCCAAAAACGGGCGCAATAAATCCCAACAAAAGGCCGAAAGGAATTGAATCTTTATTGAATAACATGATGATGACTTGAGCAGGTTAAAACTTCCAATCCTTTTCCAATTGTTTTTTCAAAGTATAATTGGTCAGGTCAAATTGAACAGGAACCACACTTACATAATTGTTCTTTAGGGCCCATACATCACTTTCCTTGCTTTTATCAAAATTGACAAACTCTCCCGTTAACCAATAATACTTACGACCATGCGGATCTTTTCGTTCATCAAATTTCTCTTGGTATTTTGCGTAAGCTTGAGAACAAATTTTAATTCCTTTGATCAATTCTGCTTTTACTTTAGGTATGTTCACGTTTAAGCAAATATGCTTGTCTAGTTTTTTGCTGGATAGCAGTTGTTCTACAATGATTCTTGCATATTGTTTGGCCCCTGTAAAATCGGCTTCAATGCTAAAATCTAGTAAGCTGAATCCAATACTTGGTATACTTTCAATGGAAGCCTCTAGTGCCGCACTCATGGTTCCAGAATAAATTACATTAATAGAGTGGTTGGCGCCATGATTAATGCCACTGATGCAGATATCGGGTTTTCTGTGCAACACTTTGTCTACCGACAGTTTTACGCAATCTACAGGCGTTCCGCTGCAGCTGTAAGCTTCTACATCGCCAAAATTATGCACTTTGTGTAATCGCAAAGGTTCGCCGATGGTAATGGCATGTCCCATACCACTTTGTGGCTTATCCGGAGAAACAACTACTATTTTACCCAATCCTTTCACGGCTTCTACCAAAGCATGAATGCCGGGTGCTGTATAGCCATCATCGTTGGTAACCAAGATAATGGGCTCTTCTTTCTTCTTGCTTGATTTTGCTTTCACTTTTGCCATATTGCAATGTACGATAAGACTAAGTCTAACGCTTCTTTTTGGGTGTTGTATTTGTGCTAAAAAATTTCAAAACTGGATACTCCACTGCTTGATTGTTGATGCCTTTTTCTGTTAAATACTGATCAAAGAAATTCCAGGTTAATAATCCATCATCGGACTGAGGTTCCAGTGCATAGAAAATTAAGTTAGCCAACGGTTGTGCCAAGTCTATCAGATAATCTCCTTTTTCCGCAGTGAATGTTTTCGCAACAAATTTTCCTTCCGCAGCAGCCATTTGGTGACCTTCAAATTTTCTGCTGGCTATGGTAAATTTTTCTATCAGAAAACCCTCTCCCTGGAACTCCGTTTTTTTCTCCAGCTTCTCTACTTTGGCCCCCATACGTTTTAAATGTTCGGCAATACTATCCAATGAGGCTGGGATAATATAACCTCTAGGTAAGGTTGCACTAACCGTATCTTTAAAATCAGCGAAGTAGTTTACTTTGTCTAAGTGGATGATTCTACCGGTTTTCGTAAATGTAGTTGTGCCATCTTCTCTTTTAAATGGTATATAATCATAGGTTCTGAAATCCCGAATTCCATTGGCAGTGGGTACCATTTTGAATCTTACTCCCTTGCTGATTTTTCCTGCATTGTTTTTTACTACTTCTATCGCATTTTTTTCTGCTTGTTGGTTGATCTGCATAATTTCTGCTGCATTGCTATTGCAATAGGCCAGTATTTCTTTTACAAAGTGATAAGTGCTATTGATACGCTGATAAAAGCGCTCGTGTGCAAAAGACTCACTTAGTATGGACATTCTGTTGCGCAGACCAATCTGATTAATGATATAGCGTGGGTGGTGGTTATAGGTATAAAAATTTTTTACTGGCCAGCCTTCTCTGGTATAGAAATCACCAAATGGCCCAAACAATAAATCATTTTCTTTTTTTACTTTATCGGTTATAAAAGGAAGTATGGTGCTGTTGGTATAATGATATGGGCCTGGTTCTCCCGCAGATAAATAACCCGGTGCCCAGGTTAAATCATACCCATGCCAAGTGCCGTTGGTGGTATGTAAATCCACCACCATCTGCGGGTCCCAGCTATTAAGAATATTCGTTACCATCGCTTTGGTTTCTGGAGTCTCCATTTTAATACCATCTCTGTTTAGGTCGAGGCCCTGTCCGTTTTCGCGGATACCGGTTTCGAGCGGGCTATTCTCTTGCGACGGTCTTAATCCCTTTGCAAACTGGTCATTCCCATCTGTATTATAAATGGGGACAAATACAATGATTTGATGGCTGAGAAGATTAGATAAATTGCCTAATAAAATATCGCGCATCAGCATCATCGATACCTCTTTACCCTCCACTTCGCCACCGTGAATATTGCCTTGAATGTACACAACTGGCTTCCCGGATTTCCTAGCTTCTTCCGGAGTGCTGATAGCCGGATTGGCCAGTACTGCATAAGGAATATCTTTTCCTTGTGTGCTTTTCCCGATGGATCCTGTTTGGATAAGCGGACTCATGCTTTTGATGGTTTGCAAAAACTGCATGACGTCTGCGTAAGAAGAAGTTTTTTCAAAGTTGGATTTTTCAGGCGTTAACTGAAGTGATGCGGGAAAGCTTGCAACAGACTGGGCTTTCAGTTGTGTTAATGAACCCAATAAGGCAAATAGGAATAGTTTTTTCATGGCTTAATATTACAAGCTGAAAAGTACTTCAATCGGGTCGTAGAATTGGCCCGCTAAAATAAAAATCAAAATAAATTTGGAAAAACTAAAAAGTTTAGTAAATTGCGCTAAAAGAATTAGTTATGTCAAACGCTGGAAGAAATCTGAAGTATCTGCGCAAACTGCGGGGCTGGACCCAGGAAGAGTTTGCCAACAAGCTAAAAATCAAACGTTCCCTAGTGGGCGCTTATGAAGAAGAGAGGGCAGAACCCAAGCTCGAGGTAATGGAGCAGGTATGCGCTATTTTCAAATTAAGTCTGGAAGATTTTTTATTTAAAGATTTATCCGAAAGCAAGGGCGGTTCTTATTTAGACAGAAGACGCCAATTAAAAATGATTAGTGAATCTGCTGAAATCAGATTTGTTCCCGTTAAAGCTGCAGCGGGTTATATGACAGGGTATGCAGACCCAGAATTTGTAGATGAGCTGAATACGTTTACTTTACCCATGCTGGCTCCGGGTCAATACAGGGCTTTTGAAATCATGGGGGATTCTATGTTGCCAACGCCAAGTGGCAGTGTCATTGTAGGGGAAAAAGTGGAGGACCTGGATGATTTAAAAAATAGCAATACCTATATTGTTCTTTCCAAAAATGAAGGGGTAGCTTACAAGCGAGTAGTGAAAAACAATCGACTCAAAAATAAGATTACGCTGATTAGCGACAATCCTCAATACGAGCCATACAATGTAAGTGCTGAAGATGTTCTGGAAATCTGGAAAGCGGTTTACATTTTACAGAAAGCGAATGCTGCACCTGTTTGGGATGTAAATCAGTTGGCGGGTATGGTGAATAATTTGCAAGAACAGGTTAGCAGTTTGAAGAAGAAACTGAATTAAAAATCGGACCAATTAATTGAATCAATAATGTCTCACCAGCATTTCTATCGGGTAGGCCTAAAGTGGACGGGTAATCTTGGAACAGGAACTTCCAATTATAAATCCTATTCCAGGAATCATATCATTCAAGTGGAAGGAAAAGTGTCCATAGAATCAAGTTCTGATCCGCTGTTCAGAGGAGATCCTAATCGGTACAATCCGGAAGAAATGTTGGTGGCCTCTTTATCGTCTTGCCATATGCTTTGGTATCTGCATTTTTGTGCGGATGCGGGAATCATAGTAACGTCTTATCAGGATAATGCCGAAGGGATCATGACTGTAGAACCCTCTGGCGCTGGTCAGTTTACGGAAGTAGTTCTTAAACCAAAGATTTCTCTGGCCAATATGCAGATGATGGATCAAGCCAATGCCTTACATGAGAAAGCCAATGCCTTTTGTTTCATTGCACGCAGTTGTAATTTTCCTGTAAAACACCAGGCAGTGTATAGTATAGGATAGTATTCGATTATTGCATTGGCCTAATTAGTTCAGTATTTAACCCCATAAATCTCCAGCCAGTCGAAACGTATTACAATGTGCTTCCACAATGGTTTTGATATCTGGTGAGTAGCCTCCTCCTAATGCAACCGCAACAGGAATAGTATTCTTCTTTAGGGCTTCAAAAACAATTTTATCTCTTTGCTTGCAGTCGGCAATGCTGAGTTTTAATTTCCCAAATTTATCAGTATCCAGTACATCTACCCCTGATAAGTAGAAAGCAAAGTCGGGTTGAAACTCATCAATCAGTTTGGACAAATTTTCGGTAAGGAGTTTCAAGTAAGTTGGACCATCTGTACCATCCAATAAGCCAATATCTAAGTCTGATTTCTCTTTATGAAAAGGGTAGTTGTGTGCGCCATGCATGCTGAAGGTAAAAACCCTAGGTTCATTCTCCATAAGTTTGGCTGTGCCATTTCCCTGATGTACATCCAGGTCAATAATCAGGATTTTAGCCGCTAAATTTTTATCAAGTAAATAGTTGGAAGCTACTGCCATATCGTTGAGCAGACAAAAGCCTTCACCTCTTTCTGCAAATGCATGGTGTGTACCACCAGCTATGTTTAAAGCCACTCCGTTTTTTTGTGCGGAAAGCGCACAATCAATGGTGCCTTGTGTTATAATTAATTCCCGTTGGGTTAATTCAGGTGATTGCGGAAAGCCGATTTTTCTTTGCTCAGAGGCTGATAATGTTTGGTTGAGTAGTTTATTCAGGTATTCGGTTTCATGTGTTCGTAAAACTGTTTCTGTTGAACATGATGCAGGACTAAAAAAATGGGTTGAAGTATAAGTGCCTTCATGCATCAATTGTTCAGGAATCAATTGATATTTAAGCATAGGAAAACGATGGTTTTCCGGTAATGGGTGTGCATATATGCTGTCAAAGGCGATGTGTATCATTGGGTCTGAATCAAGTTGTCATTTACGATGGCAAATACCTGGTCTGCCTTTTTCGGTTTAATGGTTGCTAATCCACTGAATTTGCTGAATGCAGGTAAGATGCAGTGTTTTTTGCCAAAGTAAAAACAAGGAAATCGTAAGCTTTGTTTACTCAGGCCTTTAATGGTAACTCCGGGATGAAGGTGACCTGAGAAAATATAAGCCGATTGGTCGGTTTTAAGTTGAAATACCTTGTTGTCTTTATCTTTTTCCAATTTCTCCTCGTAATTGTGTTGAAACTGAAATGGGCCTAAAAGCAAGGTTTCCGGAACAATTTCAATGGCTGCAGCTTCATACCATGCTGAAGGTAATACATCATGATTGCCCCTTACCAATGTAATTTGTAGTTGCGTAAAATCTCTTTTCCATTTCAGAAACCAATCCAGTTCTTCATTGGCATAGCTGTGAAAAAAATCTCCCACCACGAGTACTCTCTGAGCTTTGTAAAATTGTGTAATGCTAAAAAATCTTTGAAGATCTTCTTTATAAATATTTTGTGGAACAGCTATCCCGTTTTTTCTGAAGTGTCCGGTTTTTCCGAAATGGGTGTCTGAAAGTATCATTGTTTTTTCTTCTTCCCAGAATATAGTTCTGTTTGTTGAAAGCCACAGGTGCTGTTCCTTGCATAGTAACAATTGATCTCCTTTCATACTTGCTAAGATAATTGTTGTTGCATTTTTTTCACCCGATCTTCCAGTCTTTCTGAACTCAGGTTATTTCTGTTCAATCCATCCACCACTATCGGGAAGGAAAGTGGTGTTAGTTTAGCCGGATAGGTCAGTACGATTTTGCTTTTTGCAATACGTTGTAATGCCAATCTTAGGCGCACTTCATCCATTTGTTGCGTCAGTACTTCGTTATAGGCTTGCTTCAACAATAGGTTGCCTGGATCGTATTCTTCAAAAACCTTGAACAGGAGAGAGGCAGTCGATTGTAAATGTCTGGCCTTGGTTTTTTCGCCAGGCATACCCTGAAAAATGAGTCCTCCAATCACTGCAATATCCCTGAATTTTCTTTTGGCCATTTCTGTGTTATTGACACTTTGCTGGATATCAGTCAACAAATTTTTATTGCTCAATAATTCATATACATTACTGTCATCAACCGGTATTGGGGTGTCGCTCAATAATTCAAAGCCATAATCATTCATAGATATAGAAAAACTCATAGGCTGAATCTGTGCAATTCTAAAAGCGAGTATTGCACTCAATGCTTCATGCACCTGCCTTCCCTCAAAAGGATATACCAGCAGATGATATCCGTCTTTGGTTTCAATTTGTTCTATGAGCAATTCGTCTGGCTGTGGAATATGAGATAAGCTTTGTTGAATGGAAAATAAATGGTGCAGGCTATCCATTTCTAAGCCGGCATTCTTTTGTAGTGCTTTTGAAAAAGTTCTTCTTAAGACTTCTCCCAGATTGGCCGTTAAACTCATTCTGCCCCCCAGCCAAGAAGGAATCAGTGATTTTTTTGCACTAGATTTTTTAACCAGCACATTCATGTCTTTTATCATGATGAGCTCCAGGTTCTTGCCAGCTAGCGTAAAAACATCTCCTGGTTCCAGTTTACTTATGAAGTATTCTTCTATTACGCCTATATACCCTCCGCTTAGAAATTTTACTTTTAACATGGCATCACTTACAATCGTTCCAATATGCATACGATGTCGCATAGCTACTTTGCGGCTGTTGATTTTGTAAATACCATTTCCAATCTCCACTTTTCTAAATTCATCGTATACCTGCAAAGCTTGCCCTCCTGTTGTAATATGCCTTAGAATTTCCTGCCATTCGGCTTCCTGCATGTCTGCATAACAATAGGTAGACTTTACTTCCTGATAAATCTTTTTTGGCTCAAATCCTTCACCTGTAGCAAGCGTACACAAATATTGAAGCAGCACATCAAAACATAAGACCAATGGATCCTTGCTTTCAATGGCATTTTCTGTTACAGCCGTTTTTAAAGCTGCAGCTTCCACCAATTCTAAACTATGTGTCGGCAAAAAATAAATTCTGCTAATTTCTCCCGGACGATGTCCGCTTCTTCCGGCTCTTTGTAAAAAGCGTGCAATACCCTTTGGGGACCCCACTTGTATAACGGTATCAACAGGACGAAAGTCTACACCCAAATCTAGACTGGCAGTGCAAACCACTGCTTTCAGTTTCTGTGTATGCAGTGCTTCTTCTACCCATAATCTTAATTCCTGCTCAATACTACCATGATGAAGTGCTATGGCACCGGCTAGGGAAGGAGCAAGTGTCAATAGTGTCTGATACCAGGTTTCACTCATGCCTCTGGTATTAATAAAAATCAGCGTAGTGTTGCTATTCTCAATAATTGGGATTAGCGTATAGGCAAGTTTTATTCCCAGGTGTCCTGCCCAGGGATAAGAATCAATTTCATCAGGAATAATAGTGTGTATCTCAAGCGGCTTATTAATTAAAGCCTGAACGGTTATTCCATTTTTTTTCAAAGGGCTTAAAAGAACTTCTCTTGCTTCTTCCAAATTGCCAATGGTGGCGCTGATTCCCCAAACCTGTAAAGATTCACTGCAATTTACCAATCTGCTGATGGCCAGTTCTGTTTGTACGCCACGTTTGCTTCCCAGTAATTCATGCCATTCATCTACAGCCAGTATTTTAAGTGATGAAAAAAAAGTTGGATAATTTTTTTGTGTCAGCAGTAACTGCAGACTCTCTGGAGTGATGATTAAAATTTCCGGCATTTGCTTTTTCTGCTTTGCACGATCGGCTGTACTGGTGTCTCCGTTTCTGATAGCCACTTTCCATTGCATTCCAAGTGAATCAATCACTTCTTCCATGGCCCTGCCAATATCTTTTGCGAGTGCACGCAAAGGAGTTATCCAAAGTAATTGTAAACCAATGTTTTTTTGTTTTGGCCAATCAGCTGGATTTTCGTTGATAAACTGCATGATGGCACCCAAAAAAACAGAATAGGTTTTACCGCATCCGGTAGGCGCATTTACCAGACCACTTTCTCCCGCTAAAATTGCCTTCCAAGTTTGTTCCTGAAAGGGGAAGGGCTTGAGTTCTTGTTGCTCCAGCCAATTGGTTACAATTTGAAATCCTTTACTGGCTTGCATTGCTTTTCTTTGCATTCCTGCATTTGTCACTGCAATATTTTACTTCTTCCCAGTTTTTAGCCCATTTTTTTCTCCAGGAAAAAGGCTTGCCGCAGGTAATGCAGTTTTTTTGAGGTAGATAGGATTTGTTCCCTTTAAAGTTAGACATGAAGTTAAAACAACAGGAAAGTAAAAGGGTTTATTGTACAGATTTAATTATTCCGTCTGATTTCCTTACGAAATAGAGCTTTTTATTTTCTAAGTAACTAATTTCTCCGTTTTGTTGAACGGGAACAAAGTCAAACTCATTAAAAATTTTAAAACTATTATCTGATAGTTGGGTGGCAATCATTTTCTGGTGCTTTATTAAAAGTCTGCCAAAATGATACAAGGACTCGAATCCTTTGAAAACCATATCAGAAGGCCTTCCTTGCAACTTGTTGCGGTATTGAGTTGAAATTCTTTGTAAGAGTTTGTCGGTTCTATTGTAATTGAAAGGAGTAGAGTAAATAATTTCAGTGCCTTTTCCCAAATCTTTAATAGCATCCCAGGTGGGCATTCCTAGCAAAACAGATTTATAAGATTTGTTGGCTGCAACAGATTTTACCAGATTAATACCGAATACTTCATTTACCGTGCCACATAAAATAATATTGGTTCGGGTGCTGTCTAGCAGTGAATTGTATTGAGCAATATTGATACTATCACTTACTGAAATGGTTTTCAGTTTTAATGGTAGCGCTGGTGTTTTTTTATTCAATTCCTGGAATGTCTGCTCAATCATGTCTTCCAGTGCACCTGCCTTTTTTACGTAAAGGATAGGTTCTGTTGGATGATTCTTCTGTAAATATTTGAATATTCCTTCAATATGGGTTAGTAATGTTGGGTTCACCAATGCAAAAAAAGGGTTCGAGCGAATACCTGCGTCGTTGGGATAAGTGGCAGATATTAAAGGGATTTGCTTTGATTTGGCATAGTCGGCAAGTGGCTTGATATCTGCCCTGTTGTTGAAAGAAGCAATGAGTAAGGAAGTGCCATTTAATTTACCACTTTGTATAATCCCGTCAATGGATTCCTGTTTGCTTTTTATATCGAAGAATAAAATTTCCAATTGTTGCCCTTCTGCTTGCAAGGAATCTATGGCCAGTTGAATTCCATTGTAGAAATCGAGACCGGGCAGAATATTCTTAGGAATATTATTGTTACCAAGCGAATAAATACCTTCATTAAATGCTTCTTCTAAGTAAACAGGTGCAAATACCGCTATCTTAAGAGGGCCAGCTGTTTGCGCATAAGTGCTTTTATTAATAGCAATCGCAAAAATCAGTAACAATATGACAAAGCCTTTTTTCAAGATAATAGCATTGGTTATTCCCATTCAATAGTTGCCGGTGGCTTACTGCTGATATCGTAAACAACCCGGTTAATTCCTCTTACATTATTAATGATTTCGTTGGAAATATCAGCTAAAAATTCATAAGGTAAATGTGCCCAGTCGGCTGTCATTCCGTCAACAGATGTTACGGCTCTTAGCGCAACGGTGAATTCGTAAGTTCTTTCATCTCCCATTACCCCAACACTTTTCACAGGGAGCAAAATCGTGCCTGCCTGCCATACCTGAGTATAGAGTCCTGCTTTTTTAAGCCCATTGATAAAAATAGCATCAGCCTTCTGCAAAAGATCTACTCTTTCTGCATTTACTTCTCCAAGGATTCTGATGGCTAGTCCTGGTCCGGGGAAGGGGTGTCGGTTGATCATATCTGCCGGTATGCCAAGCTCAAGCCCTACTTTTCTAACTTCGTCTTTAAACAAATAGCGCAAAGGCTCTACTAGGGAAAGATGCATGGTGTCAGGAAGGCCTCCCACATTGTGATGACTCTTGATGGTCTGCGACGGTCCGTGAACACTAACGCTTTCGATCACATCGGGATAAATGGTACCCTGACCTAAGAAAGAAATATTATTCAGTTTTTGTGATTCTGATTGGAAAACATCGATAAATAATTTACCAATAGCTTTTCTTTTGGCTTCTGGATCTGTCTGATCTTTTAGGGCTGCATAAAATATTTCTTTGGCGTCAATTCCTTTCACATTTAATCCAATACTATTATAAGTAGCCAGTACCTGTTCAAATTCATCTTTTCTTAAAACGCCATTATCTACAAAAATGCCATGTAATCTGGTTCCTATTGCACGTGCAATCAGCGTAGCGGCAACCGTGCTGTCTACACCACCGCTTAAAGCCATGATTACTTCTTTGTCGCCAATTTCTTCTTTTAGTTTAGCAACCGTTTCTTCTACAAATGAGGCCGGGGTCCAGCTTTGACTACAACCACAGATATCTACCAAGAAATTGCGAATCATTTTCTTGCCTTCTGTTGAATGGTAAACTTCGGGGTGAAATTGAAAACCATATAATGGGTATCCGCTTGTATCGTCTTTTTTAAATGCCGCAACAGGAATGCTTTCTGTAGTAGCAAGTATGCTGTAGCCTGCCGGTAAATCCTTAATGGAGTCGCTGTGGCTCATCCAAACCTGTGATTTAGCAGGAATACCATTAAATAGCTTATCAGCTTTAGTAATTTCCAGTTGCGCTCTTCCGTATTCTCTTTTGTTAGACTTGTCAACTTTTCCTCCGAAAACTTTGGCAGTAAGCTGGGCTCCATAGCAAACCCCCAATACGGGTAATTTTGCATTGAAGGCAGCAATATCAACTACAGGGGCGTTTTCTTCATTAACACTAAAGGGAGAACCGCTGAGGATAATTCCTTTTAACGTAGCATCTATCGTAAATTCCTTGTGAAAAGGGATGATTTCACAATAAATATTTGCCTCACGAACAGCCCTGGCAATTAGTTGAGTATACTGACTGCCAAAATCGAGAATTAGTATTTTTTCTGTCATGTGGCAAAGTTAATCCAAATTTACTTCTGCTGCTAGTAATGCCTTTTTTGCTACCTTTCACATACGTAAATTATTAGTATATGAAACTTCGGGCTTTTGCTTTATTGCTACTGGCGGCTATCATTACTTCCTGCAATTGGATAGGTAAAACCGTTCACGGTGACGGAAATATCGTTTCTGAAAAGAGAAATGTAAAAAAGGCCGAAAAAATAGTCATTAAAGGGAATTTTGATATTGTATTGATTCCTGGGGCAGAAACTTCCGTTGTTGTGGAAACCGACGAAAATTTGCAGCATCTTGTGCTAATGTCGGAGAGCAATGATGAACTGGTTTTTAAAACCAAAAGGAAATTCAATATTAAATCGGATCATGGAATAAAAATTATCATTACTACTCCTAAGTTGTCAGGTGTGCACTTGGCCGGATCTGGGAATATTACCGGTAAGGGTAAGTTTGTTGGTTCCCAAGAACTTAAAATAGATATTGCAGGTCAGGGTGATGTTAATCTGGATGTAAATACCCCTCAGATTGAAGTGGAAATTGCAGGTTCAGGAAATGTAACATTAGCGGGTGAAACCAAGAAAGCCAAATTTGATATTGCCGGAACGGGAGACTGTAATGCAGAAGCGTTAAAGTCTGAAATTTCTTCCATTAAAATTGCGGGCAATGGCAATGTTAAAGTATTTGCTGATGTGCAACTAGATATTAAAATAATGGGATCCGGTGACGTCTTTTACAAAGGCAATGCAGAAGTCAGTCAGAAAATTGTTGGTGCCGGCAACGTTAAAAAAATAGACTAATGGAAAAAAAATATAGAATTCTTTTAGCAGAAGATGAAGCAAAGTTGGCTACTGCAATTAAGGAAGAGCTAACCCGCGTTGGATATGATGTAGATGTTGCTAAAGACGGATTGGCAGCTGAAAAATTATTTCAGGAAAACAATTACTCTCTTGCATTGCTGGATATTAATATGCCGGGAAAATCCGGTGTTGACCTTTGCCGGGATTTCAGAAAAAGCAGTGCAAAATTGCCGATAGTTATGCTTACCGCCATGGGAGAAATTCATGATAAAGTGGAAGCTTTTGATGTTGGAGCAGATGATTATCTGGTTAAACCATTTCATTTTGATGAGCTATTTGCAAGATTAAAAGTACTTTTTAAAAGGATAGATACAACTGATAGTCAGGAAAAGCTGGTATATGAAGATTTGGAGATAGATTTTAAACAAAAAAGTGTAACCAGGTCTGGGGTTGTTATTAATCTTACTTCCAAAGAGTTTACGCTTTTGACTTTATTGCTGCGAACACCTGAGCGGGTAATTTCTAAACAGGAAATATTGGAAAAAGTCTGGGACCTGAGTTTTGATACCGGAACAAATACAATTGAAGTGTACATCAGTTTCTTAAGAAATAAAATTGATAAGCCTTTTGAAAAAAAATTGATTCATACAAAACCAGGCTTTGGTTATTACATCAAATAGCAGATGAATTTAAAGCTCCGATTTGCTTTACTATTTTCCAGTTTTGTAGCAGGAATTCTCTTAATAGCCTGCGCTAGTATTTATTTTTTGTATGCATCTTACAGGCAGGAGGACTATTTTAATCGGGTAGAATTAGAAGGAGAGGACTTGTATGAAATTTACCAATCGCTCTCCAATAAAAATGCGAATGTGCAACAGGATGATGTGTTGGAATTACACAGGATTGCATTGATTAACGAACATCTTTTTGTATTGGATTCTAATCAATCCCTGATCTTTAGTTTGGGTGTTAATACCGCCGTAGACATTCCCAAAATCAACTTTGAAAAAGTTAAGAAACAGGGCAAGCTCGAGATTATGGATTCAGCTCAGAATCAGATTGTTGCTACTTATAAGCCTGAACAAAAAGAGTTTTTAATTACGGAAGCATATGATAGGGTAGGCTTAAAAAAAGTGTATACAATGAGTATAATTCTGTCGGGTGTTTTCGGAGGGTCTTTATTGCTGACAGCTGTTATTTCTTTTTTGTTTGTACAGCAAGCAATCAAGCCGATTGTTGAATTAAGTGACCAGATGCAGCGTACAAATGTCTTTAACTTATCAGAACGAATTACTGTAAAACCTGCAAAGGATGAAATCTACGCTATTGCCAAGAACTTTAATGCGATGCTGGAAAGAATTAGAACCGGCTTTGAGTACCGGAAGAGCTTTGTACAGCACAGTTCGCATGAACTAAGAACGCCCCTTGCAGTAATGCTTTCCCAAACAGAAGCAGCTCTTAATAATGTAAATGATGTGGAAGGATTCCGGAAAGTACTCTTATCATTAAAGGAAGATCAGCAGCATTTGATTGAATTGACAAATGCCTTGTTACAGATTTCTCAAAATGAGCAGCTTGAGTTTGTGGAGAACTGGCCAGCACTAAGGGTGGATGAGCTTTTATATGATACTGCTGCTTACTTTAATAAGAGCTTTCCTGACGGCAAAATTGATATCAGTTATGATAATTTGCCCAAAGACGATGTAGAATTAATGGTAAAAGGAAATGACTCTTTACTACGGTCAGCATTTGTTAATCTGATTAAGAATGCATATTTATATTCTGTTGACAAATCGGTACAAATTATCATTCATACAGGTGACCAAAAGCTTTCTATTGTATTTCAGAATAAGGGAAAACAGTTGACGTCGGAGGAAGTCTCCAAAATGTTTCTTCCTTTTTTCAGAGGCGCCAATGCAGAAAGTAAAAAAGGTTTCGGGCTTGGACTGGCCATTATTGAACGTATCATACAAATTCACAAGGGCAAATTAAGTTACTCTGCCAAGGGAGATAATCTGAATCAGTTTAAAGTTGAATTCCCTATAGAATCTTTGATATAATATCAGTTGACTCCTGTAAAAACACTGCAATAAAAAAAGCCAATCAAATTTTGATTGGCTTCAGGTATTTTCAGGAGAGCAGTCTCAGTTAAGCTAAGTTTGCTGCTTTCTTCACTAATTTGCTCTTCAGATTGGCAGCTTTGTTCTTATGGATAATTCCACGCTTAGCCAATTTGTCAATCATAGAAATAACGTCAGGTAGTTTTTCTTCGTATCCTTTTTTCTCTGCGCTTGTTTTTAAGTCACGGATAGCGTTACGAGTGGTTTTACCATAGTAACGGTTACGGTCACGGCGCTTAGCGGCTTGTCTAACGTCTTTCTTTGTAGCTGAGTGATTTGCCATTTTCTAATTTTTTCGGGACGGCAAAGGTAATAGCTTTCAGGCAAATTTGAAAATTTTAAATAAAAAAAATCAAAAAAAGCCAAATCGGTCCAAAATTGGGCTGTGTATAATTAACCTAGGTTTAGCTTAATTTTTGGTTTATTTTCTGCCTCCAATGCCCGATATTTGCCCCAATTTAGATTGAAAAGCTGCATAATTAAGCCAAATGAAGGATTTTTCGTACATCACCCATTCACATCCGGCATTCATTGAGAGTCTCTATAAGGACTTTTTAACTGATCCAACGCTGGTTGACCCCGATTTAAGAAAGTTTTTTGAAGGATTTGACTTTGCTGTCAATGGAAATTATGCGGCCGGACAGGCTGCACCAGGAGCCGTTGATGCTGGATCTATAGATTGGATGCAGGAAATCAAAGTGTACAGATTGATTCTTGGATACAGAAATAAGGGGCATTTAATTGCAAAAACAAATCCGATCAGAACCAGAAAAGATAGAGGTGCTAATCTAGACCTGAGCTTTTTCGGTTTATCAGATAAAGATCTTAATACCGTATTCCAGACAGGCAATCTGATTGGATTAGGACCTGCTCCGCTGAAACAAATTTTGGCACACTTGCAAAACGCATATGCCAATCATGTTGGTATAGAGTTCAAATATATCAGCGACCAGAAAAAAGTTGATTTTCTGACCGCAGAAATGGAGCAAAATTTTGCCCAGCCACTACCGTTAAATAAGAAGCAGAGAATCCTTGAGAAACTAAATCAGGGTGTCATGTTCGAGAAATTCTTGCATACCAAGTATATCGGACAAAAAAGGTTTTCACTGGAAGGTGGCGAAACCACTATCGCCGCTTTAGATGCAATCATCAATACAGCAGCCAATCAACAAGTACAGGAAGTGGTGATTGGTATGGCACACAGAGGAAGATTGAATGTGCTGGCCAATATTATGGGAAAGACCTATGAACAAATTTTTAGTGAATTTGAAGGAACAGCAACCATTGATCAGACCATGGGAAGCGGGGATGTTAAATACCATATGGGATATGGAAGTGAAGTGAAGACCCTGGATGATAAAACCATTCATTTGAAACTAATGCCGAACCCTTCCCATTTAGAAGCGGTTGATCCGGTAGTAGTTGGTTTTGCAAGAGCAAAAGCAGATTTGATATCTGAAAGTCATTTTGAAAAAATTCTACCCATATTGATTCATGGAGATGCTTCTGTTGCAGGACAGGGTATTGTTTATGAGGTTTTGCAGATGAGCAAACTCCGTGGTTATTATACTGGAGGAACAATACACTTTGTAATCAATAATCAGATTGGATTTACAACTGATTTTGATGATGCTCGCAGTGCCGATTACTCAACTTCTGTTGCAGCAATGGTACAGGCACCAGTATTACATGTGAATGGGGATGATGCAGAAGCAGTAGTGAAATGTGCTGAAATAGCAACCCGTTACAGACAAGAATTTAAATCGGATATATTTATAGACATGGTTTGCTATCGCAAACATGGTCACAATGAAGGAGATGATCCTAAATATACCCAGCCACAGTTATATGCTTTAATTGATAAACACCAGAACCCGAGAGAAATATACACGCAGTATCTTATCCAGAGTGGAACAAGCGATGCACAGGAACTGGCTAAGTCGATGGAAAAGAAATTCTGGAGCGACTTGCAGGAGCGTTTAGATGAAGTAAAGCAGAATCCGCTTCCATACAAATATCAGCCGCCGGAGTTAATTTGGAAATCATTTGTAAAAGCAACGGCCGATGATTTTGAATTTTCTCCTGTCACGGCAATTGACGATGCAAAATTCAATCTGCTTTTCAATGGATTAATGAAATGGCCCAGCGATTTCAAGCCACTTAAGAAGATTGAAAAATTAATTCAGGATAAAGTAAAATTATATGAAACTGAAGGTAAAATAGATTGGGCTACTGCCGAATTGATGGCATATGGTTCTATTCTGACTGATGGGAATGTTGTACGTATGAGTGGACAGGACGTGAAGCGAGGAACTTTCAGTCATCGTCATGCAGTATTGAGAGACGAAGAAAGCAATGCAGAATACAATCGACTAAACCATTTTCAGGAGAAGCAAGAGCAATTCAGAATTTATAACTCTTTGCTTAGTGAATATGGGGTATTAGGATTTGAATATGGATATGCTATGGCAAATCCAAATGCTTTGGTAATTTGGGAAGCACAATTTGGTGATTTTTGTAATGGTGCACAAACAATGATTGATCAGTTCATTGCAGCAGGCGAACAAAAATGGCAAAGACAAAATGGTCTTGTTATGTTGTTGCCGCATGGTTATGAAGGACAAGGTCCAGAGCATAGTAGTGCAAGAATGGAACGCTTCCTGCAAATGTGTGCTGAATTAAATATGGTTGTGACCAATATAACCAGTGCAGCTAATTTATTTCATGCTTTCAGAAGACAGACTACCTGGAATTTCCGCAAGCCATTGATTAATTTCTCTCCAAAAGCCAATCTGCGTAATCCTGGCACATACAGTTCAAAAGAGGATTTCCTTTCTGGCGGATTTAAAGAAGTAATTGATGATGCTTTTGTACAAGATCCTGCTTCAGTTAAAAAAGTTTTATTCTGCTCAGGCAAACTATATTTTGAACTTGCCGATAAACAAGCTAAAGAGAACAGAAAGGATATTGCCATTGTTAGATTAGAGCAGATTTATCCGATGCCACTTCAGCAATTAGATGCCTTGTATAAAAAATACAACAAAGCAACCTGGTTCTGGGTTCAGGAAGAGCCTTTGAATATGGGCGCAGCTGGTTTCCTTCAAACCAATTTGAAAACTATCAATTTTGGAGTTATCAGCAGAAATGCCAGCGCAGCAACAGCTACAGGATATGCTAAAGTACATGCGCAGGAACAATTGGAAATAATTGAAACAGCATTTAATATTTAATAGTCAATCTATATACCTTATTAATCTCTCGTTATGATCGAAATAAAAGTACCAACAGTAGGAGAATCAATCAATGAAGTAACACTTTTGAAGTGGACTAAAAAAGATGGAGAATGGGTGGAACGCGATGAAGTGATTGCTGAGTTAGAAAGTGAAAAAGCTACATTTGAAGTAAATGCGGAGAAGGCTGGAATTTTAAAAACTGTTGGTAAAGAGGGAGATACTTTAAATATTGGAGATGTATTGGCAAATATTGATGATGCAGCGCCAAAGCCTGAAGGTATTGCGGCTCCTGCACCCGTAGCTACTACATCAGCTCAACCCGCTGCCGTGAGTCAGGCTCCGGTTACAGCGATATCCAATGACATCAAGGCAAGCCCTGTGGCTTCTGCTATTATTGCTGACAAGAAAGTAGATACTAAATCAATCACTCCTACAGGAACAGGGGGGAAAATAATGAAGCAGGATGTATTGGATGCGATCAATAATCCAGGTAAAAAATCATTTGTTTCAGATGGGGCATTGTTCAGCAGAAATGTACGTCAGGAAAAAATGAGTGCATTAAGAAGAACCATTAGTAGAAGATTGGTTGAATCTAAGAATACAACTGCTATGCTAACCACATTCAATGAAGTGGACATGACGCAAATCATGGAGATCAGAAAGCAGTACAAAGATAAATTTAAAGAAGGACACGGAGTTAATCTTGGATTTATGAGCTTCTTTGCTAAAGCATGTGCAATTGCTTTAGGTGAGTGGCCTTCTGTGAATGCGTACATTGACGGTGATCAGATTGTGTATCATGATTATGCGGATATCAGTATCGCAGTAAGTACACCAAGAGGTCTTACTGTTCCTGTTATGAGAAATGTAGAGAGCCTCAGTATGGCAGACATTGAGAAGAAAGTAGTAGAATTGGCAGCAAAAGCAAGAGATAGCAAGTTAACTGCTGATGAATTGCAGGGTGGAACTTTTACCATCACCAACGGTGGTGTTTTCGGTAGCTTAATGAGTACACCAATTATCAATATTCCTCAAAGTGCTATTCTTGGGATGCATAAAATTCAGGAACGTCCAATGGCAATCAATGGGCAGGTTGTAATTCGTCCAATGATGTATTTGGCATTGAGTTATGATCACCGTATTATTGATGGAAGAGAGAGTGTTAGCTTCCTTGTTCGCGTGAAAGAATTATTGGAGAACCCTGCATTATTGTTGATAGGAAAAGATCCTGTTAAAGCTTTATTGGAATTATAGTGAAATACGCAGCCAATTATGTAAAATCAGCTGCCGCAATACTAAGCTCCTTTAAGAATGAATCGCCATTTTCGATTTATCTGAAAGCCTATTTTGCTGCGAATAAAAAATTCGGTTCCAAGGATCGTAGATTTATTGGTCAGCTTTGTTACCAATATTTCAGAACTGGAAAGTCTTTAGCCAATTTGCCGTTAGATGAAGCAATTCAGGTTGCCATCTTTTTATGCAATGAACAACCTAATGATTGGGAAATACTTTTCAGTGAAGAATGGATGGAAGCATGGTCTCCTGAAGTAACGGAGAGGGTGTCTTTTGTTCAGCAGAAAGTTCCCTCCTTTGCTATATCAATGATTTTTCCATTTGAAGACAGTGTTGGAAAATCAATTGAATTTAGTTCATTCAGTGAATCTCATTTAATACAACCCTACTTATTTGTCAGGATTAGACCCGGTAGATTGCAAAACGTTTTAAAAGCATTAGACAAAGCCAATATTGCCTATACAGCAATAAGTGAAACTTGCCTCGCTTTGGCCAATGGAACAAAATTGGAGGGCATAGGAGAAGTAGATAAGGATTTTGTGATACAGGATTTCAGTTCTCAACAAACAGCTGTATTAATGGAGCCTGCTAAAAAATTACGAAAAGGGAAAGATGCATCCATTGATATCTGGGATTGTTGTGCAGCCAGTGGTGGAAAATCTATTTTAGCCAGAGATGTCCTGGGTAATATCAATTTGACCGTTTCTGACCTTCGCAAAACCATCATTCAGAATTTAATCAGCAGGTTTCAGAGAGCGGGCATCCGGCAGTTTGACTCTGTAATAGTTAACCTAAGTGAACCGCTGCAATCTCCGGAATTACAGCATAAGACTTTTGATTTGATAATTTGTGATGCACCTTGTTCAGGTAGCGGTACTTGGGGAAGAACACCGGAACAATTATCATTCTTTAAGACAGAAAGTATTCTGGAATTTCAGCAAACTCAACAAGCCATTGTTAAATCGGTGTTCACCAAGTTAAGACCTGGTGGCTATTTTCTTTATATTACCTGTTCAGTATTTGAAGCAGAGAATGAAGCTGTGGTGAATTATATTCTGCAAACGATTCCTTCCACAGAATTAATGAATCAACAATTGATTGCTGGTTTCCGGCATCGTGCGGACTCAATGTTTGCAGCTTTAATCAGAAAACAGGATTAAGGGTTTAGGATTAGTTCCCCTCTTTGAATAATACCTCCTCCAATTACATCGTTGTCCTCATAAAAAACGGCGCTCTGCCCTGGAGCAATGCTTTTTACGTTCTCATAAAAGCGGGCTCTGATAATTCCGTTTGGCTCATTGTATAAGTTACTAAGCGCTCCTTTATCCTTGTATCTAATACGGGTAATGGATTCCATGCCATCGGTTATGCCATCGTATTTAACCCAATTCAATTTCCCCACCATCATATCATTTTGTTCCAAATCTGCTTCATCGCCCAGAACAACAATATTATTATCGGGATCAATGGATGTTACATATACCGGATGCCCCATTGCAATTTCAAGACCTTTTCTTTGTCCAATTGTATAAAATGGATATCCTTTATGTTGCCCCAGTTTTTTACCTGTCTTGTCTACAAACCAGCCTCCGGCTACTTTATCTTCCAAACCTTCTACTCTTCTTTTCAGAAAACCCCGATAGTCATTGTCCGGAACAAAACAAATTTCATAACTCTCACTTTTCTTGGCAAGTTCTGGATAGCCCATATCCATAGCCATTTGTCTGATGGCAGATTTACGATATCCCCCTAATGGCATAATTGTTCTACTCAGTAGTTCCTGATCTAATCCCCATAAAACATAGCTCTGGTCTTTTGTTTCATCTAATCCTTTGCTAATAACATATCTGCCATTGGTGTGATTTCTGATGGAAGCATAGTGACCTGTTGCAATGAAATCACATTCCAGCGCATTGGCCCTTTTTAGTAATGCTTTCCATTTAATATGGGTGTTACACATTACACAGGGATTGGGCGTTCTTCCGGCAAGGTATTCCTCTACGAAGTTTTCTATAACAAAATCTCCAAATTCATCCCTGATATCCAATATGAAATGGGGGAAGCCATGATGCACTGCAGCCTGTCTTGCGTCATTGAAAGAATCAATATTACAACAGCCAGTTTCTTTGGTGCTGGTTCCGCTGCTGGCATAATCCCAGGTTTTCATAGTGATCCCAATCACTTCATAACCCTCATGATGCAACATAAGTGCAGTAACAGTACTATCAATACCACCGCTCATTGCCACCAAAACTTTCCCCTTACGACTCATAATTGCCCTTTATTTCTGCAAAATTAGAACAATGAAGGCAAATAAGGCAGATTTGCACTTTCGAGAACCGTTAAAATCAAATTGGCTGTACGGGAATTACGCATTTTACTTAATTTCATTTTTTAGAAATTGAAAAAAAATACACTATGATTAAAATGACAGCTATCGGTAATCTGGGAAAAGATGCCATGTTGAATAATGTAAACGGAAAAAATGTAATCAATTTTACCGTTGCCCATACGGAAAGATATAGAGATGCTCAGGGTAATCAGAAAGACAAAACAACCTGGGTGGATTGTGCTTATTGGACTGAAAGAACAGGAATTGCCCCTTATTTAAAGAAAGGTACACAGGTATATGTTGAAGGTCAGCCTGATGTTAGAACCTATACCACTAAAGACGGCACAAATGGTGCAACCTTAACATTAAGGGTTAGTAGCGTTCAACTTTTGGGAAGCAGAAGCGGAGAATCTTCTCCCAATACCGGAGGATATGCTTCTGGTGGTTATCAATCTGCCCCTGCTGCTGCCAGTTCGCCTATGACACCATCATCAGAAATTACAGAAGCTTTTGATGATCTGCCATTTTAATGCAATTTGAAATCATCTTATTAGAGGGGCAATACTTCGGTATTGCCCTTTTGCTTCGTACATTGCGGTATGGAAAAATTTTTCCCATACGCTCAGTTACTATCCTTTACACATAAGGTATTCCGGCAAATGGGTTGTTCGGAAGAAGATGCTTCCATTGCAGCTGAAGTTTTGCTTTCAGCGGATTTAAGAGGTATTGATAGTCATGGAGTAGCTAGACTAAGCGGGTATATCCGATTGTGGCAGGCAAAGCGAATAAATGCGCAGCCTGTGATTAAGGTGATTCACGAAACACCCTCAACTGCAGTAGTAGATGGTGGTCAGGGGCTTGGGTTAGTTGTAGCTCCTTTTGCAATGAAGCTTGCCATGGAAAAAGCTGAAAAAGTTGGCACAGGATGGGTTGCTGTGCAAAATTCCAACCACTTTGGTATAGCAGGATATCATGCTATGATGGCTTTGTCAAAAGACATGATTGGTATGGCAATGACAAATGCCAGTGCACTGGTTGCTCCTACATTTTCTAAAGAAAAAATGCTTGGAACCAATCCAATTGCAGTAGCCATACCGGCAGGAAACGAACCTCCTTTTGTTGCAGATTTTGCAACGACAACAGCCGCCAATGGTAAGTTGGAAATATTACAAAGAAAACAGCAGGATACCCCGGAAGGATGGGTGCAGGATGAAAATGGGGTGCCTTCAAATGATGCAAATATTTTGAAAAAAAATGGATCCCTTCTTCCATTGGGATCTGATAAAACGCATGGTAGTCACAAGGGATATGCACTAGGTAGTATTGTAGATATTTTTTCTGCTGTACTAAGTGGCGCTTCTTATGGTCCGTGGGCACCACCTTTCCCGGCTTATATTCCTATGCCCGATAATATGCCGGGTGAAGGTCTTGGTCATTTTGTTGGCGCAATGCGTATTGATGCCTTCAGACCTGCAGCAACTTTTAAAAGACATATGGATAACTGGATTGGCCGCTTCCGGAGTGCAAAACCTATTGACCCTGTTAATCCTGTTTTAATACCAGGGGATCCAGAACGTATAATGGAGGCAGAACGAATGAAAACAGGCATCCCGCTATTGCCTGTTGTTGTTGATGATTTAATTGCTGCTGGAGACTTATTCGGTATCAGATTATAATAATGCCTAATTATTCTACTATGCAATCACCATTATCTATTCTGATTAGGATTATTCTGCCATTGCTATTTATTTCTTGTTTATCTGCTAAACAGGATCGTCGGGATGGTTTTAAAATATTGAGCAAGGTGGAATGGGATGCATTGTTTCCGCATATCAATGGGGGGGATAGTGTGTCTACTCCATTTTATAATTATGAGGCATTTGTTGCTGCAACGAAGCGATTTCCAACCTTTCTTTCGAATACATCTACGGAACTTCAGCGAAGAGAACTTGCGGCATTCCTGGCAACCATCTCTCATGAAACAGGTGGAGGAAATGAAAAAGAAATGGCTAGCTTTTATGATTATGGATTGTATTATAAAGAGGAGTTAACCTGTTTAAAAGGATGTGATCACTACAGCGATACAACAAATACCTATTTTCCGCCCGTTAACGGTAAATCATATCATGGCAGAGGTCCAATTCAATTAAGCTGGAATTATAATTACGGGTTGTTTAGTGAACAGGTATTAGGTAACAAAGATAGCCTCCTTAAAAAACCAGAATTATTGGTAAATGATGCTGAATTAAGTTTTGCATCTGCAATTTGGTTTTGGATTACTCCGCAGGAACCTAAACCTTCGTGTCACGAAGTGATGTCTGGCAAATGGATTCCCAATCAACAGGATTCACTTTTGGGTAGAAAACCAGGCTTTGGAGCGGTTATGAATATTGTGAATGGTGGACTTGAGTGTGGCGGTGTATACTCTATCAGAAATAAGTTCCGGTTGCAGTATTATCTTGCTTTTTGTAAAAAACTGGGAGTGAACCCGGGAGAAAATCTGAGCTGCGATGGACAGAAGCCATATGGCATGTGATTCATTTGTTAGCGTTACATTTGCTGTAAATTAGGCAGCAATGAAAATAATGAAATTTGGAGGCACCAGTGTTGGTAAGCCAGAAAGAATGCACGAAGTAGCAAAATTAATTACCAGAGATTCTAAACATAAAATTGTTGTATTGAGTGCACTTAGCGGTACAACCAATACGCTTGTTCAAATCAGTGATTTACTGGCAAAAGGTGAGAGGGAATCTGCAAAAGAAACCATTCAGCATTTACATCAACATTATTTGGGCTTCATAAATCAATTGGTTGCAAAAGAGGAGAATCAGGAAAAAGCCCGTCAGATTATTGCAGAACATTTTGAGTTTCTCAATATTATACTTCGCATTTCTTTCAGTGAAGCATTGAACAAAGATATTTTGGCTCAAGGAGAACTGATGAGCACTAAATTGTTCTCTGTATATCTTTCTGAAATTGGTGTTCAGCACGAATTATTACCTGCATTAGAATTTATGAGTATTGATGCCAACGAAGAACCTCAACTTCCGCTCATTAGAACCAAGCTGAATGATTTATTGGCAAAGCATAATGGTACAGGTATTTTCGTGACTCAGGGATATATATGTAAGAATGCAAAGGGTGAAGTAGATAATTTGAAGCGTGGTGGAAGCGACTATACTGCATCATTAATTGCTGCAGCATGTAATGCAGAAGTATGCGAAATCTGGACTGATATTGATGGCATGCACAACAATGATCCTAGAATTGTTAACAAAACTGTTGCCATAGAACAATTGAGTTTTGATGAGGCAGCAGAGCTTGCTTATTTCGGTGCAAAAATTTTACATCCAACTTGTATTTGGCCAGCTCAACAGGAAAATGTACCTGTAAAATTATTGAATACAATGCAGCCTGATGCTGTAGGAACAGTTATTACAAAAGAAGCAGGTAGCGTAGGTGTTAAGGCGGTAGCAGCTAAGGATGGCATTACAGCAATTAAAATTAAAAGTAGCCGAATGTTACTTGCCTATGGTTTCTTACGTAAAGTGTTTGAGGTGTTTGAAAAATATAAAACATCAATCGATATGATTACCACTTCTGAAGTGGCTGTTTCTGTAACCATTGATTCTGACACCTTCTTAAATGAAATTGTAAGGGAATTAGAACCATTTGGAAGTGTGGACGTGGAAAAAGGGCAGACAATTGTTTCGATTGTTGGTAATGAAATTGCCCAAACTGATCATGTTTTGCAAAAATTATTTGATGCCCTTAGTGAAATACCTACAACAATGGTGAGCTATGGCGGAAGTCCTCATAATATTTCCTTACTTCTACCTCAAACGTACAAAACCAGAACTTTGCAATTGTTGAATGCGGGTTTGTTTGGTTTGTAAAATGAGAGAGACTAATGAATATCAAATTCCTTTTAATGATTCTCTGGATGGCATTTGCACAGCTCTTGCCTGCTCAGAGAATTATTACTGGTAACATCATTGATATTCATTCAAAGCAAGCATTGTCTTCAGCAAGTGTGTTTCTTGCCAATACATCTATTGGAACTAGTACAAATAGTGCTGGTGCGTTTAAACTGGAAATAACAGGAAATGGTCGATTCAATCTTGTAGTTGCCATGATTGGGTATGAAACCTATGCGAGGGAAGTAAGCTTACAGGAAAATCTAACAGGATTGATTATTGAACTAAAGCCACGGGTTGCTGAATTGGAAGAAGTAATTGTTGGAAATTACGATAAAAACGGATGGGAGAAATGGGGCGACTTCTTTATGGAAATGTTGATTGGGAACACACCTAATGCTATGAAATGCAGGTTGTTGAATAAGGGTGCAGTTAAATTTAATTATAGCAAAAAGGAAAATATTCTTCGAGCTTACGCAACAGAGCCTCTCAAACTTGAAAACAATGCGCTGGGCTTCGATTTAACTTACACCCTTACTCAATTTGAACACAATTATAAAACCCGCATATTCTATTATCAGGGATATCCTTTATTTGCGGAAAAGCAATCTAAAAACAATAGGCAAAAACAAAAGTGGACTGAAACCAGAAAAGAAACATATAAAGGTTCTCTAATGCATTTTATGCGCAGTGTTTTTCGGAATAAAATACTGGAGGAAGGTTTTGAATTAAGGAGGGTAATAAGACAGAAAGTCCCAAGCGCCACTATTAAAATTAATGGAGAGCCAATTATGGAAGAAGTGGATGTGTTGATAAATACTCCCTTAAACGGTGATAGTATAGCTTTTGCTATTGACGACAATACGGCGGGATTGAAATTTAATGACTATTTGCAAGTAGTGTATAAAGACAAATTAATGTCTTCCTTGTATATAAAATCTAAGCGAAATGTAAGTTTAGGAGATCCGCTAACAGCTAAATTGTTTATGCCTGATTCTTCTAAAATTGTTTCGGTGCTTGCTAATGGAAGTTATTTTTTTGGCAAGGATATACTCACGCTGGATTATTGGGCATGGTCTGAAAAATTGTCAAACTTGTTGCCACTTGAGTATAAGTATTAGTAACTTGCAAGTATGCATCAATTTCTCAAAAATTTAATTGTACGTAGTGTTTTAAATCCTGACAAGAAAAATAAAAGTCAGGAAGGTGTATATAGTGCTTATCAGATTGCAAAGGGACTTAGAATTTTTAGGGTGACTATTTTTGCCGGTTTAAAAGATGCGCTGCTAATTTTCTTAGGTGTACTTTCAGCTGCGTTTGGATTAAAAGGGTTCTTGTTAACCAATCATTTTATTGATGGTGGTGCAACAGGTATTTCTCTTTTAATTTCTGCCTTATCCGGTGTGCCCGTTGGGTTACTAATTTTGTTGGTTAATATACCCTTCCTTTTATTTGGATACAGAATTTTGGGGACACAATTTGCCATAAAGTCTGCCATAGCTATTTTATTACTATCCTTAACGGTTCACTTTGTAGAATTTCCAGATATCACAAAAGACAATCTGTTGGTCGCTGTATTCGGTGGATTCTTTTTAGGAGCAGGAATCGGACTCTCCATTAGAGGCGGAGGCGTTTTAGATGGTACTGAAGTATTAGCGATTGCTGTTAGCAGAAAATCAGGTATGACCATAGGGGATGTTATTATTGTCATTAATGTGTTGATTTTTTCTACAGCGGCTTATTTTTTATCTGTTGAAATTGCGATGTATTCATTGCTAACCTATTTAAGTGCTTCTAAAACCCTAGATTTCATTATTGAAGGTTTAGAAGAATATACAGGGGTTACCATTATCTCCGTTCATAACGATGAAGTTAGGGCGATGATTATAAATATTCTTGGTCGTGGTGTTACTGTTTATAAAGGAAAGAGAGGGTATGGTAAAAGTGGCGATGTTAAAGACATGGATATAGTATATACGGTAATTACCCGCTTAGAAATCAACAAATTAAATACTGAATTGGAGAAAATTGATCCCAATGCTTTTGTTGTCATGAGTAGTATTAAAGATACCAAAGGCGGGATGATTAAACGAAGGGGGGTAGGGCATTAATTATTTTTTGATTAAATTCAATGGATAATTAAATGATATGTCCCTTAGGCTCAAAAAATTATTGGAACCGTTCATTGTAATACTTGTTTTTTCAAGTTTAATACTTCAGTTATCAATCATGCTCCACAATCCTGCCAACAAGGATGTAGTGGATGTTGTTATTCGGTTCTTCAGCTATTTCACGATTTTAAGTAACACGCTGGTTTTTATTTATTTCCTTAACCTTTTATTGTCACGAAATAGTGATGCAAGTTTTTGGCATAAGCCAGAAACAGGCACGGCAATAACAGTTTATATTCTAGTGGTTGGAATTGTATATCATGCTATTTTAAGTCAATTACATAATCCACTGGGTCTGGCTTTTTGGGCGGATCATGGTCTGCATAGTTTTTCGCCAATACTTTCAATTGTATATTGGATACTATTTACTTCAAAAAGAACAATTCAATATCAATCAATACCTTATTGGTTAATATATCCTGCAGTATACTTTGTATACACAATTATCAGAGGAAATTTTTCAGGTTTTTATCCATATCCGTTTCTGGATCTAAATAAAATAAGTTTTCTCCAGGCATTTGGAAATAGTTTGCTTGTTTTATTAGTTTTCACATTTCTCTCTCTGAGTTTGAGTTTTATTGCCAATAAGCGATCTCAAAAAATTAAAACGTATACTAATGATTAGTGGTGCCAAAACAGTTAAGGAGTATCTGAAACAAATTCCTGATGAACAAAAAGAAGTTTTCTCTCAGATTCGGGATGCCATAACCGGAAATTTACCTGCAGGATTTGAAGAGTGCATCAGTTATGGCATGATCGGATATGTAGTGCCACATAGCCTGTATAAGGATGGGTATCACTGTGATCCTAAACTACCCCTGCCGTTTATGGCATTGGCTGCACAAAAGAATTTTATTGCATTCTATCATATGGGTATCTATGCCCAGCCATCCTTACTTGAATGGTTTACCCAAGCCTATAAGATGGCTACACCTACAAAGTTGGATATGGGCAAAAGTTGTATAAGGTTTAAAAAAACAGCCCAGGTTCCTAATGCACTAATAGGGGAGCTTGTGCAGAAAATGACACCTGAAGAATGGATTTCTATATATGAGAATTTGTATAAGAACAATCGAAAGAAAAAATAAAACTGTAAGCGAATCTTTTTCGAATAAAAAAGCCAGTAGGATTTTACCTCTACTGGCTTTTAATATTTTACAATTAAGTTTAGCTCAATTAGAATGCGTTAAATAATCAACAGCGCATCACCATAGCTGAAGAACCTGTATTTGTCTTTAATTGCTTTTTTATAAGCTTCCATTGCTAAATCGTAACCGGCGAAAGCGCAGGTCATGATTAATAAGCTGGTTTTAGGTAAATGGAAATTGGTAACAAGGCTGTCAGCAACATTGAAATTATAAGGAGGATGAATGAAATGGTTGGTCCATCCCTCACTTGGCTTCAACATTTGTTGAGCGGTGAAACTGCTTTCCATTGCACGCATTGTTGTAGTGCCAATAGAACAGATTCGTTTGCCATTCTCTTTTGCCTTATTTACGATAGCGCAGGCTTGTTCGTCAATCTGATAATACTCTGCATCCATTTTATGTTTACTAAGGTCTTCAACCTCAATAGGTCTGAAAGTACCTAGTCCTGTATGTAAGGTAACTTCTGCAAAGCGAATACCCTGTATTTCACATCTTTTAATCAATTCTTTGCTAAAGTGCAACCCTGCCGTAGGCGCAGCAACTGCCCCTTCGTGTTTAGCATAAACCGTCTGGTATCTTTCTTTGTCTTCTTCGTCTGGCTTGCGCTTAATGTATTTTGGAAGTGGGGTTTCTCCTAAAAATTCAAGCATTTTCTTGAAACTTTCATCATCATCGTCCCATAAAAAACGGATGGTTCTTCCACGGCTGGTAGTATTGTCAATAACTTCCGCTACTAATTCTTCATTGTCTCCAAAGTACAGTTTATTCCCAACCCTGATTTTTCTTGCGGGATCAACAATTACATCCCATAGTCTGTTGGGCTTGTTTAATTCGCGTAAAAGGAAAACTTCGATCTTTGCGCCGGTTTTCTCTTTCCGACCATACATTCTGGCAGGAAATACCTTGGTGTTGTTCACTACAAAAACATCTTTATCGTCATAATAATCAAGGATGTCTTTGAATTGTCTGTTTTCCATGTGTCCGCTCTTGCGGTCTACAACCATTAAGCGGCTGTCTTCTCTTTTCTTGGTTGGATTTTGTGCAATTAAGTTTAACGGGAGGTCAAACTTGAACTGAGATAATTTCATGTAACTAATCTTTTAAGATGATAGCCACAGCAAGTTGTTCAATCCGCCTGGGCGGAATAGGATAACTTCATGTTACGGCATGAATTTGAAAGTGTGCAAAACTAACGAAAATCGGTGGTTTTTCCATCATTGTTTCCAGTGAGAAGTTGATTTCTTTATTGGTTTGTTCTGGAGGCCTGCGCAGAATGCTAAGGATAGGTAAAATTTACACAATGACAAGGTTTATTGGGTTGCTTTCACCTAATTTTGCAGCAATTCAAACCCAGGGGGTCAACTTCGGGCAAAACTGTATTCAATGATTCGCAAATACTGGTGGAAAATATTGTCAATTCTTTTATTGGTATATACGTGCACCTACGGATTTTACGTAAAAGTGCCAAAGCTGGATGACCGCATGAAAGAGTCCATACGTAACTTTTTCTTCCATGCTCCTATGTGGTTCACCATGATGATTTTGCTGCTGGTTTCATTGATTTACTCTATCAGGTACCTGAGAAATCCAATTGCTAAAAATGACCATTATGCTGTGGCATTTGCTGTTACAGGAGTTATTTATGGAATATTGGGTTTGGTTACAGGTTCCATCTGGGCCAATTATCAGTGGGGAAGCCCCTGGAGTGGTGACCCCAAACAAAATGGCGCGGCCATCGCTATGCTTATTTACCTGGCTTATTTTGTATTGAGGGGTAGTTTAAAAGAAGACGATAAAAAGGGTAGAATTGGAGCAGTATATAACATATTTGCATTTTTTATGCTTTTCCCCACCCTGTGGATCTTGCCAAGACTTACCGAATCTCTACATCCCGGAGGACAAGGTGCAGAAGGTAATCCAGGTATAAATGGGAAAGACATGGATGCGCAAATGCGAATTGTTTTTTATCCGGCAGTAATTGGATGGACATTATTGGGGACCTGGATAAGTACCCTTCAAATAAGATTTTCCCTATTAAAAGATAAACTGGAGAATAATGACTAAACTGATTAAATATAGCGGCTTATTATTAATCGCTGTTTTTCTGTTAGCAGCTCAGGCAATGGCCCAAGATTCCAATCCTGATGCAGGTCTAATGAGAAGCAACGGAAAAATTTTTGTGGTAATGGCTGTAGTGCTTACTATTTTAGCTGGATTGTTTACTTACATTATCAGCATTGATAAAAAAATTACCCGTCTTGAAAAAGAGGGGCTTAAAAAATAATTTTAAATTTTTCGATTTTAACCAATAAAACGATTGCCATGTCGAATCATCAACCGTACAGCTTTTTTCAAAGTGTTGAAAGAAGCTTTGATAAAGCAGCCAGTTTTACCAAATGGGAAAAGGGGTTGTTAGAACAAATTAAGGCTTGTAACAGTATTTACAGCATGCGTTTTCCAGTGAAAATGGATGACGGAAGAATTGAAGTGATTGAAGCATATAGAGTACAACACTCTCAGCACAAGTCTCCTTGTAAAGGAGGTATTCGCTTTAGTGATGAAGTGAATCAGGATGAAGTAATGGCGCTTGCTTCTTTAATGACTTATAAGTGCGCAATTGTAAATGTTCCTTTTGGCGGAGGTAAGGGTGGAATTAAAATTAATCCAAGAAAGTATTCTGTATACGAGTTGGAAAAAATTACACGACGTTATACCAGCGAATTGGTAAAGAAAAATTTTATTGGACCTGGTATTGACGTGCCTGCACCGGATTATGGTACCGGCGAACGTGAAATGTCATGGATTGTTGATACCTATGCTTCATTGAAGCCAGGCGAAATTGATGCTGCTGGTTGTGTAACTGGTAAGCCAGTAACGCAGGGTGGCGTTCGCGGAAGAAAGGAAGCAACTGGTCTGGGCGTTTTCTTTGGTATTCGCGAAGTGTGTAATATGCCTGATGTAATGGAAAAATTAGGTTTGACTACTGGTGTTGTAGGAAAAACAGTAATTGTACAAGGATTAGGTAATGTGGGTTACCATACAGCCAAATTTTTCCGTGAGAATGGTTCTAAAGTAATTGCTATTGCTGAATATGAAGGAGCTATTTACAATGCGAACGGATTAAATGAGGAAGAAGTTTTCCAACATAGAAAAGCGACAGGGTCAATTCTTAATTTCCCAGGTGCAACCAATATTGCCAAGAGTGTGGAAGCACTGGAAATGGAGTGCGATATTTTGATTCCTGCGGCATTAGAGAATGTAATCAATGGCGAAAATGCACCACGCGTAAAAGCAAAAATAATAGGTGAAGCTGCCAATGGCCCATTGACTCCTGAAGCTGATGAAGTTTTTGCTAAAAAAGGTGTTTTAGTTGTTCCTGATATGTACTTGAACGCAGGTGGTGTAACTGTTTCTTATTTTGAGTGGTTAAAGAACCTAAGTCACGTAAGATACGGTAGAATGGAAAAAAGATTCACTGAAAATCTGAATACCAAAATCCTTACCCAGCTGGAAGAATTAACTGGTAAAACAGTAAGTACAGCAGAACGTAATATTATTCTTCATGGTCCGGAAGAAGTGGATTTGGTGCATAGTGGATTGGAAGAGTCTATGATTGCTGCAACCAGAGAAATCATGGCTATCTGGAAAGAGAATCCTGCTATTCCTGATATGAGAACAGCTGCTTATGTATGCGCAATCAACAAAGTAGGTACTTCTTACACTGAATTAGGAATTTTCCCTTAATAAGTTACTTCATTATAAAAAATCCCGGTCCTTATAAAGGCTGGGATTTTTTTATTAACCAGATTACATGAATTTCACAAACTCATTTTTACAATCAGAATCGCAAAATTCAGGCATAGGGGGGGATTGAAACCATTTCAGAAATTGCCGCACTTTTTATTTCAAAACCCCTGGATTCATTTCCGTTGCTGATAATTAAATAGCCTGTTTGCAATACAGTTTGGTAACCTAAAATTTGCTGTACAGTCTTTTCAGTTAAGGGAACATCTTGTTCCTTACATTCAATCAATAGCCAGGGCATACTGTTCTTAAATACCAGAATGTCTACTCTCTTTTTTAATTCTCCTAGTTGAATTCCTCTTTCAACTGCAATCATTGATGATGGATATTTCAACTCTTGTAATAAATAATTCAACCAGTTTTGCCTAACCCATTCTTCTTTGGTAAAAAGTACCCATTTTTTTCGGATGAGACACCAGGTGAAAAGCTGATTGTCTTCTTTTTGTAACCTTGGCTCATAAGGTGGAAAAAGGATATTCATAGACGCAATTTAAGATTACTCTATAAATCAGGGCTAATTTGTATATTTACAAGTTAAATTGTTGAATATGAAAACAAGAGAGGAAATAGTAAACAACTGGCTGCCCCGCTATACAGGAGAAAAGCTGGAAAATTTTGGAAAATATATCCTGTTAACCAATTTCAGCAATTATGTAAAAATGTTTGCAGAATGGAACAATGTTCCTATCGTTGGATTAGATCGTCCAATGCAGTGCGCTACTGCAGATGGGATTACCATTATCAATTTTGGAATGGGAAGCCCTGGTGCAGCCACTATTATGGATTTGTTAACTGCCATTGAGCCTGAAGCGGTGCTGTTTTTAGGAAAGTGCGGAGGCTTAAAAAGAAGAAATAAAATCGGGGATTTGATTTTGCCGATTGCAGCTATAAGGGGTGAGGGTACTTCAAACGACTATTTCCCGCCGGAAGTTCCAGCCATGCCTGCTTTCGCATTACAGAAAGCAATTTCAACAACCATTAGAGATTATGAAGTTGACTATTGGACAGGTACCGTTTATACAACCAACCGCAGAGTCTGGGAACACGATGAAGAGTTCAAAACTTACTTGCAAAAAGTAAGGGCCTATGCCATTGATATGGAAACAGCTACTATTTTCACCGTAGGATTCTTTAATAAAATTCCAACCGGAGCATTGTTGCTGGTAAGCGATCAGCCAATGATTCCTGAAGGAGTTAAAACAGAAGCAAGTGATTCCAAAGTAACTGCTCAGTTTGTAGACAAACACCTTAAAATTGGTATTGACTCCTTAAAGCAGCTTATTAATAATGGATTAACTGTAAGACATCTGCGGTTCTAATCCCTCCAGAGAAAAGGAAATAATATTACGGACAAGGCAAGTACCAGTAAGTCTAGTATAAACAGCAAAGCTATCATTTGCCACCATCCGTTTTGTATAGCAGAAGTGAATGCAGCTCCTGACACTTTCATCAGTAAGAGTAATTGAGGTATGATGATGGGAAAACCCATAATAGCCATCATAGCAGCCTGCTGCTGCGCTTTGGCTGCTATCGCTGCAAGAAAAGTAAAAACCATACTTAAGCTGATTCCCCCTAGCAGACTAACCAGTATGAATTCTATGAAACGGACAGTAGGATTGCCCAGCAGCAAACTGAAGATGCCAATGCTAAGTAAGGTCATGAATAACATCAGAATGGCATTAAACAGAAGCTTAGCCAATACAAAATGCACAGGTGAACTCAGGCTATAATAGTACAGCATTCTGCCCCTGTTTTCCTGTAAGAAACTTTTAGCAACGGCGTTGATGCAAATAAACAATTGCAATACCCAGAAAAGTCCGTTCCATACTTTCTCTTCAGGTTGCCCCATTGTTAGATATACCACAAATGTGCTGGAAGCTATATATAAAAGGACTCCGTAAAAGCTATATTGCTGGCGGGTTTCCAGTAATATGTCTTTTTTGAGAAGGGCTGATATCAGGCGAAAATTATTCATGAAAACAATTTCTGCATCGGGGCTCATAGGTTTCTTTCTCACCTAATAAAACCTGCCCTTCGTCACTGGTTTTACGATAGGAAATATTCGCAATATTGCCACATTTCATGCAGATGGCGTGCAACTTGGTTATATAATCGGCCGTAGCCAGTAGAAAGGGCATTTGGCCAAAAGGTTTTCCAAGGTAATCCATATCCAGTCCTGCAACAATTACCCTGACGCCTCTGAGTGCAAGTTTTTCGCAAACCGTAACGATTTCTGCATCAAAAAACTGTGCTTCATCAATGCCTACCACATCAACATCCTGGGCCATTAATAGAATGGTCTGTGAATTTTCGATGGGGGTAGAAGTAATAGTATTTGAATCGTGGCTTACCACGTCATTTTCATCGTATCGCTTGTCTACAGCTGGCTTAAAAATTTCTACTTTTAAATTGGCAATTTTGGCTCTTTTCAATCTTCTGATTAATTCTTCCGTTTTGCCACTAAACATACTACCACAGATCACTTCGATCCAGCCTCTTCTTTCTCCTGATAAATTGGGTTCAATAAACATGTAACAATAAAATAGCTTAAAATTCGTTTTAGGTTGATAAGTTGCTTCTTTGGATAACCCAAAAGTATTGCTTCCTATGGAAAGAGTAGGCACTTTAATTAATAAATTACAAGAACAATTTAACCGTAAGGAAGCGGTTGATAAATTGGCCATCACTGCTCAGCTATTATTAGCAGAGCTGCAGATGCAGAAACCAGCCAATAATTCAACATCAAAAGTTGCGGTAGTTATGCCTTCTGTAGCTATTAGCAATAATGAAAGTGAATCAGCAATTCCCGGAATTACGCCCAAACAACCTGCCAAAGAAGATAAAGCTGCCATAGGAAAATCCTTGTTTGAATCTTACGTAGACATTCCAACGCTGATACACCAGCCGGTTCCTGCCCCTGCACCCAAAGAAGAAGTGCTGGTAAAGGAAGTAAATGAACTTTTAGTTAATGATATACCGGAATTAAATGAGCAGTTAAAGGAATATACGGTTGAAGTAGCCAATATGCTAGACGAAACGCCTGTTAGGGACCTTAAAAAAGCCATTAGTATCAATGACAGATACCTTTTTATCAATCACTTGTTCAGAGGTGATGAAAACATGTACGAAAGAAGCATTAAAACAATAAATGGGTTTAATATTTTTCCTGAAGCACAGTACTGGATTCAACGGGAATTAAAGGTTAAACTAGGCTGGTTGGAGGACAATGCAACGGTGAAATTATTTGATCAGTTGATTAAGAGACGTTTTTCCTGAATATAGCTTATAATTTGTGCTGTGGCACCTGCTTTTGCCTTTACATAATCCAACGAAGCATTCTCCATTTTATACCTTTTCTCCTTCTCCTGTAGTAAAATATGGAATATTTGTTCCAGTTGCAGCGTATTCTCAACTGAAACGGCTCCTCCAGTTTCTATCAGCTCAATTGCTTCCAGATATTTGTCATAAACTGGTCCAAAAATGATTGGTTTACCAAATACAGCAGCCTCAATGGTGTTGTGAATTCCCTGACTGGTAAAGCCGCCTCCGATAAATGCAATGGTTGCATATTGGTACAATTGACTAAGGATTCCAATATTGTCAATAACAATGGTTTTTGTCTCTTGTTGCTCTTCCTTTTTTGCTTTGGTAAAAGCAGAATATAAAACAGCGGATGGATAAAAACGTAAGCATTCGCTGAGTCTTTCTTCTTCAATATGATGCGGGGCGATAATCCATTTTACTTCAGGATGGCTGATGGCAAAATGGTGCAACACTTTATCGTCTTCACTCCAGGTACTACCTGCGATAATTAAAGGGAGGCCATCGGCAAATTGAACAATTTCGGGAAATGATTTTGCTGCTGCAGCAATGGCGATAACCCTGTCGAAGCGGGTATCTCCCGATACCTGCATGCGTACTGCAGCTAAATAAGGTTTTAGCAGCGTTGCTGATCCCTGGTCCTGCAAAAACAAATGCCTGAAATATTGTAAGAGGGAGCGGTAAAATCCTCCAAAGGGTTTAAAGAAAAGCTGGGTAGGCCTGAAAATGCCGGACACCAACAACACAGGAATGTTATGATTATGCAGTGTTTTTAAATAGTAGTACCAGAATTCATATTTAATAAAAATGGCCAGTTTAGGGCGTGTATATTCAATCAGCAATTTTGCGTTACGAGCACTGTCCATTGGCAGATAAAAGACCCAGTCGGCAACCGGATGATTTTTTTTGTTTTCGTAACCGGAGGGCGAAAAAAAAGTAATTAATATGCGATGGCCGGGATATTCTTTTTTTAGTTGTTCTGCAATGGGCAATCCCTGTTCAAATTCTCCCAATGATGCTGCATGTATCCAGATAACAGGATCCTGGTTACTGGAAAATGCTGTTCTGATTTTTTCCAGCAAATTTTTCCTGCCGCTTACCCATAGGGCAGCTTTCCGATTGAACGGAGAAATGAACCATGCAATCAGTGGGTATAATTTGATAAACAACAGGTATGCCCATTTCATAATAGAACAAAAGTAACTCAAATCTTTGTTGTTGATTTTATAGTAATTTTGCATTTAAATTTTACATATGCGTCCTATACAGATGGTGGATACCCATTCTCAGTATTTAGCAATAAAAAACGAGGTGGATGCTGCCATCCACGAAGTGTTAGATACCGCAGCTTATATTAATGGAAAAGCAGTACAGGAGTTTACCCGCGATCTGGGTGCTTATCTACAGGTAAAACATACCATTCCCTGTGCTAACGGTACAGACGCCCTTCAGATTGCCATGATGGCATTGGGATTGCAGCCAGGAGACGAAGTAATCACCCCTTCATTCACTTATATAGCAACAACAGAAGTGGTGGCTTTATTAAAGCTTACACCTGTTTTTGTGGAAGTTGACCCCAAAACTTTTTGTATCGATCCTGCCGCAATTAGAAAAGCCATTACCCCTAAAACAAAAGCCATTGTGCCTGTTCATTTGTATGGACATGCTGCGCCCATGGAAGAAATTATGGCAATTGCCAAAGAGTTTGGACTCTATGTAATTGAAGACAATGCCCAGGCAATCGGGTGTGACTATACTTTTTCCGATGGAACAAAGAAAAAGACTGGAACCATTGGCACCATTGGAGCCACTAGTTTTTATCCATCAAAAAATCTGGGTGCCTATGGGGATGGGGGAGCCATTTTTACCAACGATGATGCCCTTGCTCATCAAATGAAAATGATTGCCAATCACGGACAGCAAAAAAGATACTATCATGAAGTGGTGGGTTGTAATTCAAGACTCGATTCCATTCAGGCAGCAGTATTGAATATCAAACTGAAAAAACTGGATCAGTACAATGCAGCCAGACAAGCGGTTGCTGCTTTTTATAATAAGGCTTTTGCAGGTATTTCTGCTATTACCACTCCATTTGTAGCACCTTATAGCACACATGTGTATCATCAATACACCCTACAACTTAACGGGGTTGACCGAGATGGTTTAGTAGCCTATTTGGCAGAACATAAAATCCCTTCCATGATTTATTATCCAGTGCCCGGACATAAGCAGGATATGTTTTCAAGCTTTGGATTAAAAGAAATTGAGCTTCTGGTGACCGATTTATTAACAAATTCCGTAATTTCTCTTCCTATTCATAGTGAGATGGAGGAAGATCAATTGAACTATATATGTACGCATGTTTTAAACTTTATCAATAAATAATTTATATGAAAATTGCCGTTGTAGGAACAGGGTATGTTGGTTTGGTAACAGGTACCTGTTTCTCTGAAACAGGAAATAAAGTAACCTGTATAGACATTGACCAGAACAAAGTAGATAAGCTATCCAAGGGAGAGATTACCATCTACGAGCCAGGTTTGGAAAAAATCTTTCTGAGAAATTTAAGAGAAGGAAGATTAGTATTTACCACCAATTTGGCAGAAGGGGTAAAAGATGCTGAGATTGTTTTTCTTGCATTGCCCACACCTCCGGGTGAAGGAGGCGCTGCTGATTTGCGTTATGTATTAGGCGTAGCAAAAGATCTAGGAAAAATCATGACCGATTATAAAGTACTGGTTGATAAAAGCACTGTTCCTGTTGGAACAGCTGAAAAAGTACATGCAGCAGTTGCTGAAAATTATAAAGGGGAGTTTGATGTAGTAAGTAATCCCGAATTTTTAAGAGAAGGGGTTGCGGTAGATGACTTCATGAAACCAGATCGTGTAGTGGTAGGTACCCGTTCTGAGCGAGCCAAGAAATTAATGTCAGATTTATATGCACCCTTTGTTCGTCAGGGTAATCCGGTGATTTTCATGGATGAAAAATCTGCTGAGTTAACCAAATATGCCGCCAATTCTTTTTTGGCTACCAAAATTTCATTCATGAATGAAATAGCTCAACTATGTGAAAAAGTAGGTGCCGATGTAGACATGGTTAGAAGGGGGATTGGTTCTGATGACAGAATTGGAAAGCGTTTTCTTTTCCCTGGTATCGGATATGGCGGTAGCTGTTTTCCTAAAGACGTACAAGCTTTGATTATGTCTTCTGAAGAAGTGAATTACGACTTCAAGATTTTGAAAGCGGTAGAAGAAGTAAACGAAGCACAGAAGTTACACTTGATTCCCAAAATTGAACGTTATTTCAAAGGCGACTTAAAAGGGAAGCATTTTGCCCTTTGGGGATTGGCATTCAAACCCAATACGGATGATATCCGCGAAGCTCCTGCTTTGTACTTAATTGACGCACTGGTAGCTGCTGGTGCAACTGTAACGGCCTATGACCCAGAAGCAATGCCGAATGTAAAAAATACCATCGGAGATAAAATCAAATATGCCGATAGCCAATACGGGGCGCTAAAGAATGCAGATGCACTGGTTATTGCAACAGAGTGGAGTGAGTTCAGAACGCCAGACTTTGAAGTGATTGATAGCTTGTTAAAGGGCAAAGCCATATTTGACGGAAGAAACTTATTTGAAGTTAAATATATTACTGACATGGGCTACCATTACGAAAGTGTAGGAAGACCTTAAAAAAATCATTATGTCTCAAAAACGAGTATTAATCACCGGCGCTGCCGGATTCCTCGGATCTCATTTATGCGACCGATTCATTAAAGAAGGATATAAGGTAGTCGGGATGGATAACCTTATTACTGGAGACCTCAGAAATATTGAACACTTATTTAAACTGGAGGAATTTGAGTTCTATCATCACGATGTATCCAAGTTTATCCATGTACCAGGTCCTATTGATTATATCCTGCATTTTGCTTCACCTGCAAGCCCTATTGACTATTTAAAAATCCCAATTCAAACCCTGAAAGTAGGCGCATTGGGAACACATAATTGCCTTGGACTTGCCAAAGCAAAGGGAGCTCGTATGTTGGTAGCATCTACCAGTGAAGTTTATGGTGATCCTATGGTGCATCCGCAAACTGAGGAATACTGGGGTAATGTAAATCCAGTAGGACCTAGAGGTGTTTACGATGAAGCCAAAAGATTCATGGAGTCTATCACAAGAGCGTATTATACATTCCACGGAGTAGAAACAAGAATTGTGCGAATTTTTAATACCTATGGTCCGAGAATGCGCCTGAATGATGGCCGTGCTTTACCTGCTTTTATTGGTCAGGCTTTAAGAGGAGAAGACCTAACTGTATTCGGGGATGGTAGCCAGACACGCTCTTTTTGTTATGTGGATGATTTAATTGAAGGTATTTATCGATTATTGATGAGCGACTACACTATGCCAGTAAACATTGGTAATCCGCATGAAATTACTTTGAAAGATTTTGCTGAAGAAGTATTAAAGCTTACAGGATCTTCTGTTAAGATTGTATACAAGCCATTGCCTGTTGATGATCCCAAGCAAAGAAAGCCGGATATTTCCAAGGCTAAAAGCATATTGGGATGGGAACCAAAAGTAGACAGGGCAGAAGGCTTGAAGAAAACTTATGACTACTTTAAGTCTTTGCCTAAGGAAGAATGGTCTAAACAACCGAAGGAGTTTTATTCAGGAAAATAGTTATTACATTTTATATGAAGCCAATTGTTGTTGTTACTGGAAAGAATGGTCAGCTTGGATGGGAGTTACAACAGTTGGCTTCTTCTTTTCAAGACAGGTACGAGTTTGTTTTTACGGACAGAACGATGCTTGATTTAGCAGCACCGGAAAGCATTGCTCCATTTTTTGAAAAGATAAGGCCTCAGTTTTTTATAAACTGTGCCGCCTATACTGCAGTAGATAAAGCTGAAGTGGAAAAAGAACTTGCATTAACTATTAATGCTACATCGGTTGGTGAAATTGCTTCCTGCTGTGCTAGGTTTCAGACAAAGCTGATTACCATTTCCACGGATTATGTTTTTGACGGACAAGGTACAGCTCCTTATTCAACTACTACGCCAACCCACCCGGTTAATTATTATGGGAATACCAAAGCCATAGGGGAACAAAAAGCTTTGGAGAATAACCCTAACACGGTAATCATCAGAACTTCCTGGGTGTACAGTACGCATGGGAATAATTTTGTGAAAACCATGTTGCGTTTGATGAAAGAAAGACCTGAGATTAAGGTGGTAGCCGATCAGCAGGGATGTCCTACTTATGCTGCTGATTTAGCAGAAGCCATTATGCAAATTATATCTGCTGCTCAAAAAGGTAACAATGCTGTAGGGATTTTCCATTACAGCAACACTGGCGCAACCACATGGTTTGATTTTGCTTCTACAATTAAAGAATTTGCAGGCCTTACTTGTTCTGTTTTGCCAATTCCTACCGAAGCTTTTCCTACACCTGCAAAAAGACCAGCGTATTCTGTGTTGGACCTACAAAGTATTACCACCGTATTCGGTGTTGAATTGAAAGAATGGAAACGTAGTTTGAAAAACTGTATGGAGCAATTACATGCCTAAGCTAAAATCCCTTACGCTTCAGTATCAATATCCTTCTTTTATTAGAAATAATCCCCAATTGTTGCGATGGGTGTATGGGCTCCATTATTTGACTCAATTACGCAAATGGTATGTGATGCGTGAGTGGAGGTTGCTTTTATTGAGTAAAAAGGCGCCATGTACAATTGTAGATTTTGGATGTGGAGAAGGGCAGTATATTGTTCCGTTTACGAAACAAATTAACAGTGCTACTTTTATTGGAGCCGATTATCATTTGCCTTCTGTTGAGTTGATGAATCAGTTTGGGATTGCTAACCTTTCTGGGCAACTCTTTAATCTTGAAACTGATCAACTAGCTCATATGGTAGATATTGGTTTATGTGTTGGGGTTTTGCAGTATATCTCCGAAGATGAACTTGCGCTGAAAAATATGTATCTGAGTCTAAAAAAGGAAGGTAAGCTCTTATTATACGTGCCCATCAATGGGATCTTTCTCACTAAAGTTTACCCATATATTTTTCAACGATTTGAACAATATGAAAGTGTCAATAATAGAAAGCGGGTATATACTGAAAATGAGCTGCTAGAAAAAGTTGAGAGAGCTGGATTTACGGTTCGTAAAAAAATATACACTTATGGTACAGCAGGTAAGCTAAGTCATGAATTGCTGAATAGTTGTACTACTTTAATTGTCTCTGGTAGTTATCTGTTCAAATCCGTTGCTGGATTTTGCCTTATCCTATTTTACCCCATTATTTTGTTATTGATGATGATGGACTTTATTAGTAAAAAATCTAACGGAAATGGATTGTTGTTGATTCTGGAAAAGTAGAATTGAAAACGTTACACTCCAATTTGCATGAATTGTATCAAAATGCAACTCTTTACGCGGTTTAGTCTTTTACAATATTTTTGTCTAGTTTAAATACATCACCTTGTCTGGCAATGTTAAAGCCAGCCCCCAACACTATTTTTGATGCCTTACTTTTTAAGTTGAGAAGCGGGTTTGTATGATTAAAATGAATAAAATAAATTTTCTTTTTGTCTTCCTGTAGCATCCATTTAAAGCGCTTCATACTTTCAATAACAAAGGGGTGGGGAATTTCATTAATAGGTCTATTATTGATTTCCGTTGCGTCAAAAAAAGTTGCATCAATTAAGGCATAATCTACTTTGCTGACTGACCAATTGACTCCAAGGTCCATTTTGTTCCAAGAAAGCTTTCATTTTGGGCATTGCATAGACAGACTGATTTTTTGCATTGATTGCCTCTTTGCCCAGAAACATTAATCCTGTATAATGTCCTATATGTGCATACTATTTGTGGCGATCCTGCATCCTGGGTTGTTCCTAAAATGACAATGCTTTGCTGTGCTCGTGAAAAACAACTTGAAAAAAGGAAGAATACGAACAAAATTAGTCTAATTGTTTAAAGATATATGAATAGTATGGTTGTCTGTGTTTAAAATAATGAGGAAAATACTTGGTGATATATTAAAGTATTTCATATATTACTATAACCATTTTCATTTTCAAACCCTTCAAATCATTTTATGCAATTAGTCATTTCCAATCTTTCCAAAAGATACCCCAATGGCGTACAGGCACTGAATAATGTAAGTTTTACTATTAAAGAAGGCATGTTTGGTCTGTTAGGGCCAAATGGGGCAGGAAAATCTTCTTTGATGCGAACCATTGCTACACTTCAGGAAGCAGATAGTGGAAGTATTTTTTTAGATGATTTGGATGTATTAAACGATAAGGAGTCGGTAAGGAAAATCCTGGGTTATCTGCCACAGGACTTTGGGGTATATCCTAAAATCAGTTCGGAACAAATGCTGGATCATATAGCCTGCTTAAAGGGAATCAGCAATGCAAAAGAAAGAAAGGAAACAGTTGAGAATCTGCTGAACAGAGTCAATCTATATACTGACCGTAAAAAAAGTCTTGGGACCTATTCGGGAGGTATGAAACAGCGCTTTGGTATTGCTCAGGCACTTCTGGGAAATCCCAAATTAATTATCGTGGATGAGCCTACGGCTGGTTTGGATCCCGCAGAAAGAAACCGTTTTTACAATTTATTAAGCGAAATAGGAAGTAATACGATTGTCATTTTGTCTACGCATATTGTTGAGGATGTAAGAACCTTGTGCAGCGATTTTGCAATTATCTGCAAAGGAGAATTACTCAGACACGATAAACCAGATGATGCAGTAAATGAGTTAGAAGGAAAGATTTTTACCATTTCTGCAGACAAGGCAACTGTTGAGCAAATGAAAGAGCAATATCAGGTTATCAGCGTTCAAATGAAAAGTGGCAGTTTGAGTGTACGTATTTACAGCGATTCTAATCCGGGAAGCAATTTCAGAACTGTTTCGCCCGCATTGGAAGATGTATACTTTCATCAGATTGCTTCTAAAATGGACGTAGCAACCATCTAACCTAACTCAAAAACCATCTTTATGTTTTGGCAAATATTTAAATTTGAGTTGGTCTACCGCTCCAAGAGACCGGCCTCCTATATTTACTTTTTCATTTTCTTCCTGATTGGATTTTTATCCATCGCAACAGGATCAACACCTGCATCGGAGAAAGTATTGCACAATGCTCCCTGGACCATTGCAGAAGGTACCACTTTCTTTAGCATATTAATGATGTTGGTTTGTTCTGCCATTATGGGTGTTCCTTTGTATAGAGATATAGAGCACCAGACAAGACAATATTTTTTTAGTTTTCCAATTACCAAGAGAGGGTATTTCTGGGGCAGATTTTTTGGCTCTTTCTTTTATGTTCTGGTAATTGGTACTGCATTTAACTGGGGTTGTTATGTGGGGGCTTATTTAGGGCCATTAATGGGACAGGTTCCCTCTAACAGGATAGGAGACTTTGGTCTCTGGAATTATTTGGAGCCCGCTTTTTTATATGGTTTTAGTAATCTTTTGATTCCTTCAACTATTTTCTTTGCATTGGTTGCTGTTACTAGGAATGTAAAAGTGGTTTATAGTGCGAGTATTCTATTGTTTATTGGTTATCTGCTTTCTAATTTCCTTGTGCAGGATTTAGAGAGAAGAGAACTGGTGAAATTATTAGACCCTTTTCTCATCAATACTTTTCAGCTGGAAACAAGGTATTTGACACCTTATGAAAAAAATCATTTGGTGCTTCCTTTCACAAAAGTCTTTGTGTATAACCGCTTAATCTGGGTGGGCATTTCAATACTGATAACGTTTATTGCTTATTGGCGATTCAGTTTTACTGCTTTTCTGAATGCTGAAACATCAAAAAATAATGATAAAAAGCAAGCTGCTGAAAATACACCCAAAGGGCATCCGCTTCAGAAAGTTACACAGGATTTTTCGCAAGGGTATATGAGGAGAGTTTGGTGGCGACTTACTAAAATAGAATTTGCCAATATTATCAGGGATAATTATTTCAAAGCAATTCTGCTAGGCGGGTTGATATTTCTGATATTGGATTTTTGGATTGGTAATTCTTTATATGGCGTTTCAGACAGACCCCTGACCATTTTTTTGATGGATTATAAAAGCTATGATTACAATATCTTCATTTTTATCATTCTGCTTTTTTATTCAGGAGAAACCATTCATCGAGAAAAGGCAACGAGATACAATATTATCAACGATGCCATGCCAGTATCCAACGCAGTTTTTCTCTTTTCAAAATTCTGCAGCCTTTTGGGAATCGCTTTTATACTGGTTACGATTCCCATGTTTATTGGGGTATTAATTCAGTTGTTGAAAGGACATACTGACTTTAATTTACCAGTATATCTCATCGAATTATATGTACTGACTTTTCCCGGGTTTATTCAAATGATTCTCTTGTCATTTGCCGTTCATTTGTTAGTGAACAACAAATTTGGCGGACATGGTGCCTCTTTGATTATTTGGGTGAGTCTTTATTTATTAAGGACATTCGGAAAAATGGATTATAATCTGTTCTTCTATTTTTACACACCCAATTATCGCTGGAGTGATATTAATGGAATTGGACATTTCCTTGAACCGCAGTTATGGTTTAATTTTTATTGGATTAGTCTCGGATCTTTGTTAACCATTATTGCTTATTTATTTTATCAACGGGGAATTCCCGGTGGTTTCATAGAGAGATGGAGAATTGCCTCCGGAAGATTCCATGGCGCTCCAAGGGCATGGATAGTTGTACTGTTTCTTTGCTGGGTTGGATCTGGTGCTTTTATCTACTATAATGTAAGCTATCTGAACAATTATATCAGTGATTCCAAGAACAAGAGCAACCTTGCTTTATATGAGACTACCCTAAAAAAATACGAGAAAAAATTACAACCCAAAGTAACCCAGGTGCTCATGCAGGCAGACATTTTTCCTGAAGAAAGAAAAGTAGAAATATATGCCAGGGTTTCTTTGAAAAATAAAAATGCAACTGCTGTTGATTCCTTGCATTTATTAGCAGATGCCAACATTCGATACCGTATTTTGTATAATGGGAAACCACTCTCTTATAGGTCTCCATTGCAGTATAAACATTCTGCTTTCAACTTTTTAAAGAAAGGGAAGGATACGGCTAATTATAGAATTTATGGACTTCCTTCACCCATGCTTCCTGGTGATACGGCTTTGCTTGAAGTATACTCGGTAATTGAAAATAAAGGATTTCCTAATAGTGGATTCTCACGTGAAATTATACATAACGGTACATTTTATGCTGGCGGCATTCCTTCTTTTGGTTATGATCCGGACAGAGAATTGTTTAGTGACGAAGACCGTAAAAAATACAGGTTGCCTAAAAAAGAAGAGGAGTTTCCCAATCAGAATGATCCGCAGGGTAGAGCTACTATGTTGTTTAATGATGATGCAGACTTGATACACTTTGAAGCTACCGTTAGTACATCAAAAGACCAGATAGCTATTGCCCCCGGTTACTTGCAAAATGTTTGGGAAAAGGGAGGAAGGAAATATTTTCAATATATACAGGATACGCCCATTGATTATTTCCTGAGTATTGTTTCTGCCAGGTATGATGTTTTTAAAGATTCAGTTACCATTGCAGGTGGTAAAAAAATAAACATCGAAATCTTCCACGATTCAAAACACAAATTCAACTTAGACAGATTTAATGCAGCCTATAAAGATGGGTTAGCTTATTTCTCTAAGAGTTATGGTAATTTCCAATTTAGGCAAATGCGCCTGATGGAATTCCCCCGATATGCAGGGTTTGCACAAAGCTTCCCAAATACAGTTCCTTTTTCAGAAAGTTTTGGATGGGTAGCAGATTTCAGAGATCCGAATTCTTTTGACTACGTTTATTATGTAACTGCCCATGAATTGGCACATCAGTGGTGGGGGCACCAAGTGGTTCCCAATAAAACAAAGGGATCTAATTTGATTTCAGAAGCCCTTGCTGAATACACCGCCTTGATTCTTACAGAACGTAAATACGGAAAGGACAATATGAAGCGATTCCTGAAAGAAGAGTTGGACGGCTATTTAAGAGGCAGAGCTAATGAGGCTAAAAAGGAAAATACTTTTATCAATTGTAATCGACCTTATCAGTGGTATCAGAAAGGAAGTCTGATTTTGTATGGTTTGCAGGATTTGATTGGATTAGATCAACTAAATAAAGCACTGCATGAATTCAGGGATAGTTTTGCTTTAAAAGAGAATCCGCCTTTTGCTGGAAGCACAGACTTGTATGCATTTATTGATAAGTACACCCCTGATTCAGTAAAGTATTACTTAGTGGATACCTGGAAGAAAATCACGCTTTACGATAACAAGGCAACCAGTGCAAAAGCAGTAAGTGTTGGCAAAGATTTGTATGATGTTACCATTCAGGTAAATACCAATAAGTTTTATGCGGATAGTGCTGGTAAGGAAACGGTTACTAAAATGAATGACTACATTGATATTGGCGTTTTTGCTGCTGAGTCGGTGGATAAATACGGAAGAAAAAAAGTTAACCCTTTGTTCCTTCAGAAATACAAGTTGATGCCCGGGCAAAAGACGATTACGATTAGAGTGAAAGGAAAACCAGTAAAGGCAGGGATTGATCCTTACAATAAATTGATTGATCGAATTCCAGATGATAATACTGTGGATGTAGAGTAGGGAAGGATTGCCTTCGGCAACTTTTCGGGTTGGATTAGCTGCGCTGATCCAACCCGCTTTGCATTACCCAAGAAACTTCGCGCCACGTAAACGCGGCGCTAGTTTTGTTTTTTTACTCGTCCCATTGAGCAAGCTCATGGTGCTCGCATAAAAAACAAAACCCGCAGCTTTTGCTGCGGGTTTCTTGTTGCCCGACCTGGATTCGAACCAAGACATACTGAACCAAAATCAGTTGTACTACCCTTATACTATCAGGCAATCCGACCATTCTTTTGGAATGGGCTGCAAAAATAAGGCGACTATTCAATTGTTCCAAATTTTTTCATTCAAAAAGTGAAAATGAATGCTCAATTCTTACCTTTAAGAGGTCTTTTGCATAGATTATTGAATTTCAAACCCTAATTACTTGTCGATGTTACAAAAATCCCTCCTTATTCTGTTGGTTTGCAGTACCGTTTTGGTTATGAGTTTTACCCTTCAAAAAAGAAAGAAAGTAGTTTTCTTCGGAGACTCCATTACCCAGATGGGTGCTGAACCAGGTGGTTATATCCGTCAGATGGAAGCAATGATAGCCAAGGAAAGCTTGGGGAACCAATATGAATTAATAGGAGCGGGTATCAGTGGGAATAAAGTTACTGACTTGTATTTGCGTTTGGAAAGAGACGTGTTAAGTAAACAACCCGATATAGTTGTAATATATGTTGGCATCAATGATGTTTGGCATAAGCGTTTGGCGGGTACTGGAACTGACTATGTAAAATACACTGAATTCTACGATGCCATTGTAAAAAAGTTACAGGCTGCTGGGGCGAAAGTTGTCGTTTGTACTCCTTCCGTTATAGGAGAAAGAAAAGACAACTCGAATGAGCAAGACGGAGAATTAAATATGTACAGCAACTGGTTAAGACAATACGCCAAAGACAAAAAGTTGTCCTGTGTTGATTTAAGAACTGAGTTTCAAAACTATTTAATTGCCAATAATCCCGCCAATGCAGAGAAAGGTTTATTAACCACCGACCGCGTTCATTTGAACGCAGCCGGCAATGAATTTGTGGCTAAGACAATTTGGAATACTTTGAAAAATGTACAATAGCCTTACTCTATGATTTTTACGAGGAAATAGTTTTTCTTCCCTTTTTGTAACAACAAATATTTGTTTTGCAGTAAGTCGGCAGTGCCAACCGCTGTTTTTTCAGGAGCTATTTTTTCTTTATTAATAGCAACTCCGCCGGCTGCCATTAACTTTTTTGCTTCGCCTTTGCTTGGGGTAACTCCCGTATCAGCCAACAAACTGATTAAATCGTATCCGGCTTCTATTTGACTGCGAGATACTTCAGCAGTAGGCACGCCTTCCATTACTTGTAATAATTGCTTTTCATTTAATGAAGCCAAAGTTTCTGTAGAAGCATTGCCAAACAAGATCTCTGAGGCTTTTACTGCAAATTCATAGTCTTCACGGCTATGTACAAAGCAAGTGATTTCTTCGGCCAGTTTTTTCTGTAAGGTCCTTGTATGTGGGGCTGCAGCATGTTCAGTAATCAGCTGATCAATTTCTTCCTTAGGTAATAAGGTAAATATTTTAATCCACTTGGTAGCATCTTCATCGCTGGCATTTAACCAGAATTGATAGAACTGATATGGGGAAGTTTTTTCAGGATCAAGCCATACATTTCCCTTTTCTGTTTTCCCAAATTTCCCTCCGTCGGCTTTGGTTAATAATGGACAAGTAAAAGCAAATGCTTCTCCACCCGCTTTTCTCCGAATGATTTCGGTGCCAGTTACAATATTGCCCCACTGGTCGCTTCCGCCCATTTGGAGTTTGCAGTTTTTATTTTGGTATAACCAATAGAAGTCGTATCCCTGTATCAGCTGATAAGTAAATTCGGTAAAACTCATGCCATTATTTCCTTCCAGGCGCTTGCGAACACTGTCTTTGCTCATCATGTAGTTAACCGTGATATGCTTACCTACGTCTCTGATAAAATTCAGAAAACTGAAGTCTTTGAACCAGTCGTAGTTGTTCACCATTTCAGCTTTATTGGGGGCGTCAGAGGTGAAATCCAGAAACTTGCTCAATTGTTTTTTTATGCCTTCCAGATTGTGCTGCAAAGTTTCCTCACTTAACAAATTTCTTTCCTCACTTTTAAAGCTTGGATCACCAATCATTCCGGTTGCCCCACCTACTAATGCAAAAGGTTTATGTCCTGCTTTCTGTAAATGCACCAATAATAAAATGGGGACCAGGCTACCAATATGCAAACTATCGGAAGTAGGATCAAATCCTATATAGCCGGAAACCATTTCCTTATTTAATAAATCTTCTGTGCCAGGCATTATATCCTGCAACATGCCTCTCCAGCGTAATTCTTCCACTAAACTCATTTCAAAAGTATTTGAGGGGCAAATGTACAAAAGTTAGACTCAATTGACCAATGCGCTACCTTTGCCTGATAATCATCAGACATGAAAAGTGTAGGGGACGGAACTAGGGCGTTAAATTTTTTTATTGATACGATAATCATTACCATTCTAGCAATCTTGCTTTTCAAGTGGTATAACTTTTATGTGATGTACTGGGGTTATACTCCTTTTCATTTTGGATGGTTTTTCTTTCCTGTGATGTTTACCTATTACTTTTTATTTGAATTAATCTTTTTGAAAACGCCCGGAAAATGGCTGACCTATTCAAGAGTGATGGCCAAAAATGGTAAACGTCCCAATTGGTATATGATTGGCTTTAGAAGTCTGCTGCGCCTGACATTAATTGATTTGTTCTTCAGTCCCTTTCTGGGTGGTCCTTTACACGATTTTGCCAGTGCAACCACGGTTGTGGAGGATTCAGACAAATAATTGATTTCGTAAATCGCAACAACGGGGCTGTTCAATTGTAATAACTTTGCAACTCAATTTGAATAGAACGTATGGCAAAGATTGGAATAAATATAGCAACCGGAAGTTTGCAACAAGAAGAAGTAATTGTTGGAATAGACCTGGGCACAACCAATAGTTTGGTGGCCATTATTCATCCGGAAAGCAAGCAGCCAGTTGCATTGCGGGAGCACAATAGCAGCAGTTTGGTGCCAAGTGTAGTTCACTTTGATGCATTGGGTAATGCCGAAGTAGGGGAACAGGCAAAAGCCTATCTGGAAACCGATCCTTCCAATACCATTTTCTCTGCTAAAAGATTAATGGGGAAGAGCTATAAAGATGTGAAGGAAAATGCGGGGTTCTTTACTTACAAAGTAATTGATGACGATACCGATAGCCTGGTGAAAGTGCAGATAGGCGATCGTTTTTATTCTCCTATTGAATTGAGTTCTTTCATTTTGAAAGAACTTAAATCAAGAGCAGAACATATTCTTAAGACACCAGTGAATAAGGCTGTTATAACAGTTCCAGCTTATTTTAATGATGCTCAGCGTCAGGCAACCAGAGATGCGGGTAAGCTGGCTGGATTAGACGTGTTGCGGATTGTGAACGAGCCTACCGCAGCCAGCCTGGCTTACGGATTGGGTGTTCATAAAGACGATAACAAAACAATTGCAGTATACGATTTAGGAGGAGGAACTTTTGATGTTTCCATACTTCAGATTAACAATGGCATTTTTGAAGTTTTAAGTACCAACGGAGATACTTACCTCGGAGGAGATGATTTTGACAGAGCTATTATGGAATTCTGGTTAAAGCAAATTGAAGTTCCATTCAGCGCTGTTCAAAATGACAAAGCGGTGTTGCAGTCGCTTCGATTATTGGCTGAAGAAGCAAAAAAGACCTTGAGTCAACAAGAAAATTTTGCAACAGATTGGAGCGGTTACCAAGTGCGTATTAGCCGTTCCGAATTCAATCAGTGTTTAATCCCCCTGGTAAATAAAACCATCGAATGTTGCGCAAAAGCCTTATCGGATGCAGGATTGCAAACGGCCGATATTGATTCTGTTATCATGGTAGGTGGAAGTACCCGAGTGCCATTGGTGAAAGATAAAGTGAGCGAATACTTTGGTAAAACTGTAAATGATTCAGTAAATCCGGATGAAGTGGTAGCCATTGGAGCTGCGGTTCAGGCAGATATTTTAGCAGGCAATAACAAAGATTTTTTATTGTTGGACATTACCCCTTTGAGTTTGGGTATTGAGACCATGGGGGGATTAATGGATGTTTTAATTCCGAGAAACGCTAAAATTCCTAATAGGGCTTCTCGCCAATACACTACCCAAAAAGATGGGCAGGGATCTATGCGTATTTCTGTATTTCAAGGGGAGAGAGATTTGGTGCAACACAATCGCAAACTCGCTGAATTTAATTTCAAAGGAATTCCTGGTATGCCCGCTGGTATGCCTAAAGTAGAAGTGAGTTTTCTTATCAACGCAGATGGGATTTTATCGGTTACAGCCAAGGAACTGAGAAGTGGAGTAGAACAAAGTATTGAAGTGAAACCTCAGTACGGATTAACCGATGCAGAAGTAGAGCAAATGCTGATGGACAGTATTACGCACGCAAAAGATGATATGCAAACAAGGGCATTGGTTGAAGCTAGAACAGAAGCAGAACAGATTCTTTCTGTTACGGAAAAATTCATAGCTAAAAATGCTTCGCTATTAACAAAAGAGGAAATGATTGCTACGGCTAGTGCTATGCAAAATCTGCAGATGGCATTAACCATGAATGATAAAAATTTAATACAGACTAAGATTGAAGAGTTGAATGAAATTAGCAGACCTTTTGCAGAAAGGGCCATGGATCAAGCGGTGAGTGGGGCTTTAAAGGGCAAGCAGATCTAAGCATTCATGCTTTAGAAATTGAATAGTAATAACTTTTAACGGGTTTATTTTATTGAGAAATTAATTCATTCAAACTTATATGTTCACTGGTATTATAGAAAGTCTGGGTGTTATAGAATCGGTTCAGCATAGTGGCTCCAACGTAACTTTCACTTTGAGAGCTTCTATTGCTCCAGAATTAAAAGTGGATCAAAGTTTGGCCCATGATGGTGTTTGTTTGACAGTCGAGAAAATAGAAGGGGATTTGTATCAGGTGACGGCCATTGAAGAAACCATACGTAAGACGAATCTGGCGCAGTGGAAAAAAGGGAAAAAAGTGAATCTGGAGCGTTGCATGAAGATGAATGGTCGATTAGATGGTCATATTGTGCAAGGGCATGTGGATGGAATAGCAACCTGTGTTGAAGTTAAAAACGGGGAAGGAAGCTGGGAATACCGGTTTGAATTTGATTCGGCTTTTGCTGCGCTGGTCATTGAGAAAGGATCCATTGCGGTTAATGGCACCAGCCTTACTTGTTTTGAGGTTGGCGCCAATACTTTTAAAGTTGCCATTATCCCTTATACCTATGAGCATACCAGTATTCAGGATGTAACTATAGGGGATAAGGTAAATATTGAGTTTGATATACTTGGCAAATACGTGCAGAGGGCGATCGCCGTAAAAAATGATAAATATTTTGTCAATTAATTCCGGCGACTTATCTTCGCCGCCTAAAAATAACCTGAGGAGGTATATAAGCTATGTTAATTATCGATTCTAAAGACTGCGAAAACATCGACAAGGCACTGAAAAAGTACAAGAAGAAATTCGAGAAAAGTAAGACTTTGTTGCAGTTGAGAGAGCGTCAAGCATTCACCAAGCCGTCAGTTGTACGTCGTGGTCAAGTGTTGAAAGCTATCTACAAGCAGCAGATCGCTAGCGGAAAGATCGAGGGATAATATTTCCCTTCTATCATACGATTAAGTAGTGTAGATTCGTTGTAATCTGGACTACTTTTTTTATGCCCATACCTCAATATCCCGAAATACAGGAGTTTTTGAACTATCTCAAGTTCGAACGGAGGTACTCTTTACACACTTTAGAAGCTTACCAGCTCGATCTGGAACAGTTTTCTCAATATCTGTCAAGTCAGTTTGAAAGTCCCGGATTAAACAGTATCAGTGCCTCAATGGTCCGCTCTTGGTTAGCGGAAATGAAGTCCGATGAGATTTCTTCCCGATCCATCAACCGGAAAATATCCAGTTTAAAATCCTTTTTTAAATATTTACTGAAAGTCGGTTGCTTGAAAGCAACCCCGATGACAGCGGTTGTTTCTCCCAAAACCCAAAAAAGATTGCCAGTATACATAGAAAAAAAGCAGCTGGAGGATTTGTTTTTGTACATGCCTTTTTCTGATGATTGGAAAGGGAAAACGGAACGATTGATATTATTGCTTTTTTACAGTACCGGTATGCGGTTAAGTGAGCTGATCAACTTAAAACCAGGGCAGATTGATTTTGCGAATGCTCAGGTTAAAGTGCTTGGGAAAGGTAATAAAGAGCGCATTATTCCTGCTTCTGCAGACCTGATGGATCAATTAAAAAATTATTTGGCTGAACGGCCTCTTGAAGCTTTGCCGGATAGCCCTCTTTTTGTAAACGAAGCAGGGAAGCCGCTTCATAGCAGAACCGTATACGGATGGGTTAATGCCCGTTTGAAACAGATTACCACTATTGATAAAAAAAGTCCTCACGTGTTGCGCCATAGCTTTGCTACCCATTTAATGAATAACGGAGCAGACATAAACGCAGTGAAGTCTTTGTTGGGTCACAGCAGTCTTGCTGCCACACAGGTTTATACCCATAATACCATTGAGCAACTGAAGAAAGTTTACCAGAAAGCACATCCCAAAGCGTAGCTGTTAAAATTCCAGTAAAATTATCGTCAGCCTATTGTTTTGCTAAACTAATTTGATTAACTTAATGGTCCTGTTAACGGGTTCTTTTTTAACAGGCAGTTCTTTTCAATTTATTGTTTCACCGATTAAATGTTTAACCATGAACGTTAACATTCAAACTGTCCATTTTGATGCAGATGAAAAACTAGTAGAGTTCGTAACAAAGAAACTGGCCAAGCTGCCTACGTTTCACGACAAGATTCTCAAAGTGGATGTATTCTTGAAACTGGATAATGTGGTTCACAACATCAAAGACAAAGTGGCTGAGATTAAAGTGCATGTACCCAAACATGAATTCTTTGTCAAGTCGTCTTCCAAGTCTTTTGAAGAATCATTTGAAAGTGCCTTAGATTCTCTAATCAATCAAATTAAACGTAAAAAAGAAAAATTAGCCGCCTAAAATCAAGCTCCCCATCGGGGAGCTTTTTTGTTTTATACCTGATTCCTTTGCACAAGCATAAAATTTTGCATACCAAAACTGTTCAAAGCCAGCGCCAGCGTTCTGCTGAAAGCTAGCTTCTTTTACTAGAAGATGACCCGAAAAGGCCTGATTTTACTGATGTTGAAAAAAATGAGGCAAATTCATCAAAAAAAATCTTTGCAAAATTTTGCCAAATAAAGATTTCCATTACCTTTGCCATCCCAAAAAATAGGGAAGTTCTTTTTTTGCCGAAGTAGCTCAGTTGGTAGAGCAGCTGATTTGTAATCAGCAGGTCGCGGGTTCGAGTCCCATCTTCGGCTCTCATTGTATGCAGATTCAGCATTGCTGAAATCGGCTCAATAAACACGGGCAGATGGCCGAGTGGTTAAAGGCGACAGACTGTAAATCTGTTCACTCACGTGTACGTAGGTTCGAACCCTACTCTGCCCACATTTCATCGCAGGATGAAAGTTCTTTTTTTATGGTTAAGCGGAAGTAGCTCAATTGGTAGAGCGATAGCCTTCCAAGCTATAGGTCGCGAGTTCGACCCTCGTCTTCCGCTCCATTTTTTTTGAGTCTGCCGTTGTAGCTCAGTGGTAGAGCACTTCCTTGGTAGGGAAGAGGTCGTGAGTTCGATTCTCACTAACGGCTCTGCACTCAGACGAAAGACTTGAAATTAATTCCCTGGTGATATCCCGTTCAAATGGATTTGTCAGGAATGAATAGGATAGGTGAGAAAGAAGAAAAAACATTGCCTGAGGGAGGGCAGCGATATAAATTTTTAAAAACACAACTAAAAACCGATACAAATGGCAAAAGAGACCTTTAAGAGGGAAAAACCTCACGTAAACGTAGGTACCATTGGTCACGTTGACCATGGTAAAACTACTTTGACTGCAGCTATTACCATTACCTTATCTAAGAAAGGTATGGGTAACGTTGCTAAGAAATATGATGAAATCGACGGTGCTCCTGAAGAAAGAGAGCGTGGTATTACCATCAATACTGCTCACGTTGAGTATCAAACCGAAAATCGTCACTATGCGCACGTAGACTGTCCAGGTCACGCTGACTATGTGAAGAACATGATTACTGGTGCTGCTCAAATGGACGGTGCTATTTTAGTTGTGGCTGCTACAGATGGTCCTATGCCTCAAACCAAAGAGCATATCTTGTTGGCTCGTCAGGTAGGTGTACCTCGTATCGTGGTATTCATGAACAAGGTTGACCTTGTTGATGATCCTGAATTACTTGAACTAGTAGAAATGGAAATCCGTGAGCTATTAACTTCTTATGGATTTGACGGAGATAATACCCCAATCATCCAGGGTTCTGCAACTGGTGCACTAGCTGAAGATCCAAAGTGGGTTGGTAAAATTGACGAATTAATGGAAGCTGTAGATACTTACATTCCATTGCCTCCTCGTCCAATTGATATGCCTTTCTTGATGTCTGTAGAAGACGTGTTCTCAATTACAGGTCGTGGTACTGTTGCTACTGGTCGTATTGAGCGTGGTATCATCAAAGTAGGTGAAGCTGTTGAAATCGTAGGTTTAATGGAGTCTCCATTATCTTCTACTGTAACTGGTGTTGAAATGTTCAAGAAATTATTGGACGAAGGTCAGGCTGGTGACAACGCAGGTTTATTGTTACGTGGTATTGAAAAGAAAGATATCCGTCGTGGTATGGTTATCTGTAAGCCAGGTTCAATTACTCCTCACACTGATTTCAAAGGTGAAGTATACGTACTAAGCAAGGAAGAAGGTGGACGTCACACTCCATTCTTTAACAAATATCGTCCTCAGTTCTACTTCAGAACTACAGACGTAACAGGTGAAGTTACTTTACCAGAAGGAACTGAAATGGTTATGCCTGGTGATAACATCAACTTGACTGTTAAATTGATTCAGCCAATCGCGATGGAAAAAGGTTTGAAGTTCGCGATCCGTGAAGGTGGCCGTACCGTAGGTGCTGGTCAGGTAACTGAAATCCTTAAGTAATTTGTAAATAAGCCTTAGGGCTTTAAGCAAAAAACTATATCTTTACAGAACAAAGTACTTAGCATCCGCTAGGTACTTTGTTTGTAAAAAGAAGTCTAAAAACGGGCATGGTGCAACGGTAGCATACGGGTCTCCAAAACCTTTGATCTGGGTTCGAATCCTAGTGCCCGTGCAAAAATCGTTCACTGAACAAACGATCAACACGGAAATGAATAAGATAGCATTATACTTTAAAGAAAGCTACCAGGAATTACTGGAGAAAGTGACCTGGCCAACCTGGTTACAATTACAGCAAAGCACGGTTATTGTGTTGGTAGCTACGGTTATTATCACAGCCATGGTTTGGGTAATGGATTTTTCAAGCAACCAATTGTTAAAGTTAGTTTACTCATTATTCAAGTAATCCCATCATGGAAGTAGCAGAAAAAATGCAGACCAGCGAATTACCACAGCAAGAAACCAAATGGTACGTATTGCGTGTAGTGAGCGGTAAGGAAAGAAAAGTGAAGGAATACCTTGACAAAGATGTTATCAGAAACGGATGGCAGGATATCATCAAGCAGATTTTCTTACCAATGGAAAAAGTATATAAGGTTCAGAATGGTAAGAAAGTAATGCGTGAGAAGAACTATTTCCCCGGATATGTGATGATGGAAGTGTTAGACGGGAAGTTGAATGATGATATGGTTCAGCATATTAGCAACATCAGCAATGTTATGCACTTCCTAACAGATGGTAAGGGATCTAAAGGACAAATTATCTCATTACGCAAGTCTGAAGTTAATAAGATGCTGGGTAAGGTAGATGAAATGAATGATATGGGTGTAACCATGAGTGAGCCTTTCATTGTTGGTGAAACTATTAAGATTATTGAAGGACCTTTCAATGACTTCAATGGCGTAATTGAAGAAGTGAATGATGAAAAGAAAAAGCTGAAAGTAACGGTTAAAATCTTCGGTCGTTCAACACCAGTAGAACTAAGCTACATGCAGGTTGAAAAAATAGCATAATTTATTTTTACAATATTTATAAGGCCACTGCGTTTACGTAGTGGCTTTTTAATTTATATTTAATCAGTATCAATAAATTATATAGCTTTAACGAATAATTTATATATGCGCGTTGCTCACCTGATTATCACTTATACCAGTCCGTTTCAAACGGAGCGTATGATTCAGCGGATGCAACATCCTGAATTTGATTTCTATATTCATGTGGATGCTAAATTTCCACTGGAATCTCATGATAATTTAAAGAAGTACCCCAATGTATATTTTATCCAGAATAGGGTAGATGTTCAGTGGGCTGCTTATAGTACCATTCAGGCTGAATTTAATGGATTGCAGGAAATTTTGGATTCTGCAAGAACCTATGATTTTATCAGTTTAATGAGTGGTCAAGACTATCCTATAAAAACGACTGAGCAGATGCAGTCTTTTTTTGATGAAAGAAAAGGGAAATTGTTGCTAAAATACCGGGCGTTCAGCGGTGAGTGGGAAGAGGGAATGAAAAGGGTTAATAAATACCATATGACCGACTTTCGTTTCAAAGGGCAATTTCTGTTAGAGAAACTGATAAACTTTTTTGTTAAAAGAACGGACCAGCCTAAGGGCATGAAATTTTATGGTAGTTCTATGTTTTGGGCAATTAGTCCTGAAGCGGCTGAATATGTATTGAAAACAGTTGACCGGGTTCCCAAAATGCGTCGTTTTTTCAAATATTCATGGGCACCTGATGAGTTCTTGTTTCAGACAATATTACTGAATTCACCTTTTGCCAGTAAGGTGATAAATGAGAATTGTCACTATTACAAACATCCCCCTCAAACACCTAGTCCTAAAACATTTGATAGTTCCGACTTTGATGATATTATTGCTTCTGATCGTTTATACGCCAGAAAATTTGATATGGCAAAAGCCCCTGAATTGTTAGACAGAATTGATAATTTTTTGACAGCAAAAACTCTAGATTGATATTATCCATATCTTAGATTTATATGGCTTATATACTTAACCTGGTTAATTTTAAAGATACCCGTGGCGAGCTTACCGTACTGGACAATGCAGAACGTTTACTCCCTTTTAAAATAAAGCGTGTATTCTATATATACAATGTTGATGAAACGGCAAGAGGCGGGCATCGGCATCACGAAACCATACAAGCTGCCATTTGTATTCATGGTTCCTGCAAAGTCTGGAACAACAATGGCGAAAAGGTTGAAGAATTTTTACTGGATAATCCTTCCAAGTGTCTGATACTGGAAACCAGGGATTGGCATAAAATGTATGATTTTTCAAAAGATGCTGTTTTATTGGTTTTTGCTTCTACCACATTTGATTCTTCCGATTATATTTACGAGCCTTATCCAGAAAAAAAATGATACCCTACGATTGCCTCTCAAAAGTAAATGAACCCTATACTCTTTTATTTGAAAAAAGGTTTAGCCAGTTCTTAAATAAAGGCTGGTATATATTAGGGGATGAAGTAAAAAAATTTCAGGACGATTTTGCCCGCTATAATCAAATGAATCATTGTGTGGGTGTTGCCAACGGTTTGGATGCATTGATTCTGGCAATCTGGGCTTTGCATTTACCAAAGGGTTCTGAAATAATAGTTCCTTCCAATACCTATATTGCCTCCATCATTGCCATCATACATGCAGGTCATAAACCTGTTTTAGTAGAGCCAGATATACAGACGTATAATATTGACCCTACTAAAATTGAAGCAGCCATAACACCCAAAACCAAAGCTATCATGGTGGTTCATTTGTATGGCAAATGTTGCGAAATGGATCCCATATTATCGATTGCGGAAAAACATGGCCTGCATATTATTGAAGATTGTGCTCAAGCGCATGGAGCAAAATACAAAGGGAGAATGGCGGGTACTTTTGGCATAATGAGTGGATTTAGTTTTTATCCTAGTAAAAATTTAGGTGCATTGGGAGATGCAGGTGCCATTCTTACCAACGATCCAGTCATTTGCGAAGACCTAAAAATGATTCGGAATTATGGGTCTCATGGAAAATATTACAATGAAGTGGTGGGATACAATAGTCGATTAGACGAATTACAGGCCTTGTTTTTAGAAGTGAAATTGCCTTATTTAGATAAAATAAATGACCATAAGCGTAAGCTGGCTTCAATGTATTTGTCACAATTAAAGCAGGATTTTATACTTCCAGTGGTTCATCCAGATTACCATGATGTATATCATATTTTCAATATACGTCATCCTAAAAGGGCAGCTTTGAAGGAGTATTTACAAAAATTGAGTATCGGTACAGAAATTCACTACCCAGTTCCACCCAACAAACAGAAAGCGATGACACATTTACTGGGTCATCTGGAATTTCCCATTTCGGAAGCCATTCACGAAACAACCCTGAGTTTGCCCTGCTCTGCTTGTCATACAGAAGTGGCTATTCAGCAGGTAATTGATGCGCTTAATGCATTTTAGTTTGGTTGTTTCAATTTAATTATTACCTTTGCCGCCCCAAAAGTTCTTTTTAAAAGAGCGATTGAATTTGGGAGTCCTGCTTAAAACCGGGACGCTATTACCAATTAAATCAAATAAAAATGGCAAAAGAAATCTCTGGCTTTGTGAAGCTGCAGGTGAAAGGTGGTCAAGCCAATCCTGCGCCTCCAGTGGGCCCTGCACTCGGTTCTAAGGGTGTAAACATTATGGAGTTCTGTAAACAGTTTAATGCTAGAACTCAGGATAAAATGGGAAAAGTTGTTCCTGTTCTTATCACTGTCTATTCTGACAAATCTTTCGACTTTGTAATCAAAACCGCTCCAGCTGCTGTGCAGTTAATGGAAGCTGCTAAGATTCAGAAAGGTTCTAAGGAAAGCAATCGTCAAAAAGTAGGTAAAGTAACTTGGGAACAAGTTGAAGCAATTGCCAAAGACAAGATGTCTGACCTAAATGCATTTACTTTAAACAGCGCTATGAGCATGGTTGCCGGTACTGCACGCAGTATGGGTATCACTGTTGATGGTAAAGCACCTTGGGAAAATTAATTTATTCACCTACTTAACTAATTAAACATGTCACTTACTAAAAAAAGAAAAGTAGCGAACACTAAGGTGGATAAAGCAAAATTTTATTCTCTTAAGGAAGCTGCATCATTGGTTAAAGAAATTAACTGTACAAAATTTGACAGTTCTGTTGACCTACATATCCGTTTAGGCGTAGATCCTAAAAAAGCTGACCAACAGGTACGTGGTACCGTTTCATTACCTCACGGTACTGGTAAAACCAAAAAAGTATTGGTTTTATGTACTCCTGATAAAGAAGCTGCTGCTAATGAAGCAGGTGCTGATTATGTTGGTTTAGACGAATTCATCACTAAAATTGAAGGTGGTTGGGTAGATATCGATGTAATCATCGCTACTCCTGCTGTAATGCCTAAAATTGGTAAATTAGGTAAAGTATTAGGTCCTCGTAACTTGATGCCAAACCCTAAAACCGGTACTGTAACCAACGACGTTGCAGCAGCAGTTAATGAAGTAAAAGGTGGTAAAATCGCTTTCAAAGTAGATAAAACCGGTATTGTACACGCTTCTATCGGAAGAATTTCTTTCTCTCCGGAAAAGTTAACAGAAAACAGCACCGAATTAATCAATGCTATCATTAAGTTGAAGCCTTCATCTGCAAAAGGAACTTACCTTAAAGCAGCTAGCATGGCCAGCACAATGAGCCCTGGTATAGCATTAGACACCAAATCATTAATGAACTAATCCTGGCGATCCTGCGTAGCTGGAAATGACCCGGGTTTTAAAAAAAATTAGTTATGAACAAAGACCAAAAAAATGAAGTAATTGAAATACTGAAGGAAAAATTCTCTCAGTACAATAACTTCTATATCACAGATACTGAATCTCTGACTGTAGAACAGGTTTCAAACCTAAGAAGAACCTGTTTTGACAAGAATGTAGAAATGAAAGTGGCTAAAAACACTTTGATCCGTAAGGCTCTTGAAGCATTGGATGCTGAAAAGTATGCTGGTGTATTCGATTCTTTACACAATGTAACTGCATTGATGTTCTCTGAGAACCCAAAAGAACCTGCTTTAATTATCAGTTCTTTCCGTTCTAAAGGCAACATGGAAAAGCCTGTATTAAAAGCAGCTTTCATTAATGGTGAAGTGTATAGCGGAGATAACAACCTGAAAGCACTTACTCAGATCAAGACTAAGAATGAATTGATCGGTGAAGTAATCGGATTGTTACAATCACCTGCCAAGCGTGTTTTGGCTGGTTTGTTACAGCACCACGAGAAGCAGGCTGAAGCTGCTCAATAATTTTTTGTACATCCCAACGCCCCTGAGGTTCAAATGGGGCAATATTTATAACCATCCGCTGGAGCAAACGCTTTGAAAGCGGTTTAAAAAGTAAAAAAATGGCAGACGTAAAAGCATTAGCCGAACAATTAGTAGGCTTAACAGTAAAAGAAGTTCAGGAATTAGCTGATGTATTAAAAGCTGATTACGGTATTGAACCAGCTGCTGCTGCAGTTGTAGTTGCTGCTGGAGACGGTGGTGGCGCTGCTGCTGCTGAAGAGAAAACATCTTTTGATGTAATTCTTGTTTCTGGTGGTGCAAGCAAATTAGGTGTGGTTAAAATCGTTAAAGAATTAACCGGTTTAGGTTTGAAAGAAGCTAAAGACCTAGTTGATGGTGCTCCAAAGCCAGTTAAAGAAGGTATTTCTAAGGCTGAAGCAGACGATTTAGCTGCTAAGTTGAAAGAAGCAGGTGCTGAAGTAGAAATCAAGTAATCCACTTCAACATAATTTGGAACCTTCCCCCTGACATACAGGCGGGAAGGTTTTTTTTTGGTTAATTTATCCCCAAATGGCAGTTTGGCGCAAAATTTGTTTTTGCGGTTCTAATACATTCCTTACCTTTGCCATCCTTAAATTTGGGCAATTTAGCGGGTGGACATTTTTATCGCAGATTTTGTGTGATGAATGCGCCGATTGTACGTTAAGAGAATTTCACTATTCTCCCCAATTATTTTGTACAAAAACCGGTTTTACATACATATGTCTACTACAACAATGAACAACAGGGTCGGCTTCGGTAAAACTAAACATTTGGCTGATGCCCCTGACCTGCTCGACATCCAGTTAGAATCCTTTAAAGAGTTTTTTCAGTTAGAGACTACACCCGACAAGCGTAATGTGGAAGGGTTGTTCCGTGTGTTTAAGGAAAACTTTCCTATCACAGACACGCGTAACATCTTCGTGCTGGAATTCCTGGATTATTTTATTGATCCTCCTCGTTACACTATTGAAGAGTGTATGGAGCGTGGATTAACTTATGCCGTACCCTTAAAAGCTAAATTGCGTTTAAGTTGTAACGATGAGGAACACGTAGATTTCCAAACCATTGTACAGGACGTTTTCTTAGGAAATATTCCGTACATGACTCCACGTGGTACTTTTGTAATTAATGGTGCAGAGCGTGTGGTTGTATCTCAGCTACACCGTTCTCCAGGTGTGTTCTTCGGACAGTCTGTGCACCCCAACGGCACAAAAATCTACTCCGCCCGCGTCATCCCGTTCAAGGGTGCCTGGATGGAGTTTGCCACAGATATCAACAACGTAATGTATGCGTACATTGACCGTAAGAAGAAATTCCCGGTTACTACCTTATTGCGTTCCATAGGATTCGAAACCGATAAAGACATTCTTGAGTTGTTTGGAATGGCTGATGAGGTAAAAGCTGATAAGAAAACTTTGGCCCATCATGTTGGTAAGAAATTAGCTGCCCGCGTATTAAGAACCTGGGTAGAAGATTTTGTTGATGAAGATACTGGTGAAGTAGTGAGCATTGAGCGTAACGAAATCGTTATGGAACGTGACACTGTTTTGGATGAAGAAGCAATTGACACCATTATTGAAATGGAAGTGAAGAGCGTATTTATTCAGAAGGAAGATGTAGGTGGTGATTACGCAATCATTTATAACACATTAAATAAGGATACTTCTAACAGTGAATTGGAAGCGGTTCAGCATATCTATCGCCAGTTGCGTGGTGCTGATGCTCCGGATAATGAAACTGCAAGAGGTATTATTGATAAATTATTTTTCAGCGACAAGCGTTACGATTTAGGAGAAGTAGGTCGTTATAAGATCAACAGAAAGTTAGGTCTTGATTACCCGCTAACTAAAAAGGTGTTAACCAAGCAGGACATTATTGAAATCATTAAGTACCTGGTTCGTTTAACCAATGCTAAGGCTGAAATTGATGATATTGACCACTTGAGCAACCGCCGTGTTCGTACAGTAGGCGAGCAGTTATATGCTCAATTTGGTGTTGGTCTTGCCAGAATGGCCAGAACCATTCGTGAGCGTATGAACGTTCGTGATAATGAGGTATTCACACCAGTAGATTTGATTAATGCAAGAACATTAAGTTCTGTAATTAACTCATTCTTTGGTACTTCTCAGCTTTCTCAATTCTTAGATCAAACCAACCCACTGAGTGAAATCACGCACAAGCGTCGTATTTCTGCGCTAGGGCCAGGCGGTTTGAGCAGAGAACGTGCCGGATTCGAAGTACGTGACGTACACTATTCTCACTACGGTCGTTTGTGTACCATTGAAACACCGGAAGGTCCAAACATTGGATTGATTTCTACTTTATGCGTTCACGCAGCTATTAACGATATGGGCTTTATTGAAACTCCATACCGTAAAGTAGAAAACGGTAAAGTGAACATGAAAGAACTTACTTTCTTAAGCGCTGAAGAAGAAGATGCTGCGAAAATTGCGCAGAGCAATGCACCATTGAGCGAGAAGGGAGAGTTTGTTGAAGAGAAAGTAGTATCTCGTCAAACTGGTGATTTCCCAATCTTAGATAAGGAAGAAGTAGAATACATGGACGTTGCTCCTAACCAGATTGTTGGTTTGAGTGCTTCACTTATTCCTTTCCTTGAACATGATGATGCCAACCGTGCTTTGATGGGATCAAACATGCAGCGTCAGGCGGTTCCTTTGATTGTTCCTGAAGTGCCTATTGTTGGTACTGGTTTGGAAGCTAAAGCTGCCCGCGATGCTCGTATTCAGATTCACGCAGAAGGTAATGGTGTGGTTGAGTTTGTAGATGCAAATGAAATTCATGTTCGTTACGATAGAAATGATTTAGATCGTTTGGTGAGCTTTAACGATGACTTACAGGTTTACAAACTGACTAAGTTCATTAAAACCAACCAGGCTACCTGTATCAACCTTAGCCCTGCGGTTAAGAAAGGTCAGGTGGTTAAGAAGGGTGATTTCCTAACTGAAGGATATGCTACCAAAGACGGTGAATTGGCTTTAGGCCGTAATCTTCAGGTTGCATTTATGCCTTGGAAAGGATACAACTTTGAAGATGCGATCGTTATCAGTGAAAAAGTAGTTAGAGAAGATTTATTTACTTCTGTACATATTGATGAGTACGAATTGGAAGTTCGTGACACAAAATTGGGTGAAGAAGAATTAACCCCGGATATTCCAAACGTTTCTGAAGAAGCAACCAAAGATTTAGATGAGAATGGTATTATCAGAATTGGTGCTACTATTAAAGAGGGCGATATTCTTATTGGTAAGATTACGCCAAAAGGCGAGTCTGATCCAACCCCTGAGGAAAAACTTTTGCGTGCCATCTTTGGTGACAAAGCGGGAGATGCAAAAGATGCTTCTTTAAAGGCACCAAATGGTACAGAAGGTGTAGTAATTGATAAAAAATTATTCCAGCGCGCTAAGAAAGATAAGAATGGTAAGATTCGTGAAAAAGCATTGTTGGAAAAAGTTGAGAAAGTACATCAGCAAAATGTAGAAGCCATTAAGGAATTATTGTTAGAAAAACTACAGACTTTGTTGAAAGACAAAGCTTCTGCTGGTGTAAGCAATAACTTCGGAGAAATGTTGATTGGTAAAGGTGCAAAATTCAATCAAAAGAATCTGAGCACTATAGATTACCAGAACGTGAATCCTTTGGGTTGGACAGGTGATGCAAAAACCGACGATCAGATCAATACCCTTTTACACAACTATAGCATTAAGTTTAATGAAGAGTTGGGTAGATACAAGCGTGAGAAATTCAACATCTCTATTGGTGATGAGTTGCCAGCTGGTGTATTGAAATTGGCTAAAGTTTACTTGGCTGTTAAGCGTAAATTGAAAGTAGGGGATAAGATGGCGGGTCGTCACGGAAACAAGGGTATTGTTGCCAAAATTGTACGTGCCGAAGACATGCCATTTATGGAAGACGGAACACCTGTAGATATCGTATTGAATCCACTTGGGGTACCTTCCCGTATGAACCTTGGACAGATTTATGAAACCATTTTAGGATGGACTGGTAAGCGTTTAGGTGTTCGTTTTGCTACACCAATTTTTGATGGTGCATCTACGGATCAAATTGAACAATACTGTAAAGATGCGGGCATTCCGAGAAACGGTCATACGTACTTGTATGATGGTGAAACCGGAGAACGTTTCCACCAGAAAGCAACAGTAGGTGTAATCTATATGATTAAACTACACCACATGGTTGACGATAAGATGCACGCGCGTTCTATCGGACCATACAGCTTGATTACTCAACAACCGTTGGGTGGTAAGGCTCAGTTTGGTGGTCAGCGTTTTGGTGAAATGGAGGTTTGGGCATTGGAAGCATATGGTGCTGCCAACATCCTGCAGGAATTATTAACTCTTAAGTCTGATGATATCATTGGACGTGCAAAAACCTATGAGGCAATTGTGAAAGGAGAGAATATTCCAAGAGCAGGCGTTCCTGAATCATTCAATGTATTGGTGCACGAATTAAGAGGTCTAGGTTTAGATCTTAAGTTCGATTAAAAAAATTCAAATTCTCAACCGCGATATGGCAATCAAAAGAGAAAACAAACAGCGTCCAACCTTTTCACAGATTACGATTAGTCTGGCATCTCCGGATAGTATCTTGGAAAGAAGTTTTGGCGAAGTACTGAAACCTGAAACCATCAACTATCGTACCTATAAGCCTGAACGTGACGGCTTATTCTGCGAAAGAATCTTCGGACCCGTTAAGGACTACGAATGTGCTTGTGGAAAATATAAGCGTATCCGTTACAAGGGAATCGTATGTGACCGTTGTGGTGTGGAAGTAACAGAAAAGAAAGTGCGTCGTGAACGCATGGGACATATTAAACTGGTAGTTCCTGTAGTACATATCTGGTACTTCAAGAGCTTACCTAATAAAATTGGTTACTTGCTTGGGATGAGTTCCAAGAAACTGGAAACCATTATTTATTATGAGCGCTATGTAGTTATTCAAGGTGGTATAAAAGAGAACCTAAACATGGGTGATCTTTTAACCGAAGAAGAATACTTAGATTTAATTGATGGTTTACCAAAAGACAACCAGTTTTTACCTGATGATGATCCTCAAAAGTTCATCGCTAAAATGGGAGCTGAAGCAGTTCATGCTTTGTTGGAGCGCATTGATTTAGATGAATTAAGTTTTTCTTTAAGAAATGCAGCAGCAACTGAAACTTCTCAGCAGCGTAAAGCAGACGCCCTTAAGCGTTTGAGCGTAGTTGAATCTTTCCGTGATGCTAGCGCCAGAATTACCAATCGCCCTGAGTGGATGGTAATGCAGTATATACCGGTTATTCCACCAGAATTGCGTCCATTGGTTCCATTGGATGGTGGTAGATTCGCATCTTCTGATTTGAATGATTTATACCGTCGTGTAATCATCCGTAACAACCGTTTAAAGCGTTTGTTAGAAATTAAAGCACCGGAAGTTATCTTAAGAAACGAAAAGAGAATGTTGCAGGAAGCAATTGACTCCTTGTTCGATAACTCCCGTAAGTCTAATGCTGTTAAAGCAGAGGGCGGCCGTGCGCTAAAATCTTTATCCGATGTACTGAAAGGTAAACAAGGTCGTTTCCGTCAGAACTTATTGGGTAAGCGTGTTGACTATTCTGGTCGTTCTGTAATCGTAGTAGGACCTGAGTTGAAAATACACGAGTGCGGATTACCAAAAGACATGGCTGCTGAACTTTTCAAGCCATTTGTTATTCGTAAATTAATTGAAAGAGGTATCGTGAAAACCGTTAAGTCTGCTAAGAAATTAGTAGATCGCAAAGAAGCGGTTATCTGGGATATTCTTGAAAATATCTTAAAGGGTCATCCGGTTTTATTAAACCGTGCCCCAACACTTCACCGTCTATCTATCCAGGCATTCCAGCCTAAATTGGTAGAAGGTAAAGCCATTCAACTTCACCCATTGGTTACCTCATCATTCAACGCGGATTTCGATGGTGACCAGATGGCCGTGCACGTTCCATTAAGCAATGCTGCTATTTTGGAAGCACAATTGTTGATGTTGTCTTCTCACAACATTCTAAACCCGCAGAATGGTACACCTATAACCCTTCCTTCACAGGACATGGTACTTGGATTGTATTACATTACCAAGGGAAGAAAGTCTACCGAAACTGAAACCATCAAAGGTCAGGGAATGGCTTTCTATAGCATGGATGAAGTGATCATTGCATACAATGAAGGAAGAGTTGACTTACATGCGAACATCAGAGTAAAAACCAACGTTCGAGAGAAAGGTGTTTTGGTTAAGAAATTGATTGAAACTACTGTTGGTCGTGTATTGTTCAATCAATATGTACCGCAGGAAGTTGGCTTCGTAAATGCATTGTTGACTAAGAAAAGTCTTAGAGAAATCATTGGTGATATTATTAAAATCACTGACGTTCCTAAAACTGCTAAATTCTTGGATGATATCAAAACACTTGGATTCCGTATGGCATTCCGTGGTGGATTGAGCTTCAGTGTTAATGACTTGATCGTTCCTGAAATCAGAAACGAATTATTGGAAAGTGCAAAAGCAGAAGTAGAAGAAGTTTGGGATAGCTATAATATGGGTCTTATCACCAATAACGAGCGTTACAACCAGGTAATTGATATCTGGGGTAGAGTCGATATGAAAATCACAGAGTCTTTGATTCGTGAAATGACCATCGACAACCAAGGCTTCAACTCAGTATTTATGATGTTGGATTCTGGTGCCCGTGGTAGTAAAACTCAGGTTAAGCAGCTAGTGGGTATTCGTGGTCTGATGGCTAAACCTCGTAAGAGTGGTAGCTCTGGATCTGAGGTTATTGAGAATCCAATCCTCTCCAACTTTAAAGGTGGATTGAACGTATTGGATTACTTTATCTCTACCCACGGTGCGCGTAAGGGTCTTGCGGATACCGCCCTTAAAACAGCGGATGCTGGTTACTTGACCCGTCGTTTAGTGGACGTTTCTCAGGATGTGGTTATTTCAGAAGAGGATTGCGGAACCTTACGTGGTATTGCAACTTCTGCACTGAAAGACAATGAAGATGTTATTGAACCATTAGCAGATAGAATTGAAGGACGTACTTCATTACATAATGTATACCACCCAATTACTGAAGAGTTGATCATCCTTGCGGGTGAGGAAATTTCTTCTGATGTGGCTAAGCAAATTGAAGAAGTGGGTATTGAAACGGTTGAAATCCGATCTGTACTTACCTGCGAAAGCAAGCGTGGTGTATGTGTGAAGTGTTATGGTAAAAACCTTGCAACCGGATATTTGGCTCAAAGGGGTGATGCAGTTGGTATTATTGCCGCTCAATCCATTGGTGAACCTGGTACACAGCTTACACTACGTACCTTCCACGTGGGTGGTGTTGCGGGATCTGCTTCTATTGAATCAACTTTACAAGCTAAGTTTGATGGTACCATTCAATTTGACGGATTAAGAACTGTTGATACGGTTGGTAATGACGGAACCAAGTCTAAAATTGTTATTGGACGTACAGGTGAAGTTAGAATCATGGACGTGAAAAACGATCGTTTAATGATTACCAACAACGTTCCTTACGGTGCTACTTTAAATGTTAAAGATGGTGCGCAGGTTAAGAAAGGAGATGTTATCTGTACATGGGATCCATTCAATAACGTAATTGTTGCTGAAAGCAATGGTACTATTAAGTTTGAAAACATTCTTGATGGTATTACTTACCGTGATGAGTCTGACGAACAAACAGGTCACCGCGAGAAAGTGGTTATTGAAACAAAGGATAAAACCAAGATCCCAACTATCATCGTAGAAGGTAAAGACATTAAGCAGTACAACTTACCAGTTGGTTCACATATTGGTGTAGAAGAAGGAGACGAAGTAAAAGCAGGTCAGGTATTGGTGAAGATCCCACGTATCTTAGGTAAACTAAGAGATATCACCGGAGGTCTTCCTCGTGTAACTGAATTATTTGAAGCGCGTAATCCAGGAAACCCTGCGATTGTTTGTGAAATTGATGGTGTTGTATCATTCGGTAATGTGAAGCGTGGTAATCGTGAGATTATTGTTGAATCACGTGATGGAATGATAAAGAAATACCTGGTTCCATTGACTCGTCAGATTCTTGTTCAGGATGGTGACTTCGTGAAAGCTGGTACTCCAATGTCTGACGGACAGATTGCTCCTGCCGACATTCTTGCTATCAAAGGACCATTTGCAGTTCAGGAATATGTAGTGAATGAAATTCAGGAAGTTTACCGTTTACAAGGGGTAAAAATCAACGACAAGCACGTTGAAGTGATTGTACGTCAGATGATGAAGAAAGTAGAAATTGTTGACGCTGGAGATACTAAATTCTTAGAGGAGGACCTGGAAGATCGCTTCGACTTTATTGAAGAGAACGACAGAATCTTTGATAAGAAAGTTGTAACCAATGCTGGAGAAAGCGCTAAAATGAGAGCTGGTCAAATTATCACTTTACGCGAATTAAGAGAAGAGAATTCCATCTTACGTCGTGCAGATAAGAAACTAGTTGAAGTTAGAGATGCTAAGCCTGCAACTGCCCGTCCGGTGTTGCTTGGTATTACCAAAGCTTCATTGGGTGTTCAAAGCTGGATTTCAGCTGCTTCGTTCCAGGAAACAACTAAGGTATTAAGTCAGGCCGCTATTCAGGGTAAGACAGATGCTATGTTGGGTCTGAAGGAGAACGTTATTACTGGACACCTTATTCCTGCTGGTTCCGGACAGAAAGAGTTCGAGAACATGATTGTAGGAAGTAAGGAAGAATATGAAGTACTAGCTACTACCAGAGAAGCAATGAGCTTTGACGAAGAAGAGTAATTACTTATTGAAAGTATATCTAAAAGTAGGAAGCGAAAGCTTCCTACTTTTTTACTGAATAGCCCTTTGTATAAATAGCCTTCAGTAATTTTTTAAATTGACTTATTTTAGGAAAATAAATACTGTATGAAAAATTTTATTACCGGTCTTTCTATAGCAACTGCGATTGGTGTTGCTGTTTTATTTTACTTACATTTCTCTAGTGCTAAATCTCCTTCTGCCGTTGCAGGTGGTAGTGCTGCAAGTGCTGCTGCTGGCGGATTTAAAATCGCTTACTTTGAGTCTGATTCTATTCAGAATAATTTTGAATATTTTAAAGAAGTACGTGCTTCATTACAGATCAAAGATCAGGCAAATGCTAAGCAGTTAAATGAGCTTAAAAACGTATTTACCAATAAGTATCAGGAACTACAGCGTGTAGGTCAAAGCTTGTCTCAGGCAGAATTGGCAAATAAGCAACAGGAGCTGGTACAAATGGAAAGAACTTATCAGGGTAAAGAGCAGATGATGGCCCAGGAAATGCAGGATGAGAGCTTTAAAAAGCTACAGGATGTTAAGAAGAAAATTGAAGACTACCTGAAAGAATACAATAAGAATAAAGGATATGCATATATTTTTTCCAGTGCACCTGAGTTTATGTATTTGAAAGATAGTGCTTACAATATCACAGATGATTTGGTGAAAGGTTTGAATAAGTTGTATCCAAAGAAGCCATAATCGTTCAATCATATTTGTTATCTTCATTCCCGCCCTCTTAAAAATGGGCGGGATTTTTTATGTCAGAAACTACCCCTTCTTTTAAACCCACACTGGGTTTGCTCGACGCAACTATGATTGTGGCCGGCAGCATGATTGGATCCGGAATATTTATTGTTAGTGCCGATATTACACGTAATGTGGGCAGTGCTGGCTGGTTAATTGTAGTCTGGTTGCTTACCGGATTTATGACTTTGACTGCTGCATTAAGTTATGGTGAACTTAGTGCTATGTTTCCAAAGGCGGGCGGTCAATATGTTTATTTAAAAGAGTCCTATAATAAACTTACCGGTTTTTTATATGGATGGAGCTTCTTTTCAGTTATTCAAACTGGTACTATTGCAGCAGTGGGAGTGGCATTTTGTAAGTTTGCCGCCTATTTTATTCCGGCCCTGGAAATGAATGAAGCCGATGTGCTTTTTTTGCTAGGCCCTTTTAAGATTTATCCTGCTCAGTTTGTTTCCATCTTTATTATAATCCTGCTAACCTATATTAATACTAAAGGTGTTCAGGGTGGGAAAATGATTCAGACCATTTTTACTGTAACAAAATTAGTGTCCTTATTCGGGTTAATTGTTTTTGGTTTTTTACTGGCGGCTGATTCGGATGTATGGAATGCAAACTGGACAGATGCTTTTACCATGAAGTCGATGGCCAAGGGAACTGGGGAACTGTCTGCCGCTATTGTTGCCCCTGTATTAGGCGCGGGTGCATTGGGCGCCATAGCTGCTTCTATGGTAGGTTCTATATTCAGTAGTGATGCTTGGAATAATGTAACATTTATTGCAGGTGAAATTAAAAATCCACAAAAAAATATTGGACTAAGTCTGTTTCTGGGTACTTTAATTGTGACGCTTATTTATGTTTCTGCCAATCTGATGTATTTAAGTGTTTTGCCACTGGATCAGATTGCTTTTGCCGAATCAGACAGAGTTGCAGTAACTGCTTCTAATGTGATTTTTGGTGGTATGGGTACTTATATAATTGCTGCCATGATCATGATATCTACTTTTGGCTGTAACAATGGATTGATACTGGCGGGAGCCCGCGTGTATTATACCATGGCGCAGGATGGACTGTTTTTTAAGAATGCAGCAAAGTTGAATAAAAATTCAGTGCCTGAATGGGCTTTATGGGCACAATGTGTTGTTGCATGCCTCCTATGTTTAAGCGGGAAGTATGGAGATCTATTAGATATGGTTTCTTTCATAGTAGTTATATTCTATGTACTTACTATTGCCGGTATTTTTATTCTTCGCAAGAAGAGGCCAGAGTTGCCCAGACCCTATAAAGCTATCGGATATCCGATATTACCTGCTATATATATGTTAATGGGTATTAGTTTCTGTGTTCTTTTGATTATTTATAAACCACAGTTTACCTGGCCAGGATTAATCATTACGTTGTTGGGTATACCTTTGTATTACATAGCAGTAAGGAATGCAAAAAAATAATCCATGAATTTTGATCAGCTATTCGATAGTTTCAGAAACACACAGGTGTTGATTATTGGAGATGTCATGTTAGACACTTATTGGTGGGGTAACGTGGAACGAATTTCTCCTGAAGCTCCTGTTCCTGTAGTTGAATTGAGACATAAGGAATGCAGAGTAGGAGGGGCGGCCAATGTGGCTTTGAATACCGCTTCTCTGGGTGCAAAAACAGGAATTATTTCAGTGATTGGGAATGATTCGGATGGTCAGACTTTATTAGATTTAATGAACGAACAGTCTATTGATACTTCATTTGTCATTCGCGCAGAGGGTAGAATTACTACCAATAAGATGAGGGTTATGTCGAGGAACCAGCAGATGATGCGGTTGGATTCCGAAATCACAACTGAAATTGACGAAAGGCTTGAAGAAACAGTAATCAGGAATGTAGAAGCTTATATTAACAATTATCATCCTGGTGTTGTCATATTTGAAGATTACAATAAGGGTGTACTTACTACCCGTCTCATTGAAAAACTAGTTAATTTATGTAATCGACATAAGATTATTTCTGCAGTAGATCCAAAAAAGAAAAACTTTTTGTCTTATAAAAATGTAACCCTATTTAAGCCAAATCTGAAAGAAGTAAAAGAGGGATTGAATATGGCAATTGAAGAAGTTAATCTGGAGAAGATGCAACATATACACCATGTTTTACGTGAAGTGCTGCAACATCAGATTTCTTTGATTACCTTATCAGAGAAAGGCGTCTTTTATCAGGATCAACAAAAAAGCGCAATTATACCTACACATGTAAGGAAGATTGCTGATGTTAGCGGAGCTGGAGATACGGTAATTGCAGTAGTGTCTCTTGTAATGGCTGTTACTAAGCAAATTCAACTAGCAGCAGACATGGCGAATATTGCAGGTGGACTTGTCTGTGAATCTGTTGGTACTGTTGCTATTGAAAAAGAAAGATTCCTTAATGAATGTAAACGTTTATTGGCTAATTAGTCTTTGGGAGGTGATTAGTGATTCATTAGCAATTTGATATTTTTATTCAATGCTATCTAAAAGTCATCTTGATTATTTAGAATCTTTGCGACAACATAATTTTTACTTTCGTTGAAAATTAGATAAATGTCAAAGTTTACAATAGTGATTCATGGTGGTGCCGGAACCATCCTGAAGAAAGATATGTCTCCAGAACTTGAACAAGCTTATTCCAATGTGTTACAGGACGCATTGGATAGTGGCTATGCCTCTCTTGAGAAAGGGGGGAGCGCTATTGATGCAGTTAAATCAGCCATTATTGTGCTGGAAGATAATGTTCTTTTTAATGCAGGTAAGGGCTCTGTATTTACTAAAAAAGGAGTACAGGAAATGGATGCTGCCATCATGGATGGCGCTACTTTAGGTGCGGGTGCCATTTGTGGAGTTCGCAATGTGCGAAATCCTATCTCATTGGCTGCAGAAGTGATGACAAATAGTAATCATGTGTTTTTAAGTGGAAAGGGCGCCAATGATTTTGCCATACAACAAGGCATTAAATTAGAACCAGATGATTATTTCTTTTCACAATTCAGATATGATCAATGGAAAGCAATCAGAGATTCTGATAATTATTCATTGGATCATACCAATCATCATTTAGAAGAATTACTGAGAGATAGAAAATTTGGTACAGTTGGTGCAGTTGCTCTAGATGCAGCAGGCAATATTGCAGCAGCTACATCTACAGGTGGCATGACCAACAAAAAATATGGCAGGATTGGGGATAGTCCTATTATTGGAGCAGGCACATATGCTAATAACAAAACCTGTGCGATTAGTTGTACTGGTCACGGGGAAATGTTTATCAGAGCAGTTGCTTCTTACGACGTGAGCTGTTTAATGGAGTATAAGGGATTGAGTCTGCAGGAAGCAATGAATACAGTGGTGAATGAAAAGCTGGTAAATATGAAAGGGGAGGGAGGAATGATTGGAATTGATGCGAATGGTAATACTGCTATGGTATTTAATAGTGCCGGTATGTATCGTGGGCTAAAAAGTAATTCTGGTGAAAATATAGTGGCTATCTATAAATAAATCATGACTAAAAAAATTGCAATTATCACTGCTGGAGGATCAGGAACCCGAATGGGGGGAGCCATGCCTAAGCAGTTTTTATTATTGAAGGATAAGCCTATTCTTTGGTATACAATCAATGCTTTTTTTGATGCATTTGATGATATTTCTATCATTCTTGTTTTGCCCTCAGACTTTATAAGGCAGGGGGAAATACTTGTTTCCGAAATGGGTAAGGAAGACTCAGTTACTATTATTGAAGGGGGAGCTACCAGATTTCACTCTGTGAAAAATGGGGTTAATTTGCTCAATAAGGACTCAATTGTATTTGTACACGATGGGGTAAGATGCCTGATTACACCTGCATTAATCAGAGCCTGTTATGAGCAGACGGTCCTTATGGGTTCTGCTATACCTGCTGTCAGTGCAATTGATAGTATTCGTATTTTAGATGATCATTCTAATCATACAGCTATCAATCGAAGCAGGATAAAGATTATTCAGACTCCACAGACTTTTAAAGGGGAGCTCCTAATAAAGTCGTTTAATATGCCTTATCAGGAAATTTTTACTGATGAAGCTACGGTTGTAGAATATTCAGGAGAAAAAATATATTTGATAGAGGGTGATTATGATAATCTCAAAATCACAAGACCTGTTGACTTAATATTGGCAGAATCTATTTTACAAAAAAGAAAAATATATTAAGGAATTAATGATAGCGGAAAAGGCAAACGATTGTAATGCCATATGAAATAGCTTTCTTTTAACGGATTGAATTTGCTGTAAAACCGAGCAATACCTGGAATTGATGAACCTTCAAAATCGAATAAGAGCTGTTGTTCACTGAATTCCTTTAGGCATTCATAATAAAGAAGATAATTGGCATTTTCCTTTCTTCCTTCCGGGGTACTGGCATTAATTATATTATAGATTCGTTTGTTATCTTTTAAGAGCAGTAAAACAGCATATAGATCTCCATTAGGATTGTGTATGCTTCTGGCAAAATATTGAAGATGATTGTTAGTAGACTGATTGCAAAGTTGAATCAGTTGTTCATAATCATTCGTTTTGATATGCGGCATTTTATATCCTTGTATTTGCTGATATAAAGAAATACAATCATTTAAGTGGATTTTTTTATTATACCCCCATTTGCTATTAAGTAGTTTTTCGCTTGTTTTTGAAATTTCTCTTTTAAATTTTTTTTCCAATTCCGTAAAGGGTTGGTGAAGAGATAAATAAAAATTCGTCTTGGGTAATGCACCTAATTGGTTGGCAAGTAGTGTATTGTCTTTGTTAAGTAAGATGCTTCCGTATTGGAATTTTTTTTGGATTTTCTTTCTTATTGTTTCATTCAGTGTCTCCTCTGACATTCCGATAAGTCCCAGTTGTTGCATAAACGGTGGTGTATATGCATAATCAATACCCCATTTTTTTCTATAAGGTATGGGGATAATGGCTTCGTAATCTCCAATAATAACTGCGGCCCAGTTGTCTGAAAGTTGATTCAGAAAAGCTGATTGAGCATAAATTAAACCATTGGTTGAATTATTTACAATCCAATTCCATTTGATTGTATCAATTTCATTAGATGACAATATTTCAATACTTTTTCTCAATGTATTTACTTGCCTTTTCCTGACAATATAATTCGCAGTGTGTGCATCATGATTTTAAAATCTAAAAGTAAAGATGCATTTTCAACATAAATCAAGTCGTACTGCATTCTTTCAATCATTTCTTCAATATTTGATGCGTATCCAAATTGAACCATCCCCCAGGAAGTTAGTCCTGGCTTTACTTTTAACAGATATCTGTAGAATGGTGATACCTGTAACAATTGATTGATATATATTTCTCTTTCTGGTCTTGGGCCTACAAGGCTCATGTCGCCCTTTAATATATTCCATAATTGCGGCAATTCGTCTAGCCTCCATTTTCTCATTGTTTTCCCCCAGGGAGTTATTCTTGGATCTTCGTCACTGGAAAGAGCCGGACCCTCTTTCTCAGCATCCAGATACATACTTCTGAATTTATAAATGAAGAAAGGGTTCCCTTTATAACCAATTCTTTGCTGTTTATAAATTGCTCCACCTGGCGAGCTTAAATAAGTTCTGATTGAAATATATAACATGATAGGGCTAAGGATAATCAGACCTGAAATGGCAGCCAGTATATCTATCATTCTTTTGATATGCTGTTCTTCAGGCGACATGGTAGCTGTTTGAATATCCATGAGCAATGCTCCCAGTATATTGCTCGTTTTTACGGAACCTGCCAATATATCAATTGTATCAGGCACTAATTTGATGTCAATTTCTCTCTCTGTTAAGATGCGGACAATCTCTTCAATAAGTTCTTGTTCTTTTTTATCAATAGAAATAATAACCCGTTCTATTTCATGCTCATCAACAATTTGTTTGATTTGATTAGTTGAGCCCAGATGTGGCATCCATTTGGATAAGCCATTATTGGTGTCTTCTTTATGTACAGAAACAAATCCTATTGTTTTATATCCCAGATATTTAAAATTTCTATTTAATGCTTCGTATATTTTGATTGCGTTAATGTTGTTCCCAACTATTATTGTTTTGAAGAAAACTTCTCCTCTTTTAAGCGTTTTTTTTGTTTGAAAAAGCAGTAAGGTTCTTCCACTGACAATCAGAATAAATTGAAGAATAAAAAAGACAAAAAACTGATTGGCTTGTTGTATTAGCGAAAAGCCCGGAATAATGTATAATATTAATACGCCAAACAATGAGTGTAATAAACTGGAAGTTAGTTCACTTAGTCTTGATTTATCGTAAAGGGATCTGCTATAACTACCCGTAATGAAATAAAATGCGATCCAGTAAAGGGGAACAAAAAGAAATTTGAAAATTGTTTCCAGCCCGGTTACATCAATCTGAAAGAGTTTGATTGAATGATTTTCCTGATCAGGATAGGTTAGAAAAAAAAGAATAAGTGTAACGAGAGAAAAAATAAAATCACTGACTATATATAAACTGATATTCTTTTTCCTGTTTTGCATATTGTAAACTTCAGTTATACCAATATGCTGGTATTGTTTATTTTTTCCAATATCTGATGCGCTACTTCCATTGCCAGATATCCATCTATTTCATTTACCTCTGTGGGTTTGTTATTTAGTATAGCGTCTACAAATGAACTTAGCTCTAGTTTTATTGCATTGAGTGGCTCAATGGATGGGGTTGCTATGGCAATTGTTTTTTTACCATTAGGCGTTTCTATATCAAATGAGAAAGCTTTTTCATCCTCAGGTTGCTTCAATTTAATTATTTCCGTTTTCTTTTCCAGAAAGTCTATGCCTATATATGCATCCTTCTGAAAAAGCCTGATTTTCCGCATTTTTTTCATGCTGATTCTGCTACTGGTCAAATTGGCAACACAACCATTGTTAAACTCGATTCTTACGTTTGCTATATCAGGAGTGTCTGTCATTACAGCAACGCCACTGGCTGCAATATTTTTAACATCACTTTTTACAAGACTTAATATGATGTCAATATCATGAATCATTAAATCAAGAATAACGCTTACTTCAGTTCCACGGGGATTGAATTGAGCTAGACGATGTACTTCTATGAACATTGGGTTCAAGTGCATGTCCTTTATAGCGAGGTAAGCAGGATTGAATCTTTCCACATGTCCTACCTGTAATTTTACATTGGCTTCCCTCACCATATTTACCAAGTCTTTGCCTTCCTGTAAAGTGTGGGTAATGGGCTTTTCTACAAAAACATGCTTGCCCTTTCTTACCGCTTTCATGCAGATGTCGTAGTGAAGTGTTGTTGGAGTTATTACATCTATGGCGTCACAGGCATCAATCAATTTATCTTCGTCCATAAATCTTTTGATACCATATTTTTCTACCACTTCCTTTGCATTTTCATTATTGGGATCAAAAAAACCAACCAGTTTTACTCCTTCAATTTCTTTCCAGTTGTTTAAATGAAATTTACCTAAGTGCCCAACACCAAATACGCCTACTTTCAACATAAATTAATAATATAATGCGTAAATATAGCCAATCAATTGAACAGGTCGAAATTTTGAATAGAAGTCAATCTTGATTCATTGGTTAGAATGGCAGCACAAGCGGCAGCATGTGGTATTTCGTATTTGAAATAAAACCGGCAAACATGAATTTTGCCTTCATAAAATGATCGCTGTTCTTCTGAAAGATTGCTGGAAGACAATAAATCCAATGATTTTGTGGCCATTTTCAGCCATTGCCATCCAATAACTGCATATCCCATCATTTCCAGAAAAACAGATGCATCTGAAAGGTACTTGGCTGTATCTCCTTCCGTTGCGACTGGCTTAAGCTTATTTAAGACCCATCTGATTCTTGAGATTTCCTGATCCAATAATTCAGCTTCAGCAGATAGTTCCTGAGAAAGTTGCGCAATGGCAATTTCTTTGTTGAATTCCGCAAATAACAATTCCAGTGCCTGACCGTTTTCAAGCATTACTTTTCTGCCTAAAAGATCAATCGCCTGAATGCCGGTTGTGCCTTCATATAAAGACATGATTTTTAAATCGCGATAATGCTGCTGAACTGGGAAGTCGGTGGTGAAACCATATCCCCCCAATGTTTGAATAGCCAGTGCCGCTGATCTGCTCCCTTGTTCTGAAGGATAGGTTTTAGCGATAGGAGTTAATATTTCCAGTAATAGCTGATAAGATTTTTTTTCTACTCCTTTACTGGCATGGTATAAATCGTAAAGCAAATTACATTCAAGCCCCAAAGAGATGGAACCTTCTGCAATTGCTTTTTGTGTAAGTAGCATTCTTTGGATGTCTGCATGATGAATAATGTGAATAGGAGCAGCATCTAAATTTTTTTCTCCTGCTTTTCTACCTTGTGGCCTTTCTTTAGCATATTGAAGTGCGTATTGATAAGCAGCCATTGCAACAGATGCAGCAGATAACCCTACGCTGATTCTTGCGCCATTCATCATCTGAAACATATAATTCAACCCCTTGTTGGGTTCTCCCACCAGATAACCTATACAATCGTCGTTGTCACCAAATGATAGATGAGTTGTTGCATATCCACGTTGTCCCATTTTTTGGAAATCTCCTGCGCAATACACATCATTATAAGTTAATCCCCCATCCTGGTTCGGTCTGAATTTTGGGATAATAAATAATGAAATACCTATTACACCTGCAGGAGCTCCTTCCATTCGGGCTAGCGTAAGATGTACAAAATTTTCGCAGGCTTCGTGTTGCCCAGCTGAAATGAATATTTTTTGTCCTTTTATTAAATATTGTTCTTCTGATATTTTCTTAGCTCGAGTTTTTATATCTGAGAGTGAACTACCAGCCTGCGGTTCAGTTAATGCCATTGTTCCCTGCCATTCTCCCGAATAAATTTTAGGGACATACTGCGTTAGTTGATCGATTGTGCCAAAACTGGTTATTAATGCTGCCGCTCCTGCAGATAATCCCAGATATCCCTGTACCCCATTGTTTGCTGCCTGAAAAATATGATGTGCTGTTCCAAAAATCAATTCTGGCAACTGCATGCCTCCATGTTCAAATATGGCACTACCGCCAATCCAACCTTGCTCCGCTGCTGCTGTGATGATTTTTTTTAAAGCCGGGTGAGTAATCACCTTTCCATTCCCGTCATAGTATGCAGGTGTTTCATCCATTGTCTTGAAACAGGGTGCCATTTCCTGATCGGCCAGTGCTTTGGCAGAATCAATCATCATCCAGGCCTGTTCTTTATTTAAGTGCGCAAATCGTTCGTAGCCGAAAAGTTTCTCCACTGGGTGTACATGGAATAAAAGGAATTTTAGTAATTCCATACTGGTATAAGGAGCCATATTATTGAATTAAAGCGATGAGTTCTGCAACATAGGCGGGTTTGTCCTTCCCCTCTATTTCTAGTGTGCAGCTGAGTAAGATTTGAATAGTGCTATTTTCCTGAATGGTTGCCTCCTTTAATTCAGCACGGAGTCTAACGCTGCTATCGACACTTACAGGATGGATAAATCTTAATTTGTTCATCCCGTAATTCACAAAGGATTGGATATTATTGATTTCTACAAGACTATATAATAAGTTGGAAAGAAGCGATAGTGTTAAGTATCCATGAGCTATTATTTTACCATCCGGAAGCCATTTTTTTGCTTTTTCTGTATCTGTGTGTACCCATTGTTTGTCGCTGGTTAGTGCTGCAAAATCCAGAATCATTTGCTTGTCAATAGTAATCCATTCACTTGGCCCCAATTTGGTGCCGGTAAGTTTGAGCAAATCTTCCTTTTTTGATACAACAAGTTTGTTTACCATCCCAGCATTCTTTTTAACCTTTTCAAAGTTCCCTTCCATAGTCCGCCGTCAATTTGAATCCTTCTGTCGGTAGTCCAAACCAGCGCTTTGATATTGGTGACGTAGTACAATTTACCAAAGCCCTTTTCTCTTAGTTTCAGTGCGAGCCAACCGTCTTCATTGGTCCCTGGGGGGTGATTGAATCCGTCTACGGCAAGTCCCTGCTCTCTTTTGAAGCCAGAATTGAAACCATATGCATTCATAGCTTCATCCCTGAAAATTCTGTTTAGCCATCTCATTAAATCTGCAAAGTACTCGTAGAAAAAATAGGTGAATCTACCTGTATTGCCAATGGGTATGAATGAGAAACGACCGTAAACAGAGCAAATTTTATCATTGGTAGCCAATGGTTTTACCATTTCTTCTATCCAGTCTTTTGGATAAATCGTATCTGCGTCGGCATTAAGAATATATTTTCCTTTTGCTACAGCCAATCCGGCATTTCTTGCATTGGTGATTCCTTGCTTGGGTTCGTTTACACAAGTGATACCTGTTGCAGTAACCATTTCAGCTGTGCGGTCTTTTGAATTATTGTTGACAACAATAATTTCCACTGGCCATTGGGTTTCGTTATTACTTAAAGAAAGTAGTGTCTGTAAAATGTTTTCTTCTTCGTTGTACGCTGGAATAACGATTGAAACCACCGGCGGTTGGATGGATATTTTGCTGTACCTTTCTATTATCAGTGCAGTTGTTGCAATCTCTTTGGGATTCGTCTTATATAGCTGTTCAATATAGGGGGGAATTGATATGGGTCTCATCGGGGATAATAATTGTGCTGAAATGGATTTAAATTCTATTAAATTCGATGCTTATATATTTAAATATATTTAGATTTCTTACATTAGCAAAATTTTAAAATATGGCATTCTCAAACGCTGATACATTAAAAATCGTAGTAGTTGAAGACGAGATGACCATGCAGCTGATTTTAAAAAAATACCTAAGTGCACTATATCAGGTAGAAATTTTTAAAGACGGTGTTGATGCAATGGCTTTTTTACAGCAAGGCAATGTGCCAGATTTGATCATTTCTGATTTAAATACACCTGTTATGGGTGGTTTGGAATTGACCAAGCAACTAAGGGCTAGCGATTTTTTCAATGCAATACCCATCATAATTTTATCAGGTGAAGAAAGCTCTGAAATGATAATCCAATGCTTGGAAGCAGGTGCGGATGATTATCTGGTAAAACCATTTAATCCTAAAGAACTGGAAGCAAGATTAAGAGTGGTTTTGCGTAGAATCAGAAAATAACTTTATTTAAAGGCCTAATGAATACAACAGTCCCTCCCCAAGACCAGGTTATCATTTTTCTTAATTGTGATGATAACATATTTGATACATTTTCGTCGGCCAATCTAGGGGGGCGCATGCTCAAACGTTTTGCCAATCCCTTGCTTTTTTTTGCAGAGTGGGAGAAAAGTAAGTTTAATCTTGTTGCTATTGTTTCACAAAGTGAAGTATTAGGAATCGGTGGGATTTCTTTACTGGAGACACTGATAAATAAGAGGAATATCAATGTTCCATTTTTTCTGGTTAGTCAGCAATTAAGCGAGAGCACTATCAGAATGACACTTAAGTCAGGAGTAGCAGATGTATTTAAACTTCCTATTCATAAAGAGAATCTGGAAATACGTATTCCCTTTTTAATTGAGAAATGGAATGATTTAAAACATACCAATACTGTATTGGACTTTCATAAATATAAAACACCTTTTATTAAAAGGGTTTTTGATATTTTCTTTGCCAGCCTTGCTTTAATATTGCTTTCCCCACTTTTGATCACAGTTTGTATATTGCTGAAACTGGAGTCTAAAGGTCCTATATTTTATTACGCACTGAGGGTTGGTTCCGGTTATAGAACCTTTAAATTCTACAAGTTCAGGTCAATGTTTGTAAATGCAGACAAGCGCCTGAAAGATTTGAAACACCTAAATCAATATGCCCCGGCAGCAGAGGAAGCACCCGACAATAAGGTGGAGGAGGAATATCTTTGTGATGAATGTAAAGCAGCAGGTACAGGTTGTAAATTCCCTATTTATTCAGACACCATACAATGGTGTGAAAAGCAATACAGCGAAAGTAAAAAAGCAAAAGCTGGTTCCGCCTTTTTTAAACTTAAAGACGATCCCAGAATTACCAAAGTGGGTAAATTCATTCGAAATAGTAGTATTGACGAGCTACCACAGCTTTGGAATGTTATCATTGGCGACATGAGTATTGTAGGGAATCGTCCCTTGCCGCTTTATGAAGCAGAGAAGTTGACTACAGATAAATATGCCATGCGATTTATGGCCCCTGCGGGCATCACTGGTCTCTGGCAGGTTGAGAAAAGAGGAAAGGGAGAAATGTCAGAAGAAGAACGCCTGATGCTCGATAACAAATATGCAGAAAATCATAGTTTCTGGTACGATATCAAGTTGATTCTCAGAACAATACCAGCTTTATTACAAAAAGAATCTGTATAATCCAACTATTTTCTTTTTTTTCATTTAGGCTGCTTCCTCAGTTTGAATAAAGTGGGGATATCTAAACCTTCGGTTTTAGCTATATTATTTATCTTTAATCTTTATGAAAATCATTGGTTTAGATATAAATTACCCTAAATCCAGCTTTCTTTCAGAAGTGAGGGTATCCGTTATCAGGCAATGGCTGTTTTGTTTTCTTTTTACCATAGGATTACTGACTAGCGCTTCAACTAGAATGCAAGCCCAGGAATCTATGATACCAGAGCTATCTTATCCTTTTTTGGAAAAATTGATTTTTACAGCAAAGCAAAATTATCCGTTAATGAAAGCTAATCTAAGGCGGGTTAATTTTGCTAATTACAATTTGCAAAAAGCCAAGCTTTCCTGGTTCGACTTTTTTACATTATCCGCTTTTTACAGCCCTAGTACATCGGTTACTTTAACCAATGCCACATTAACGGGGGTACAGATAGGATTGTTTATCAATTTTAGCAATATTATTCAAAAGCCAACTGTCATCAGACAGTCCAGAGAAGAGCTGGCAATTGCGCAGTTAACAGCTGAACAATATGCAATAACGCTTGAAACCGATGTCAAGAATCGTTATTTCAGGTATATGCAAACACTCTCTGTATTAAAAGTTCAAAATCAGAATGCAATTGATATTGAGGCATTGTATAAACAACTCAAATTCAAGTACGAAAGAGGAGAGGAGACATTGGAGAATTTCACTAAAGTGATGATTCAAAATGCTGATCAAAGGCAAAAGATAATTGATGCTGAAAGTGCAGTCCTGATTGCAAAAAATGCTTTGGAAGAATTGGTTGGGAAAAAATTGGAAGAGATTAAGTAAATGGAATTACAGAAGTTTTTATTACTGTTATACAAGCGGAAATATATACTGCTCATTGTACCAATGATTGCCGTATTTATTACCTATTTTCTTGTAAGAAAGCTTCCAGACACGTTTAAATCAAGATCCAGAATTTCAACAGGACTTGTTGATCAATCCCAACAATTTTTAGAAACCAATAAGACGCAGGATGATAATAAGATTTCTCAACAATTCAGTAATCTGATTGAAATGAACCGGTTGAAAAGGATTTTTGACCAAGTATCTTTTCAGTTAATGGTTCACGATTTAACCAGTGATAAACCTTTCAGACAACCCAGTAAATTATTAACTGAAATTGGGCCGGAGGCACGGGCGCATGCACTAGATGTTTTCAAAAAGCATATTGTTTCTAAAGAACCATTGTCTTTGTTTGATAAGGATCAGTTTGGTATTAATCAATTGCTTATTTCGATGGGCTATGACGAGCCCACGCTTCAGAAAAAAGTGATTATTTACCGTGTTAATAACAGTGATTTTATTGATTTTGAATACGAGTCTGAAAATCCATTTTTATCAGCTTTTGTAATTAATTCATTGATTTCAGAGTTTGTTGATTTTTACAGTAATTATATCAAAGGGAACCAGCAAAAAGCGGTGAACTTTTTAGATATGCTGATGAAGAAAAAGTACGATTCAATGAATGCCAAAATGCGTTTGTTGAGAGACTATAAAATCAGAAACAGGGTTTTAAATCTGAATGAACAGGCAAAGAGCCTGTATATGCAGATTGCGGATTTTGAATCTAGGTTACAAGTTGCACAAAAAGATGTGGAGGCGTATGAAGGAGCCATTAAAGGAATTGAAAGAAAATTCAGTCCTCAGGATCGCCGTTATCTGGAAAGTGTGGTAGTTGATGTAAATCAGTCGGTCATCTCCACGAGGGAAAAATTGCGACAGGTAACCAACGATTTGGTTAAAAGCAATTTTGATCCAAGGATAAAACAGAAACAAGATTCTTTGAGAACTGATCTGGAGCTTAAAGTATTGGAATCCACTGACCGTTTATTGGTTAGCCCTTTGGCCAATAAGCAATTACTTATACAGCAGAAGCTTAATCTGGAAATTGCATTGGATCAGGTTAGAAGTAGTATTGATCCACTGAGTTCTGAATTGCGAAGACTCAATGAAAAATTTGACATGCTAGTTCCGCATGAAGCTCTTATTCAGAGCTATGAGGGTTCTGTTGATGTTGCTGGTAAAGAGTACCTAGATATTCAAAATAGATTCAATCAAACTTCTCTTGAGTCTAGTATGACGGTACAGTTAAGGCAAATAGAACTTGCTATGCCGGGGCCGGCTCAACCGTCTAAAAAATTATTACTGGTTGCATTGGCAGGAATTATCAGTTTTGTTTTTTGTTTAGCTGCCTTATTTGTGATTTTCTATCTAGATGACAGTATACAAAATGCAACAGAGTTGGCTAACAAGACAAATCTGCCTGTTCTGGCTTATTTGCCTTATATCAACACTTCAATGCTCGATTTAACTAATCTGTGGAAGAATGGGGAAGGAAACAGAATAACCATTGCATTTAAAAATTTACTTCGTTCTCTCCGTTTTGAAATTGAGCGGGAAATGGGAAATCAAAAAGTACTGGTAGTTACCAGTCTAAATGCTGGCGAAGGTAAGACCCTTATTTCATTAGGCCTTGCCTATGCATATTCAATGGTTAATAAACGTGTTCTCGTAATTGACGGCAATTTTGATCAGCCTACCATCAGCGAAACTACCAGTTCCAATATGTATCTGGAAGACTATCTTAAAAACAGAATAACGCTCGGTGAAGTTATTAAAGAGGGTAAAATAAGTGTGCTCGGAAATAGGGGGGGCGATACTTCCATCTTTGAATTTTGTGATGAATCAATAGTGAAGCCTAAATTAGCTTACCTGAAAGATGTTTTTGATATAATTATTATTGAAGCACCATCCATGGATAAGTTGAATAAGTCAAGAGAGTGGATTGTGCTGGCAGATAAAGTAGTTGCCATTTTTGGAGCGGGAGCAACTATCAAAAACGGGAAGAAACAAAGTGTTCAATATCTCTACGATTTGGGTGAACAGTTTGCCGGCTGGGCATTGAATAAAGTAATTATCAATCGCCTTAACAAGATTCCTAAATAATTTAATTGCTTCAAAATGACTATCCAATTCGTTCTCGAATTTGTATGGGCTTTCTTTCAGATTGCTATTGGGTATAATTTAATTCTGCCCTTTTTTTTGCTCCTGATATATGCCATCACAGCTAATAATAGAAAATTCAAAACACACGAAAACAAGGAAGCGGATTATGCAATTATTGTGACAGCTTACGAGCAAACAACTTTAATACCATCTGTTGTTGCTTCCCTGTTAAAATTGGATTACAGTAATTTTCTAATTTATATTGTTGCAGATAAATGTGATATTTCTGGTCTTCATTTTGAAGATGAAAGAGTAGTCATTTTGCGTCCTGAGCAAACCCTGTCCAGTAATACCCGCTCTCATTTTTATGCTATTGATAGATTTAAACGACCCCATGAAAGACTAACCATTATCGATAGCGATAATTTGGTTGATCCCGGATATTTGAAGGCATTGGATGAATATTTTGATTTAGGTTTTAAAGCAGTACAGGGCGTGAGAGATGCAAAAAATTTAGACACTTTGTATGCAGCATTAGATGGCGCCCGGGATATTTACTATCATTTTTATGATGGCAAAGTTTTGTTTAATGTTGGCTCCTCCGCTACACTTGCTGGTTCTGGCATGGCTTTTACAACATCCTTGTACAAGCAATGTTTGGGTCATTTGGATATTACCGGGGCCGGCTTTGACAAAGTTTTGCAAAAGGAAATTGTTAGCAGGGGACATCGAATTGCTTTTGCCGAACATGCTATCGTTTATGATGAGAAAACATCAAAAAGTGATCAGCTGGTAAACCAGCGGGCAAGATGGATTAATACTTGGTTCAGATATTTTACATTTGGTTTTGGATTAACTGCAAAAGGAATAACAAGATTAAGCTGGAACCAGTTTTTATTTGGACTGATTTTACTTAGACCCCCATTGTTTATTTTTTTGTTGCTGGGATTATTCTGTTTGTTGTTGAATTTGATTTTAAATCCCTTTTTGGCTTTGATTTGGGGATTGGGTTATCTTGTTTTTATTGGAGGATTTATGATGTCTCTACTATTAAGCAATACAGATGCCAAGATATATAAATCCCTGTGGGGTATCCCTAAATTTATTTTTTACCAGGTTCTCTCATTGTTAAGCGTTCGTTCTGCCAATAAAAGATCTGTTGCTACCAAACATTTTCATGCTGATAAAAAAACTGAATAATTTTCCTATGTCACAAAACATTAAAAGTTTTATTCAGTTTCTGATACAGCAATTAATTGGTTATTCTACCTATTTATATTGTTTTAGTATTTACCGAGTGCTCCGATACCAAATGTTTAAAGATGATGATGACGTTAAATTTTTTATACAACTTGTTAAAAAACAAAACAAAGGAATAATTATTGACGCAGGTGCAAACGTTGGTTACATGAGTGTGATTTTTGCAAAAGCATTTCCCGAAAGCTCCATAGTTTCTTATGAGCCAGTTAAGTTGCTTTCCTCAATTATTGCACGGGTTATCCGTTTTTTTGGTACTAGCAATATTGAAATAAGGCAAAAAGCGTTGGGCGATTCCATTGAATCTGTCATCATTAAAACACCGATAATACAGGGCGTTAAAAAGCAAGGACTCAGCTATATTGATAAAGAAGTGGAAAGGGCAGATGCTGATATACTAAAGAAAAGTATTGATGAGCAAGTTGATATGGTTAGCTTAGATAGTGAATGGTTGAATGATATGGGTTCGCACAAAATATCCGGTATTAAAGTTGATGTAGAAAATTTCGAGTATTTTGTTTTGAAAGGTGCTGCTCAAATACTTGAGAGGTTTAAGCCTGTTGTAATGGCAGAGTTATGGGATAATAACAGGAAAAATGCCTGTATTCAGTTTATGGAAAAACTGGGTTATAGGGTATATATTATTAAGGATAAAGCCTTAGTCCAATTTCAAGGGCAACCATCTTTAAATTATTTTTTTATACCAGTTACAAATGAAATGGAATAAATAGATCTTTATGAGAGTTAAACCCGCATCAAGACGACTTAGTAAAGAGGAGCAGGCTATTCAAGACCAGAAAAGACTGGACCACTTAACAAGGTTAGCTGCACTGGTTTTTGCAGGCACAAGCGTTTATTACTTTTTTATAAAACTATTATTTCTTTAGTGGACGAATTATTCCAGATACCAATTGGGCTTGATAAAAAGCGAAAGGGATTTTTCTCGCTCTTGCATGATTTTTTCATTGTAAGAAAAATGGGTGGGATCTTAGGTCTACTCTTTTTTTCTGCGGCAGCCGTATTTTTTTCGCTTGTAGTTGGCAAATTGGGTCTGGTTCCGGGAGTACTTATTTTGTTAGTGCTTATTGGTTTGCCAATTGTGCTGGCTTTGATATTTTATCCTAAAATAGGAGTGATAACATTCATTGTTTCAGCATATCTGATTATGTATGTAGGAAGGATGAATATTATTGATTTCCCATTGGGGACCCTGATGGATGGAATGGAGTTGCTCTTATTTTTAGGCATATTTGTTCAGCAGAAAACGGAATCTAACTGGGGGCTTTTTAAAGGTCCGATTAGTGTCATTATTTTAATATGGATTGTTTATAACTTAATACAGGTAATAAATCCAACAGCAGAGTCCAGGTTAGCATGGGTATATACTGTACGTTCCGTTGCGGTTATTATGATGATGTTCTTTGTTTTTTTATACAATATCAGAACACTCAGTTTTATTAAATTGATTTTAAAAGTCTGGATTGGGCTTTCCGTTTTTGCTGCTCTGTATGGGTATAAACAACAGTTCATTGGTTTTACCTCCTTTGAAGAAGCGTATCTTTATTCTGATCCGGAAATAGCTGGTCTTTTGTTTATAGGGGGGCAGTGGCGTAAATTTTCCATATTTACCGATCCTGTTGCATTTTCATACAATATGGTGGTTAGCGGACTTCTTTGTATTGGGTTACTGACAGGTCCTTTTTCCAGAAGAACAAAGATCCTGTTGATGATTTCTGCTTTTCTTTGTATTACTTCCATGTTGTTTTCTGGTACACGAGGTGCCTATGTTTTACCTCCTGCTGCAATGGCTCTGTATGCAATTTTGAAGTTTAACAGGAAAGTTATGCTGGGAGCAATCATTGGTGCGCTTGGATTTTTAGCTTTAATATTTGTTCCAACTACCAATCCAACTATTTATCGTTTTCAAACTGCATTTAAGCCATCTGAAGATGCTTCATTTAACGTACGTAAATTCAATCAAAAGAGAATTCAGCCATTTATTCAAAGCCATCCACTAGGAGGCGGTTTAGGGGCTACAGGTATGTGGGGTAAACGATTTGCTCCTAATTCATTTCTGGCAAATTTTCCACCTGATAGTGGTTATGTTCGTGTTGCTGTTGAAACCGGCTGGGTCGGGCTTCTGATTTTTTGTACACTAATGTTTATTATCCTAAAAGTTGGGATCAATAATTATTATACAATAAAAGATCCTACTTTAAAATCTATCTGTTTGGCAATGATACTGGTCATATTTGCCTATCATATTGGAAATTATCCTCAGGAAGCAATTGTACAGTTCCCCTCTAATACTTTGTTTTATTTGGTTGCAGCAATCATTGTTATCACTAAAAGGCTTGATTTGCAAAATGATAAAACAAACGAACTCAATAAAAGTGTATGATAAAAGGCAAAGATATTGTTATCGTTGGTCAGCAACCCTGGGATGTTGAAATTGGCAGTAATTGTAAAAATATTGCCCTCGAGTTTAGTAAGCACAATCGAGTATTATACGTGAATGCTCCGCTTGATAGGATTAGTCTTATGCGTGGGGGTAGTGATAATAAAATAAAGAAACGCAAAGATGTGATTGAAGGTAAAGCAACGGGTTTAATTCAGATAGACGTGAATCTATGGAATCTATATCCAGACTCTATGATTGAATCTATAAACTGGATAAGTATACATACTATATTTAGATTCTTGAATAAAGTAAATAATCAACGTTTTGCCTCTAGTATTCAAAAGGCAATTCACACTTTGAATTTTAAGGACTTTATTTTGTTCAATGACAATGACATTTTCAGAAGTTTTCATTTGAAAGAACTGTTAAAGCCGGCTTTATATATCTATTATTCAAGAGATTACATGCTTGCAGTAGATTACTGGAAAAGACACGGTGAAAAGCTGGAGCCTCAACTGATTGCTTCTTCTGATATTTGTGTAGCTAATTCAACTTATCTGGCAGATTATTGCAGGCAGTACAATCCCAATTCCTATTATGTAGGACAGGGCTGTGAATTAGGATTGTTCATGGATTTCAAAGGAGAAGAGCCTGTTGAAATGCAAAAAATTCAGGGTGTTAGAATTGGCTATGTTGGTGCATTGCTTGGTCTTCGCTTAGATATTGACCTCCTTACAGAGGTTGCCAGAAGTCGGCCTGATTGGCAACTTATTTTGGTTGGCCCAGAGGATGAACTTTTTAAAGAAAGCGAACTTCATGCATTGGCTAATGTTCATTTTATAGGATCAAAATCCCCTGATGAACTACCAGCTTTTATACATTCTTTTGATATTTGTCTGAATCCTCAGGTTATCAGTCAGGTTACCATTGGAAACTATCCTCGGAAAATAGATGAATATCTGGCAATGGGGAAACCCGTAATTGCAACCAGTACTCCTTTTATGGAAGCCGTTTTTTCCGAATATACTTATCTAGCAAAAAATCCAATTGAATTCATTCAATTGATAGAGCTGGCGTTGGGTGAGGATAGTAAAGACAAGCAACTCAGTAGAAGAGGTTTTGCCGCTCAACATACTTGGGAGAACAGTGTAGCGGAAATTTATAAAGCCATTGAAAAACATTCGGATTAATTTTTATTGTATATTAAGAAAGATTATCTCAAGCGTTTGAATATGATTAAAAAGCTGGTACAGCAATTGAATAATAAGCACTTTTTGTCTTTAGCGGGCAATGGTGCCATGTCTGTATTGGCAATGATTACTGTTGCGGTTTTATATAGGGCGCTAACAATTGAGGAAATTGGATATTGGGTCTTTTTTCAAACGGTTGCTATTTTGTTGGATACTTTCAGGACAGGTTTTTTACAGGTAGCTTTAGTAAAATTCTACACGGGGACCCAAAATAATCGTGCAAGGGAGGTAGTAGGTTCTGTATGGTTTTTAGCTATTGCCATTACAGCTGTGATGGGGTGCATCAATCTTCTGTTTGTTCCTTTACGATCTTATTTTGATAATCCAGCTATATTAGTTATCATCCAATGGTTTGGATGGAGTTTTTTAGCCAGTTTGCCATCCAGTATTGCTTCCTGGATATTGCAGGCAGATCAGCGTTTTGACAAATTATTGATTTTAAGAATCATTTCACAAGGAAGCTTTATTATTTCGGTTGTATTGCTGATTCTTACAAATCAGATGCAGTTGCAAAATGTATTTATAGTCAATATTGCTTCAGCAAGCCTTGCCAGTTTAATTGCAATTTTTGCGGGATGGTCTGGAATTAAGTCCATTAAGGCAAAGTCCAATGATTGTGTTAAAGAGATATATCATTTTGGCAAGTATAGTGTAGGCACAACCATTAGTGCCAATATGCTAAGAAGTGCTGACACTTTTATAGTTGCGTATATGTTGGGTCCTGCAGCCGTAGCAATTTATAATTTGCCAGGAAGGTTGATGGAAATAATTGAAATTCCGTTAAGGAGCACTTTGGCAACTGCTATGTCTTCATTGGCCAAGGCATTCAATGTAGGTAATAAAAGGGAGGTTGCCTATATTCTGCAAAAATATGCGGGCACTTTGACTATGGCTTTTATCCCGGTTGCCATAGGGGCAATACTCTTTGCAGATATTGCAACTGGCTTACTGGGAGGAGGAAAATACGTGGATTCCGAAGCTGCCAACTTATTAAGAATCATGATGGTAATGGCTGTTTTTTATCCTATTGATCGTTTTATAGCTGTTTCTTTGGATATTATTCATCAACCTAAAGCAAACTTCATTAAGGTTTTATTGATGTTGCTGGTAAATGTCATTGGCGATTTTGTAGGGATATATCTGACAGGTAATTTGTATGGAGCAGCATTGGCTACTTCTTTGCCGCTTCTGGTTGGAATTTTTTATGGCTATTACCGTTTTAATAAGTTTATACCTTTTAAATTGTCCAATATTTTTGTGACAGGATATATTAATATCAGGAAAATACTTCGAAAGTACCTGGTTAAAAAATAATGAAATGGTTGTAGCACATTTGATACTTGTTCATTCCAAACCTGGTCAGTTGAAAAGACTGGTTGGAAAACTAGTGCATGATAAAGCTATTTTTTTTGTACATGTAGATGCAAAAGCTGATATACAGCCATTTAAAGATGCTTTGGTTGCTTTTAATAATATTCATTTTGTTACTAATCGGGTAAATATACAATGGGCAACTTACAGTATGGTAGAAGCTACTGTGAATGGGTTTAAGGCAATTGTAGACTCTGGTCTGCCTATTGATTATGTAAACCTATTAAGTGGTCAGGACTATCCAATTAAGAATGTTGCAAAATTTCATGATTTTCTAAGACTGAATCCAGGGAAGGCCTTTATGCAATGTCTGGATATTGAAACAGAATGGACAGAAGCGATTAGCAGAGTAAGGTCATATCACTTTACACATTGGAATGTACCCGGTAAATATAAGATACAGCAAATCATCAACTTTCTGTTGCCAAAAAGAAAGTTGCCAGAAGAGCTCATTCCTGTTGGTAGGTCTCAATGGTTTACTATCTCATTAAAACATGTTGTATTTATCATTAAAAGGTTAGCGGCTAACCCCGCATTTTCAAGATTTTTTTGCTACACATGGGCGCCGGATGAAATTATTTTCCAGACCCTTTTGTTTAATTCCGCTTTTAAGTCTGATATCATTAATAATAATCTTCGCTATATAGACTGGTCTGAAGGGTTAAAAAATCCTAAGCTTTTGAATAAGGAAGACTTCAGCCTTATGATGCAGTCCGGTCATTTCTTTGCAAGGAAATTTGCTGAAAATGATGAGGTACTTAACATGATTGATGCTGAAATAGGGTAGGTTATTCCTTTTTGTCCTGCGCAACAAATGCCTTGATAAAGAAAAAAATTCCGATGAAAATGACTACTAAGGCAAATGCATCTAATACTGTAAAACCATCATGATCATTAAAGTAGAATAAAGTAGCTATTTCAAACTCGGCAGAAGTTGGTGTTACGATGGTTAAAAATCCAACGGTAATAAATAATAAGCCCACTCCAGAATATGCAAGACCTGCTGCCCAGTTAATCGCCTTGTCCGGCAGATTTTTGACACTAAAGGAGCGGTGTTGTCTTAACAGCTTATCCATGTCTAAAACAATTTCCTCACTTCCTCTGGCATCATCAGTGTGGGAGGAGGAGTTAACTTTATATGCCTTTTCCATGGTATGCAAAAACAAGTGTTGCATTTCTATGGCTTTTTGCTTACTCACAGGTTGTTTCTCGAGTTCCTCAAGAAACTCTGCAAAAACCTTTTCAATTTTTAAAACCTGCGTATTGTCTGTGGCCATAAATAGCTATTATTTCACTTTGTGCGCTAATTTAAATAAATTACGAATCTAATTACCGGATAAGTTTCATGAAAAAAGTATCTATTATTACTGTCAATTTTAATCATAGCCATGTAACAGACGAACTGCTGGACTCTATCCGTAATAAGAATCGGTATGAAAGTATCGAAATTATTGTAGTAGACAATGGTAGTAAGGAAAATCCTGTTCCTGTTTGGAAGACAAAATATCCAGAAGTTATTTTTATCCGTTCAGATAAAAATCTGGGGTTTGCTGGTGGAAATAATCTGGGACTAACTGCTGCAACGGGGGATTACTTGTTTTTTGTAAATAATGATACTGAGTTCACAGAAGGACTTGTTGATACATTGGTTGAAACACTTTCAAAGCATCCGGCAGTAGGAGTTGTATCTCCTAAATTGCTGTATTTTGACCAACCCCGTATGCTTCAGTTTGCGGGATATACCCCTATGAATTATTTCACGGCAAGAAATGAATGTATTGGCCAGTTTGAAACAGATCAGGGTCAATACAATCATTTGGAAGGACCAACCGGATTTGCACATGGAGCAGCCATGATGGTTACTAGAGAAGCTATTGAAAAAGCGGGGACAATGGCAGAAAATTTCTTCTTGTATTATGAAGAACTGGATTGGGCAGACAGGATCCGTAGAAGTGGTTTTGAAATATGGGTGAACATGAAAGCAACCATCTTTCACAAGGAATCTATTTCTGTTGGAAAAAAAAGCGCTTTGAAAGAGTATTACATGAATCGAAACCGTATACTGTTCATCCGAAGGAATGCTCCGTTTTTAAAGGCATTATGTTTTTATTTTTATTTTCTGCTAATAGTAACTCCCCGTAATCTGCTCACCTATGTGAAAGAGAAAAATTATAACTTCATTAAGCAACTCTTTAATGCTATATGGTGGAATGTAACCAATGGAGTGAATAGTAATCACTTAGGATTCAAGCCTTAATTTTTTTTATGCAAATAATTTTCTGGATATCAATCGCTATTATCATTTACACTTATGTTGGATATGGTTTGCTATTGTATTTTATACTAAAAATAAAAGCCCTTGTTAAAGGGAAAAGAAAATTGCCGGAGCCCGGATATGCACCTTCTTTAACAGTTATTGTTGCTGCTTATAATGAAGCTTACTGTATTGAAGAAAAAATAATCAATACACTTGCGCTAAGTTATCCTGCAGATAAAATTAGTTACATATTTGTTACAGATGGTTCAACGGATAGTACGCCTGATATCGTAGCAAAGTATCCGCAAATAAAAGGAATGCATCAATCTGGTAGGAGTGGTAAAATTGCAGCTGTACATCGCGCCATGCAGGAAGTAAATTCGGAAGTTGTTGTTTTTACCGATGCAAATACTATGCTAAATAAAGATGCTTTGCTAATGATGTGCAGACACTATATTGACCAGAATGTGGGTGCAATAGCAGGAGAAAAAAGAGTCCAAATAGATGAGACAGCAGATGCAACAGCAGGAGAGGGGTTCTATTGGAAATATGAATCGAAATTAAAAAAATGGGATTCTGAATTGTACTCTGTGGTTGGAGCAGCAGGTGAATTATTTAGTATACGAACAAGCCTGTACACTCCGGTTGAACCTGATACCATCTTAGATGATTTTATGATATCCATGCATATAGCATTAAAAGGATTTAGGATTGTTTATGAGCCAGATGCCTATGCATCTGAATTGGCTTCAGCTAATACAGGGGAAGAATTAAAAAGGAAGATACGAATTGCTGCAGGAGGTGTTCAGTCTACTATTCGTCTCAAGTCTTTGTTATGGCCATTCAGTCAACCTGTTTTAAGTTTTGAATACATTAGTCACCGGATACTCAGATGGATAGTGACTCCCTATATGATGATGCTGGCTTTTATTCTGAATTGCTTAATAGTTTATACAAGTGGCATGGATAATATATATGGATTGATGTTAGCCGGGCAACTATTTTTTTACCTTGCGGCTATGCTGGGATGGGTTTTGGAGCAACGGCAGTTGAAGGTTAAGGTCTTTTTTATTCCCTATTATTTTTGCTTAATGAATTATGCAGTAGTAGCAGGATTGTTCAGATATTGTTTTACAGAACAGTCAGTTTTATGGGAAAAAGCGAAACGAAAATGATGGGTATTTAAAGTTTTCACCGTATCTTCAATCTAGTAGAATAATAAGTAAAAGAATCTTTAGATAGATGATTAACAAAATTCTTTGCGTTGACGATGACAGTATCTCGCTTACAATTTCAAAGTTACTTTTGAAGCGAACTGGATTTACCAATGATGTAGTAACTGCTGTAGATGGTAGTGATGCTTTGGATTATTTTAAGGATTTATTTGCTACAAGTTCAGATCCTGTTGCAGATGCACCCTCTTTGATTCTTTTAGATATTAATATGCCGGTAATGAACGGCTGGGAATTTCTTGAAGCGTATATCCCTTTGTTTGCCGATAAATTACCTCAAACGAAAGTGATTATTCTTTCCTCTACCATTGATCCCGAAGACTTTTCCAGAGCTAAAAAGTTTCCAGTAGTTGCACAGTTTGTAAGCAAACCTCTAAGTGTTGAAAACCTTGCTGAGTTGAAAGAAAACGAGTTTGTTCAGCAATTTTTTTAAGCAATCTTTTTATTCCGGCAACTAACGGTTATTTGCCATCCAGGCTTCAATCGCGCTATATACAGGTTGGCTTAATGGAACATTTGGTAGTCTCAACTGATTGTCAATTAATCCCATTTTATACATGAATGCCTTAACCCCTGCAGGATTGTTTTCAGCAAACATTAAATCGTAAGTTGGTATTAATTTATCATTGATTACCCTTGCTGCTGCATATTCATTGCTAAGGCAGGATCTGACCATATTGCTAAATTCAAGCGGGAATGCATTAGCAGCAACACTGATTACCCCTTCCATCCCACATGCTATCTGAGGGAGTGCCAACGCATCATCTCCACTTAAAACAAGGAATCCATCAGGACGATCCTTCAGTATTTGCATGCATTGTGCCATATCTCCGCTTGCTTCTTTGATTCCTATAATATTAGGTACTTCATTAGCCAGCCTAAGGGTAGTGCCCGCTGTCATATTTCTGCCTGTTCTGCCTGGGACATTGTATAAAATGACAGGTTGGGGTGATGCTTCAGCAACCAATTTGTAATGCTGAAAAATTCCTTCCTGAGAGGGTTTATTATAATAAGGAGCTGCACTTAATACTGCTGTAGCTTTCTCCAGAGGTAGTTGTTTAAAATCTTCCAGTAAATGGGCGGTATCGTTTCCTCCTATACCCACAACAACTGGTACACTGCCTGCAATTTTCTCATAGGCATATTCCAGAATTTCAATTTTTTCTGAAGAAGATAGTACAGGTGTTTCGCCTGTAGTACCCAGTAAAACCAGATATTCGACCTTATTGCAAATTAAGAAATCTATTACATTACCTAATGCAGAAAAATCGATTTTGCTTTCCTTGGTAAATGGGGTAATAACTGCGACACCTGTTCCTCTTAGTTGATCTTGAACTTGCATAAAATTTATATAGCAGATTCTTCCCAGAATCCCATTTTACAATACTTGTTAATTCTGTTGTTGATTCTTTCAGCAGCATCAACATTTTTAAATTCTGTCAAAGCCTGTTTAATATTTTGCTTTAATATGTCCGCGGCTTCCTGGTAGTCCCAATGAGCACCGCCTAATGGTTCCGGTACAATTTCATCTACCAGTCCAAATCCTTTCATGTCAGTAGCAGTAAGTTTTAATTGCTCGGCAGCAGTTTCCTTTTTATCCCAACTTCTCCATAAAATAGAACTACAACTTTCAGGAGAAATAACGGTGTACCAGGTATTCTCCATCATAAGGGTTTTATCTCCTACACCAATGCCTAAAGCACCTCCACTGGCTCCTTCTCCAATAATTACCACTACAATGGGTACTTTTAAGCGCATCATCTCGTAAATATTACGGGCAATGGCTTCACCCTGTCCTCTTTCTTCTGCCTCAAGGCCCGGGAAAGCCCCAGGGGTATCAATTAAGGCAATTACGGGCTTATTAAATTTTTCAGCCAGCTTCATTAAGCGCAGTGCTTTTCTGTATCCTTCTGGATTAGCCATTCCGAAGTTTCGCATCTGGCGCATCTTGGTGTTTACGCCTTTTTGTTGTCCTAGAATCATGACAGTTTCACCGTCAAGTTGCGCAAATCCGCCTACCATTGCCTTGTCATCCTTCACATTTCTGTCGCCATGCAATTCCACAAAGTTGGTGCACATTTTATCAATGTATTTCAGGGTATAAGGCCTGTCGGGGTGACGGCTTAGTTGTACTCTTTGCCAAGGGGTTAAATGAGCCGTTATCTCTTTCCTTTTTTCAAGAATGGACGCTTCCAATTGTTGTAGCGTTAGGGTATAGTCTATTTTAGGATTCTTTTCCGCTAATTTTTTTGTCGCATCAATTTGTTCATACAACTCTTTGATAGGGGTTTCAAAATCAAGAAATTGTCTATTGGGGTATTGAGGCATATTATATGATTTGGCGGTAAAAATAGGCATTGCTTTTTTTTTTGAAAAGATTTGTTTGAAAAACTCTTTTCCCCTTATCTTTGCAATCCCAAAAACGACATAACCTGTCGAACTAAGGAATGGATCGGTAGTTCAGTTGGTTAGAATGCCGCCCTGTCACGGCGGAGGTCGCGGGTTCGAGTCCCGTCCGGTCCGCAGAAGCCACTCATTGAGTGGCTTTTTGCATTTTAGTTGCTCTTTATGAAACTGAGGGTTTGTTTTTGCCCTTCCTTTCTGATTTCCAGATAATATATCCCATTGGGTATAGCAGCCATATTTAGCTGAAATGTATTGCTGGTGGTAACAGCTTGTGAAATACTTTTTCCGGCACTGTTGAATACTGTTAAATGCTGTTGTTTACCGTTCTGTAATCCCTGAATGGTAAGGGTATGGCTCACTGGATTAGGAAACAATTGAATACGGTTTGCAGAAACGGGATTATTTACACTGGATTTACCCACAGGCTTCACAAAAACCGGGGTTTCAGTTGCATTCACAATAACACTGCTATTGGTTGCTTTTAATTTTAAAATAGTCATTTCACTGGAACCTGCTGTAGGGGTATAAATATAGGCTGAGTCGGCAGTGCCCAACTGCAGCGTATAAACCCCTGTTCTTCCTTTTTCATCCGGAATATAAACTACATACATTTTTCCTGTATCGTTCAGTATATATTCGTCTACAATGGGGTCTGCATTCAGAGATTGACTAAATACATAATCCCCAAACAATTTTTTTGTCTGATTAATAAAATCTGCTGCAGGTCTGTTATTTAACGCATCGCCCAACAAACCACTGGTTGCATAAAGAAGGGGGGAGCCGGTATTGTCGTCTTCCAGTTGATAAAAAAATTGCTTTTCAATGCCGTTTCTTGCATACAATAGCGCAGTTCTAAGCAACCAGTCTGCCTGTGTTTGCAATGGTCCTTTAGTGCCTATTGAAATGGACTTATTGGGACTGCCAGGATTAATATCGTAACCGGTTTCGGTTACCCATACAGGCATATTATTTAAATAGATGGCTGCATTAAGCATGAATGCTTTAGCTGTGGAGTCAGCATTGGCGTTTTCTGACCTAAGCTCTGGTGCTATACCTCGCAAACTTTTTGAGTCATTGGTGTACAAATGGTAATTGATAATGTCCCAGCAAATATTTACAGATCCGTCGGACTTGAATCCACGGAATTCCTTGCACCAATCTATCATACCTCTGAAATAATCAGTTGAAGCTAGCGCAACACCTGCCATAACAACTTTTATAGTACTGTCCGCATTTTTTACGCCAACTCCAATGCCTAAAGTGCCTTTATGTCCGTCGTAGAAAGCTGATAAATTGGCGGCATACTCTCTTCCAGTTTGATAGGCTTTTCTACCTTTCCACCATTTGTCTCTTTCATTTTCACATTCAATATAATCTATTAGCCCCAGCCCCATTTTTACGATATTGATTTCGTCCCCGGTAAATCTGGATGAATCAAAAACGGATAGCAATCCAGAACTGATGTTTTTATTCTTACCATATCTTGCCACGAACTGAAATCCAACTTTAGCCTGCTCAATGTAAGAGGCAGGGTCACTAAGATTTTTTCCATAGAATACAGGATTATTTTCACTGTCTTTCAGGTTGTCCGGATACGAAGCCACCATCCAATCGGGTAAGGTTTTTAAACAAGGCAATACAGGAATACCTTCTCTTTTACATGCTTCATAAATTGCATCGTAATTCCAGCTCCCGCTTCTGGTAGGACTATACGTATAACTTCCTTGTCTGTATTCCAGTTTCTGCCAATCCATATAATGTCTAAATCCGCCAAATTGCTTTACTGTGTTTAGTCTTTTTGAGTCAATAGCAAAAGGATCTGTGCGTGCATCTGAAAAATTCCACTCATATCCGTTAACGCCTAGTAATCCTGAAAGGGGATTCTTCTTTTTTATTACGGCATTTACAGGCGATGGGGCTGTGTATGTTCCATATAATTCCATCTCAGTGGGATAATCTTTTTCCGATACCAACATCAAATACATGATATTGGTTGCTGGTGTGTCAAGTTGAATAATATCAGGTCTGCTTGGATATGGACCAACCCAGCGATTGTATTTACTGCCATCAAAAGATGCAATAGGTTTTCTTACCCAGTTGCTGTCGATAATGTAAAGAATAAAAGGTTGAGCATTCGTTCCTACCCAATCATAGAAGCGAATGCGCTGAATAGTCATTGATTCGCCTTTTAATAAAGGGTAGTATGATTCATGTAACGGGATGATTTTATCGTATTGTGCGTCAATAGAGGTGAACAAGTCGCCATCCGTCAATTGTTGAAGTCCTTTTTCCGCATTGGTTAACTGATACCATCTGTTGCCATCCAATGGGATTTTCTGATCGGTCTGAGCAAGAGAAAAATGATAAAAAAGAAAACAAAAAAACAGGATAAATATTCGATTGCTCATATTGAAAATATAAAAGATACTTTATTGTATCTGCAAATTAAACGGGTTTCTCTTTCTTAGAGTCATTTCGAGTGCTGAATGTTGTACAGGTTAGATATAAAAACAAAAAACCGGTCAAAAACGATTGACCGGTTGAACGAATCCCATTCTTCTAAACTAAAACAAGAATTTAAATCCAAATGACAATGGGGCAGTCAATGTTGGATTGCTTCCGCCTAAAGCACTATTGTATGCACTTTCTACATTGGCTACATGTGCCAGAGAGAAATCGGTGATTGTAGTTTTATTGCCTGTTTTTGGGGTAAGGGTAGTAAAAGACAGGTTGGCAAGATTATAAGAAAACTCAACACTGAAATGTTTACCTAAAATCATATCCAGACCACCCGATGCAGCAAGTCCAACCTGTGTTACTTTCAGTTCACTTTGTTTTTCTTTACCAGTAATAATTGGGGCTGCAAGCTGTCCAAAAAAGTACATGCTGCCAGCAACGTTCCAATATTTTCTCACCAATGGCTGAAATACGAATAAACTGGTATTGGCATTGGTAACGGCACCATTAACAGATTTAATATTCACGGTCCCAATTCCTGCACCAATGGCAACAGATGGGGATACAAAATTACCTACAATTGGTAAAACGGTCAAATTGGTGCTCTTGTTGGTGCCCGTCTTCGTTTGTGTAAATCCAAACTGAGAAGTAGCAAAACTAGTTCCCTGTAATCCCTTTTTCTGCGCGTTTGCTCCTAAACTTACGATGATGAGCAGAAATGCTGTCATTAACTTTTTCATAAACAATAATTTTATGCGAAGCTATATAGCTCAGTTTGGGTGAAAAATGACCTGGATTACCCGCGATTATGATACTCATCATATTTTTTTTTGAACGGATGAGCAAGAGAGATAACTATGGCTATCTTCGTTCAAACACTAATTTTTTATGCAATTGAAAGTAGTGATTAACAGTGCTGTTCATGTCATTTTTGCCATCTGGTGTATTGGGTATTCCACGCTAAAAGCACAAGTGCCCGAGCCAATGGGAACTGCCGCCATTTTTCAGCAAATGCAGAAGCTAAAAGTGGTGGGTAGTGTATTATATGTTGCAGCACACCCTGATGATGAAAACAATAGTCTTTTACCTTACCTGGCAAAAGAAAAAAAGTACAGAACAGCATACCTCAGTTTAACAAGAGGAGATGGGGGGCAAAATCTGATCGGTTCTGAACAAGGAATAGACCTTGGACTTATCAGAACCCAGGAATTACTAGCTGCCAGAAAAATTGACGGGTCAGAACAATATTTCACCAGCGCTTATGAATTTGGGTTTAGCAAAACTTCTTCAGAAACGCTTTCCATTTGGGATAAGCAAAAAGTATTGGCAGATATGGTATGGGTAATCAGAAAATTTCAGCCCGATATCATCATTAACCGTTTTCCACCTGATGCGAGGGCCGGGCATGGGCATCATGCATCATCAGCAATTTTGTCTGCAGAAGCATTTAAAGCTGCAGGGGATCCCAATCAGTTTCCAGATCAATTGAAAAAAGGGGTAGGTGTATGGCAGGCTAAGCGATTGTTGTGGAATACCTTCAATTTCGGAGGTGCAAATACAACCAGTGAAAACCAACTCAAAATAAATGCTGGCGTTTTTAATCCTTTTCTTGGCCAAAGCTATGGCGAAGTGGGGGGCGAAGCAAGATCGATGCATAAGAGTCAGGGAGAGGGGAGGCCAAGAAGGAAAGGGCCCATTTACGAATATTTTGTAACTGTAGCTGGAGATTCTTCTGTTAATCAATTAATGGATGGAATTATCACTGATTGGAGCAGATTTGGTAATCCGGGTAAAATGATTGAGCAACAGTTAGATAAAATTATTCGCGATTTTCAATTTTTAAAACCAGAGAACTCTGTCAAAGCATTGGTTGATGTATATCGACAGGTTAGCATACTTTCAATGAATGCAGCATGGAAAGAACAAAAATTAATGGAGCTGACCCATTTGATTGCGGCTTGTGCCGGATTGGTTGCTGAAGCAACTACAGAGATGGAGTACGCAATTCCGGGAGAAAAAATGGGCATTCAGTTTCTGGTTAACAAAAGAAGCGATGCCAATATAGAATTAAAGCAAATACACTTGAAGTCGCATGGAAAAACGGCATATGATTCCTCTGTGAATATTAGTTTGCTAAACAATACCAATTACAATATTAATTATCAGTATACTGTGCCAGTCAATCAACCATTAAGTCAGCCTTATTGGTTGGAATCTCCCATGAAAGATATGGGCACATTTAATGTTACTGATCAGCATTTAATTGGTTTGGCTAATTCAGCTCCTGATTTTGAGGTAAACTTTTCATTTGAGATTTATGGAGAAAAATTCTTGCTAAGGTCACCCCTTCAGTATAAATACGTGGATTTGGTAAGAGGGGAATTGTATGAACCACTCAACGTGATTCCACCCGTTTTGGTCTCTCTTAACAAAAGGGTTGTTTTTTCCAATTTAATGACACCTGACAAACAGAAAATTCAGCAGCCTGATATTTTACTTCAGTTCAAATCTAATTTTACGGCCTCCGCGGTTCCGTTAAAATTGGGAGTTAAAGATGAAAGCAACCAGCTTTTTTTTAAAGACACTGTTTACAATCTAGTTGCAGGTAATATTTATCCTTTTACCGTTTCTTTATCTGATGTAATTAAAAAGAAAAAGAACAATACCATTACAGGTGAAGTACAGTTAGTTAGAAACGGTCAATCTTTTTCTTTTGACCAGCAATTAAAGACAATCCATTACGATCATATTCCTGCTATTAATTACCTATACAAAGACCAGATTCAGCTGATTGATGAGCCAATATTTTCAACACCCAAAAAAGTAGGTTATATTATTGGAGCAGGTGATCGGGTGCCAGAAGCATTAATGCAATTGGGTCACACCGTTGAGTTTTTGCAGGAAGCAGATTTAGTAGCTTCTAAGCTCTCACAATTCTCAGCAATTGTAGTAGGTATCAGAGCATATAATATTCATGAGTGGCTTACCAATAAGAATGATGTGCTGAATAAGTACATTGAGAACGGCGGACATCTGATTGTACAGTACCTTAAGAATAATCTGGTGGGCAATAAGCGTGTCAAAGTAGGACCTTTTGACTTTTCCGTTTCTAACGTAAGAGTTACAGAAGAAAAAGCCAAAGTAGAATTCCTAAACACGCAACACCCTTTCATGAATTTCCCCAACAAATTAAGAGACAAGGATTTTGATAACTGGATTCAGGAAAGAAGTACCTATCAGATAGAACCTGTAAAAGCTCCATATGAAACTTTTTTTCAAATAAAGGACACAAATGATGCTCCTACCAAAGGAAGTTTGGTAACTGCCAGCTATGGTAAAGGACATTTTACCTACGTTAGTTTGGTCTTGTTCAGGCAATTGCCTGCAGGTGTTTCTGGTAGTTATAAATTATTAGCTAACTTAATTGCAGCTACTGGCAATAAATAATTATGCAACCGAGAAAGAAAATCAGTTTTTTTTTATTAGTAGTCATTGGGGTAGTCATTGGTCTGTTTTTGAAAAATGTAAAAGCAGGGCTTTTGATTGGGATAGGATTGGGATTATTGGGCGGAGGATTGTTAAACTCAAGATCAAGAAAATGAAAGAAAAAATACCCTTATTTAGTTCCTGGCGTGGCTGGTATGTTTTTATACTGATTGTTTTGTTGTGTCAGATTATTTTATTTGAATGGATAACAAACATATTTAAATGAGATTAACCGACTGGATTGTTTTAATTATAACTCTTTCTGGAATTATTGCTTATGGGGTTTACAAGAGTAAGACCAGCAAGGACATGGAAGGGTATTTTCTTAGTAACCGCAATATGCCCTGGTACATTGTGTTGCTAAGTATTATGGGTACACAGGCAAGTGCCATCACTTTTCTTTCAGCCCCTGGTCAGGCTTTTACCGATGGTATGCGTTTTGTTCAATATTATTTTGGTATTCCAATTGCGATGGTGGTTTTGTGTATCACATTTGTTCCTCTTTTCAGCAAACTAAAAGTAATTACTGCCTACGAATATCTGGAACAGCGCTTTGATGTTAAAACAAGAACATTTACTTCTGCACTTTTTTTATTATCAAGAGGTTTGTCAACTGGAATTAGTATTTATGCTCCTTCTATCATCTTGTCTTCTTTAATGGGATGGGATATTTATTACACCAATATTGTTATGGGAGGCTTGTTGATCGTATATACTGTTACTGGCGGCGCCAAAGCGGTTGCTTATACTCAGCAAATTCAATTAATTATCATTTTCATTGGAATGTTCATCGCAGGCTACCTCATTGTAAAGCATTTGCCGGAAAATGTAGGGTTTAGTGAAGCGCTTGCCGTTAGTGGGGCTGCTGGCAAAATGAATATTATTACAACAGGATTTACAGAAAATGGATTTGACTGGAAAGATAGGTACAATATAATCAGTGGGATTATTGGTGGTTTTTTTCTAGCACTTTCTTATTTTGGTACCGATCAATCTCAAGTTGGAAGATACCTGACTGCTAAAAGTGAATCGGAAAGTAAGTTAGGGCTACTCATGAATGGCTTGGTAAAAGTGCCTATGCAGTTTTTTATTCTTTTACTGGGAGCGCTATTGTTTACTTTTTATCAGTTTAATCCTTCCCCTATTTTCTTTAACAGGGCTGCGGAAGATAAAGCAATGCAAACCCCTTACAAAGATTCATTGCTGCAAATCAGGTATCAGTTTGAAGATGAACAGTTTTCTCAGCAGGCAAACAGTAAACTCTTTGTATTGAATGCTACGCCTGCTTTAAAGGACAGTGTTGCTAACGGCGCAGAAAAACTGGCTATACTTAAAAAGGAATATAAAGCTGTCATTAAAAAAGCAGTTCCGACTGCAGACACCAATGATACCAATTACATATTCCTGAGGTTTGTGGTTGATTTTTTACCTGCAGGCCTGGTTGGATTACTGATTGCCATAATTTTTCTTGCTGCTTGGGGTTCCATCGCTGCTGCACTGAATTCGTTGGCTTCTTGCACCATGGTTGATTTTCATAAACGGTTCTTTAGCCAGCATAGTAATGCAAATATGGAAGCACAATCATTTAAAGATTATCAGCTCTCTAAATGGTATACATTTTTCTGGGGTGTGTTCTGTATTATTACTGCACAGTTTGCAACAGGTATGGGTAGTTTGATTGAAGCTGTAAATGTATTGGGGTCGCTTTTTTATGGAGTGATTCTCGGTATTTTTCTGGTTGCATTTTATCTTAAAAAAATTGGAGGGACTGCTGTTTTCTGGGCGGCAGTTATGGGGGAGTTGCTGGTAGTTGCTTTATTTCTGCTAGACAAGTACAATATAATAGGGCTAGGCTTTTTGTGGCTGAATGTTGCCGGTGCACTTGCTGTAATTGCTTTTAGTGTCATTTTGGGATTTTTCAAAAGATAAACCCTTATCTTACCAAATAAGATTTGGGAATTATGAAATCATCTTTTCAGGTTGTGCCTTGGGCACATACAGCTACCTTATATGAAGTTAATATTCGGCAATATACAATCGAAGGAACTTTTGCTGCATTTATAAATCATCTGCCTAGACTGAAAGAAATGGGCGTTACCATATTATGGCTAATGCCCGTTACTCCAATCAGCATCGTAAACCGTCAGGGAAGTTTAGGCAGTTATTATGCCTGCAGTAGTTATACTGAAATCAATCCTGAATTTGGAAGTAAGGACGATTTTAAATTGTTGGTTGAAAAAGCCCATGCCCTTGGGTTAAAAGTAATTATAGACTGGGTGGCAAATCATACTGGTTGTGATCATCATTGGACGAAGGAACATCCTGACTGGATTATGCAAGACGAGCAGGGTAATTTTACAGAAAAAAATGGCTGGAAGGATGTGATCGATTTAAATTTTGCTGTTCCTGAAATGCGTCACGAGCTTATAAAAGCTATGCGTTATTGGGTAAATGAATTTGATATAGATGGTTTCCGCTGTGATATGGCACATTTAGTGCCTCTTGATTTTTGGCAGCAGGCAAGATTAAGTTGTGAGTTAACTAAGCCTCTCTTCTGGTTGGCTGAATGCGAAGTGCAGGACTACCATCAGGTATTTGATGCAACCTATGCATGGTGGTGGATGCACGAAACAGGACGATATGCAGAGGGGCATAGCAGTTTACATGAAATTAGAAATGTATTGCACGCTTATTCACACTATCCAAAGCACGCAATTAAATTATTTTTTACATCGAATCATGATGAAAATAGCTGGAATGGAACAGAATATGAAAAATATGGATCTGCTGCGCTGGCATGGTCAGTTTTTTCATTTACTTGGTCAGGAATGCCGCTAATTTATAGTGGGCAAGAGAATCCGTTACTGCAACGACTTGCTTTTTTTGATAAGGATTTGATTGAATGGAAAGCGCAACCATCTCTGCATCAATTTTATCAGAAACTGACAAGTCTGCGGGCAGAAAATCCTGCTATTTACAAAGGGGAAACTTTTATTCTTCCATCCGATCAGGATCATTCTCTGATGGCATATTTCAGAAGAAGCGGCAAACATATTGTAATGGTTTTATTAAATGTTTCCAAGCAGAATAGATTGAGTATTCATGTTCACCATGATTGGTTAAAAGGAAGTTTCAAGAATGTATTTTCAGGTATAATTTTTGAATTTGACCATACGGAAAAATTTGAGTTACAGGCAGGGGAATACATAGTGTATGAAAAAATAGTTTGACCCGTCCTAAATAACCGATACGGTTATTAAAGTATAAAAGTAGTTTATTCAAAGGTAGCAGGAGCGTTCCTGCTACCTTTTTTGTTTTTATAGGTTTTAATAGGAAGTTTAGATTGACAATGCATTTGATTGGGGGTTAAATAGGAGCAAGAATAGTGTGGTCTTTCTTGATTATAGATGTCAATGGTTTCTTTAATAATTTGCTGTTGAGTAGTTAGGTCAACTTTGTAGTTTTCGATACAAAACTCATTTTTAATGATTCCATTGACTCTTTCAGCTATGGCATTTGAGTAGGGGTCAGAGTCTGTCGTCATACTACAAGTGATTTTATGATTACTAAGTAACCTTTGATATTCATTGGAGCAATATTGTAGGCCTCTGTCTGAGTGATGTATGAGTACTGCTTCTCGATATTTTCTTGTTTTAATAGCCATTTTCATTGCTCTTAAAACCCCTTCCGTTTGTAAATTATTCGATAGGTCATACCCAACTATTTTCTTTGAGTAGGCATCCGTAACCAATGCAAGGTAGTGGTGTCCAATGGCAGATTGCATATAAGTTATATCGGACACCCATACTTGTTCTGGTCTTGTGATAAATAATCCATTTACCAGATCTTTATGCTTTCTGAACCTATGGTGAGAGAAAGTTGTTATCCTGTAACTCCTTTCAGGCTTTACTTCTAGGTGATTGGCTTTCATAATGGCAAATAACTTATCTCGACCAATTCCAAGTAGTTCCAATTTAGGCTTTAGTAAGAAATACAATTTTCTTGTGCCAATTCGTGGCATTCTTCTACGTATAGGAACAATTAAATCAATTACCTCCTGAGCTAGTGTCTTTCTTTTATTGGTAGCCCTAATTCTGCGATAATAGACCTGTCTGCTTAACCCGAACAACGCACAGGTAGCTGTTAGCGTTTCTTTTTTTTCTGATCGATATTGGTCGATTGTTCGGGTGAGGAGTTTTTTCTTATTGGAATATTATATTCTTTCTCTGCCAAATTGATCATCATATCGAAAATCATGGCTTTTTTATCTGCCTGCTCTACTTGATGTTCTAAAAAAGCTTTTTGCTTTTCCAGAAGCTTAATCTTTAATTCCATCTCGAGCAGCTTTTGCTCTGGGGTTTTGGGCATATACGAGGGAGTTTGGTTTTCCCAGTTAAAGTTCCCATATTTTCTTAACCAGGCAATAATAGTTGCCCTAGATTGCACCCCATACTTGACCATGGCCCCTCTAGTGGATAGTTTACCGCGTTCAATTTCTTGAATAATCTCTAATTTTAGCGACAAAGGGTAATCACTTTGTTTTCGCTTAACATACTGATTCTCTTGATTGTCCTGCATATTTTACATTTTGTGTATCGATATACTAGGACGAGACAGTTGATTGATAAAAAATAGCCCCGCATCAATGATGCAGGGCTTTTAATTTCTATGATTTTGTAAGATCGGACTTACATACTTTTATTCTTCTGTTATCTGAAGGGGATAAGTGTAACGACCTTCAAATCCAGGATAGAAGCCATCTATGCGAATGGTTCCAGATTTGATATTTCCCAGGGCAATCTTTAATTCGTCAAGATTTACAATTTCCTTGCCGTTGATTCCGGTGATAACAAAACCATCTTCCATACGGCTCTTGCTTAATAAGCCACTTCCCACTTTCTTAACCAATACCCCACCTGGAACATCATTAGCTGTAGCTACCTTTTTGTCAAGGTTAACTAATTCACCTCCCAGCTTTTCAATAACACTGCTACTTCTAACAATATCCGTATTTCCTGCTTTGTTTTTTAGGGTAATGGTTACGGTATTCTCCTTGCCGCCGCGCTTGTATTGTACAGTTACTTTGTCACCTGGTTTATAACGGGCAACCTGTTCCTGCAATTCAGGTCCACTTGTAATAGTTACACCCTGAATCTTGGTAATGATATCTCCTTTTTTTAATCCTGCACTTGCCGCAGCACCACCTTCAGGAGTATCTGTAATGTATACGCCTTCTCCTTCTTTATAAGCAGTGCCTAATTCTTTTTCCAGTTCTCTTTTCGCCTCATCTGTTAAGTTTTCTTTTGGATAACTGATGCCAATAAAAGCTCTCTGAACGGTTCCAAATTTCACTATGTCGGTTACAATTTTCTTAACCATGTTCACAGGAATTGCATAAGAATACCCTGCATAAGAACCAGTAGGAGATGCAATGGCAGAATTAATACCAATAAGTTCACCATTGGTGTTGATAAGGGCTCCGCCGCTATTTCCCGGATTTACCGCAGCATCTGTTTGAATAAAAGATTCAATAGGGTTGGCGCCTTGTCTTCCATTAATATCAATTGATCTTGCTTTTGCGCTGATGATACCTGCGGTTACAGTTACATCCAGACTAAAAGGATAGCCAATAGCAAGTACCCATTGTCCTAATTTAGCTTCATCGCTATTGCCATAAACAATATATGGAAGTGATTTTCCTTCAATTTTTATCACAGCCAGATCACTGTTCGGATCCTGACCAATCAAAGTGGCTTTGTATGATTTTTTGTTGGCAAGGGTAACATTAATTTCATCAGCCCCGTCAATCACATGGTTGTTGGTAACAATATAACCATCATCTGTTATAATTACGCCGCTTCCACTTGCTCTTTGTTCCGGTTGAATTCTGGGGCCGCCAAAGAAATCGCCGAAATCGTCCCCAAACATATCCATGAATGGGTTACGCTGACGCTGTGAACTGCTTATTTGCTTGGCCTTGGTTCTTGTTTTAATATGCACAACGGCAGGAGTCCCGGTAGTGGCAGCCGCCGTAAAGTCTACAGCAGCAGAAGCTGCATTATTGGTACCTCCAAAAAATCCAGCATAATTAACGGGTAGTTTCCCTTGTTCCTGTATACCGGCCTGCTGGTTCTCAATAAATTTACCGTAGCCCCATACACTTGCAAGGGCGGTAGTGGCGCTAATGCCAACGATCAGTAAACCATTTTTCCAATTCATATGCGCTGTTTGTTTTAATAAAATTAATCAATTAGTGTGCCTATTAGATAGCAAATAAACAAAGCTGTTTAATTGACAGGTAACCAATGCCACCATTTAACAAATTTTTCCGAAAAAATGTCATTTTGATAATGCCGATAAAAATGCCATTGTATCTACTCCGTCAGCATAATCACTAAGTTCTGGGGCCTGTGCTTTACCAAAAGGAATCAGGTCCTTGCCCACAATACATTGAATCGTCTCGTCATGCTGCAATTGTTCCACCAGTTCTTGTTTGTTTTGGTAGAATGCATAATGCAATTGACTAACAGGTGAAAAGGGCGAAGGATTTTCTGTAAGCACAACCAGGTCGTTGTTCATATAATATTTTCCTCCCATGATCAACAAAGCAAGGTGGTAGTCAAAGTTGTGCTTGTATTTGTGGTAATCAATAAATTCAGGATACTTCTTAAGCGCGTTTAGTAAAGGCTCAAAGGCATAATTTTCTGGCACGTATACCTGTGTCACATTTCTGCATCCTAATCCGAAATATTGCAAAACATCATCAGCAAGTAATGAAAGGGTTTCTGCAGATTCAGATCCGTCAAGAATAGCAACTGAGGTTCTATTTTTTCTGATAATATTCGGGTATTTGCCAAAATAATAATCAAAATACCTGCTGGAATTATTACTGCCTGTTGCAATATAGGCATCCAGCCCTTTCAATTTTTCTGCAAAGCCAACCCAGTTTTGAACCCGAATGTCCCATTCGTATAGCTTCGCTATCAGGTGCTTAATCAATACTTCATCTTTTGAAGAAGGCTTGATAACACTAATATGGCCAGAAACAAATACACAGATAAAATCATGAAATCCCACCAAAGGGATATTGCCCGCCATAACTATACCTACTTCCCTGGGTGTTTCCAAAGAGGCGGGTATCTGGTAGTGATCCCCCCAGGCGATTAGTTTTTTTTCGTCCAGGAACTGCCCGGCAATTTGCTGGCTGGCCTTTTCAATGAATTCCGGAACAAACCACTGGTTCTCTTGATAAGCTTTTTCTTTGACTTCCTGCCATTCAGGGGTATTGGACAGAATATATTGACCTAATCGGGATAATAATCCAATTCGTTCTTGTAAAATCATTTGTCAACCGTATTTTTGGTACTGCAAAAGTAATTTTACAAACCTAACAAACCCATTTCGTATGGCAATCAAAATAACAGAAGAGTGTATCAATTGTGGGGCCTGTGAGCCAGAATGTCCTAATAATGCAATTTATGAGGGTGGAGTAGAGTGGGCTATTGCCGATGGTACTACTATCAAGGGAAGTTTTCAATTAATGGATGGCAGTACTGTTGATGCAGATCAGCGTTTTGCCCCCATTAGTTTAGATACCTATTTCATTGTCCCCAATAAGTGTACCGAATGTCAGGGATTCCATGAAGAGCCTCAATGCGCTGCCGTTTGCCCTGTAGACTGCTGTGTGCCTGATGAAATGTACCAGGAAACGATTGAAGAATTAATGGCCAAGAAAGCTAAAATGCATATTTAATTGCACAATATATCAGATGAAGCGAAAAGTAGCACTGGTTACAGGTGGTTTAAGCGGAGAAGCACAAATTAGTTACAAGAGTGCCTTAACGGTAGGTAATCATGTTGACCGATCCAAGTATGATGTGTATAAGATTGACATCAATGCAACAGGTTGGTGGTATGCATCTGCTTCAGGCGAAAAACTGCCGGTGAACAAAGCTGATTTTTCCATTCTGGAGAACAATGAAAAAGTGGTATTTGATGTGGCATTAATGTGTATTCATGGCACACCGGGAGAAGACGGGAAATTGCAGGGATATTTTGATTTGATTGGTTTACCCTATACCAGCTGCGACGCAGCCACGTCTGCTTTAACCATGAACAAGCGATATACAGTTGCTGTGGCATCATTCGGTGGTATAGCTGTGGCTAAGTCCATGCATTTGTTCAGCCACACATATGTTCCGGTAAGCGAAATACTATCAAAACTGCAATTGCCATTGTTTGTTAAGCCCAATAACGGCGGAAGCAGTATAGGGATGAGCAAAGTTACCAGCGCAGAAGAATTAGAACCTGCCATAGCCAAAGCTTTTAAGGAAGACCATCAGATTTTGGTGGAAGAGTTTATTGGAGGAAGAGAATTTACCATTGGTGTTTTTAAGCAAGACGGGATTATTAAAGTTTTGCCAATAACAGAAATAACTACACAAAATGAATTCTTTGATTTTGAAGCCAAGTATCAGGGGAAAAGTGTAGAAACAACTCCTGCCCTCATTGATGAATCAATGAAAGCGGCATTGGAAGCAGCAGCTAAAAGGGTATATGAAATCTTTAATTGCAGAGGAGTTGTTAGGGTTGATTTTATATACGAAGAAAAACAGCAGAAACCTTTTATGCTGGAAGTAAATACGGTTCCGGGTCAAAGTGATGCTTCTGTAATTCCGCAGCAAGTAAGAGCAATGGGGATGAGCCTGACCGATTTTTACTCCGCAGTAATTGAGCAAGCTTTTCAATAATTTTCCTAAACCAATAATAGCAAGTGTTTAAGTTCATCACAGATAAACCGCTTTGGATAAATATAGTAACAGGAATAGGGATAATTCTGTTGTTGATACTCCTTTTTTTTGGATCACTTGACTGGATTACGGGTTATGGAAAATTCGAAAAAGTTCCCAATGTTGCCGGTCAGCATATTATTGCTGCGCAGAAATTATTGGAAGACCAGGGTTTTGAAGTTGTTATTCAGGATTCTGTATATATAGATACCATTGCCAAACAGGCTGTGATTAGACAGTCTCCTGAAGCAGATGCCATTGTTAAAACCGGCAGACGGGTTTATTTAACTTTAAACAGAACCATTCCTCCGCAGGTAGAAATGCCCAATCTCACTGGGTTCTCTATTAGAAGTGCAGAAATGTATTTACAAAGTCTTGGTTTAAAATTAGGGTTTGTGACCTATAAACCTGATATAGCCCGCAATGCTGTTTTAGAACAATTAATGAATGGTACGCCCGTAAAGCCGGGGCAAAAAGTCCCTATTGGTACCATCATCAATTTGGTATTGGGTAGCGGTATTGGTGGAGATGAACTGGAAATGCCTGATTTGGTTGGGCTTACACTAGAACAGGCAAGAGCTACTTTGGTAGGAATGAATATTAATATTGGATCTATAATTGCTGCCGGATCAATAAAGGACTCATCATCAGCATTCATTATCAGACAAAATCCTCCGCTTTGGAGTGATGCGCTTGGGGCTGATGGTAATCCCACAAAAAATAAAATCAGATCCGGACAATTAGTCGACCTTTACATTAGTGAGCAGGCACCTGTAAAAGACACCGTAAATCATCATCCTTAAAAATATTGTATGCAAACGATTACTGTAGAAGAATTAAAAGTAAAGCTGGATAGCGGTGAAACTATCAATTTAGTAGATGTGAGAGAACCCCATGAAAGGGCTGATTTCAACATTGGCGGTTTACATGTACCATTGGGACATATTCAGACAATGCAGTTGGATGAAATAGAACATTTGAAAAACGAGCCCATATTTATTTATTGCAGAAGTGGAAACAGGAGTGGCCAGGCTTGCTTGATACTAGAAACTGCAGGCTTTTCCAATCTGATAAATGTAACCGGAGGAATGCTTGCTTGGCAGGATCGAATAAAAGGATAATATATTAACATCATTTTATAATGCCCCAACCTGAATTATCAGTGATTGGGGCTTTTTTTGTATTTACAATATAACTTATGAGTAAGAAGACAGTATTGCTGATTTTGTTTGTGCTAGTTCAATTATCACTGTGGGCAAATACTGTTTCCGGCGTAATAAGTTCTGCAGCCAATCAAGCACCCTTGCCATTCTCTTCGGTATTGGTAAAAGGAACAACTAAGGGAGCATCTGCTAATAGCAATGGATTTTACAGCCTTTTATTAGAACCAGGCAAGTATACATTGGTATTTCAATTTATTGGATACCAATCGCAGGAAAAAAATATTGTTGTTGCCAATCAGCCAATAAAGCTTGATGTTTTTCTGGTAAATCAAACCTATCAGTTAAATGAAGTTATTGTAAAAACAGGGGGTGAAGATCCTGCTTATAGTATCATCCGAAATGCTATTGCTAGGAGAAAAGAAAATGCAACTGAAATCAAACAATTTTCAGCTGAAGTGTACATAAAAGGTCAAATGCAGCTTAAGAATTATCCTAAAAGTTTTTTAGGACAGAAAGTAGATTTTGAGGATGGGGATACTAGTAAAAGGAAAATGTTGTTTCTGTCTGAAACAATTGCAAAGTATTCAGTGATTGAACCCAATCAGAAAAAAGTAGAGATTGTTTCAACAAAAGTCAGCGGCAGAAGCAATGGATTTGGCTTTGGTAATCCTCAGATTATTTCATTCTACGACAATATTGTATCGCTGGGAGATGGTTTGAATCCTAGGGGATTTATATCTCCAATAGCTGACAATGCGCTCAATTTTTATCGGTACAAATTCGAGGGTACATTTTATGAATCAGGAAAGGAAATCAATCGTATCCGTGTGATTCCAAAAAGAAATTATGAGCCACTTTTTTCCGGCTTTATTCATATCACTGAAAGTGACTGGCATATTCAGAGTGTAGACCTGAAGCTGATAAGGGAACAGCAAATGCAATTGCTAGACTCATTGCTTATACAACAACAGTACGTTCCATTGAAATCTTACTGGGTAATTAAACAGCAAACGATTTATCCCTATGGTAAATTCTTTGGGTTCGATTTTTTTGGAAGTTTTCTGCAGGTTTACAATCAGTTTAATATTACTCCAGTCTTTACACCCAAATTCTTTAATAATGTAATTCGGAAATACGAAGACAGTGCGAATAAAAAAACAATGGCTTATTGGGATAGTATCCGTCCACTACCATTGTTGGCAGAAGAAATTAGGGATTACCAGAAAAAAGACAGTTTGGAAAAAGTAAGAGAATCCCCTGCCTATCTGGATTCACTTGACAGAATAAGAAACAAGTTGAGTTTTGGGGCTATATTGTTTACGGGAAAGACATTTTCAAAACGGAAAGAAAAAACGACTTTTCGAATTGATCCTTTAATTAATGCCATTAATTTCAACACAGTGGAAGGAGGGTCCTTGTTGATTGCTCCTCAGTGGCGAAAACAATATGAAGGCAGAAAGTCGCTAAGCATTACTCCCGAGTTCCGGTACGGCTTTGCCAATAAACATTTCAATCCTTCGCTGGCAGTGAATTATAGTTTTGGTAAAAAATATTTTCAGTCGTTGCAAATTGCAGGAGGGAAAAAAGTATTTCAGTTTAACAATGCGGCTCCCATTTCTGAGTCCATTAATTCAATCTATACACTGTTACGTGAACAGAATTTCATGAAGATTTATGAAGCAGATTTCTTGCGCATCAATTATAATGCAGGTATTGGGTACGGTTTAAATTTTTCGGGCACGCTTCAATTCCAGAATAGAAGACCTTTACATAATCTGCCTGATATTGCTTTTTGGAAAGATTTTCCTGACAGATCTTTTACAAATAATTATCCTTCTGATTTAGGAGCGGGTTCCATGCAGCCTCATCAGGCATTGCTGCTAAGTGCAGGTCTGTCATGGGTTCCGGGTTCCAGATACATTGAATATCCGGATCGCAAAGTGAATATAGGTTCTGGTTATCCTACTTTTACCTTAACTGTTACCAAAGCAATTTCAGGTATATTGGGTGCAGATGCAGATTATACCAAATGGCGCCTGAATATATCTGATGAGATGAATCTGGGGCTTGCGGGCGAATTAAAATATGCATTTACAACAGGAGGATTTTTGCATCGTAAAAAAGTGTTTGAACCCGATCAGATTCATTTTCTGGGCAACCAGGTTATTTTGGCCAGTCCCTTCACCAGCTCGTTCCAATTAGCCCCATATTATCGTTTCAGTAATACAGCTGCTTTGTATGGAACAGGTCATATAGAATACCATTTAAACGGTTTATTGACCAATAAAATTCCCGGGTTTAAAAAGCTAAACTGGTTTTTAGTTACTGGGGCCAATGGGCTACTATTGGAAAAAGGAAGGTACTATCTGGAGTATTTTGCTGGGTTGGAAAACATTTTCAAGATACTTCGGGTTGATTATATCCGCTCTGTAGAGCAAGGAGGAACCCAACGTTCGGGAATCCGCATTGCATTGCCTGTTAGCAGATAAGTTGTATTTTTGCCATGAATTTTGGCTGCCCTGCAAGCAGCTCCATTGTTTAACGGAACATAGCAAATGCTATGTCTAAAATTTATTTTATGGCAGTATTACACAACCGTGTCTCCAATAAGGAGCTCAAGGAACGTTTGATGCAAGAGACGTTCAAAAGAATTACCATTAGTTTTTATCGTTATTTCCCCATCCAGAATCCGCAGGAATTCAGAGATCAGCTGTACAAACTATACAATGCTATTTCCGTGTTCGGAAGGGTATATGTTGCCAAAGAGGGAATCAATGCACAGATTAGTGTTCCTGAACATCATATAGATGAGTTTAAAAGCATTATGGAATCGATACCCGGGTTGGAAAATCTGAGATTGAATATTGCTGTTGAAGATCCTGCTGGTTTGAATGACCCATTAACACAGGGAAAAAGTTTCTGGGTGTTGAAAATAAAAGTGAGAGAAAAAATAGTAGCGGATGGGATTGATGACCCTGCTTTTTCTATGGAGCGCAAAGGGAAGTATTTAAATGCTGCCCAGATGAATGAAATGCTGAATGACCCGAATACTATTGTGATAGATATGCGGAATCACTATGAGTATGAAGTAGGACATTTTGCAAATGCAGTTGAAATTCCTTCTGACACATTCAGAGAGCAATTGCCCATGGCGGTAGAAATGCTGCAGGGTAAAGAAGATAAGAATGTGGTGATGTATTGCACAGGCGGTATAAGATGTGAAAAAGCCAGTGCCTTTATGTTGCACAAGGGTTTTGAGAAAGTATATCATCTCGAAGGGGGGATTATTCATTATGCGAATGAAATAAAGCGCCAGCAAATGGAGCCAAAATTTATTGGGAAAAACTTTGTATTTGATGACAGGCTAGGGGAAAGGATTACCCAGGATATTATTGCACATTGTCATCAGTGCGGTGAGGTTTGCGATACCCATACCAATTGCAAAAATGACGGATGCCACCTGCTTTTTATTCAATGCCCATCCTGTGCCGAAAAATATGAGGGCTGTTGCAGTACCGAATGTAAGGACACTATTCATATGCCAGCGGAACGCCAGGCTGAAATAAGAAAAGGGATAGACAAGGGGCGTAATATTTTCAATAAAAGCCAGGCCAGAATAAGACCTAGGCTGGACGAAATAGTAAAGGAAAAAAAAGAAAAAGGGCAGGAGATTTAATCCTGCCTTATTGTATTTTTCCGAGTGACTGGATCACCGCACTGTAAGTTTCTTCTTTTGTAAAATCCTGTGGCTGGAAAGATTCGCCGATTACTTTCTCATACAATTCAATATATCTTTTGCTGATGGTTTGTATCCATTCATCGCTCATTGCAGGAACGGTTTGTCCTTCCTTACCCATAAAATTGTTGGCGATCAACCATTCCCTTACAAACTCCTTGCTCAACTGAATTTGTCTTTCTCCGCGAATTTGTTTTTCCTCAAACTGGTCTGCATAAAAATAGCGGGATGAATCAGGGGTGTGAATTTCATCCATTAGATAAATGGTATCTCCCAATTTGCCAAATTCATATTTTGTATCGGCCAATATCAATCCTCTTTTGGCTGCAATCTCTTTTCCTCTCTGAAACAAGGCCAATGCATATTTCTCGAGCACATTCCACTCTTCGGCGGTTGCCAATCCCCCGGCAATAATGTCTTCTTTGGAAATGTCTTCATCGTGTCCTTCTGCTGCTTTTGTGGAAGGTGTTATTAATGGGGTAGGGAAAAAATCATTTTCCTTTAACCCTTCAGGCATGGCAACCCCGCAAATCATTCGGTTTCCGGACTGATATGTTCGCCAGGCATGGCCAACCAGATTACCTCTAACTACCATTTCTATTTTAAACGGCTCACACTTTCTCCCAATGGAAACATGGGGAGCGGGTGAATCTATTAACCAGTTGGGACAGATATCTGCAGTCTGTTTCAGCATATATGCTGCAATTTGATTCAATACCTGACCTTTATAAGGGATTGTTCTGGGTAAAATAAAATCAAAAGCGGAAATCCGGTCACTGGCCACCATCACCAGCAATTGGCTGCCAATGGAATAAACATCTCTCACTTTGCCTTTATAAAAACCAGTCTGATTGGGGAAATTATACTGTGCCATTTCCCAAAAGTAGACAGCTATTTTTCTAAAACCTACCCACTCCGTCAAAATTTGTCCACAAACCGCTGATTTATTGTTCAAATTAAATTTTTATGTGAGGGGAACATACATTATTTTGCTTTACAATTCAAACTAAAATAGCCAATATGAGAAGACTATTAGCCCCCTATTTCGGCCTGTCTTTCCTTGCGCTTTTATTGAGTATATCAGTAATGGCCCAACAGACAACCGTTTCAGGCAGTGTAAAAAATGGAAAGACCAAGGAACTCCTTTCTGCGGTTTCAATTTCAGTTAAAGGAGGTGCCGCTGGTACTTATACCGATGACAAAGGGAGTTTTAAATTCTCCACTGTTCAAAAATTACCTTTCACCCTTGTAATTTCTTCTGTAGGTTACGCCGCCAAAGAAGTTGTTGTAAAGGAAAACAATCAGGATATAGTTGTGGAGCTGGAAACAGCTTTTACACTGGGTGATGAGATTGTTGTATCTGCATCAAGAGTGCCTGAGCGTATTCTTGAATCTCCCGTTTCAATTGAAAGAATCGGACCTGCAGCCATCAGAAATGCACCTGCTGCTAACTATTATGACATGATTGCCACTTTAAAAGGGGTAGACGTTGTTTCTGCCAGTTTAACTTTTACCAGTGTAGGTACCCGTGGATTCAATAGTAGTGGTAATACAAGATTGAACCAGATTGTGGATGGTATGGATAACCAGGCACCTGGTTTGAATTTCTCTGTAGGTAATGTCATTGGTTTGACTGAACTTGATGTTGAAAACATGGAATTGTTACAAGGTGCATCTTCTGCATTGTACGGTCCTGGCGGTACCAATGGTACTTTGTTAATCAACAGTAAGAGTCCTTTCAAATATCAGGGTTTGAGTTTCCAGATTAAATCTGGTGTAAACCATATCGATAACAAACAACGTCCAAGATCTCCTTATTATGACTGGAGCGTTCGTTATGCAAAAAAAATCAATGATAAGTGGGCGTACAAAATGAACCTTCAGTTTGTACAAGCGCAAGACTGGTTAGCTAATAATGAAAGCAACTATTTGCGTTCACCATTATCTGCAAGCCCTAACGGAAACGTAGTTCCAGGTAACCGTTTAACAGACCCGAACTATGATGGTGTTAACTTATATGGTGATGAAACCAATGCTGATTTACGTTCTGCTTTTGCGGGTGTAATTGCTACCAATCCTTTTTTGGCTTTATTACCAGCAGGAACATTCCCTGGTATCGCAACTCCTACACCTATTCCTTCATCAGCCGTTTTAGGTTCTTTTGCTAACTCTCCTTTATTTGTTTCCAGAACTGGTTACAATGAAAATCAGGTGGTTAATCCAACAACGTTGAATGTTAAATTGAGTGGTGCATTACACTACAAAATCAATGACAAAATTGAAGCCATATTTGCTGGGTACTGGGGTATGGGTAATACCGTTTACACAGGTAGTGACCGTTACTCTTTGAAGGATTTAAAAATGGGTCAATATAAATTTGAATTGAAAGCCAAGAACTGGTATGTAAGAGCCTATACGACTCGTGAAAATTCCGGTGGTTCTTTCAACTCAACCATTGCTACCCGTTTATTTAACGAAGCATGGAAGCCAAGTGCTACGCAGTGGTTTCCTCAATTCGTAGGTGCTACAGTTGGTTCTGCTTCCAGCGGAGCTATTGGTACCTATATTGCTGCATTGGCTGGTGGGTATGCTGCCGGTTTAGGTGCAGGGCTTACACCTACAGCTGCATTGGCTGCTGCACAAACTTCAGCTCCGGGTGTAGTTGCTGCCAACAGAATGAATATTCTGAACGCTGCAAGAAGTGTTGCTGATCAGGGAAGACCAGGTGGTTTTATTGGTAATAATCCATTGTTCCAGCAAATTGCTAATACGCCAATTTCTCAGGGAGGTGGTTTATTTGTTGACAGAACTACTTTAAAGAGTCTGGAAGCGCAATACAACCTGTCTGATGACTTAGGTTTAACTGAAAAAGGAACAGATTTAATGATTGGTGGAAATATCCGTCAGTTTAGTCTGAATTCTCAGGGAACCTTATTTGCAGATACTGCTGGTAATATTAATATTACTGAGACTGGTGCATACTTACAGATTTCACAAAAAATGTTCGGAGATCGTTTAAAGATTACAGCTTCCGGACGTTACGATAAAAATACCAACTTCAAAGGCCGTTTCACTCCAAGAGTTTCTGCGGTTATCAAGTTGGCTCAGGATCATAACTTGCGTTTCTCTTACCAAACAGCTTATCGTTTCCCAACTACACAGAACCAGTGGATTAACCTACTTGTAGGTGGTGGCACTCGTTTGATGGGAGGTTTGCCTCAGTTGAGAGATTTCTACAATTTCAACGGAAATCCTGCTTATACTCTAGCGAGTGTTCAGGCATTCGGTGCAAGTGCTTTAGCTGGCGCACCTAATCCAGGATTATTGCAACAACAGCAGTTTGGCGAATTCAAGCCAGAGTCTACCACTTCATTTGAAGTTGGTTACAAGGGATTGATTGGAAAGCGCTTGTTGATTGATGTATATGCATACCAAGCACGTTACAAAGACTTCTTGAGTGGTGTTACTGTAATTCAGGCAAGAGCCGGATTACCTCCAAGCCCATTGAACCTTTTAAATGCGAATACCAGAATTGCTTACAGCATTTCTACCAACGCACCGGGTTCTGTTGATGTAAAAGGTTGGGGTGCTTCATTAGAGTATTTAATGCCTAAAAACTTCTCTGTAAACGCCAATTTATATTCTGATGTAATTGGCGAGCTTCCAGTAGGTTTTGTATCTTATTTCAATACGCCTAAATACCGCTTCAATGCAGGGTTTTCAAACAGCGGATTTGGAAAAGATGGTCGTTATGGCTTTAATATTACTTACAGATGGGTAGATTCCTTTAACTACGAAGGTACTTTCGCTGTAGGTCAGGTCCCTTCTTACAAAACTGTTGATGCAATGGTTAGCTATAAATTGCCAAGCATCAAGTCTTTAATTAAAGTAGGTGGAACCAATATCTTCAACAAATACTACTACAATGGATTTGGAAACGTACAGATCGGAGGTTTATACTATGTAAGCTTTGGCTGGAACGTATTCTAATAAAAGTTTAACAACAGATAAAAAACCCTTCCTGGTGAAAACTCAGGAGGGTTTTTTTGGTTTTGTATAGGTTTAAATTCTATTTTTGTGCACATTTTAAAATAAACCAACTATGCGTTCAATAGCATTTAGAGAAGCCCTGCGAGAAGCGATGAGTGAAGAAATGAGAAGAGATGAGAGAGTATTCTTAATGGGTGAAGAAGTAGCACAATATAACGGGGCATATAAAGTAAGTCAGGGTATGCTGGCTGAATTCGGTGATAAGCGTGTAATTGATACCCCTATTGCTGAGCTTGGATTTGCAGCTGTTGGTGTGGGTGCTGCACAAAATGGTTTGAGACCCATTGTTGAATTTATGACTTGGAACTTTGCAGTATTGGCAATGGACCAGATTTTGAATACTGCATCTAAAATGTTGGCAATGAGTGGCGGGCAAATTGGATGCCCCATTGTTTTCAGAGGACCTAATGGTAGCGCAGGTCAGTTGGGTGCACAACACTCAACTGCATTTGAAAGTTATTATGCAAATATCCCAGGATTAAAAGTAGTATCGCCTTCTAATGGGTATGATGCAAAGGGCTTACTAAAGCAGGCAATCCGATTTGAAGAAGATCCTGTGATGTTCATGGAAAGTGAAGTAATGTATGGTGATAAATCTGAAGTGCCTGATGAAGAATATTATATTCCATTGGGAAAAGCAGATGTGAAAAGACAAGGTACAGACGTAACTATCGTATCCTTCAACAAGATGATGAAAGTGGCATTGGGTGCTGCAGATGAGCTGGCAAAAGAAGGCATTAGTGCTGAAGTAATTGATTTAAGAACCATTAGGCCTTTAGATTGGATGACTATTTTGGAAAGCGTAAAAAAGACCAATAGATTGGTAATAGTAGAAGAGCAATGGCCATTTGCTTCCGTATCTTCAGAAATAAGTTACCGAATTCAAAAAGAAGGATTTGATTATCTTGATGCACCTATCAGAAGAATTACCAGTGCGGATGCTCCAATGCACTATGCGCCTAATTTAACTGCATTGGCTGTGCCAGATGTAACCAGAACGGTTAAACTGGTAAAAGAAGTAATGTATATGAAGAAATAAAAAAACATAAGCATAGATAGAGCCCGATTAATATCGGGCTTTATTGTTTGGTAGCTGTCTGTATGATGATGTTAAATAAAACAATTGTAGCAGGTTTTCTTTTTTTCTATTGTCAGTTCTCTCTGGCACAGGACTCTTCCCTTGCATCGGATAAGCCGTTGAAAGAGGTGATTGTTTCCGTATTCAACAGCAGGGTTAAATGGAAAGAAACCCCTGCAGCTGTTGCTGTCATTGTACAAAAAGATATTCAGGCTTTTTCTGCAGCATCTGTATTACCAGCATTGAATCGGGTACCTGGAGTAAGAATGGAAGAACGGTCACCCGGGAGCTATCGTTTATCAATCAGGGGCAGTTTGTTGCGTTCTCCATTTGGGATAAGAAATATTAAAGTGTACTGGAATCAGCTGCCCTTTTCAGATGCTACAGGAAATACCTATTTAAACCTAATTGACCTTACGCAGATAGATCAGATGGAAGTTGCAAAGGGGCCAGCCTCTAGTATGTATGGTTCCGGAACAGGAGGTGTTTTGCTGTTGAAACAAAGCGCTGCCTTTGTTGATAAGCCAGCATATAAAACCCGCATTGATATGGCAGCTGGCTCACTTGGATACAACCAGCAACAGATTGCCCAGCAATACAATAGCAAAAAATGGAGTTCTTCTCTGCATTTACATAGGTTGGTGCAGGGAGGCTACAGAGATCATTCTGCACTAAACCGGTCAGGAATCTTCTGGCAGAATACAATTCAAATAAAAAAACATCAAATTAAAACTGGCTTATTGTACACGGATTTGTTTTATCAGACCCCCGGTGGCATTACCGCTGCGCAGGTGTTAATCAATCCCAGATTGTCAAGACAGGCTACTCCCACTTTGCCGGGAGCTATTGAGCAGAATGCTTCTATTCGCAATAAAACAGTGTGGATTGGTTTACAAGATCAATTTCAGATTAATCAATTCCATTCCGTAAATACATTTATTGGGTATTCAAAAACAGATTTTGAAAATCCTTTTATTACCAATTATGAAAAAAGGAGAGAAATAAATCTGATGACGGGCCTGCAGTGGGTAGTAACCCCTTCGGGAAATCCTGAAATTTTCCAATGGGTAACAGGTGTTGAGTATATGGCCAATGAGGCAGGCATTAAAAACTATGCAAATAACAAAGGGGTTCCAGCCAATCTTTTTGCAGATGACAAAATATACAGTCAACAGGGTTTTATTTTTACGCAGATAAAATGGAAGCCTTTACAGAGGCTGATAATGCAAGGAGGAATAAGTATCAGTCAGCAGGACTTCCTTTTTAAGTCGATGCTAAGACCAGTCGCTCCATTTAATTACAGAAAAATAGCATCACCTGTAAGTCCACGATTTTCCTTTAACTATGCATTACTACCTCAACTAAATATTTATGGGGTAGTGTCAAGAGGATTTTCTGCCCCAACACTTGCAGAAATCAGACCATCTGACGGCCAGTTTTATCCTTTACTGAATGCCGAACAAGGCTGGAATTGGGAAGGTGGAATGAAAGGTTCTCTGTATGATGATAAGATTGTTTTTGATGTATCCTATTATCGCTTTAACCTAAAGGATGCCATTGTGCGAAGAGCAGATGCAGGAGGGAATGAGTATTTTGTAAATGCAGGTTCAACCAAACAAAACGGTGCAGAATTACATCTTAGGTATCTTCCTTTTCGGATGCTAAAGGGAAATTCTTTCAATCTGGAATTCATGGGTTCATACAGTTATCAGCCTTATCGCTTCAGCAACTTTCAGCAAGGCTCATTGCAACTAAATAATAATCCCTTAACTGGAGTGCCTGCAAGCATTTGGGTAACAGGAATTGATGTAAAAACAAAATCAGGATTGTCTTTTCAGGGAAATGCCAATTTCACAGGAAAAATTTCTTTAAATGATGCCGCTACTGTTTACGCAGATCCCTATCAGTTGGTGCAGATTAAGATTAGTCAACAATTTCAGAAAAGGAATACAGGTATCCAAATTTTTGCAGGTATTGACAATTTACTGAATCAGGTATATAGTCTGGGGAATGATATTAATGCCTTGGGGAATCGGTATTTTAATACTGCAGCTGGACGTAACTTTTATGCCGGATGCAGAATCAGTTTTCAATGATTAACTTCGTAAATAAACCAATAATATGGCTTCTATTTTAATTATAGATGATGAAAGAGCAATCCGAAATGTGCTGAAAGATATTTTGAATAACGAAGGGTATACAACAGCTGAAGCAAGTGATGGAGAAGCTGGATTAACTCAGTTTTCAGCCGGCAGTTTTGATCTGGTTTTGTGTGATATTAAAATGCCGAAAATAGACGGGATTGAGTTTCTGCAAAAAGCAAAAGAGATCAATCCTGATGTTCCTGTGATTATGATTAGTGGGCATGGGAATATTGAAACTGCCGTTGATGCAGTTAAAAAGGGGGCTTTTGATTTTATTTCCAAGCCTCCGGATCTGAACCGTTTACTAATTACCATTCGCAATGCCATGGATAAAAACTCCCTGGTAAAAGAGACAAAAGTGTTGCGTAAAAAAGTTTCTCGTATTCAGGAAATTATAGGGATTTCTGCTCCTGTTATCAAAATTAAGGACACTATTGATAAAGTAGCAGCAACGGATGCAAGGGTATTGGTAACCGGAGAAAACGGAAGTGGCAAGGAACTAGTTGCCAAATGGCTGCATGAGAAGAGTAACCGTTCTCAGGGGCCATTGGTAGAAGTAAACTGTGCTGCCATTCCATCAGAATTGATTGAAAGCGAATTGTTCGGTCATGAAAAAGGATCTTTTACATCTGCAGTGAAACAACGCATCGGCAAATTTGAGCAGGCGCACGGTGGCACTTTGTTTCTAGATGAAATAGGCGATATGAGTTTAAGCGCACAGGCAAAAGTGCTGCGTGCTTTGCAGGAAGGTAAAATTACCAGAGTGGGAGGAGATAAAGAAATTTCGGTGGACGTAAGGGTAGTGGCTGCAACCAACAAAGATTTAATGAAAGAAGTAGAAGCCAAAAACTTCAGACTCGATTTATATCACCGTCTTGGTGTTATTTTAATTCATGTACCTTCTTTGAATGAAAGAAGAGATGATATTCCTTTATTGGTACAGCATTTTTTAGAAGAAATTGCGAGTGAGTACGGACAGGCTCCCAAAGTAATTGCTTCCGGAGCCCTTGACTTGCTTAAAAAGCATAACTGGACTGGTAATATACGTGAATTGCGAAATGTAGTGGAAAGGTTAATTATTTTGTCCGGTAAAGAGATACAGGCAACCGATGTTAAAAGTTATATTTGAATTGGATACATTTGTTTATAATAAAAACACTATATGGGTATTGCGATTTTTTTAGTTGGATTGATTGGATGGCATGCAGGAATGTACGGTATGTTCAAAAAAGCAGGAATTACACCCTGGAAAGCACTTGTTCCATTCTACAACACTTGGGAAATAGTACGAGTTGCCCATATTAAGCGATTCTGGTTTTGGTTACAATTAATTCCAATAGCAGGTCAGTTTATTACCATTTGGATTACCATCATTTTTGTGATGAACTTTAAAAGAGTATCAGTGCCTGCACATGCGGCAGTTGTATTTTTCCCATTTATCTATTTTCCCTATCTGGGATTTTCAGAAAAAGAAAAATGGTATGGACCAGCTGCTTTACAACATTATCACAAGCCAGCATCTAGGGAGTGGATTGATGCCGGAGTGTTTGCGGTAGTGGCTGCTACCATTATCCGAACCTTTGTTTTTGAAGCATATGTAATTCCAACAGAGAGTATGGAAAAGAGTTTATTGGTGAACGACTTTCTGTTTGTGAGCAAAATGAGTTACGGTCCAAGAATTCCGCAAACACCGTTATCCTTTCCCTTTGTTCATAATATCATGCCTTTCAGTCTTACAACACCTTCTTATATTAAGGAAGTACAGCTTCCATACAAGCGTTTGCCGGCAACCAGCGCCATTAAAAGAAATGATGCGGTTGTGTTTAATTTCCCTGCGGGAGACACCATCATCAACTTGCCTGAATTCGGAAGTAAGGTTACGTATTATGAAGTATTAAGAAGTAGTCAGTTTAAAGGCAATAGAGAGGCATTGTTGGCGGAATATCCCATTCTGGTTCATCCAATGGACAAAACCGACAACTATATTAAAAGATGTGTAGCGATGCCCGGAGATATATTGGAAATCAAAAATGCAGATTTATTTGTTAACGGGAAGCCAGCAGATAATCCTGAAGGAGCTCAAACCGATTATATTGTAACAACTTCCGGCGCTGGGTTTTCTGATGAATTTCTTCAAGACGAAATTGGGATTGATCTGGAGAACAACAATGGAAATTTTTCTCCGGGTCCGGATAGTAAAACCTATATATTCAATATGACTGCAACTGAAGCAGAAAAAGTAAAAAAATATCCGGGAGTGGTTTCAGTTATAAAATACGTAGACACCAATGTTGGTCTGTTTTTCCCAAATGACGAAGCCAATTTTCCGTGGACGCTTGACAATTATGGTCCATTAACCATCCCGCAAAAGGGGAAAGCCATCGTTTTGTCTCCCAATAATATTGCCTTGTATCGCAGATTAATTACTGTATACGAACAGAATACACTGGAAGAGAAAAACGGCCAATTCATTATTAATGGACGGGCAACCAATCAATATATTCCTAAGTACAATTATTACTGGATGATGGGGGACAACAGACATAGAAGTCAGGATAGCCGTTTCTGGGGGTTTGTACCCGAAACCCATATTGTTGGCAAAGCTTCTCTCATTTGGTTCAGTTGGAACAAAGGGCCCAGATGGAACAGGATTTTTAAAGTCATTGAATAGCTTTCATGAAAGAAATACCATTTCAGTATCAGGTTTTTGAAAATGCAGCTGCCCTTTCTTCGGAAGACGCATCCCTCTTACTTCAGGCCAGGGCACTCACTGCTCATGCTTATGCGCCATACTCTCATTTTAATGTGGGGGCTATTGCAGTTTTGGATGATGGCAGCAGGGTTGAAGGAACCAATCAGGAGAATGCCAGTTATCCTGTAGGTATTTGTGCCGAGCGCGTATTATTATCCGCCATTTCTTCCTTTCACAGAAATAAAGCAATCAAAACAATTGCCATTAGCTATTATAACGAAAATGGGAAAAGCAATAATCCTGTTAGCCCATGTGGTATTTGCAGACAAAGTTTACTGGAGCAAACTTTGCGTCAACAACAACCCATACGGTTGATTTTAAGTGGTCAGGAAGGGGCTATTTATGTAATTGAAGACGCTTCATCTTTGTTGCCCCTGAGTTTTACCGCCAATGATATGCAATAGCATTATGCTGTAACCGGAACCCGGTGACTATCTTTCCTGAAGTAAATGCTGAGAAGCAAAGAAACTGTAAAATAAAAACCAATAATATAGGGCAATACAGGGTGAAGTTGCTCAATGCCGAACCAGCCATTGGTATTCCATATTAACCATCCCCCAATTAAAAATTTCAGTAACTCCCAGGCCCATGCATAGGGATTACCATCCATCAATTCGGTAAATGCATACACGAAAACATAGATGAACAACCCGTAATAAAAAATGCCGGGACTGCCAATTTGGGCAAGGTTTCCAAATAAATAGCTGATTATTAACAACAGGATAGCCAATTGCGCCCATACCCAAATGGTAAAGGATTTACCAGCACTGGTATCGTATTTTTCAAAATGATAAGGGTCTTCAATTTTATATATCGGATATTTATCGGCAACATCAGCAGGTCTCCATCCGGTTGGCATAAACCAGATTTTTAATTTATCAGACCAGTTACGTGCATGCCAGGCATCTTTTATGAGCAACCATAAGTGCATAAAATTGATCTTGATTGGGTTCCATGTTCTAACTGGTCGGGTAATGCCGTATACAGGTTTAACATTCGGTAACTCTTCCTGAAATGTGCCAAACCATTTGTCCCAGAAAATAAAAATCTGTCCATAGTTTTTATCCAGGTATTCCGGATTAATGGCATGATGTACCCTGTGATGAGAGGGCGTTACAATTATTTTTTCCAGCCAGCCCATGCGGTCAATATGTTGCGTATGGTACCAGAACTGAGCAAATAAATGCAAGGGGGCAACCACTGCAATTATCTGTGTGGGTACTCCTAATAATGCTGCAGGTAAAAGAAAGATGGTGAACAATCTTACAAATGTTGAAATACTTTGCCGTAGTGCACAAGCCAGATTAAAGTCTTCGCTGCTATGATGAATGATATGAGCATTCCAGAAAAAGTTGAACTCATGATCTATTCTATGCACTAGGTAACCTGTTAAATCCAGCGCAAAAAAAGCGATGATATAGAGCCATACCGACGATTCAATATGAATAATGGCCCAATGGGAAACCATCCAATTATAGCTAAGTACTGCAATGCTTAATCCAAGTACGTCTTTAGTAGAATTGGTGATGCCTGAAGTTAAACTTGATACCATATCCATAGTGCGGATGGTGTCATTCCCTTTATGAATTCCCCACCATTTTTCCAATAGAATTAACACTAAAAATGCTGGCATAGCAATGAGCAATATTTTTCCGTAAGTTTCCATAATAATTGTCTCAAAATTATACTCAAGTTAAATGAAAGTAGCGATAATCGGAGGTGGAATTATTGGATTGAGCAGTGCATGGTTTTTAAGTGAAGCGGGTCATGAAGTCACCGTTATTGACCGGACAGATATGCAGAATAATTGTTCTTATGGTAATGCAGGATATGTATGTCCCAGCCATTTTGTGCCACTGGCTACACCGGGTATTGTTCAGCAAGGTTTAAAATGGATGTGGAATCCGGAGAGTCCATTTTATGTGCAGCCAAGAGCAGATTGGTCACTGATTCAATGGGGCTGGAAGTTTATGCAAATGGCCAACGAAAAACAAGTGGAGGCAGCGGCTGCTCCTTTGAGGGATATTGCATTGCTTAGCAAGTACTGGTATGAACAATGGGATCGGTTACCTGATTTTTCTTTTGCGTATGAGCAAAAAGGTTTGTTGGAAATATTCAAGACAGAAAAAGGAAAAGAGAAATGTGCAGTACTTTGTAATAAAGCACAGGCGCTGGGTTTAACGGATACTGTTATGCTGGATAGTAAGCAGTTGCAGGAACTGGAATCACATACCCCGCTGGATGCTTTGGGCGCTTTGTATTTCAAATGTGATGCGCATTTATATCCCAATCAATTAATGCAACAACTGTTAAACCTGCTTCATTTAAAAGGAGTCCGCCTGATTAAAAATGAAGCAGTAACAGACTTTGAAACAGCAGGTAATAAAATCATCAGCGTAAAAACGGAAAAAGCAGCATATGCAACTGATGAAGTTGTACTGGCTTCCGGTTCCTGGAGTAGAGAGCTGGCGAAAAAGATGAATATGAACCTTTTGTTAATGCCCGGCAGAGGCTATTCAGTTACGCTGGAAAATTCGCCATACAGCATTAATCATCCCAGTGTATTGGTAGAAGGCAGAGTAGCATTAACGCCAATGGATGGCAATAAAATCAGATTTGGTGGAACAATGGAAATTACTTCAACCAATACACCACCAAGAATGAATCGTGTAAAAGGAATTCTTTCTGCTGTCCAATCTGTTTACACCGATTTTAAAATAGAAATGCCAGCTGAAGAGCAAATCTGGTACGGTTACAGACCTTGCTCAGCAGACGGTCTTCCTTATATCGGAAGAACCCGCAGATGGATAAATCTAACACTTGCAACCGGACATTCCATGATTGGATTGAGTTTGGGTGCAGGCACCGGAAAGCTCGTTAGCGAAATTATTAATGGGAATTCCCCAAGTATGGATATAAGTCCCTTCAGTCCTGACCGATTTGCTTAAAACATTTGTATTTTTACCCTCTATATGGATTGTAGCACGACGTATTTGCCATTTGAGAGTACCGGTTATTTTTCAAAGATTGTAGAAGACTATCTTCAACAACATGAAAATATCAGATCTTTTTATTTGCATGAGCCTAATTGGGCAGGAGTAGATTCCTCCATGCGTTCTAGAGATAAACATCCGGTAAATCGGGAAGTACTTGCAGGGGCACTGAAACAGCAATATGCTGGTCAGGAAAATGCGGAAGCTGTCTTGAAAAACATTGAGCTGCTATCCCATTCATCAACTTATACCATCACCACGGCTCACCAGCCTAACTTATTTACCGGCCCTTTGTATTTTATTTACAAAATTATTCATGTTATTAAGTTAGCAGAAAAACTATCAGCTAAATATCCTGATAAAAATTTTGTACCCGTTTTTTATATGGGAAGCGAGGATGCAGATTTGGACGAGCTAGGATTTGTCAACATTGATAATACCCGATGGAGTTGGGAAACAAAACAATCAGGTGCAGTAGGTAGGATGAATGTTGACAAGCCGTTGCTTGCTTTGATTGAATCTATTTCTGGTCAGATAGGGGTTTTGCCAAATGGAAATGAGTGGGTAGCGCTACTGCGTAAATGTTATGCCAATGGAAAGTCTATTCAGGAAGCTACATTGTCGCTGGTGCATGCTTTATTCGGGCATTATGGTTTAGTTGTTTTAATACCTGATAATCCGGTATTAAAAAAGTTATTTGTTCCGGTAATGGCCAAAGAACTGACAGCGCAATTCTCCCATAAAGAAGTAAATACAACCATTCAAAGTCTAGGTCAATTTTACAAAGTTCAGGCTGCAGGAAGACCTATCAATCTTTTTTATCTGATAGATGATAAAAGAGAGCGTATAGAAAAGGAAGGAGATTTGTATGCGGTATCCTCAATGGGGTTGCGTTTTACAGAGCAAGAAATCATGCAGGAGCTAGATGCTCATCCTGAACGGTTTAGTCCGAATGTAATTTTGCGAGGCGCTTTTCAGGAAACGATTTTACCCAATATTATTTTTGTGGGAGGGGGAGGAGAACTGGCGTATTGGCTGGAATTGAAAACTGTTTTTGAGAAAGCAGGTGTAGCATATCCTTTGCTTATGCTAAGAAATTCATTTTCTATTGCTTCAGCCAAGCTAACACAAAAGCAATTGAGTTTGCAACTTACCGACGCAGATTTATTTCTTCCGGAGCATCAGTTGATAAGTCAGTATGTGGAGAAACATTCCCAACATCAACTGAATCTGGATAAAGAAAAAGACACTTTGAAGGCGTACTACGAACAGTTGAGTACAATGGCAACGCAGATTGATGCCAGTCTGAAAGATCATGTGAGTGCATTGTCTCTGCAATCATTAAAAAAACTGGTTGAGCTGGAGAAAAAAATGAAGCGGGCAGAGAAGAGAAAATTTTCAATAGCAGCATATCAGATACAAACAATTAAAAACACTTTGTTTCCGGGTAACAGTTTACAGGAAAGACAGGAAAACATCGCTTCCTTTTATGCCCGATATGGCCGTGATGTTATTGATATGATTTATCAGGCATCAGGTGATATAAGCCCAGCATTCGGATTAATAAAAATCCAATCCTAAATGGATTGGATTCAAGTAAACTATTTCCAAAAAAATATTATCTGTTTCCACCAGGCTTTTTAACAGGAGGCGGTAAAACAAGTTTAGGTTTATCTGCCGCAGGTTTTGGGGTATTATTATTTGGCGTAACGGGTCCAGGTTTAGGGACTGTATTTGTAGGAATAGAAGGAACTGATTTTTTATTCTCAATAATGATATCAGACTCTGCACCTAACTCTTCGGGTTTTATGTTTTTGGGAATTTCATAATCTTCTGAAGTGCCAGCACCCATGTCTTCCCCTTCTCCACCTAATATCTGATTGGTTCCATTAATATAATCAATAATGATATCGTTGCTCATTACTTCTGGCTTAACGAAACTGAGTTTTGTGTCAATTCCACAGTTAGGATCTGCCGATGCTTTATTAAAAAAGTAAGCCCATATTGGCATTGCAGCTCTGCCACCTTCCCCATTTTTGCTGTTGAATCGTATGAAACGATCATCGCAACCAACCCATCCACCTGCTAAATACTGTGGCGTATATCCCATAAACCAGGCGTCACTGTTGTTGTTTGTGGTACCTGTTTTGCCAGCCATTTGTAATCCCGCTGGTAATCCATAACCCCAGATTCCGGCGCCAGTTCCATTGGTTAATACCCCCTGCATCATTTTAATTACAGAATAAGCTGTTACATCGTTGATGACTTCTTTCCGCTGAGGTGTAAAAGTGGCCAATACATTGCCATTGCGATCTTCAATTCTGGTTATGTACATAGGCTTAGCATTGAATCCTCTGCCGGGGAACATGCTGTACGCCTGCATCATTTCAATCAAAGAGATTTCACAGGCGCCCAATGCAATAGATGGATAAGGGTCTATCTTGGTTTTTAATTCACATTTTTCCAAAAACTCAACAAACCTTTTTGCACCATTATTGGCCGTATTGTCCAATTGCTTCATAATATAAGCCGAAGCACAGTTTCTGGATTTAGCCAGTGCAATGGCCATGGGTATTGTAGCTCCGGTACAGGTTTTTGAAGTAGCAGGTACCAATCCATATTGACCAAAGTTTTGTTGAACATCCTGCACAGGTGAGTTTGGATTTAATCCTGCTTCTTCAATAGCCAAGCTGTATAAAAGAGGCTTAATAGTACTGCCCACCTGTCTTTTGGTATTGATATTGGCATGATCGTATTTGAACGTTTTAAAATCAATTCCTCCCACCCATGCCTTTATTTGTCCGTTAAGCGGGTCCATTACCATAAAACCAGCCTGCAACATTTGTTTATGGTATTTGATGGAGTCGAAGGGAGTCATAACAGTATCTACTCCACGGTTGTTGTTCCATGCAAAAACACGCATGGGTACTTTTTCATGAAAGGTACGCAGGTTTTCTTCATCTGTTAAACCTTCCTTCTTTAAATTTTTCCAACGATCTGTTTGTTTGATGGCTTGTTCGAGAATCGGCTCAAATCCTTTCCAGATGCTTCCTGTACGAATATTCTCCTGTGTGTTGAAAAGCTTTTGCATGTAGCTCATATGCTTGGCTACCGCTTCTTCTGCATACAATTGCATACGAGGATTAATAGTCGTGTAAATCTTTAATCCATCACGGTATAAGTCGTACTGGTCTCCATTGTTCTTTGTATTTTCCTTACACCACTTTTTCATTTCTTCACCCAGAATCATTCTGAAATAGGGGCCAAGGCCTGTTGTTTCATCCAGTTTTTTATAGTTGAGCTCTATGGGTTGTCTCTTTAAAATCTCTGCCTGGTTAGGGTCGAGATAGTTATTTCTAACCATCTGATTCAATACGGTATTTCTTCTGTCCAATGATAATTTTGGATTGCGTCTGGGATTATATAGGGTTGCGCCTTTTAACATACCTATTAATACGGCAGCTTCTTCTACATTTACTCGATCGGGTTCTTTCTGAAAAAATGTTTTAGAAGCATTTCTGATACCATATACATTATCACTATATGCAACAGTATTTAAATAAAGGGTAATGATTTCTTCTTTGGTAAAGTTTCTTTCCAGTTTAATGGCTATAATGCCTTCCTTTATTTTTTGAAGGGCTCTTAAAATAAAATTTTTTGTACTCCAGTTTTCTGTGAAAAGGTTTTTAGCCGTTTGCATGGTAATGGTACTAGCGCCGCCTTCACTACCTAGATAAAAAATGGCTCTTCCCAAAGAACGTGCATCAATACCACTATGGTCATAAAAACGCTCATCTTCTGTAGCAATTAATGCTTCAATGATATGTTTGCTGATGTCTTTGTACTGAACATTTATTCTGTCTTCAATATAATATTTGCCCATTAAAGTGCCGTCTTCTGCATATACCTGAGAGGCCAGAGAAGCTGAAGGGTTTTCAATGTCATCAAGGTCAGGCATACTTCCTATCCAGCCAAAATTTAGCATGGCCAGTAATATGATTACAAATGCAAAGCCTCCAAAAAATATACGCCAGAATATACGAACCGGTTTACTCATTTCTCTATCAATATTTGAGGGGTAAAATTAATATTTATCAGGGAACAGATTTCGCAACATTTGCCAGTAAGTGTCTGTTTCCCCCTTTTTTAAAAGTAAATCCAGATTATACCTGCTTATAATAGCAAAACTAAATTTGGACGCTTCCAGCCAGGGCGTTACTCTAGAGGTTGCCAATGGCCTGTTTTTATCCGTATAAGTACTTGCTTCTGCGGCATTGGGGAAGGGTCCCATGATTAACAGTTGTTCGGATTCATTTACCCTGATTACGCTGATGGGTAATTTTTGGTTATAATACCTCTCCTGGTTAAAACGATTCCAGGCATTTCGGGCTTCACTAACAAATACCGGATCTACCTTATACATGGCTATAACAACGAATTGAGAATCCGAAGCATTAAACTGGTAAGTTGCCGGAGCAATGGCTCTTTCTACCGGGGCTGCTTTAATAGCAGTATTTGCAGGTACTGCAGCTGGCACGGTAACTTTTACTGGTTCTTTAATTGCAACAGGTAGTTCCTCCGCCTTTGTGCTATTCAGGTCTATTTTTTTATCAGGAATTTCAATAGGTCTTTCAATGGAAAGCTGGGAAAGATAGTTTTCAATTTCTTTTCTTCTGCTGATTACATCCAAAAATGTTTTGGCTTTTTCTGCCAAAGGATGTTCTTTAAACATACTGACAAGATTATTCAGTTTGTTTTTTGCAATACTATCTTCTTGTTTTTTTAAATAGTAAAGGGATTCTATATAAAGTAACTGTGGAGTCCAGTAAGAGCTTCCTAGTTGCTTGTCTGCATTTTGCTTTTTAAGCAATGCTTTTTCAAATTCGCCACTGATAAACTGATTGTAAATGTCTTGGTATAAGGCAACTGCAGGATCCGTTTTCTCTTTTCCCTGGTTTAGTAAAACCTTATTATTCTTCCCGTTAGGGTAAAAAGACTGTAGCAATCTTTTTACGGAGTCTGCTTTTTCAATCTGACTTGTTTTTTTGTAAGCATTTTGTAATTGAAACCATACATCTTCTAATTCGGCACTTTCAGAGAATCTTTTCGACAATAGTTCATAAGTCTCAATTGCGGCTACTGCATCATTCAGCTCGTACTGAAAAATGTTTGCATTTTTTAATAAGGATGCTGTTACAATATTGTTAGAGGTCAATAGTTTTTCTGGTGTTATCGGAAGGCTATCCTGCAGGGATGAAAAACTTAGCACAGGTGCAGCCGCTGCTGTGCTCTTATTGTTTTTTTCTTCAGTATCAATACTCGCCACACTAAAGTTTCTGTCTACAGCAGACTGACGTCTCCAGTTATCAATATTGGGTCTGTTGCCCCATTTTGCTTTAAAGTCGGAAAGACCTTTTGTTTTTAAGGAATTATTGGTGAAATAAAATCCTCCGGATCCTGTATTGCCAAATAAATCAGTAGTAGCGATTATGTTCCCCCCAAATCCGACTTCTGCATCACTTTCCTTTATTCCTCGTTCTTTTCTCAGTTTTTTTAATAAGTTATTGATATATGCGTCCCTTTCTGCTGTAGGCAAGGCTGCAATTCTTTGCAAACTATCTTCTCTGTTCACTGCTAAAAAACCTTTTGCAATTTTTTGTAAAGGAATTTTAATATTGCCCGATTTGAGTACTTCTTTTTCACTGAGCAGTTGTGCGTTCACGCTGTCCATTGCTGCAGAAGCTCCAATGTAATTTTTTTGCAAATAAAGTGCTTCAGATAAAAGGTAAAAAGATCTTGCCTTTTGCTCGGCATTTTTTTCATTGAATGCGATGCTTTTGTTGAGGTAACCACTTGCCTGTTGATAATTTTTCTGGGACATTGCCAATTCTGCCGCAGCATAGTATATCAGATCTCTGAATGCCTGATACTTCTCTCTTTTTGCCATCGAAAGCAATTGGCTAAGATGATAATTAACTGCGTCTTTTTTTCCGTCTGCAGATAATGCTGCAATATTTAAACGTGCATACACATCTAAAAACGGATCAATGGTTTGTTTGATTGCTTTTTCGAACCATACAATAGCCATTGAGTCTTTATTGGCCATACTATAAAGCTGTGCGGCTAAATATTCCCATCTGGCAGTTTCCTGGTTATTGGTAGCATTGGATAGTGCTTTTGTTAAATGAAAAGCAGCACTATCGTATTTTCTTTCCTTATAAAGTAAATAGGCATATTGTTCATGCCATGCTGTTTTTAGTCTTTCAGGGAAGAACTTATCTGCTGCCAGAATTTGTAAAAGCGATTCAGCTTCTTCCATTTTTTCCTGTTCAATAAAATTTCTGGCCTGTAAAAGAAAACTTTCGTTTCTGGCAGGAGCAGGTGAAGATATTTTCTTCCAGAAAGAACGTTTCTCATCTGTACTAATAGAGAATGCGCCACTCTTGCTACTTACATTACTTCCAATTGGAAGGTCGTATCCATCTTCTTTGGCAGCAAAAGCATAATTGATGTAATTAAAAACATAGGTTGCAGAGTCAAAGTCTCTGCGATGTAAATAGGCATTTCCCAATAACAGATAAAACTGATCTACCCAATCACTTCTAAGATCATGTAAAAGAATGCCTGCTGTGCATTTATATATAATGCTATCAATCTGACCCTTAGAAGTTTCATTCAGGGAATAATTGTAAAAAGGCAATAGTTCCCTGTAATTTTCTTTGTGTTGCAACTTAGCGTTGCTGATAATATCATTTAATTTATTGGAGGCATTAAAATAATAATTGTAATGGCTTACGGTATTATTATATAGCCTTTTGGGTATTGTAAATTTCTTATTGCCAGTTTTTTCTGAAGTTAATACCCTGTTCTGGTATTTTTCTTGTTTGGGAATTTCAACTGAGGTATTTGGTTGCGCACCAATAAGTGAACAACTGAATAGTAAAATACCTGTCAGGATCCAGTTATGTCTAAATTTCCAGTTATGCATAAAATCCCTTAAAAATACAGTTATTTCTCTAGCATACCCATATAAAACCATACCAATCCGTACCTTTAACCCAGTTTTTACAGTATGGATAAAATAAATACAGGAAGTACTTTTAAAAGGTTGCGTAATACCTATCGCCTGGTAATCATGAATGATGATACTTATGAGGAAATGATTGCATTCAGGTTATCCAGATTAAGCGTTTACATTGGTTTGAGTACCGTTTTTGTGTTATTGATAGGCCTTACCATTGCCCTGATTGCGTTCTCGCCTTTAAAGTACTATATCCCAGGTTACGGAACCAAGGAAAGCCGAACTGCCTTGCAATTATTAAAAATCAGGACAGATTCACTGGAGAATGAAATCAAATACAAGGAACAATACCTGGAAGGAATCAAAAAAGTATTGGCGGGAGATAAGCCTACAACCCTGGATACATTACCGTTAAAACTCCCTAAAGTAGAAGCATCAAATGATTAATTAATTTTTATGTCTCAATTGTTATTCAAGCCATTTCGCCCAATAGTCTATTTATTTGTGTTGATTAATTTGCTTTGTGTTTTTCTTGCTTTTTTTTTCAAAGCAGAGGAAATTAATCCCTGGGTAGTGGCTTCGGCCAATCTTTTATTGTTTGCAATCAGTATGTTTAGTTTACAGCAGCAATTAAAACAATCTAAAAATACCAATCCACATGCTATGGTTAGAGCAGTCATGAGTACTGTAGTGCTAAAACTGTTTGTGTTGGGATCTGCCGCCATTGTGTATCTGTACAATGCCGGAGAAAATAAAAGTGTAAATGCTATCTTTTTAGGAATGGCATTGTACATCATGTACACATGGATGGAAGTAAAACTTTCCTTGAAGATTAATCAGAATAATAAAGATGGCGGCAACTGAACATCCGCTGAAAGACCTTGCTGAGTTCTTGCCTGAAGGCAGTTTTGATTTTGTAGTACAATATCTTTACCAGTATAAAGTACACTTAACTGTTGCAAGAAGCCGCAAAACCGTTCTAGGAGATTACCGTCATGCCTTTCGTGGAAATAACCACCGGATTAGTGTTAACGGGAATCTGAATAAGTATGAGTTCCTGATTACTTTACTTCATGAATTGGCCCATCTTTTAACCTTTGAGCAGTTTAAGAACACTGTTCCTGCTCACGGAAAGGAGTGGAAGCGCCTGTATAGTCAGTTGCTGGTGCATTTTGTGCAGTTAAAAGTTTTTCCGGATGATATTGTAAAAGCCCTTGAAAAGTCGATTATTTCTCCGGCAGCTACAGCCAATGGAGAGACGGAGTTACTAAAAGTACTTCGAAAGTATAATCCTCATATTCCAGAAGGAGTTTGTTTGCTTTGTGATGTTCCTGTTGGTACGGTTTTTATGATTTCAAACGGGAAAATTTTTAAGAAAGGGGATCTTCGAAGAAAAAGATTCGTTTGCACAGAAATAAAGACAGGACTGTTATATACGATAAGTGCCATTACTGAAATTAAGCCCATCATCAATAGGCAAGGACAATAAAAAAGCCATAGAAGATAATCTTCCATGGCTTTGATGGTATTATTTTATTTAATTAGGCTACGGCCTGTTTTACTAGTGCAGCAGCTTCGCTTAACTGAATGGCAGACTGTACTTTTAATCCGCTTTCATCAATTAATTTTTTAGCTTCAACAGCATTGGTTCCCTGCAATCTTACAATAATTGGGATATTGATATTTCCCAACTTATTATAGGCTTCAATCACTCCTGCAGCCACACGATCACATCTTACGATGCCACCAAAGATATTGATCAGGATCGCTTTTACATTTGGATCTTTCATGATGATTCTGAAACCAGCTTCAACTGTCTGTGCATTAGCGGTACCACCTACATCCAGGAAGTTAGCAGGTTCACCACCACTTAGTTTAATCATATCCATGGTTGCCATTGCTAAACCTGCACCATTTACCATACATCCTACGTTACCGTCTAGTTTAACAAAGTTCAGGTTGTACTGACCAGCTTCAACTTCAGTTGGATCTTCTTCAGTTACATCTCTTAAGGCAGCAACATCTGCATGACGCATTAGTGCGTTGTCATCAATGTTCATTTTACAGTCAACTGCAATGATTTTCTCATCGCTGGTCTTAAACAATGGGTTAATTTCTAACATGCCACAATCCAGACCAACATATGCATTATAAAGGTTGGTCACAAACTTTACACAGCTTTTAAAGGCTTCTCCGCTTAAACCAAGATTGAAAGCAATTTTTCTTGCCTGGAAACCTTGCAAGCCACCGCCAGGGTGAACCCACTCTTTAAAAATCTTATCCGGTGTATTGTGAGCCACTTCTTCAATATCCATTCCACCCTCTGTACTGTACATAACTACATTCATTCCTTTTGCACGGTCTAATAAAATAGACAAGTAGAATTCCTTTACAGGATTCGGGCCAGGATAGTACACGTCCTGAGCAACCAATATTTTATTTACTTTTTTTCCCGCTTCGCCGGTTTGGATGGTAACCAATGTGCCTCCAAGAATATTTTTTGCGATATTGGTTACATCTTCAGCGCTTTTTGCTACGGCAACCCCTCTTTGTTCGGTTCCCACAATTTTCCCTTTTCCGCGACCACCAGCATGAATCTGGGCTTTCACTACTGCGAAATTATTTCCGGTCTGGGTTTTAATTTGACGGTAAGCTTCCTCTGCGGCCATCACCGTATCTACTGCAATACCTTCCTGCACGGGAACTTGGTATTTTTTGAGTAATTCTTTTGCCTGGTACTCATGAAGATTCATATGGAACAATTTTTGCGAAGATAAGATAATCCAACATGCAGATTTTAAACCTTTTAAAAAATTTGTTGTTGTAACATTAAATTTCACTAATTTTGAAACATTAAACAAAATCAACATGAAAAAAATTGCATTAGCGCTGTTAGGTACAGCTTTTTTAGCGGGTATTTATTCATTTACTACAGTGAATAAAACAATGGATGTAGTTACTTACAAAGTGGAAGCTGGTAAAAGCCGAGTTGACTGGGTTGGCTCTAAGAAAAATGATTTTCATACCGGATATTTTACTGTAAAGAGCGGAGCAGTTCAGGTGAATAATGGCAAAGTAACCGGCGGTGAGTTTGTAATTGATTTGGCAAATTTAAAAGTAACTGACGGTGCAGGCGCAAAGTTGGAAGGTCACTTAAAAACTGGTGATTTCTTTGATGTAGCTAAGTACGGTGAAGCTACTTACAAAATCAGCAATGTAACCTATGCTGATGAGAACAACGCAACCATCAGCGGAACTTTAAATTTAAAAGGTGCAAGTTTACCAGTTAGTTTCAATGCTGCTATCAGAAGTGCTGATGAAAAGGGATTGTTTGCTGAAGCATTCTTCTCTATGGACAGAACTTTATTTGGTATTAATTACGGAATAGGAAATATTGCTAAAGATGTACAGGTAGCGGTACACTTATTTGCTACTAAATAAACGCATTTCCCCCCACGTGTAAAAGATTATGTGAAAAACCCGGATCAGTCTGATCCGGGTTTTTGTTTTTGTTTTTGTAACTGTCTTGATAGTTCTTAGAAAAGTTATAAATATCTTTCTTCGATAATTTGTTTATGATGCAGCAGGTGTCCGAAAATAATAAAGGCAATTGCATTAGCCGTTACAGGATGATTGCTGGCATTTCCGATATGCTGTAGTTGTGTTTCATCTAATGATTTCAGCAATAAATCAGTAGATTTTCTTAAAGATTTAAATTCTTCTTTTAGTTCAACAAAGGATCTTTTGTTGGCATCAGCAGAGGTTGCATATTGGTTTTCGTCGAAACCTGGTAACGGAGTCTTGTCATTCCTTGCTACCCGCAATAGACGATACTGCATAATTCTTTCCGTATCAATAATGTGCTGAAGCATGTCTTTTAAAGTCCATTTATCAGCTGCATAACTGTATGTTGCTTTTTCTTCCGGTAAATTCAAAAAGAAATAAGTTAAAGGGTGAGACAGGGTATTCACCAATTCGGGAATAGTATCCTGCTCTACTTTCTGAATATAGCCGCTAAAGTAGGAGGGATAATCTCCTGGTAAAGGTTTAGCCATTTTATTTTTTTGAAGCGTTAGCGTTTTTTACAGCAATAACAGGTTTGTATTCCAATGCTGTTTTTACAGCATTATATGCGTTTGCAATACCTCCTGTTTTTGACAAATACTCAAAAGGAACTTTTTCCATTTCTGATCCTGGTTTAATGCAGGCAATGGAAGCGTCTGGTTTAATGACAGATTGTTCTATGATGCTTTTAATTTCGGTAGCTGTGAGTTGTGGAAAATAGGACTTTAAAATTGCTGCAATACCGGTAACAATTGGTGTTGCCATACTAGTACCCTTTAAATTTCCATAGTTATTTCCTCCGGGTGTGGTTGAATAAATTTTAACGCCGGGTGCAAATAAATCTACCTGTGTTTTTCCGTAACTACTGAAATCTGCAGCTATACTTGGTCCTATGCTTAAGTCGCTGCTGGCTCCTACAGTAATATAGTTCTTCGCAAATGTTTTCCAGGGAGTCAGCCATGGGTTAGGAAAGTTTTCTACGGAATCAATATTTTCTGCATCGTTACCGGAAGCATGAATAAGTAAAACATCTCTTTGTTCTGCATACCTGATAGCACTGTCGACCCATGGTTTTTCTGGAGAGAAGGATTTGCCAAAACTCATGTTGATGATTTTAGCGCCATTGTCTACTGCATACCTGATTGCCAATGCAACATCTTTATCGTATTCGTCACCATCCGGGACTATTCGCAAAGTCATTAGTTTAACCTGGTCTGCAACTCCATCAACTCCGATATTGTTGTTTCTTTTTGCCGCAATTATACCAGATACATGTGTCCCGTGTGTAGGACCTGGCCCCATCACATCATTGTTCCCGTAAAAACGATCATTGAAGTCAAAATAATTATCGCCAACAATTTCTGCTCTGTAGTTATGAGGCGCCACTTCTCTGGATTCAAAAGCCGCTTTTTTTCCTTCAATATATTCATCCAGCTCTTTCAGTGCAAGTGTATTTTTCTCTTCGGGATCCATTTGCAGCATTTTCATTACTGTTAAGAATCCCAGTTTGGCGTCTTTACCGGATTTAGTGATTGGTTCAAATTTTTCCAACTTTTCACAGCTATATTCATCTACCCCCATTTCCAGCCTTAAAACCTTATCGTGTCTTCTCAGTGCTTTTGCTGTTACTTCTATAAACATTAGTTCAGTCATTTCTTCCTGACTGAAATTCAATTCTCCAGCGGCTTTTAGCCACATTTTGTAATTCAGTTTTTGCTGAGGGGCTAATTGCGAAGTATCAATGGACTTCCCCAAAAACTGATCTTTCCATCTATGGTATACACGTGCTCTTTCGTCACCTGCCTTTTTAAGACTTTTGCCATTTTTCCCCCCTAAAAAATTCCATCCAAATACATCATCAATGTAGCCGTTTTTATCATCATCAATACCATTGCCAGGAATCTCTTTGGGATTCTTCCACAGTATTTCTTTCAGGTCTTCATGTGTAGTGTCAACACCAGAGTCAAGTACAGCTACAATTACTGTCTGTGATTTTTTATTTTTTTGCTGCAATAAATCATAGGCTTTTTTTAAGCTGATTCCATGCAACTGATTGGTTTCTAAATCCATCAGATGCCAGCCTTTGGGAGTCTCCGTTTGAGCAATTGAAGAATAGGTAAAACCCATTCCTATTAGAATGGCAAGCACATTTCCGCGAATCATGTAATGTCAATTTTCTCTTCGTACAAATTTGCGTAATACTACGGATTTTTTTCAGCTTCCGTTTTTATTTATCAATGCATTAAGCTATTGTTCAATGAGCCAGCTGCTAAGAAAATGTTAAACCTTACTGTATGCCCTCCATTTCTCAATTACCTGCTTCATATCCTGCGGTAGCTCTGTTTCAAAAAATATTTCCTTACCAGTTACCGGATGAATAAAGCCCAGTGTGGTGGCATGTAAAGCGCATCTGGGACAAATTTCGAAGCAGTTGTCTACAAACTGCTTGTATTTTGTATAAATAGTTCCTTTTAAAATTTTATCTCCGCCATATTCAAAGTCGTTGAACAGTGTGTGTCCAATATGCTTCATATGTACCCGAATCTGGTGTGTTCTGCCAGTTTCGAGCTGGCATTCTACCAATGTTACATAATTGAATTTTTCCAAAACTTTATAATGCGTAATCGCATGTTTGCCCGTTTCTCCTTCGGGATAGGCGTCAAACATTTTTCTATGTTGTTTATGACGGGCAATATGTGCATTGATAGTTCCTTCCTCTGCTTCTACATTTCCCCAGACCAAAGCCGTATATTTTCTGCTAACGGTGTGATTGAAAAACTGTTTGGCAAGATGTGCAGCAGCTTCTCCTGTCTTTGCCAATACAATCAATCCGGTTGTATTTTTATCTATGCGATGAACCAAGCCGAATCTGGGTAAACTTTCCTCATTTAGATTCGGATTTTGCTGGCGCAAATAAAAAGCTACGCCATTTAAAAGTGTGCCACTAAAATTACCTACACCGGGGTGAACTACCATATTAGCCGGCTTATTAATCACCATTAATGCATCGTCTTCGTATACAATATTCAAGGGGATGGGTTCTTCTTTTAAAACAGTATGTTCCGGATTCACCAGACTCATCAGTACAATTTCATCCCCTGGTTTTATTTTGTAATTGCTTTTGACTGTTTTGCCATTTACAGTTAAAAATCCAGCTTCAATGCCCTGTTGTACTTTGTTTCGAGTGGCACCTTCCATGTGCATTTGCACCCATTTGTCAATTCTGTAGGGTTCCTGGCCTTTGTCTACTACAAAGACTTTTCGTTCGTATAATGCATCAGACTGTTCTTCTGAAATTAATTCGGTATCTACGTGCATAGGGCAAAATTAGCTTTATTTTTGCGGTATGCTGCAAGAAGTCCTATTTGAAGATTTGGGGGTAAAGTCTTATAAAGATGTCTGGGATAGCCAGGAGAAGTTGTTGAAAGCAAATGCCGATATTAAAATGAATTTTAAGTTCGGGGACGCTGCCAACACAAGGCCTGACCAAATTCCTACCATCCATCATCTCTTATTTGTAGAACACCCCCCCGTTTATACTTTGGGTAAAAACGGTAAGGAAGAACATGTTCTGATATCCGAATCAGATAGAATTAAGAAGGGTATTGAATATTTTCATATCAATAGAGGTGGAGACATTACATTTCACGGACCTGGTCAGTTGGTAGGATATCCCATTTTAGATCTTGAAAGATTTAAAACAGACCTGGGCTGGTATTTAAGAACTCTAGAAGAGGTATTTATAAAAACACTAGCCGATTATGGATTAAAAGGAGAGAGAAGTGTAGGCGAAACCGGTGTTTGGTTAGATGCGCACTTAAAGGGGAAAGAAAGAAAAATATGTGCCATGGGCATCAAATGCAGCAGATGGATTACCATGCACGGGTTTGCGTTTAATGTGAATACCGATTTAAGTTATTTCAATCATATTGTTCCTTGTGGTATTCAGAATAAACAGGTTACTTCTCTTGCACAGGAACTAGGTAGGGTAGTGGATATGGGGGAAGTAAAATACCGTGTAAAAAAACATTTCGAGGCCTTGTTCGACTGTAAGTTGATTTAGGTTTATTTGTATTAAATATAGCTACTATTATAGCAGGAATTTATTTTTTTCCAATAAAATGCCATCACAGTATAATTCAAACTGGTACCATCCGCTATGGTAAAAATTACTTTTGTCCAGAATGATTTTGTCTTCTTGAATATTGGTGAGATTCAACATTAATTTCATACCGCTGTATATCAGAAGGCTGTATCTTTTGTGCTGGGTATTGTTCAAATTGATTACCAGGTTGCCTAAATGATTGGTATATACGAACTGCGACGGTATCCAGGTTTCAGCAAGGGTTTCTGGTTTAGCAATAAAGTACACAACTGTGTTTTTGTTAATTCTGCTTAAACTATCTTTTGTGAATTTGAATATGGAGTCTTTGAATTTCTGGTAATCCTTTTGACCCAGTTCTTTATAGAGTTTATTATCCAGTAAAATCTTTTGTGTCTGGGAACCGGAATTGCGTTTTGAGCTGACTTTTTTTTGTGCCAACGCTGTTTGTTCCCAGAAAAGTAAGGTGAATAAAACAAACAAGACTTTCATACGATAGCAAATATAAAATGAACTGGCTAGAAGCAGAGGGTGTTTTTGGATAGGCTTCTGTTGCCTTGTAAACCGCCGCTGTGAATAAGCAATACATTTGTTCCTTTCCTAAAATATTCCTTTTCAATCAAATCTTCAACTGCGTAGAATAGTTTGGAGGTGTATACAATATCTGTAGGGATACCGGTTCTAAGGAATACATCATTCATATAATCTGTGAGCACTCCGGGATGTTTGGCATAACCGCCAAAATGATATTCATGTATACATTCAATACGCTTGTGCAGTGTTTCGGGCAATAGTTTGGCAATGCTTTCCTCTAAGGCTGTATTGTTTTTTAAAACGCTGATCCCGATTATTTTCTGATTTTCATTGGCTCCCATGATTAATCCGGCAGTCATTGTTCCTGTTCCGCAAGCGCATAAAATATGACTAAATTCGCTACAGTCTTTTACAGATAAAATAGCCGATGCGCCTTTTGCTCCCAGGATACCATAGCCTCCTTCATCAACCCAATAGATCTCTTCCTGGTCAGGAAAAGAAGCTATTATATGTGCTCTTTCTTTATAAGTTTCTCTGGATACATGTCTGATTTTCATCCCCCACTGTTCTGCTTCCAATAAAGTGGGAGAGTTGCCTCCTTCGCCTCTGATGATGCCTATTGATTTCAGTCCACTCAGTTTAGCTGCTGCTGCCAAAGCAACAATATGGTTGGAATAAGCGCCACCAAAGCTGGCAACCGTTTTATACCCCTTTTTTAACGCATCAGCCAGGTAGAAATGAAGTTTAAACCATTTATTGCCACTGATAACCGGGTGGATTAAATCGGTTCTTAGTACAGACAATAGAACGTCGTTGCCTTTTTTAGCAGGAAATCTGTCCAATCGTATATGATTTATGTCAGGAATCATATTATGATGAATTGTTGCAATGTTAATTGTTTTAACTTTGAATTGTAAAATAAAACTATGAAACCTACCCTAGTTATTCTTGCAGCTGGCATGGCCAGTAGATACGGAAGCATGAAACAAATACAATCATTTGGTCCTGATGGAGAAACCATAATGGATTATTCCATTTATGATGCTATCAAAGCTGGATTCGGAAAAGTTGTTTTCATTATCCGGGAAGAGTTTGCAGAACAATTCAAATCTATTTTTGAACCCAAGCTTGCAGGAAAAATTGCTACTGACTATGTATACCAGCACCTTGAGGCTTATACTAACGGGTATCCTATTCCTGTTGACAGAGCAAAGCCATGGGGCACTGCACATGCCGTACTTTGCTGCAAAGGAAAGGTGAATGAACCATTTGCTGTAATAAATGCAGATGACTATTATGGTAGAGATGCATTTGATAAGGCCGTTGATTTTTTAAATAACCAGTGTAACGCTTCCACTTTTGCCTTGGTAGGTTATGAATTGCAGAAAACCTTAAGTGAAAACGGAAGTGTAAGCCGAGGTGTTTGTACAGCTGATGCTAATCAGAACCTTACTGCAATTAACGAAAGAACAAAAATCTATCGCGAGAACGGAGAAATAATCTATGAAGACGAAACGGGTAAGCATCCATTGCCTGGAAATAGTCTGGTTAGTATGAACTATTTCTGTTTTTCACCTGATTTCATTGATATGTGTGAAGACATGTTCACCGAATTTTTGCAATTAAAGGGTCAGGAATTAAAGTCTGAATTCTTTATTCCGTATGCAGCAAATGAATTTATTCAATCCGGAAAGGGTGTTTTAAAAGTTCTTCCTACTTCTGCACAATGGTTCGGGGTTACGTATAAAGAAGATGCTCCCGGCGTTCAGGCAGCAATTAATGCTTTGGTGGAAGCTAAAGTGTATCCTTCCTCACTTTGGAAATAATTTGCCTGGTCTTAAGAGGTTATTTCAATATCATTTCTGAAATGGATATATAAAAAATCCCGATCAATGCTGATCGGGATTTTTGTATGTACTACTGAAGTATCTTTTGTAAGCCCTTTATTTTGTGTATGCCTTTACAAAGAAAACACAATCTTCTACTTTGTTAATCTGTGTTTTTCTTTCCACTCCTTTAAGTGTAGACTTAGCGGGTAGTTTTACTTTTCTGAAAGCCGTATCTGATTTTTTCAGGTCTTCTATAATAGAATGAATATTCTTAGACTTTACTGCAAAAGCAACTCCATCTGCCTGAGCCTGTCTGGTACTTAGCACACCAATCACTTCTCCATTCTTGTTAAAGACTGGACCCCCTGAGTTACCAGGATTGGCACTTATCTGAATTTGATAAGAAAGGGAGTCCCCGTCAAATCCAGTTTTAGCACTTAGGTATCCCATTCCATATACTATTTCATTTCTTGGGTAACCGAGTGTGAAAATTTCTTCACCCAGTGAGGAGTTGGATTTCTGTATGCTGTAGGGAATGGATTTTACAGATTCATATTCTTCATCATTGATTTTTAAAATTGCCAGATCTTTGTCGTGGTCTATTAATACAATGGAAGACTTGAATTCAGCGCCTTTGCTGTTTACAACAATAGCACCAGTTCCTTTTAAAATATGTGCATTGGTAACAATGTATCCCTTGGGATCTACCAGGAATCCAGAACCTCCGCTTAATAATCTTGCGTTTGTTGGTATTTTTGAAGTTACTTCATTGATGATATTTACCTGAGCTTCTTGGTTCTTCTTTACTACTTCCAGGTCTTTACCCAGCTGCTCCAGTTTTGGATCATTTACTGAGGTAGAAAAATACATCGCCAGGCCACTGATAAACAGGGCAATCACACCACCTACAGATGCTGCAATGGCGGTAACTCTTTTATACTTATTCCAAAATTGAATTACTTTTCCTTTTGGACTAAGAGCCCCTCCTTCATTCAGGTCTCCTCTTTCCAGCAGATGCTGGTGCGTTTCATGCAGGGTTTGTTTAATCTGAATATTAGCTGCATAGTCCGCAATCTGATGAAGGAACATATTATGTTCCACCACCATCTGGTCTATCTCCGGAGTGGTTTTTCTCAGATTTTCGAAATAATTGCGCTCTTCAGCACTCATTTCGCCACTGAGGTATCTTTCAATTGCGTCTAGTAATAAAAAATCGTCCATCAAGGTTCAGTTCTTTTGTCAGGTGCTTCCTTCTTTAAAAATTATTCACCAATATTATATTGTGAAAAGAAAAGTTTCTTCAATCTCATCAGGCATTTGTACTTCTGGTTTTTGGCATTGTCTGCGTTGGTATAACCAAATTCAGCAGCTAAAGCGTTCATATCCATTTTTTTGAGATAATAGCCCTGTAGTAAGCTTTTACAAGGTTCTCCCAAACTGTTTAGCGCCCGATCCATGATAGCAAACTCTGCGTTTCTCTTTTCATGGTTTTCCAAATCGTCCTCAACGGCTACCGTTTCTTCAAATCCATCTATCGATCCGGTATATCTTCCCATTTGCTGGAGTCTTTTTAACCAAAGTCTTCTGCAAACCGAGTACAGGTAGGTTTTAATCTGACAAGTCAACACAAAAGAATCAGTCTGAGACTTCTCATATAAAGCAATCATTGCTTCCTGAAAAATATCCCTGGCTTCGTCATAGCTCCCATTGTTATTCAGAATAAAGGACTGAATCATATTAAAATTTTCTTTATATATGATTTCTATTGCCTTTGAATCGTTGTGAGCCAGACCTTTTAGTAGTGCTTGTTCGTTCGTATCTCCTTTCACTGTCTGTGTCTTTAATACGTTTGTCGATTAAAAGTAACCCAAAATAGGGCTAAAAATTTTTTTTCAAAAAAAAGGATTTTGTCGGGTTACTTTTTATTCATCCGGGTATTAATCAGTAATCATTCAAACTTAAAAAGAAAAAAAATGAAAAAATTATTATTCGTTTTAGCATTAGGCGTATTCGCATCTTGCGCTGGAGAAAACAAAGAAGCTGCTGCTGACACTACTGCAACAACTGTAGACACTGCTGCTGCAACTGTAGACACAACTGCTGCAACTGTAGATACTACTGCTGCTCCTGCTGTTGATACAACTAAGAAGTAATTGAATTGTCTGTTGGTGAAGTGATCCCGTGTATCTGGCTTGCAGATCAGGAACAACAGACCTAAGAATTTCATATGGCAAGCAATCGTTAGAAGCCGCTCCGTTTCCACGGAGGGGCTTATTTTTTTTAAGTGTCTTTCAGTAAAAACTAACTAACCCTAGTTTATTTTTTCAGAAAATCTTTTTTTGCATTCAACTGAATGTTTATATTTGATTCATGCAAATGGCATTTAACAACTGGTTTTATTTTTTCTTTTATTTCTACTTTGGAAAAAGGAGCCGGGTCCGTTTTGTTATCGCGTAAAGTTGTAAACTCAAAATATAGGTCCCGGCAAATCGCCGGGATTTTTTTTTCATTATACCAAAGACAATCATCAAAACACGAACAATAAATGTCCTCTTCCAATAAAAAAATATCATCTCCGGATTCGCAAAAAGGTATTTGCATTCAAGGCTATGAGGGAAGTTTTCATCAGGTTGCTGCTAGGAAATTTTTTGGCAAGAATGTTTCTGTAATTCCCTGTGCTTCTTTTAGAGAGTTGGTTAAACTTGCTTTGGATAGTAAAGTTTCTGATGGTGCGGTAATGGCAATTGAAAATTCAATTGCAGGAAGTATTCTGCCAAACTACTCTTTACTTCAGAAAGCAAATTTGACAATTGTGGGAGAAGTCTATTTGTCTATTAGTCAGAATTTATTGGTCAATAAGGGAGTACAACTCTCAGACATTAAAGAAGTGCATAGTCATCCTATGGCATTGCTGCAGTGCCTTGATTTTCTGGAGCAACACTCATTCAAATTAATAGAAACAGAAGACACAGCATTAAGCGCCCAATATGTTAAACAACACCATTGTAAACATGTGGCAGCAATTGCCAGTAAGTTGGCAGCAGAAATTAATGATTTGCAGATTTTGGAACCAGATATTCAGACCCAGAAAAACAATATTACCCGTTTTCTGATTTTGAAAAGAAGCAAAGAAGCCCCGCAGGTAAAAGAGGCCAATAAAGCTTCTATTTATTTTCAGACCAATCATACAAAGGGGGTATTGTCAAAAGTCTTAACCCAGGTTGCTTCTACAGGAATTAATCTGAGTAAGCTGCAAAGCATGCCTATCCCGGGTAGTCATTTTAAATATGGGTTTTATGCGGATATGGAATTTGAGCAAATCAAGCAGTTTGAAAAAATGCTTTTGAAAATTCAGGACACAACCAATAATGTAAAAGTGTTTGGTATTTATAAGAAAGGAAAATTAATAAAAGGTTAAACAGAAGGAAGACCATGAAAGGAACAGTTGCAAAGCGGTTAAATGGCATCGGAGAATATTATTTTTCTCAGAAGCTGAGAGAAATTGATCAGTTGAATAAGGCTGGAAAAAGCATTATTAACCTAGGAATCGGAAGCCCGGATTTGCCTCCACATCCGAGTGTAATAGCAACATTACAGTCTAAAGCTCAGCTATCGGATGCTCATGCTTATCAGTCTTATAAGGGTTTGCCTGTTTTAAGAAATGCAATAGCCGAATGGTACAATAACTGGTACCATGTGGTATTGAACCCTGATACCGAAGTGCTTCCTCTGTTGGGAAGTAAGGAAGGAATCATGCATATCTGTATGACTTATTTAGGGGAGGGGGATGAAGCACTGGTTCCGAATCCAGGTTATCCAACTTATACAAGCGCGGTTAAATTGGCGGGTGCAACTCCGGTATATTATGAACTGAAAGAACAAAATCATTGGATTCCTGATTTTGCTGAATTGGAAAAAACAGATTTAAGTAAAGTGAAAATGATGTGGGTTAATTATCCGCATATGCCAACTGGTCAGCAGGCAACTGAACAACTATTTAAGGAAATCATCAATTTTGGAAAACGCAATCAAATCCTCATATGCCATGACAATCCTTATAGTTTTATCCTGAATGACCAACCGCTTAGCATACTGCAGGTTCCTGGTGCAATGGAAACAGCCCTTGAGCTAAATTCATTAAGTAAGAGCCAGAATATGGCGGGATGGAGAGTAGGCATGTTATGTGGAGCCGCGGATAGAATTAATGAAGTACTCACTTTTAAAAGCAATATGGACAGTGGTATGTTTTTACCTGTTCAATATGCAGCTGCAACGGCTTTATCACTGGGTAAGGGATGGTACGATGAAATCAATGGTATTTATGCTGAAAGAAGAAAAAAGGTTTTTGAATTATTGGATTATTTAGGTTGTATATACAGTAAAGAACAGGCAGGAATGTTTGTATGGGCAAGCATCCCTGATGCAATGAAAGACGGTTATGAATTGAGTGATAAAGTGCTCTACGATAAAGGTGTTTTCATAACACCTGGTGGCATATTTGGCTCAGCCGGAAATCGTTTTGTAAGAGTCAGCTTGTGCGGGTCTGTTGAAAAATTTGATCAGGCAATTCGTAGAATAACGGGTAGTGAAAAATAAATAGCGTTTAAAGCAAATAAAGATGGTTGTATCAATAATAGGACTGGGGTTAATAGGGGGGTCAATGTCCTTGTCTTTGAAGGCAAAGGGGTTTGCTTCCAGTGTGATTGGAGTTGAATCCAATATGGAGCACGCTGCACGTGCCATTGAGTTGGGCCTTGCTGATTTTTGTTTACCGCTGGAAGAAGCTGTTTCACAATCGGACTTAATCATACTTGCAACTCCCATTAACGCATCAGAAAAAATATTGCCCCAGGTTCTTGATCTGGTGAATGGTCAGGTTGTATTTGATGTGGGTTCTACCAAGTCGGTATTATGCAAGCTGGTAGCCCAGCATCCTAAAAGGGGAAGATACGTGGCAACGCATCCCATGTGGGGTACAGAAAACAGTGGACCTGATGCTGCAGTCAAAAATGCATTTTCTCAGAAAGCTACCGTCATCTGTAATGCTGAACAATCCGATGACGATGCGCTGCGAATGGTACGAGATATGTATGCATTACTCCAAATGCATCTGGTATATATGGAAGCTGATTCGCATGATATGCACGTAGCCTATATCAGTCATATTTCACATATTACTTCTTTTGCCCTTGCGAATACAGTCCTTGAAAAAGAAAGAGAAGAAGATGCCATTTTTGAACTGGCGAGTGGGGGATTTGAAAGTACGGTTAGATTGGCAAAAAGTAACGCCGATATGTGGGTCCCCATCTTTATGCAAAACAGGGATAATGTACTGGATGTGCTGAATGAACATATTAGCCAGCTAAGGAAATTCAAGGCCTGCCTAGAAAAAGAGAATTACGAATATTTGAAAGAATTGATTGAAAATGCCAATGGAATAAGGAGAATACTTAAGTAAAACACCGCAAAGCCCTATATATAGAGTAACTTTGCACAAATTTTAGATTACATGATTACATTTGAAGGGTTGGGAATTGACGAGCGTTTAATTCGAGCAACCACAGAGTTGGGGTATGTGAACCCAACCGCAATTCAGGAGCAGGCGATCCCGGTTTTATTAAGCGGGACCACTGATTTTATCGGTTTGGCGCAAACCGGCACGGGGAAAACAGCCGCATTTGGACTCCCTTTGTTACACATTATAGACGCAGCAGCGAAATATCCACAGGCATTGGTAGTATGTCCTACCAGAGAGTTATGTCTTCAGATCGTGAAGGAAATTGAGTTGTTTAAGAAATATATGACCGGCATTTCGGTTGTAGCAGTATATGGAGGTGCTTCCATCGGCTTACAAATCCGTGATTTGAAAAAGGGGGTGCAGATTATTGTAGCAACACCGGGCCGATTAATTGATCTGATTGAGCGCAAAGCCATTAACCTGGAGCAAATCAGCTATGTAGTGTTGGATGAGGCAGATGAAATGTTAAACATGGGTTTTCAGGAAGACATTGAATTTATTCTGAAAAATACGCCCAAGCGAAACAGTACCTGGTTATTCAGTGCCACTATGCCGCCTGAAATCAGAAAAGTGAGTAAGCGTTACATGAATGATCCGAAGGAAGTTACTGTTGGGAAAGTTAATACTGCCAATAAAAGTATTGATCACCAGTATTATGTAACTACTGCACATCATCGTTATGAAACCCTGAAGCGTATTATTGATTTTAATCCTGGTATTTATGGAATCATTTTTACCAGAACTAAAGTTGATGCACAGGAAATTTCTGAAAGACTAACCAGAGAGGGATACGATATTGATGCATTGCATGGAGATCTTACCCAGGGTCAAAGAGATAAAGTAATGGGACAGTTCAGAGATAAAAGTCTGCAGTTGTTGATTGCAACAGATGTGGCTGCCCGTGGTATTGATGTACAGGGAATTACCCATGTTATCAACTTTGAATTGCCAGATGATGTGGAAGTGTATACGCATCGAAGCGGAAGAACCGGGAGAGCAGGACATCACGGAATTTGTATTTCGATTGTGCATGCGAAGGAAACTTACAAGTTGAAACAAATTGAAAGAATCAATAACTGTAAGTTCAGCAAACTGGATATCCCATCTGGAAAAGACGTTTGCAGAAAGCAGTTCTTCTTCTTCATGGATAAATTGTTGTCTGCAGATATAAGCCATGGCGATTACGAAACCTATGTGCCAATGCTGGCCGAAAAATTTGCAGAAGTAAGTAAGGAAGATGTTTTAAAGAGAGTGGCCGCTATGGAGTTTGATCGCTTCCTTAAATACTATGAAAACTCTGAAGATTTAAATATCAGGGAAAGAGACCGATCCGTAAAACGTGATTCAAACGATCGTGGTGAAAACAGAGCTAGCAGAAGAGAAAGTGTAAGAGATACTGGTCGTGGCGATGGTCGTAAAGAATATAAATCTGGTGGAGGGTACAGCAGGTTATTTGTAAACTTAGGAACCAAAGACGGTTTTTACAAAGCCAGCTTCCTTCAGTTTATCCTAGACATGAGTGATTTGAAAAAAGATGTGTTGGGAAGAATAGATATGAAGGACATGAACAGCTGGATTGAGATTGAAAAATCTGCAGCTCAGCAAATGATTCGTTCACTCGATGGAAAAAAATACAAAGGAAGAAGTATTCGTATGAATGATGCGGATAGCGGAGGCCGTAGATAATATTTTTAAACTGATCAATTATTATGGAACAGACATTACAACAGGAAGCCAATATTCAAACCGTTTTAGCAAAGCGCCCTTTAATTATTTCCGGGCCTTGCAGTGCTGAGACAGAAGAACAGGTACTAGCAACTGCCACCCGATTGGCAGCTACAGGGAAAGTAGATATTTTAAGAGCAGGTATCTGGAAACCCAGAACCCGTCCGGGAAGTTTTGAAGGCGTAGGAACTAAGGGATTGCCTTGGTTGCAAAAAGCAAAAGAGTTAAGTGGTTTGCCTGTTGCTGTTGAGGTGGCTACTGGGAAACAGGTAGAAGATGCTTTGCATTTTGGGGTTGATGTATTGTGGATTGGAGCCAGAACAACAGTAAACCCTTTCAGTGTTCAGGATGTTGCCGATGCATTGAAAGGAGTGGATGTGCCTGTATTAATTAAAAACCCGATTAATCCTGATCTTGAATTATGGATTGGGGCAGCTGAAAGGGTTGCTAAGGCGGGTATTAAGCATATTGGTTTGATTCACAGAGGATTTAGTTCTTATGGAAATACGGAATACCGCAATGCACCAATGTGGCATCTGGCAATTGAAATGAAAAGACGTTTTCCTGAAATGCTGATGATTAATGACCCTTCACATATTTGCGGACGTCGTGACATTTTACAGGAAGTAGCACAAAAAGCAATTGACCTCGATTTTGACGGACTAATTGTAGAAAGTCATATTGATCCGGATAATGCGTGGAGCGATGCAAAGCAGCAGATTACACCTGAAGTTCTGAGCCAGATGATTGATCAGATGATTTGGAGAAAAGAAGACATTATTTCAGAAGAACTGCATGTGCAAATGGATAAGATGAGAGCACAAATTAATCAGTTGGATGATGAGCTAATGCAATTGTTGGGACAAAGAATGAAAGTAGCAGATAAAATTGGTCAGTATAAAAAAGAAAACAATATCACCATTTTGCAGACCAATCGCTGGAATGCTATTCTTGAAAGAGCTTTTGTAAAAGGAGCGCAGCTGGGTTTGAGTCAGGAGTTTATTACTAAGTATTTTGATGCTGTTCATATGGAAAGTATCAATCACCAGAATAAAATCATGAACGCCTAGTATGCAGAAGAAGCGAATTCTTTTTTCAGGAAGTCAGACTGATTTTTATTTTGATGCGCCTTTTGATGTGCTGGAAAAAATCGTGTCAAGAGAAAAGGCTGTTATTATAACCGATGAAAATCTGTTAAAAGCGCATCAGCGAAAACTAAAGGGCTATAATACTATTGTATTAAAACCCGGCGAACAATATAAAGTTCAGCAAACTGTTGACATGATTGTTGATCAGTTGATAGCGATGGGTGCCAATCGTCAGACAACGCTGATTGGGTTTGGGGGAGGTGTTGTTACCGATATTACAGGATATGTAGCAGGGATATTTATGCGCGGTGTAAAAGTTGGCTATATCCCCAGCTCATTACTGGCCATGGTAGACGCAGCCATCGGAGGCAAAAATGGAATTGATGTAGGGGTGTATAAAAACATGGTGGGTCTGATTCGTCAACCCTCATTTTTAATTTATGATTACAGCCTTTTAAAAACACTACCCTTAAAAGAGTGGCAGAATGGATTTGCAGAAATCATTAAACATGCCTGCATTAAAGATTCGAAAATGTTTGCGGAGCTTTCTCAGCAATCTATTGCAAAATACAGAAAACAGCCATTATTATTAGGACAGCTAATCAGACGCAATGCATTCATAAAAATAAAAGTGGTACAGGGAGATGAGTTTGAAACCGGTGAAAGAAAGCTTTTGAATTTTGGTCATACACTAGGACATGCTATCGAAAATATGTATGAGTTAAGTCATGGTGAAGCCATTAGTATTGGGATGACCTATGCCACATTGATGTCTCAACAGTTAATGTTGCTCAGATCAGGTGAAGAAATCATTCAATTACTACATCGTTATGGCTTGCCAACTGTTGCAAGTTTTGATGCTGAGAAGGCATTCAAAGTACTTTTGAAGGATAAGAAAAGAGCTGATGATACCATTCAATATATACTACTGAAGAAAGTTGGTAAAGGGATTGTACAACCCCTGCGTATTGAACAATTGAAAGCCATTTTTAAACAATTTTAATTTGTTAGGGAAAAGATGATTGTTAGGGTTCATCCATCTTCAGTAAAGGGGAATATTCAGGCCAATGCCAGTAAGAGCTGTATGCAGCGTGCTTGCGCTGCAGCGTTATTGCATGTTGGCAAAACGGAAATAATTAATCCAGGAAATAGTTTTGATGATCAGGCAGCCATCGATATCATTCAAAAATTAGGAGCAAAGATCAGCTGGTTGGAAAATGGATCAATGCTTGTGGAATCCGGTGGGATTGCTCCCTTATCTAATACTATTCATTGCGGTGAAAGTGGATTGAGTATCCGGATGTTTACCCCTATTGCGGCACTGAGTCAGCAACAACTTACCATTAATGGTTCAGGTAGTTTGCTGAAACGTCCCATGCATTTTTTTGATGAAGTAATGCCGCAGCTGGGTGTTGATACAATATCCCATGATGGATTTTTGCCTTTACAAATTCAGGGGCCGTTGATTCCCGCTAATATAACCATTGATGGTTCTTTGAGTTCGCAGTTTTTAACCGGGTTGTTGATGGCTTTTGCAGCAGCAGGAGCCAATACGATTAGTATAACTGTACTCGATTTAAAAAGTAAACCTTATATAGATCTTACACTGGAAGTCTTGGAAGCTTTTGGTGTTAGCATTATCAATCATAACTATCAGCAATTTGAGTTCACAGGAAAAGGTTTTTCGCAGGAAAAATCAAATTTGCAATATAAGGTAGAGGGAGATTGGAGTGGTGCTGCCTTTTTATTGGTAGCAGGAGCAATTGCCGGTGGTTTAACGGTGAAAGGGCTGAATGTTTTTTCTACCCAAGCGGATAAAAAAATCCTACAGGCGCTTTCGGATGCCGGTGTTGGACTTTCTATACAAGAACATCAGATTGATGTAAGACCGCTGCCGTTAAAAGCATTTCATTTTGATGCAACCGATTGTCCCGATTTATTCCCCCCACTGGTAGCTTTAGCTGCTTATTGTGAAGGAACTACAGTGATTGAAGGAGTAAGCCGATTGCAACACAAAGAAAGCAACCGGGCAATGAGCCTGCAGTCTGAGTTTGCCAAATTAGGGGTAGAAATTCAGTTGCAGGACGATTTGATGATTGTAAAAGGGATGCAGGAGGGGACTCAGTTACATCCATTAAAAGCTGCGACTGTTCATTCTCATCATGATCATAGGATTGCGATGGCAACGGCGGTAGCTGCGTTGAAAGCAACTGGTCCGGTAACAATAGAAGCGGCAGATGCCATCAATAAATCTTACCCTGATTTTTTTATGCACTTGCAACAATTAAGTGTAGATTTAAACATAACCGAAAACTAAAGTTTTAAAAAAGTAGAATCGTGAACGCTTTTGGCAGAATCTTTACAATGCAGATTTTTGGGGAGTCCCATGGGGCTTCTGTAGGACTCGTAATAGATGGATGTCCGGCGGGTTTACCCCTAAACGTAGAAGATTTCTTAGTGGATACAGAACGAAGAAAAGGAGGGATTCAGAAAGGGACGACTCCCCGGAAGGAAGACGATCTGCCCATATTCAAGTCTGGTATTTTCAATGGAAAAACAACTGGTGCACCAATAGCCATATTTTTTGAAAACAACAATACCAAGAGTCAGGATTATGAAAAGCACCGAGCTGTTCCCCGACCCGGACATGCAGATTTTACAGCACATCATAAATACAGAGGCTACGAAGATTTTAGGGGAGGAGGACATTTCAGCGGTCGTTTGACGGTTTGTTTGGTAGCAGCTGGTGTGATTGCCAAAAAATTATTAAGTCATCACGGAATTCAGGTAAAAGCTGCAATTGAAAGTATTGCTGGTTTGCCAGATATGGAAGCTGGATTGCAAAAAGCGATTGACGCCAAAGACAGTGTGGGGGGGATTGTTGGTTGTTGTGCATCAGGTTTGCCGATTGGATTGGGGGAACATTTTTTTGACTCAGTTGAGTCTTTGATCAGTCATGCGGTATTTGCTATACCTGCTGTAAAGGGCATTGAGTTTGGTGCTGGATTTGCTGCAGCTGCTATGTTGGGAACAGAGCACAATGATGCAATTATAGATGCTTCGGGTAAAACAAAAACTAATCACGCCGGTGGAATAGTAGGGGGTATTACCAATGGGAATGACTTGTATTTCAGAATTGCCATTAAGCCTACATCTTCTACGCCAAAAGAACAATTTTCTTTAAATTGGGAATCCAATGAAATGGAAGCGTTTTCCATAAAGGGGAGGCACGACTTGTGCATAGCGCTTAGGGTTCCGGTTGTATTGGAAGCGGTTACGGCAATGGTGTTGACCGACTTGATGCTTTTAGAACAAAAAATGAAAAGAACGATCTAATGAAAGGAGAATTTATCTATCATATTACTACGCAGACCCAATGGGAAGAAGCTAAGCAAAAGGGATTTTATGAAGCAGATACTCTTGCTTCTGAAGGATTTATGCATTGCAGCACAGAAGATCAGGTTGCTGGGGTACTTGATCGATACTATCAGGGCAGGACTGGTCTGGTAAAACTTACCATACAAAAAGACAAGGTAGAAAGACCCCTTATTTTTGAATTGGCAGGATCTATTAACGAATTGTTCCCACATATCCATGGCCAATTGAACTTGGATGCTGTGGTTGCCGTTACTCCTATTTAATTTATAAGTGATTGAAAATAAATCAATTGTGTTTCACATGATTGATTTATTTTATTTGAATACTTCTTCGGCACATTATTTGGCAATAGTGGCAGCAAATGCAGCATTTCGTAAAATTGATTAACTTATAGCTGCGCAATTGTTCACTTAAAACCAATGAATGCGTCTAATACTTATTTTACTATTGTCTTTTGGGTCCTTAGGTACCCTGAATGCACAGACTGTTCAGGACAGCGTCCTGTTTAATCCCCCTATGCCCGATAGTTTACTTTGGGCAGTAGACAGTGCGTTAAAAGCCAATGCCAATCTAGTTTATACCGGAAAAATTGTAACCGGTAAAGCCAGCTATTACAGTACCCGTTTTGATGGTATTAAAACTGCCACAGGGGAGAGATTCAGCAGTAAAGCCTTTACTGGCGCAAGTAATAATTTGCCTTTAGGTACCTGGGTTAAAGTGACCAACCTGCACAATGACAAGTGGGTGGTTGTTAGAATTAATGATAAAATGCACCCAAGAATGAAAAAAAAGGGTAGGGTAATAGATGTTTCCCGCATTGCTGCTCAAAAATTGGAATTTCTGAGCCGTGGTATCGCCAAAGTGAAGCTTGAAGTGGTGGAGCCTCCAATACCAAAAAATAATTAAAAGATAAACTAATCTTAATTTTAGAAAACCAATTTCTGCTTGTATTTTTGCGATAAATTAACAAAAACCTGTTTATGAAGAAATTTCTATTTTCTTTGATAGCTGTTGGTTTGGCAACTGCTTCTTTTGCACAAACTCCTGTTAGCTATAAGAAGAGAGCTAGCCTTGGAGTAGGTGTTTTCCTAAATGATATGTACACCGCTGACAAAATTAGCAAATCATCTTTGTCAAGAGTAATGCAGAGTGGTGGCTTTACTCCCATTAAAGAAATGTCACTAGGATTGAATGTGCAATACTTTGAAGGGATTACCGACCATGTTGATTTCATGGCTGGATTGTATGGTACTTATTCTAAGTATCCTTTCTATTACAGAACTGGTGTTCCTCAGTCTGTAAGATCTTTATTCCTTTTAGAAGCTGATGCGAATGTGAATGTAAAAATGCTGACTGACAAATACGCAGTGGTACCTTACCTAACATTTGGTGTTGGTGCTTCTATGTATAACGGCACTTATTTTGCTGCTCAAGGTAATACTGGTTTAGGTTTACAGGTTAATCTTGGAAACGAGACTTTCCTGAATACACAAATGTTGTATCGTGCTGGTATTTCTGAATTAGCAGTTAATCACACTGCATATTCTATTGGAATAGCTTCTCCAATCAGCGATAAGCCAGCTCCTGTAAAAGTAGCTCCTCCGCCTCCTCCAGCTCCGGCTCCTGCTCCTGTTGATACAGATAAGGACGGAATTAACGATAAGGATGATAAGTGTCCTACTGTTGCAGGTGTTGCTAAGTATAATGGTTGTCCTGTACCTGATACAGATAAAGACGGTATCAATGATGAAAATGATAAGTGTCCTACTGTTGCTGGTATTGCTAAATACAATGGTTGTCCAATTCCTGATACAGATAAAGACGGTGTTAACGATGAAGAAGATAAGTGTCCTTCTGTTCCAGGTTTAGCACGTTACCAAGGTTGTCCAATTCCTGATACTGACGGTGATGGTGTTAACGATGAAGAAGACAAGTGTCCTAGCATTAAAGGCGCTCGTGAAAACAACGGTTGTCCTGAATTAAAAGCTACTTACAATTTTGATAACAAGAAAGTACAATTCTTGTCTGGATCTGCGGTATTAACCAAAGCTTCTAAGGTTGAATTGAACAAAGTTGTAAAAGCGTTGAACGAAAACCCAACTTTGAAATTGATGGTAGAAGGTCATACAGATGCTACTGGTAGTGACAAAATCAATCAGCCACTTTCATTAAAGCGTGCGAATGCAGTAAAAGCTTACTTAGTAGCTCAAAAAATTGATGCTGCCAGATTAACTGCCGAAGGTTTCGGAAGCAGTCAGCCAATTGCAGATAACAAAACAGCAAAGGGTAAGGCAATGAACAGAAGAGTAGACTTTAAAGTACAGGAGTAATTTAAATTAATCCTGTTGCCATAAAAAAACTCCCGATCTACATCGGGAGTTTTTTATTTTAGTCATTGCCATATGAGCGCAAATAAAAAACAAACCCGATATTGTAAACATCGGGTTTGTTCTCTAAGGTTCTATATCAATGAATTCTGTCGCCCCTGATTTCCAGGTGTTGCATAATTTCAATTTCATGCGCCAGCCATTCTTTCCATCGGGCTCTTACTTTGGCTTTAGGTATATATAGTTCCGCCAGCTTTATAAATAGGGTATAGTGACCAGCTTCACTTTCCATGAATCTTCGGTAGAACTTGCGCATATAGGCATCGTCCAGGCCTTCGCTTAATCTTTTGAATCTTTCGCAGCTTCTGGCTTCAATTAATGCCATGGTTAGTAGTTGATCCAAAAGCCGGTCTTCAATATGGCCTCCCTTTTTCTGAAAAATCAATAATTGATTTACATATTCATCTTTTCTTTGCTTGCCCAATGTTAGCCCTCGTTTGTTAATTTCTGCGAGTACAGCTCTGAAATGTCCCCACTCCTCTGTAACAATTGGAGAGAGTGCTTCCACCAGTTCCTTTTTATCAGAATACCTTTGTATATAAGAAATGCAGGTTAATGCTGCTTTCTGCTCACAGTAGGCGTGATCTGTTAGGATAGCTTCCAGTGATATCTCTGCAAGGTTTACCCATCTTGGATCTGTGGGTAGTTGTAGTCCCAGAATATTTCTGGTATGTTCAGATAAACTTTTCTCCATAGTGTCTATTATAAAGCGTCTTCTTCAAAATAAGCAAGACTTCCACCTACCCAATCCTTATCCTGATTGTACCTTACACCAATCATTTTCCCCTTGCTTAATCTTGCCAGATTATTAGTAGCTATCGGTCGTTTTTCTCCCTCTTTCCAGAAATAAAAAATTCTAATTTCTGCTTTTGCAGGTTCATTAGGGGTTTCTATAAGTGCAGCGTAATTCACTTTTCTTTGTAAAATCCAGTTTTCAGGTTCGCTAACGGCAGCAATATCTTCGGCCGTTACATCAATTACTACTCCCTGACCTGCAAAGGAAAACAAAGGCTTCAGTACATAATTTTCAAGATCTTCAGGAAGTTGTTTGATCTCATTCAGAAACCAGGTTTGTGGAACATAAGGATGATGAATAAAAGGCAGCGTATATTTACTGATTCTGTAAAACCAGTTGGGATGCGGAATCCATTCTACATCCAACTGTTCAAAAAGAATTTGTCCCTTTTCCTGAATGATTGCATCCTGTTGCTGCAAATCATCAAATATGATGCGGTTATAGATTCTTTTGATGCGAATTTTTTTGTCGTTTTTCAGATAGTACAACTGACTACCTTCTTTAATTAATTCAGTAAGACAAACGACAGATATACCTGTTATGGCTTCTGTAAAATAGAAGTCAATTTTTGTTTTTTGTTTGTGCGGGAGGATTTCGAGTAAAATAACTTCCTCTGGTAAACAATTCCCTACAATAATTTCTTTCAGCAAATGCGTATAAGAGTCTGCATTTAACTGATTAAAATAAGTACTGTAATTTTTGGGTATATCGTAACATTTACGCATCACCTGATCGTGCCAAACCTGATATCCAAACAAGGTTGGAAATCCCTGCATTTCAATTAGCTGAGGTTCTATTTCTCCATTCTCATTTTCACAGATACCGAAGTCGAAAGCTATGAAATGTGTATGTCCATTTTCATTCGGGACTTTCAGGTCCTTTGGAATGGCTCTTTGACTCTTTTCCTTAAAATCGGGGTCTAATAAAATATCTACAATAGACTCACAGGCAGAGAGAATTTTATGTTTTAATTCCTTGTTAATAAAGACAGGAGTTTCGGCCACCCTGAACTCAATAGCTCCCGGAAATTTCTCATTTAAAGTATCCAGAAACAGCTGGTACTTTTCATTGCTGAATTGTTCATTGAACTTTTTTCTGATGGCAGGGACCATAGTTTCTATTTTAATGAAGAATCAATTCTCTGGAGGCTTCTGTAAGAAAGTTAGGAAGAATATGCTGGTATGTCCACATGATTTTTCCCGGATCAAGCAATTGTTCCACCATGCTTTTCCATTTTTCTTCTCCATGGGCATCAATCACTACTTTTTTCTTGTCTTCTCGTTGCAAATACATGGCCATCCCGTGAGCATCGGCCTCGGGATGAAATTGAGTGCCTATAAAGTATTCGCTAAAACGAATAGCCATTACAGCACGCTCCAATGGAACGTGAGGGCGATTTTTTTCAATAGCCAGTATGGATCCTCCCATCTCATTTATTTTATCATGATTGGGTTCAATAACCTGATAATCCCTACTGTCTACACAGTAAAAAGGATCATTTAAACCTGCAAAAACCTTTTCAGCATGTCCGTCTTCCATCTGATGTACAGGGAATACGCCAAAAGAGGTTGACCTTCTTTTGCAAACATTTCCCAACTTAAAATAGCGGCAGAACAATTGAAAACTATGGCAGATAAAAAAAGCATGCTTTTTGGGGAATGCTGATCCATTATTCCATTCTCTCAGTTTCTCTACCCAACCAAAATATTTTTCTTCCCATGCATTGCCTTCCGTTTCCAAAGGGGATCCGGGACCTCCACTAGAGATATAAATATCAAAGTCAAGGCTTGGTACTTCCAAGTTTAAACGGACATCAAATTCCCTTATCTCAATGGGCTGATGATTGGCTATGCTCCAATCGGCAAGAATGGTTCTGATACAACGCATTCCCTCATTAGCCTGCCCTTCATATAAGTCAAGGATCGCAACTCTTATGGTATTGTTTTCGGTGCTTTCCATGCTTACAGATAACTCAAATTTGTTTTGGGGGTTAGCGTTAATAGCGTTTCGTACATGAGTTTGATGGTGTCTTCAATATCTTTTTTGTGCAGCATTTCTACAGTGGTGTGCATGTATCGCAAAGGAATTGAAATTAAAACAGATGGACAGCCGTCGTTTGCATAAGCAAAACTGTCCGTATCCGTCCCGGTACTTCTGCTTAGTGTGCGCATTTGCACTGGAATCTTATTTTTTTCTGCTACAGATTCTACCAGGGATAATAATTTATTATGAATAGCAGGTGCAAAAGCAAGAGAAGGTCCCTTGCCGCACTGAATATCTCCTTCAATGATTTTGCTGATCATTGGGGTACTGGTATCGTGAGTAACGTCGGTAATAATAGCAATATCTGGCTTGATTCTGCGTGCAATCATTTCTGCTCCTCTCAATCCAATTTCTTCTTGTACTGCGTTTACTACATACAAGCCATATGGTAATTGTTTTTTGTTCTCTTTCAGTAATCTGGCTACTTCTGCAATCATGAATCCACCCACTCTATTATCAAAAGCTCTGCCTATGATAAAATCATATGCCAGCTCATCGTATCCTTCTTCATAGGTTACTACTGATCCAACTCTGATGCCCAATGCTTCTACTTCTTTTTTAGATCTTGCACCGCAATCAAGGCATAGGTTTTCAATTTTTGGAGCAGGTTCCTTTTGCTCCGGATTGCTTAAACGGGTATGAATAGCAGGCCAGCCAAATACTGCTTTTACCGGTCCGCTTTTTCCATGAATAATCACACGCTTGGCAGGTGCTATCTGATGATCCACTCCTCCATTGCGTTTTAAGTAGATGAGCCCCTGGTCATTAATATAGTTGACAAACCAGCTGATTTCGTCGCAATGCGCTTCAATAACGATTTTAAAGGGAGCAGTAGGATTAATAACCCCGACAGCAGTACCGTAAGGATCTGTAAATATGGTATCTACGTATGGTTTTATATATTCCATCCATATTTTCTGACCACTACTTTCAAATCCTACAGGAGAGGGGGTATTGATGTATTGTCTTAAAAAATCCATGGACTGAGAAGTCACCACAGATTTTGTCTTTGTTGATTTTGTCTTGGTCGTTTTTGTCTTTGCCATAAGGGTAAATTTTAGAATCCTAACATGCCAATTGCACCGCAAACTGCTTTCAGTAGCATGAGTCCGTCAATGATTGCAAGATAATAGAGAATGCTTTTACGGCGATGCATTTGGGTGCTAACAGTTATTAACAATATATAGGGTATTGTGTTGAATAATATTCGGAATAATGAGAATTCCTGTAACCAAGCAAGTATCCAATATAAACCCAGACTCAGAAGGGCAACGGGAACGATGAGTCCGAAAAGGGTTTTGCGTAAACCCATTTTTACTACCCATGTTTTTAGGGGTTGATTGGCATCATTTGCATAGTCTTTTATATCGAACAAAATGCAGAGCAAACTGATAAATAACCAGTTTTTTAAAAACAGTAACCAGGTGAGAATATTTGCAGTATATGTTGAACCGGGATGTGAAAGATCGTAAAAAAATACAGGTAAAAAAGAAACTGCACCCGCCCATACCCATCCAATCAGAAAAGGTTTTATCAGGCCGTTGTTTCTGAATCCCCAGTTTCCCCAGCCGGGATAGAGGCTTTTGTAGTAGGCAGCTGCAATTAAACAGAAAACCAAAAGAATTATCCAGTTAAATAGCGGCAATTTGGAGAATAAGGGCTGTAGTCCATTGAAAAGCAGTAAAACAAGTAAGCCCAGCAGAAAGGTAAAAATGAGTTGAGACTGCGTAATTTGTTTTTGGTAAATCTTGTACCAGGTTGCCCTTTCATTCTGGTTTTGTGGCTTCCTTCCAGTTTCAAGGTAATAGGCATGGGTATAATAAAGCACCGTTGCACAAAACAAAGTCAAATAGAAAAAAATATTGTTCAATGGAAGCCGGAGTTGCAGCGAGCATTCTATTGACAATGCTACAGCACAAATCCCGTAGAAATAATTTCCGTAAAAAAAACTTTTTATCCAGTTGAAGCTACTGGTCATCTGATAAGTACTATATCAGGAGATCGAACTGTATCACTTCTGTTATTAGCTTTGTCTTTTAGCCAGAACCTGAAATAAGAAGTATCATTTCTATTGGTGCATCCAACAATGGACGGTGTTCCGGGTACATTGGCATTGTAAACGAATGTAATTTCAAGCTTCCCCTTTAAATTGGCTGTACCGGTAAAATTGGGCACTCTGTTAGGGCTAATAAACTGCACTCCCGGAGTGGTTGGACAGGTTTTAGATACTTTCTGCACCCATAAGGTGTCCTGAATATCTCCTTCTTTATCGGTGAAGTCTAAAGAAAAAATGAGGAGGTTTCCTTGTCGCAACTCTGTTGCGTTTACATTCCCAAAAGATAAGCCCGGCCTAGAATTAAATTGATCTTTGGTGCATCCGTAAAAAAAGGCGGTAATTGTCAGTAGGATTAATAATTTTGCTCTCATCATTTTACTTTCTATTCAAATTTAGTTAAAACAATACATACAAGGTTGGAACCACCCATTGATATTAACAATATTTTTTCTGTAAGCAATTCCAATTTTGATGATCTGGCTATCGAATTATTTCATTGGCAATACCAGCATAATCTGGTTTATCGTCAATGGGTCAATTTGGTTAGCCCTAATCCAGGTAGTATTAAGACACCTGTACAGATACCGGCGTTGCCTATTTCCTTTTTTAAAAGCCACGAAGTATTGGTGTCGGGTCAGGTAGCTACCTGTGTTTTTGAGAGCAGCAGAACTACGGGTATGATATCCAGTAAACATTACGTACCCAACCTGGACGGGTATGAAAAAAGTGCCATCTGCGGATTTGAAAACCGATATGGCAAACTGGAAGAATGGTGTGTACTGGCATTGTTGCCAGCATACCTGGAGCGCGAAAATTCTTCCCTGGTTTACATGGCTAACCGATTCATTGAAAAGAGCGGCCATCCTTCTAGCGGATTCTATTTGTATGATTTTGCAGATTTACATAAAAAATTGCTGGAGTTGGAAGCTGCAGGTCAGAAAACCCTTTTACTCGGTGTCACTTTTGCCTTATTGGATTTTACTGAAATGTATCAGATGCAGTTGAAGCATACGGTAATTATGGAAACAGGAGGGATGAAGGGAAGGGGGAGAGAATTGACAAGAGTAGAGTTACATCAACTGCTTTGTAATAGAACAGGCGTTTCATCCATTCATGCAGAGTACGGAATGACTGAATTATTAAGTCAGGCTTATTCAGAGGGCGAGGGTCGTTTTCATTGCCCGCCCTGGATGAAAGTTTTGTTGAGAAAAGAGGATGATCCCTTTGAAATTATTCAGGAAGGAACCGGGTTAATACAAGTGATAGACTTGGTGAATATGTATAGCTGTGCATTTATTGCAACACAGGATATTGGCAAACGCTATCTGGATGGTAGTTTTGAAGTATTAGGAAGAATGGATTATGCAGACCTGAGAGGGTGTAGTTTGATGGTGGTTTAATGAGCCGTCAAATCCTGGTATACCTGAATATGTGTCCGGGCAATGCTGCTCCAATTAAAATGCCTGGCTATCATTTGATGTGCATTCATTTTTTTTCTGTTCCATTGAACTGTTTCCATGTCTTGAATACTTTCTGTAAATGCCTTTTGCAAGTGCTCTGAATTGTTCTCAGAAAGTATATATCCTGCATTTTCTGTCTGAATGATTTCTGCTAGATAGGTTGGCATGGAAACAATACAGGGAATAGACATAGCCGCTGATTCCATTACTACTGTTGGATAAAAATCAACTCTCGGTGTTCTTACCATGACATCTATTTTGCTCAACTGTTCAAATTTCAATGCGCCAAATACAGCAGGTTTAACAAAAACATATTTGTGGAGACCCAGTTTCTTGATTGTTTTCAGAATCATGTTTCTGTCGGGGCCATTCCCAATAATCCAGAGTATGGCATTATTGGAGTGACTCTTTTTAAATTTTGCAAAACCATGCAACAATATATCAAGGCCCATTGCTGTCAGATTCAGCTCCCCGTAATAGCAATAAATAATTTCATCGTGCTTCATTATTTTGGGAGCTATATTCAGGTTGTTGTTGATTAATCCATTGGGACATATATAGGATTTTTGCTGATTAAAGGGGTATCTATTATTTAATTCCTTTCTTTCGTGTTCACTGTTAAAGTGAAGTGCTGATGACCAGGTAATCATATTCTGATCAAAGTTTGCAAAGTGCTTCTTCTTCAGATAAGAAGCTTTGTCTAATGTATGAGCATTGTATCTGCCATGGGGAGATAAAAGGAATGGGATATTTTTTTCCTTTAGGTAAAATGCAATAGGATAATATACAGGAATGATACCTCCATGAAAATGGAACAGGGTGTCTTTAGCAGCAGCAGACAGATGCTGCCGAATTTCTTTCATGGTATTCCACAGAAATAAATGATGTGAAAAATGCTTTAATGGATAGGCTTTGTTTTGAAAATGATCAGACGGTTTTCTGCTTATTTCCCAAATAGTGATTTTAATCCCCAGCTTAAGCTGTTCGGTAGCCAGTTGGTTGATGATATCAGCAATGGGATTGTTTTTAGCTTTGGTATTTCGAGTGAAAACCACGTGTATTATTTCCATAATAAAAACGTCATTTGATATTTCCAGAATGAAAATACAGTATATTTAATTTAGATTTTTATTTACTTATGAGCTGGAAAGAACTGACATCAAAATCTATATTTTTTGCTTACTTATTGTTGCTCTGGGGTCAGTTTTTATATTGGATGGGCAGAATTTTTTCAGTTCACAACATTAAGTGGTTCTTACTTAAATTGATTATCTACGCTTATCTTATTCTTTGGTTATACAATTATATAAAAACCTGGTTGGGAACTCTAAAACAGTTTGGCCACTAAATGCTAGCAAATGCGCTATCCTTACACAGTCGATAGAAAATTATTAGATCAGATTGCTTCTCCTGATTATTTCATATTCACAATAGATTTGGATGCTAATATAACGTTCTGTAATGATGCTTTTCAACGACTTTATCAGATTGTTGGAGAGTCGGTAGAAGGAGCATCTATCGATTCACTTTTGCATTCAAAAGATGCTATCGCAATTAAGGATGCGGTACATCAGGCATTGCTTACTAAGTCCTTAGTTCCTTCCATTATAAAGTTGTCTAGCCCTGGTATTGCTTCAGCCAATCAGGATCTTCATTTTGAAATAAGTCCTGTTCATGATAGAAGGTCTTATCCGATCGCATTTTTAATGATTGGGAAGATGGTTACAGCGTCAAATAATCAAAAAGCAACCACCACTATGGGTGCTTCCAGTACTGGTTTAAGTGGCCAGAACAGGGAATGGTTCCGTGAAGTTGCAGATTGCATGCAAGAAATGGTCTGGATGAGTGATTATCAGCACCAACTGGTCTTTGTAAACAAAGCATGGCTTAAGTACAGGGGAAATGTGATGGATCAGGAAATGGGGAATGGATGGATGGAAGCGGTTTATGCAGAAGATCGTTTTCAACTGGAACAAACTCAGGCTGCTGCTTTTGCAAACAAGCAGGGGTATACTGTACAGTTCAGGATACGAAAATATGATGCAAGTTATCGTTGGGTAGAAATGCAGGGGAGTCCTATGTTCAGTAATCTGGGGGATTTTATTGGGTATACCGGAACATTACAGGATATAACCCAAATAAAGGAATTACAACTTCAATTGAATCGTCAAAAAGAGACGCTTGAAGTTTCTAAAATTGAATTTACCAAGTTTACAAAAATTGCACAGCGAATTAATGTAGTAATTATTCTGTGTGATGCTGGGTATAGAATAACCTGGGTGAACGATAGCTTTGTAAAGCTTACCGGTTTCCCGCTTCGCGAGGTAAACGGGAAAGACCCATTGCATATACTTTCCGGCCAGGATACAGATCCTGTTTTATTAGATAAATTAAAAAAGACCATTGATCAGGGAAAGAGTCTCAGGACGGAAATTGTTTTTTATGCAAAGAATGGCAACAAAATATGGCTCGACCTAAAACTGGAGACCTTATTTGATAAAGAGGGTAATGTGCTTGGGTATCTGACTATACAGAATGATATTACCAAAAAGAAAATGACAGAGAAGGATGTGGAAGAGCAAATGACACATCTGAAGCAAATATCAGATATCGCTTCTTTTGAGTTAAGGCATGAGTTCTCCAAGATTTTACAAATTCTACAGACTGCAAAATTTCAACAGAACAGTCTGGAAAGTTATCAGCAGATATTGACTGATATTGAAGCTTCGGCTAATACGATGAATCAGGCTATCCTGAAAATTTCCGATGAAGTGAGTTTTGCGTCTTCAAGTAATATAGCACTGAATAAGTTTTTGTTAAACCAAGCCATTGAAGAAATAATTCTGATTGATGATGATCATATGATCAATAAGCTAAATACTGTGATTATAAGGAATGTAATTCCTAATATGACGGTTACTGTTTTTGACAATATTGATGAAGCGCTTGAATACTTAAAAAATAACCCGACTCATAAAAGAAAAATTTTCCTTGACTTGAATTTTATGGGAAGAAACGGATGGGATTTTCTGGAAGAATACGAACGCATGAATCAACCTTGGCCGGTAATCATATTGACATCTTCCATTGATCATAATGATTACGAAAAGTCTAAGAAGTATTCCAATGTAACGCATTTTATTACGAAACCACTTACTGTTCCGCAATTTGAAGAGCTGAGTGCTTTGGATGAAGCTTCTCCAGTCGGGAGTTAAAAATCTGTTTCATTAAAGCGCCATTCGAATATACTTTCATGGGGTGTAATGATTGCAGAAGAATCAGTAAGTCAACCATTGTTTTATAATAGAATGCTCCATTCCCAGTCAGCTTTTTATTATATTCTGAATCGTATGCAACTACCGGAAGTTGCATATACATGGCTTCAATCAACGAATATGTTTCGTCTTGCTGGTGGTATGCATCTATGTACAGAAAACAATTGGTCCTGAGCATATTTAAAGTTCTCAGCTGAATCTGCGGATCAAGCATTTTAATAAGATAGTTATTCTGGTAACGATCAAGCAGCGTTTGACCATAAGCGGTTGCTTTCCAGTTTGCAACTGCTACAATTGGGAATTGATTTAATCTTATAAAGCTTTCAAATACAATATGTATATCATTTTCAGGCTCGGCATCGGTCATCATTAATGCATATTTTCCATAGAGAAAGGGGAAGAGCGTATGATCTTTTGCCTGAATAATTTCATGATTGCATTGCTCGTGTAAAGCTCTTGTATGCATAAACTGAAATACCTTATCTAACTTGTTGTCTATGTTCATATAATTAGATTGTTTGTTCAAAAAGGGTTTGATGCGCAGCCGCAATTTTATTCCAGTGGAATTGCTCATTCACCATTCGCAGTGAGTTTCTTCTTTTGACATTCCAGTTGTTGTATTTGATATCCTGCAGGCATTTTAGCATCAGTTTGGCTAGCTGTTTATAGTTGTTTTCTTCTAACACATAACCTGCATTGTAATGCTGGATGTATTGGCTGATTTGAAAACTGTCTGAAACAATAGATGGAACGGCCACAGAAGCAGCTTCTAAAACAGCGGATGGAAAATACTCTTCTCTGGAAGGTCTAAGAAAAAGGTCTACCTGATGTAGCAAGTCAAATTTGGCCCTACCCGTTGGTATGGGTTTGATTTTTACAAAGTCTTGAATATGATATTCCACTATTAAATTGGAGAGTAGTTGCTGATCTTTCCCTTCTCCAATTAACCATAAGCTCCCATTCTCTAGGTATTTATTTTTGTAGTCAGAAAAAGCTTTTAAAATTGTATCTAGTCCAAAAGCTTTACAGTCAAATTCACCCATAAAGGCAAATACGGGTACTTCGTTTTTCTTGCTTTTGTATTGTTGGGATAGTTGAAAAAAGGATTCCATGGCATATTGTATATTTCAACTTATTAGTTGCTAAATCAATGCCAAAGCTTTTTTGAATGTATGTTGTTGATTTTCAATGGATTGCTTGTTGAAGGTCTCTCTGGTTCTTCCCGTTTTGGGAATAGGTTTCTATTTTGAGACTGCAATATGCGGGTAATCGGCTTTTATCTGTTCAATTACGAGCAACATGGCTTGCGCAACCCATTCCACTTTATGAGCAATATCTTCGGGCGGAGGAATTTTTTGGGCAGCTTCTTCTATATATCGAATGGTTTGTATGGCCGATTGAATACCCATACTTCGGATTGCCGATTTAATTCTATGTGCAGTGCGTTCTACTCTTTTCCAATCTTTTTTTATTGTGGCTTCTTTTAATAATTCAATATCCTCAGGCATGGTTTGCAGAAATAGCCCAATCATTTTATCTACAAAAGCCTGTTGAAATTTACCCATACCCATTAGCTGTGCTTCACTATATAATTTTTCATTTGAAGGATTTTCTAATGGTTCATTGTCGCTACTATAACAAAAATCATTCTTCTGCAAACACTGTAAAATTACCATCAAAAATTCCTCTTCCAAAAAGGGTTTACTGATATAGCCATTCATGCCGGCATGCAGATATTTCTGTTTGTCGCCTTCCAATGCATTCGCAGTTAAGGCAATAATTGGTATTGACCGATTGGGAGAGTCCTTCATGCTTCTGATGATGGAGGTGGCCTGAATACCGTCTATATAGGGCATTGAGATGTCCATCAGTATCAAATCGAAGGAATAATTTTTTATTTTTTCTATTGTATCTCTGCCGTCAACTGCTTCTGTTACATAAATGCCCTTTTCTTCCAGTATTGAACGGGCTATGAATTGATTCATTTCTACATCTTCAGCAAGCAATATTCGCAACCCTTTCAGCTGATTGTAATCTGATATGGCAAAGGATGGCTGTGTTGCCAGTTCATTCCTTTTAAAAGGCAGTTGAATACTGAAAATACTTCCTGAATTTATTTTGCTTTCAACGCCTATTCGGCCACCCATAACACTAATCAAGTTTTTAGCTATGCTTAAGCCTAATCCTGTTCCTCCGTACTTTCTGGATATAGCGGAATCTGCTTGTTTATAGGGTTGAAATAAGGATTCTATTTTTTCTTCCGGAATTCCAATGCCGCTATCTTTTACTTCAATTCTGATCCATATTTCTTCTGGCGTTTCTGCAATGGTCTGCAACTTAACTTCAACTATTCCTTTATCAGTAAACTTAATAGCATTGGCTAATAAATTTGTAATGACCTGACTAAAACGATACGGGTCTCCTACAACCTGCAATGGGTTTTCGTTCAAATCATGAAAATAAAGCTCAATGTTTTTTTCTTTGGCTTTGTATTGAAAGCTTTCTACTAACAGGGCTAATTTTTCGTTCAATAAAAATTGAATTTTCTCTAATTCAATTTTTCCGGCGGCTATTTTTTCAAAATTTAAAATATCGTTTACAATGACCAGCAAATTGCTTGCGGCATCTTTTATCATGCCTGTCATCTTTTGTTGTTTCTGATTCAGTTTTGTTTTGCCAAGTAATCCGGCAACGCCGAGAATTCCATTCATAGGGGTTCTGATTTCATGGCTTACGTTCGCCAGAAATAAATCCTTTGCTCTTGCCAGCTCTTCCGTTTTCTGATTAGCCAGTATCAGTTCGTCTTCAATCCGGACTCTTTCTGTGATGTCAGTGTGAAGTCCTATAATCATTTCGAGTTCGCCATCTTCATCCAAAACAGGATGAAGATTTCTTAAAATATGGGCTGTGTGACCTTCGTTATCCGTTTTCTTTTCTTCAATGAAACCTCCTTTTTTGTAATGAATAACCTGTTCGAATAATTCCTGATAATTCGTTAGCCGGGCATCTTTAATTTTAGGTTGAGCAGTAGTAGCTCCCTTTTTCCCAATCAACCATTCAATAATCCATTGCCTAAGTTCAGGGTCTTTTATTGCAATTGGATTCAGAAATAAGTCGGCATATTCAGGACTTAATACAGCAATGTCAGTCGGGAGATAACTGATTATTTTTTCATAAATATTTTTTTGTTTCTCAAGTTTTTTTTCAAGCGTATATTTTAGTGTTGCATCCATATAGAACCAGATATGACCGCAATATTCTTCTTGCTGATAAAGTGGAATATAGTCCCTTTCAATGATCATTCCATTTCTTAATTCGAGTATATCATTTCTTATCTCTTCTCTGTTGCTAAGTATTTCATTGGTGCGCTGCTGAAAATAAAAAGGGTTCGCAAAAACTGATTCGTCTATTTGATGATTACTATATAAATCAGTACCAATCAATGTTTGTATTGGTGATTTAATATTAAAAAACTGACAAAAGGATTCATTAATACTTATCACAAGACCGGATTCATTTTCAATCAGTATGCCGGTTTGCAAATGCTGATTTATATTATTGATTATATCTGTTCCGGAAAAACAAAAGTCTGCCGTTTCGGAATTATTCAGTTTTCTCTTTAATAACTGCAGCTCGCTTTCCTTCTGCTGTAATTTTTTTTCGGCAGCATATCTGGCAGCTCTTTCCATTTCCAGTTCTATGGAGAGCAATTTTGGATCAATATGGGATTGACTTTTATCTGCCATGCGAATTATTTTATCAATTCACCTCTTTGCATCATTCTGTAAATAGTTGATTTTCCTATGTCTAGTTTTTTAGAGACTGCAATCACATCCTGATTGTATTTATTAAGGAAGTATTGTATGATTTGTTTTTCGTATTCCTTAAGTGAGGTCTCTTTAAATAGCAGGTTGCCAATCTGATCATTAGATTCAATATTGATGTCACTTGGATATATCAGGTCAGACTCTGACATAACAACAGCTAATTCTATGATTGATTTTAATTCCCTGATATTTCCAGGATAGTCGTATTGTTTCAGTTTGGCAATTGATTCTGGTGTTAATGTTTTTAAAGTGAGTCGATTGTCGCTGCAAAAACTCTGGATAAAATGCTTGGCCAGAATTAAATAGTCATTATCTCTTTCTCTTAAAGGGGGCAATTCTATCGGAAGACCTAAAAGCCGGTAATATAAATCTTCCCTGAATTTCTTTTCCTGTACTTCTTTCAGCAGGTTTCTATGGGTGGCAACAATAATTCTGACATCAATCGGTATTACTGCATTCCCGCCAATTCTGGTAATTTCTCTTTCTTGCAAAACCCTTAATAATTTTGCCTGTAGATGAATGTCCATTTCTGCAATTTCATCCAGGAATAATGTGCCTTTGTTGGCTTCTTCAAATTTTCCAATTCTTTTGCTCTGTGCACTAGTAAACGCTCCTTTTTCATGTCCAAATAATTCACTCTCGAGCAAGTCAGGTGGGATAGCGGCCACGTTGATGGCAACAAAAGGGTATTTGTGTCTTGAAGAATTATAGTGAATCGCTTTGGCCACCATTTCCTTACCAGTACCCGTTTCCCCGGTTAGAGAAACAGTAATATTGGTTTTGGTGGCTTTTTCAATCAGGGCGAATACTTTTTGTATGGAGTCGCTCTGTCCAATGATAACTTTGGAAAAGTCATAATTTTTTTTCAGTTCATTTTTAAGTTGCTCAACTTCTTTTTTAAGTCCTTTTATTTCCTGCAGATGAAGCAGCACATTCCAAAGTCTGTCCTTGGTGTCTTCGTCTTTAACTATATAATCAAATGCCCCAGATTTTAGTAGTTCCACCGCGGTAGTGATTTGATCCTGGCCAGAAATAATGATGACTTCTGTTTCCGGATAACGCTCCTTAATTTTTTTCAATACTTTACTTCCATCTGCATCTCCTTCAGCTAATGCATAGTCTAGCGTTACTACATCCGGTTGTTCGTGTAATTGTTGAAAAAATGCTTTTTCTGTTTCAAAACGGCTAACCTGGTAATCCGGGTTTAAAGAGAGATAATGCTCTAGCATCGTTCCATACCAGAGGTCATCTTCTAATATGAAGATTTTGAGTGGTTTTGTAGGTTTCATTGGATTTTCTTGGTTCTTCAATTTAGTGCAAATTCTTGCTGAATGTTCGATTTTATTCCCAAAAAGGGAAATTAAGTCTCAAAAAAAGTAATTTTTTTTGAAATTATTAAACTAACTGATTGATTATTATAAGGTTAATAAGTGGCATATTTTTTACGACTGTTAGGATAAACCATTACTATGAATGCGCAATCTTTACATACGGGTTGGTTGCCTGCAGAAGTATCGCAGGCTACCTTATTAGAAGCGATTTATAATAAATTGCCAGATATGGTCTTTTTATTTGATGTAAGCGAGCGCAAATTCATAATGCGTAATCCGGCATTGAACCATATGTTCGGCTTTGAACACCTGAAAGATCAGGAAATCAATTGCATTTCGCTTCGTACACTTATACATCCGGAAGACTGGAGGGGTATTCAAGCAGCTGTTGCCAAAGTGGGTCTAGATGGTCAGACTGTAATGGAAGTGGAATGTAGGTGCATGGATAAAATGCAGCAGTATCAATATTTTCAGACCCGATTGTCTGTATTTGAAAAGAAGGGGGATGAAGTAGTATACATATTAGGAATTGCTCAGAATATTACAGAACGTAAGAAAATTGAAATGCAAACCCAGTTGTTCAAGAACCGGTTGCAGGAACTATCCTTTATTACTTCTCATGAAATGCGCCATGAATATGCCAAAATTCAATCCATTGTTAACCTGATGGACAATCAGTTTATTTCGGATACTGAGCGGGTTGATCTGATTGCAGAAGCCAAAAAGTCCATTCAATTGATTAATTCGGCCATATTTAAACTCAATCATAAGCTGTCATTTAACCAACACGATGAAATTTTTGATATGAACAAAGAGAATGAATCATTCAGAAAAATCATTTTTATTGATGATGATGTATTAACGAATGTTCTGAACAGAAAAATAGTGCAGGCATTAATGCCTGAAATGCCTGTAGAAGTATTTATAGACATAGATGACGCATTGGATTTTATTAAAACTTCTCAGGAGCTTAAGCAGACGCTGATATTTCTGGATATCAATTTTCCTGGCAGGGGAGGCTGGGATTTTCTGGATGAATATATCACGCAGTCAGATGCCTCCAATGTAATTGTGCTGTCTTCCTCTATTGATAATAGAGATAGGGAAAAGGCCAGAAGCTATCCTTCGGTGATTGATTATATTACAAAGCCACTGTCTTTTGATTTTATTAAGACTTTTTTTGAAGAATTCAAGTCATTTCAGCTAGAAAAACAAGGATAGTGTAAAGTCCAATTTCTTATCTTTATAACTGTATTACCGAAAAATGGTAGTTGGCAACTTATGCGTATACTAATTGCAGATGATCATGGTTTAATTAGGGAGGGTCTGAAAAAGATTTTACTTGAGTCGTTGCCTTTTGCCGAGATTCATGATGTGTCTGATTCTGCTGAGTTATTTAAAAAATCCATCAAAGAGCCCTGGGATATAATTATTTCAGATATCAGTATGCCAGGATACTCCGGAATTGAGATTTTAAAGCAAATCAAAACTCATGTCCCCAATACGCCTGTATTAATGCTTAGCATGCATTCGCCCGAACAATACGCAGTAAGGGCAATAAAAGCAGGTGCTTCCGGCTATCTAACCAAGGAAAGTGCACCATATGAATTGGTAACGGCTGTGCAGCAAATTTTGGCTGGACGAAAATACATTACTAACAGAGTGGCGGAGGTATTGGCCAGTTCGCTGGAAACGGATTCATCCAAGTTGCCACACGAAAATTTGTCGGACCGGGAATTTGAAGTACTTAAAAAACTGGTTGAGGGCAAATCTGTCTCTGAAATCAGCGAGATGCTTTCCCTGAATATAAACACTATCAGCACTTACCGCGCACGTATTTTGGATAAAATGGGACTCAGAAGCAATGCAGACCTGATTCGTTACGCTATAGAGCATAAAATATCTGATTTGTAGTGATTATACTACAACCTGTCGTTTTTTTATAGGTTACAATTCAATTGAACTACTACAGTCATTTGCCAATTTGTTTTTTAGTATTGCATTAGAGGGTGCGTGCATCCAGTTTAAAATTCAATTTCCTGAAAAACCGATTGTAGTATCTTAACTACAGAAGCTTTGTAGGCCAGCCCTACAAAGCTTTCTTTTTTGACATAGTATATTTGGTTAATAACCATTTTATGAAGACCTCCTCCATCAACGTATTGATTGTAGAAGATGCAGCAATTATTGTTCAGCAGCTGAATCATCTTTTACTTGATCAGGAATCCAACATAGAAATACATATTGCGGAAACGGCAGAAAAAGGATTAATGATAGCGCAGCATAATTTTCCTGATGTATTTATACTAGATATTCAGCTGCCCGGACTGAGTGGGATTGAATTGCTGAATCAAATCAAATTGTCTTTTCCAACAAAAGAACCGCTAATTATTTTTCTTACCAATATGCCGAATGCAACATATCGGCAGGCTTGTTTAAAAAGTGGGGCTCATTTCTTTTTAGATAAGTCCAGGGATTTTCTGATGTTACCGGATATTATTCATCAATATAAATCTAATGAGCATTTTTTGCAATCCATTTCCCCACTTCCAAATGCCAGTTTATGCGGTACAACGAATTAAAAGATACGCTAGTAGTGGATCATAACAAGTATGGACATTACGTTCTGGCTGTTGATGCAAACGGGGAAATAATGTATTGTAATGATGCCTTCCAGCAATTGTACCAATTACAGGGAATTGCTGTAGCAGGTATATCCATTGAGGCACTATTCAATCTTCAGGAGGCTGGCCTTATCCATAGTGCCATACAGCAACTCAAGCAACCTGGTGCCAGGCCAAGAGAATTGCAATTCAAATATCCGGCAAGTTCTCAGGTTAGGAATACGATTCTTTTTTCTGTTCAATCCATTACAGATAAAAAGGGAAAATTCACAGGGGTGTTATTGAAAGGAGATATAAAACAGCCAGGTATAGATAGTAAAAAAACACTAATGATTTCTTCGTCAGTAGGAGTAATGGAAACAAATCTTTCCTCTGTTACCTCCAATCATTGTTTTAATGAACTGGCCGAATTTATGCCCGAATTAATGTGGATGACCAATACTCAAAATGAGATAACACATATCAATAAAGCATGGCAACAATATTGTGGAACAAGTAAAGAGGATCAGCTGGTTGAAGGGTGGCTGAAATATATACACCCTGAAGATATAGAGAAAGTGATGGCAGACAGGAAATCGGCATTTGCCATTCAGCAACCTTGCAATCTGGTTTATCGGTTTAAAAAACACGATGGTAATTTTCGCTGGATGAATATGAAAGGAAATCCCGTTTACAATGCACAGGGTGTTTTTCAGGGATATACCGGTTTGTGTTTAGACATCACCGCCGTAAAAGAAGCGCAGATCCAAATAAGAAGGCAGCAGGAATTGATGGAGAGTACTAAAATTGAGTTTGGAAAATTCACAAAGATTGCTCAAAAAATTGGTAGCATTATTATCATGTGTAATGCGGACAACCGCATTACCTGGGTAAATGATGCGTTTGTGAAGACTACCGGGTATACATTGAAAGAAGTAAGCGGAAAAACTCCGGGAAGTTTTTTAAAAGGTCCTGAAACCAGTAAGGAAACGCTGGATAGAATACGAAAGGTAATTGAGCAGGGGAAAGGAATACGCACTGAAATTTTATACTATACCAAGAGTGGTGCCCGCATTTGGCTAGATCTGATGATAGAGTCTTTGTTTGACAAGGATGGTGTAATAACAGGCTATATTACTATTCAGAAAGACATTACGCTCAAGAAAATATCAGAGAAAGAAGTATTGGAGCAAATGAGCCATCTCAAAAAGATTTCTTTTATTACTTCTCATGAACTTCGTCATGAGTTCTCAAAAATTTTGCAGCTTTTGCAGACTGCCAAATTCCAAGATCATAATCTAGCTACCTATGCACAGATTTTCAGTGATATTGAATATTCAGCTAACCTGATGAATGATGCTATTTTCAAGCTGAATGATCAAATTAATTTTGCTTCAACAAATAGTATTTCTTTAAATAAATACCTGTTGAATCAGGCTATTGAAGAAATCTGCCTAGTAGATGATGATCACCTAGTGAATAAACTGAATGAGCTGATCATCCGCAATGTTATGCCCACTATGCCTGTGCATACTTTTGATCAGGTGGATACTGCTCTTCAGTATGTAAAAGAGAATCCAAATACCAAGCGTAAGATATTTTTGGATTTAAATTTTTCCGGAAGATCGGGATGGGATTTTTTGCATGAATACGAAAAACTGGGACATCCATGGCCTGTTGTAATTCTAACATCTTCCATTGACCATGTTGACTACGAACGTTCTAAAAAGTTTTTGAATGTTACGCACTTTATTACTAAACCCCTTACGATTGAGCAGTTTGAAAAACTGAGTGAAATGGAAAATTTAATGGTGCATTAATGTTCTATTCGGTTGTTCTGCCAGCCGATTAAAATAACGCCAGCAATCACCAGTGCAGTACCCAGTATTTGTGTAATTAAAATGGGTTCATTCAGAAAAACGGATGCCTGAATAATGGTAGAAACAGGACCAATGCTGGTAATAATGGATGTATTGTTACTGCCAATTTTTTTCATGCCTGCGCTAATCATAAATGAGGGTATAACAGTGGCAATTATGGCCAAAGCAAGGCTGTACCAGCCTAATTCCCAACTCATGTTTATGCTTTGCCATTGTTGTTTTACAATAAAATGGACGAACACGCCTGCAGTTGCAGCCAGCATTGCATAAGCAGTATATCGGGTAGCGCCCGCTCTGGTTACCATTCTTCCGGTACCTACCAGATAAAATGAGTAAGTAACTGCGCAAAGAAAAACCATAAAGGAGCCAAAATAAAATGAATCGTTGTGCTGCACTGTACCCAATTCTGCGTAATAGGCAATTCCAATCCCTGTATAGGTAATGCATAAAGCTAAAAACTGTATACGGGTTATTCTTTGTTTAAATAAATAAGTATTCAACAGTACAGCAAAAGTTGGATAAAGAAATAAAATCAGTCTTTCCAATCCTGCAGAAATATACTGGAGGCCTATAAAATCAAAGAGGCTGCTCAGGTAATATCCAAGTATCCCTAAAATAATTATCCAACTGAAATCTCTTTTACTGAGTGGTTGTACATTTTCCTTTTTACCTGAAATCCACGCTGCAGCAATATAAAAGGGCAGAGACAATAACATTCTTAAAGTAAGCAGTGTTATTGCGTCTACCCCTGTATTTCTAAAAGCGAGTTTTACCCAGATAGCTTTAGTGGAGAACAATATGGCTCCGCCAATGCTTATTAAAAAGCCTTGCAGAAACAACTTTGATTGCTTCTCTTGCGGCATTTTATACACTCACATTAAAATCTCTCAAAGCGTCGTTCAAGCTGGTTTTTAAGTCTGTGCTTGCTTTTCTTTGACCAATGATTAATGCACAACTTACCTGGTATTCTCCTGCATTGAATTTTTTGGTATAGCTGCCTGGTATCACAACACTTCTGGCCGGAACTCTTCCTTTCATTTCTATGGGTTCGGGTCCGCTAACATCAATGATTTTTGTAGACTGGGTTAATACCACATTGGCACCTAGTACGGCTTCTTTTTCTACAATCACACCTTCTACCACTATACATCTGCTGCCAATAAAGCAACCGTCTTCAATAATAACAGGACTGGCTTGAAGTGGCTCCAATACACCTCCGATTCCTACACCTCCACTTAAATGAACATGTTTACCAATCTGGGCACAACTGCCAACAGTAGCCCAGGTATCTACCATGGTGCCTTCATCTACATAAGCACCGATATTTACATAGCTGGGCATCAACACCACATTAGGTGCTATGTAAGCTCCGTATCTGGCTGTTGCAGGAGGAACGGCTCTTACGCCTAGTTCTTTATAGTTTTTCTTCAGCAACATTTTATCGTAGAATTCAAATGGGGGCATTTCCCAGGTTTGCATTTCCTGCACGCCAAAATACATCAGTATGGCTTTTTTTACCCACTCATTAACTACCCATCCATCCTCTCCCGGGCTGGCAACTCTTAGTTGTCCTTTATCAACTGCTTCAATTACTTGTTTTACGGCATCGCTGTATTTTGCGTCCTTTAATAAGGATCTGTCATTCCATGCAGCTAATATTAATTCTTGGGGCATATTTCAATTTTGGGCAAAAGTACAGTATTTCAGTTTTGTGTAGTTTTGCCAGATGCAAAAATTGCTGATTATTCAAACCGCATTTATTGGGGACGTAGTACTGGCAACTGGTTTACTGGAATCACTGCACGAAGCTTATCCTCAGGCTCAGATAGATGTATTGGTAAGAAACGGCAATGAGTCTTTGTTTGCGAACCATCCCTTTGTTCATCGGGTCCTGGTCTGGCAAAAAAAACAGCATAAATACCTGAATCTGATGAAACTGGCATTCAGTGTCAGAAAAGCATCTTATGATATCGTCTTCAATTTGCAACGCTACGCTGCAACTGGCTGGATTACCTGTTTTTCAGGTGCAAGAGAAAAAATCGGGTTCAATAAAAATCCCTTTCGTTTTTGTTACTCGCGAACGCTTGTGCATAGTATGGACACCAACAAGGGGATACACGAAATCAATAGAAATTTTCAATTGATTGCTCATATAAATGGTGTTCGGCTGAAAAATCCCGTTTTGTATCCTGCTGTTTCCGATATAGAAAAAGTGCTTCCCTATCAGCAGCTACCTTATATCTGCATTGCCCCTTCTTCAGTATGGGCAACAAAGCAGTTTCCCAAGGAAAAATGGATTGCGTTTTTGAATGCCCTTCCTAAAGAGCTCAAAGTGTATGTATTAGGCGGACCCGGGGATATTTCGCTTTGTAATGAAATTATTGAAGCAAGCAGTACAGAAAATGCCATTAATCTTGCAGGCAAACTTAATTTTCTGGCTTCGGCTGCACTAATGAAAAATGCTTTGATGAACTATGTAAATGATTCTGCCCCCATGCATTTCTGTTCCTCTGTAGATGCGCCGGTTACCGCCATCTACTGTTCTACGGTTCCAGGATTCGGATATGGACCTTTGAGCATGCATAGTAATATTGTAGAAGTGAAGCAAGCATTGGATTGCAGGCCTTGCGGATTGCACGGTAAAACTGCCTGTCCTCTTGGGCATTTTAATTGTGGATTTCAAATTGAAATAGCACAATTAATTGCCACGCTTCCTGCCCTGACCAAACAATAGTACATTTGCAGCAATGATGATTTCGTTTACTGAAAAAGAGGAAGCTGTTTTCAGGCAGATAGGTACGCTTGCAGATCAACTGGGGATGCCCTGTTACCTAATTGGTGGATTTGTAAGAGATAAGATAATTGGAAGAAATACCAAGGATGCAGATATTGTTTGTCTGGGAGATGGAATTGAGCTGGCGCATTTATTTGCAGCACAGCTGGATCCTCAGCCAGTTGTTGCATTTTTCAAAAATTTTGGAACTGCACAAGTAAAGTGGGCAGATTTTGAGATTGAATTTGTGGGAGCCCGCAAAGAGAGTTACCAGCATAGTAGCCGGAAGCCACAAGTAACTGAAGGCACTTTGGCCGATGATCAGAACCGAAGGGACTTTACCATCAATGCAATGGCAATTGCCTTGAATGCTGCTGAGTTTGGAAACTTACTGGATCCCTTTAACGGAATGGATGCCATTCAACGGAAATGTATTGAAACACCGCTTGCTCCTGTGCAAACATTTAGTGATGACCCGCTGCGTATGTTGCGTGCCATTCGATTTGCTACCCAACTTAATTTCAGTATAGCGCCGGAAACCTTTCATGCGATAGGAGAGAATGTGCATCGTATGAAAATTGTGAGTCAAGAAAGAATTACGGATGAGTTGAATAAAATAATGATGAGTGATAAACCATCTATTGGATGGGATTTGTTGTTCAAGTCGGGTTTGCTGAAAGCAATCTTTCCGCAAATGGTTGATTTACACGGAGCCGTTTATATTGAGGGGAAGGGGCATAAGGATAATTTTTACCATACCCTGCAGGTGCTGGATAATATTACACCCCATACAGATTCAATTTGGTTACGCTGGGCTGCCCTCTTACACGATATTGGCAAACCTGCTACCAAAAAGTTTGAAGAGGGGCATGGCTGGACCTTTCATGGTCATGAAGTGGTTGGCGCAAGAATGGTTCCTAAAATTTTCTCCAAATTAAAACTGCCATTACATGAACCCATGAAATATGTGCAGAAGCTGGTGCTGCTGCATTTGCGACCAATTAGTTTAACCAAGGAAAATATTACCGATAGTGCCGTAAGAAGGTTGTTGTTTGACGCCGGGGAAGACATTGATGATTTAATGAAACTATGTGCTGCTGATATTACCAGTAAGAATAAGCAGAAAGTACAAAGGTACCTTCAGAATTTTGAGTTGGTAAAAGAGCGAATGGCAGAAGTAGAATCCAAGGATCAGTTGAGAAACTGGCAGCCACCCATTAGTGGGGAAATGATTATGGAGGTATTTGGATTGAATCCGGGTAAACAGGTAGGCATTTTAAAAGATGCGATCAGAGAGGCCATACTGGACGGGATTATTCCGAATCAACTGGAAGCAGCCTATGCTTTTATGTTAGAAAAAGGGTCGGAATTGAACCTGAAACCCGTCAAATAATCGCTATTTTGCACCCGGTAACCAACGATAATCAAAAAGCACTAATTAATAAATCTGGCGGAATGGCAATTTTAAAATTTAGAATATACCTGGAAGAGGATGATGCAGTTTACAGAGACATCGTGATTAAACATACACAGTATTTTCTTGATTTGCATTTTGCAATTTTAAAAGCATTTGAATTTGATACCAAGCACCAGGCAACTTTTTACAGAAGCAATGACAACTGGTTAAAGGGAAGAGAAATCAGTTTTGAGAAATATGACAAAGCCTATCGTGCAGAACCCCTTTTGATGGCCGAAACAACCATTGGCTCTGAAATTCAGGACGTAAATCAGAAGTTTATTTATGAGTATGATTTTGCTAAAGGCTGGACATTTTTAGTGGCGCTGATTAGTGTAAATAAAGAAGAGAATGCCAAGTTAACCTATCCTTCCGTAACCAGAGTGGAAGGAATTGGCCCTCAACAGTATGGCACCAAGAGTTTGCTAGGAGATAAGTTTGCCGATATAGAAGAGAAATACGACCTGAATGAAGCTGCAGATGGCTTTGGTGAAGAAGGGGAGGAAGCAGCCAGTGAAGCAGACGGAGATGATGATGGTTTTGGTGGAGAAGAGCAAAGAGACGATTTTGAAGACTAAACCTACCGTATATATTGTTGCCGGTCCAACCGCTATTGGTAAAACCGCATTTGCAATTGAACTGGCCAAGGTTCTAGATACAGCCATCATTTCTGCAGACTCCAGACAATGTTTTAAAGAACTGTCTATTGGAGTAGCAAGACCTAGTGAGACTGAGCTCGCAGCAGTTAAGCATTATTTTATTGCAGACCATTCCATCAGAGAAAATCTGAATGCAGCTTATTTTGAACAATTTGCTTTGCAAAAAACAGTTGAACTGTTGGAGCATCATCAAAGCGTTGTTATGGTTGGTGGAACAGGATTGTACATTAAGGCTTTTTGTGAAGGTATTGATCCAATGCCTGCCATAGATCCGGAAATCCGGGAAACAATTATCAATAACTACGAAGCCAAAGGAATGATTTGGCTGCAATCCGAAATTAAACACAGGGATCCGGCTTTCTGGGCGGTAGCTGAACAAATGAATCCACAGCGATTAATGCGTGCACTGGAAGTATTGAATGCAACAGGGAAATCCATTCTTCATTTCAGAAATGCAACAAAAAAAGAACGTCCATTTCGTATAATCAAAATTGGTTTAGAAATGCCGATGGAAGTATTGACGAAAAGAATTCACCAGCGGGTGGATAAAATGGTTGTAGCTGGGTTGTTTGAAGAAGCTGCATCTGTAATAGACTATCGCAACCAGACTGCTTTGCAGACAGTGGGGTATAAGGAAGTTTTTGATTATATAGATGGGTTAATCACGAAAGAGGAAGCGATAAATCAAATAAAAATTCATACCCGTCAATACGCCAAGCGCCAGATGACCTGGTTTAAAAAAGACCCAGAATTTGCATGGTACAATGTGGGTTCACTGTCAATGGAAACCATACTAACGCGAGTGCTTGAAGGCTAAGTAGATTACATGCTGTTCTTTATTTTCTGCTTAGTAAATATTCACTTCTCTCTCTAAAAGGATTCCGAATTTTTCCTGAACACTCTCAATAATTTCACTGGACAAAGCATAAATATCAGTTCCGGTAGCTTTGCCATAATTTACCAATACCAGGGGTTGCAATGGGTAACAGCCTGCATCTCCTTTTCTAAATCCTTTCCAGCCCGTTTGTTCAATCAACCAGGCCGCCGGAACTTTGGTCATAAACTTATCGCTACCCGGAAAACCTGGAATTCCGGGATATAATTTTTGAAGTGCTTCGTAAAAAGTTTGATGTATTACCGGGTTTTTAAAAAAGCTGCCGGCATTGCCAATCTTGCTAGGGTCTGGTAATTTACTTTGCCGAATCTGTATTACTGCATTTGCAATGGCTTCAATGCTTAATTCCTTTACACCCTTTTGCTCCAGTGCCTGTTCAATATTTCCATAGCTGATGGTAAATTTTGGCTGTTTCCTTAATTTATAAGTTACCGAAATAATCAGAAACTGATTGCGAAGGGATTGCTTGAAAATACTTTCGCGGTATCCGAACTGGCATTGCGCATGCGTAAATTGAACCAGTTCGCCGTCGGGTAAATGCATCGCTTCCAGGCTTTCGAAAACATCCTTGATTTCTACACCATATGCGCCAATATTTTGCATGGGAGATGCGCCCACATTGCCCGGTATCAAGCTCAGATTTTCAATTCCCTGGTATTTATTTTCTACGCAATACTGCACAAAAGCATGCCAGTTTTCACCAGCCATTGCTTTAATGTACACATAGTTGTCATCTTCGTTTACTTTACTGATGCCCTTCAAATTATTCTGCAAAACTAGCCCGTCATAATCATGGGTAAACAATACATTGCTGCCGCCACCCAACACTAGTAGTCGCTGTTGTTGTGTTTTATTCCATTCGATAATTTCCTTTATTTCTTCCTGGCTTTCTGCGGGTACAAAATATCTGGCCATTGCATCAACCCCAAAGCTATTGTAGGGTTGCAAAGAAATATTTGATGCTATTTTTTTCATTTTAATAAACAGGGTCAGTATTTGGTATAATATGAACGGATCTGTATCGCTGATGTGTATGCAAGATGAGCATTTGCTGCTGTATGGCTTTTTTACAAGATAAAACAGTGTTGCCGTCTTTGGGTAGCTTAATCAGTAGTTCCCAAAGATATTGGTTCCTGATTCTGTCTACAATTGGTTGTGAGGGACCATTCATATACTGACCATATCCGGTAAGCAATCCTTGTTTCATAATCTTGGCTGCTTCTTCTGCAATCTGTTTGTCTTTATGTTTGAAAATTACCTGAATTAGTCTGGTAAAAGGAGGGTAGTGGAATTCCTTTCTGTTGGCAATTTCAAACTGATACAATCCCTTATAATGATGCTGCTGAACAAATGGCAATATAGGATGGTGGAGGTTACTCACCTGAACCAGTACTTTGCCCAGCCCGTCTTTTCTGCCCGCTCTTCCACTAACTTGTTCCATTAGCTGATAGGCTCTTTCATTTACTCTGAAGTCGGTAAAATTCAAAATGCCATCTGCGTCTACAATCCCTACTAAATTTACTTTTTCAAAATCAAGCCCTTTTACTACCATCTGTGTGCCCACCAGTATGTCAATCTTGTGTTGTTCAAATTGTTTAATGAGATTATCATGGTCGTGTTTGCCGCGAATACTATCGTAATCCATTCTGGCAATCACTGCATCCGGAAATGCTTCGGCAACCAGTTCTTCTATTTTCTCTGTGCCAAAATTTTTCTGAATAAAATGATGACTTCCACAGGCATGACAGGTTTGAAGCAGGGGATAAATGGTGCCACAGTAATGACAGGATAATTTCTGCTTAGCCTTATGAAAAGTTAGGGTTACATCACAGTGATTACAATGCGGTATCCAGCCACAGGTATCACAGAGCAGATAAGGGGCATAGCCTCTTCTGTTCTGAAAAAGAATAACTTGCTTCTTATCGTTCAATGTTTGCTGAATAGCTGCCAGTAAATCATCAGATAAGGGCTTTGCACTTCTTTCCTTTGCGGGTATTTTCTTCAGATCAATCAGTTGTATTTCAGGAAGTGCAACATCTGCATAACGCTCAGTAAGTGTTACCAATCCATACTTCCCCTGCTCTACATTATAATAGCTTTCAATAGAAGGGGTAGCTGATCCAAGTAAAACCTTTGCCTTGAACAATGATGCATAATATATGGCAGTATCGCGGCTATGGTATCTTGGTGCAGGATCCTGTTGTTTATATGACGCATCGTGCTCTTCATCACATATAACCATCCCCAGGTTATTGAATGGTAAAAACAAAGCAGATCGGGCACCCAAGACTACTTTGGTTTCTCCAGAATTGATTTTATTCCAGATTTCAACCCTTTCGTTGGGATTGAATTTGGAGTGGTAAATGGCTATATGACCTCCTAGGCTTTTTTGTAATCGGCGAATCATCTGAGCGGTTAAAGCAATTTCCGGTAACAGGTATAATACCTGTTTGCCTAATTGAATCTGCTCTTCAATCAGCTTCATGTACAACTGTGTTTTTCCACTTGCGGTAATACCATGTAACAAACACACGGATTTACTTTCAAAACAAGTCCGAATTTCCTTCAATGCTTTATCCTGCGCAGTCGAAAGTGAAAAATCGAGCTGTAAAAGTTTTGGAAGAGAAGGCAGTCTGTCTGCATTTCTTTTTTCTGCTATCAGAATTCCTTTCTCAATCAAGCCTTTTAACTGAGCCGCACTTGCATTGGCTTTTTTAAGTAACTCAGGTTGAGTTACTATACCAATTGTATTTTTTAAATGTAAATAAGCCAGCAGCAATTCCATTTGTTTAGGGGCCCTGCTCCAGTTATTTAAGAGTTGTTCCAATTGCTCTTCCTTTGCATATTTTGGATGCAAAAGAATATAGGTCTCTGTTTTTTGTTTGTATTTTTCTTTGAGTTCCTCCCAAACATAGCAGACTCCTTTCTCTACCAGTTTTTTTACAATCGGGTAAGTATTATGTGTGTCCAGTAATTGCTGTACTTCACTTATTTTTAATTCCCCTTTTATTTCCAATGCTTCAGCAACTATAAATTCCGAATCAGATAAATCGCTAAAGTCAAGACTTCTTTCCTCGTTCCATTGTAAAATACTTTCGCTAGACAATTTTAAATTGGCAGGAATAGCAGCCTGCATAACTTCTCCCTCCGAGCACATATAATAACCGGCAATCCATTCCCAAAGCTGTAATTGTTCTGCATGCACAACAGGTTGTGTGTCCAATATATTCAGAACCGGTGCAGGGTTTAAGCCGGGAGGGATATCGGTCAGTATTTTTTTTACGATGCCTGCGTATCGTTTGTTTTTTCTTAGAGCCACTTCTACCCGAATGCCAGGTGCAATGGAATCCTGAAATTGTTCAGGTACTTTCCATGTATAGTTTTTTGGCAGGGCCAGGGGAATAATGACTTCAACAAACAGTGGCTTCATTACAGCAAAAATACAGCTATGGCGTTGGATAACTGTTATATCGTTTTAAACCCGCTTCCATGATTTTATACACACGGTCTTTCAGTGCGGGTAAATCTTCCATGGTCAGTCCATTAACCGGAACTTCTTCCAGATACACTACCCTGTTTTGGCCAGGGGTCATTTCAAATAATGACTTATAATGCAATCTTTTTAATGTGTCTACCAGTAATAGGGGTTTAATAGGAGTCTGTGTTTCAATGGCAATTCTGAAAGCTCCGTCAAAGAAGGTTTTCAATGGCTGTCTGGTTTCATTAAATGTACCTTCAGGGAAAATGATAATTGAGATATTGTTTTTGATGGCCGCTTTTAAAGCTCTTACACTTTGTGCTCTTTTGGTGGCGTTTTGTCTATTCACCAGAATAACAGCTGCCTTGTATATCCATCCAAAAACCGGCACTTTAATCATTTCATATTTTCCTAATGCCCTTATTGGCTGATGAATGGCCAGTACAATAGGAGGGATATCCATATAGGAAATATGATTAGCTACAAAAATGTACTGCCGGCTTGTATCGTGCGGGTGTTCATATATTTCTTCGTGAACTACGCCAATGGTATAATACCAGAGTTGCGCCCATACACGGCAGCAACGGTATACCAAGTTCCCCCCTTTAATTTTACCTGCCGTTGCTGCCAGCATGGCAAATGGAAATACCAGCAGCATTACCATTATAAAAGTGATCAGTGCGTAAATGGAAAAAATAAATAATAGTCCTTTCTTAATTAGTCCCATAAGGGCAAAAGATATAAAACCCTCAAAGGATTACCAAATATTCGCCGCACCTGTTAAAAAGGAATCTACTTTTTTGGCACATTCTCTTCCTTCACTGATGGCCCATACAACCAAACTTTGTCCTCTTCGCATATCACCTGCAGTAAATACTTTTTGAATATTCGTCTGGTAGGATTTTTCGGTTGCCTTTACATTACCTCTTGCATCCAACTCAATTTCTAGTTTTTCCAGTAAACCTTCTTTTTGCGGACTTACAAATCCCATGGCAAGCAAAGCCAGTTCGCAGGGAATTACTTTTTCTGTACCAGGTATTTCTACAAAACCTGCTGCTTTTCCATCTTCATTAATTTTCCATTCCAGATTCACGGTAACCAATGCCTTTAAATTTCCTTCTTCATCACCAATGAATTTTTTGGTGGCAATGGCCCATTCCCTGTTGGCTCCTTCTTCATGTGAAGAAGTTGTTTTTAGGATGAAAGGATATTGTGGCCAGGGCATATACGGGGTTCTGCTCTCTGGTGGTTTAGGCATTAGTTCAAACTGGGTTACGCTGGCAGCTTGTTGGCGGTTGGCTGTTCCTATGCAATCACTTCCTGTATCTCCACCACCTATTACCACTACGTGTTTGCCCTTTGCAAGAATAGGTGCTGTTTCCAAAGCAATATCAGCAACTCTTTTGTTCTGTTGTTTTAAAAAGTCCATAGCAAAATGTACACCTTTTAACTCTCTGCCTTCAATGGGCAGGTCTCTTGGAATAGTGGAGCCTCCTGCCAACACAATGGCGTTGTATTCCCTCAGCAGGTCATTGATACTGATATTGACACCAACATTGGCATTGCACTTAAACTGAATGCCTTCCTGTTCCAATAAAGCTATCCTCCTTTCTACCACCCATTTTTCTAATTTAAAATCGGGAATGCCATAGCGCAACAATCCGCCAGGTTTGTCATCTCTTTCAAAAACAGTAACCTGGTGACCTGCATAGTTCAGTTGTGCGGCTGCTGCCAGTCCAGCAGGTCCTGATCCAATTACTGCCACCGTTTTACCTGAACGATACAGGGGTTTGTAAGGTTGTACAAATCCTTTTTCAAACGCTATTTCTATAATATGTTTTTCTATTTCCTCAATGGCAACCGGAGGTTGATTGATTCCTAACACACATGCCGATTCACAAGGAGCAGGACATATGCGTCCAGTGAATTCCGGAAAATTATTGGTAGATGAAAGTATCTCATATGCTTCCGCATAATTCTTTCGGTAAACGGCGTCATTAAACTCTGGAATTACATTGCCCAGCGGACATCCGTTATGGCAAAAGGGAACGCCGCAGTTCATACAACGGGCACTCTGCTGATTTAAAGATTCTTCCGGTAAGGAAGAAACAAATTCTTTGTAATGCTTTAGTCTGCTTGTTACAGGTTCTTTTACTGAAGCCGTTCTGTCAAATTCTAAAAATCCGGTGGGTTTACCCATGACTATTATTTTAGTAGTACCTGATGGTTCAGGTGTAAAAAAATTATTTTAATACAGTGCTGTTTTCTTTTTTCCTCGCCAATGCTTTTTTGTAATCGGTAGGAAAAACCTTAATGAATTGTGATAGCTGATTGTCAAAATCGTTTAAGATAAATGCAGCTACCGTGCTTTGGGTATACCTGTTATGATTTTCAATTAACGCTTTTAGTACACGGGCATCTTCTTCGCTTAAGGGATCCAGTTCAATCATTTCCATATTACAATGCTGCGCAAAGGTTCTGGTAGGGTCATAAGCATATGCAATACCTCCGCTCATGCCAGCTCCAAAATTTCTTCCGACAGCTCCCAAAATCACAGCGATCCCGCCAGTCATGTATTCACAACCATGATCACCAATTCCTTCTACTACTACTTTGGCTCCAGAATTTCTTACTGCAAATCTTTCTCCGGCTTTTCCTCTGATATAGGCTTCTCCTGAAGTAGCGCCATACAAAGCCACATTGCCGATGATGCTATTTTGTTCCGCAACAAATGCCGCTTTGGCATCGGGATACACAATCAGTTTGGCTCCACTCAATCCCTTTCCAAAATAATCATTGGCGTCACCTTCCAGTTCAAGGGTTACTCCATTGGTATTGAACGCACCAAAGCTTTGTCCTGCTGTTCCCTTAAAACTAAAATGTAAAGTGTCTTCAGGCAGTCCGTTACTCTTGTATACTTTGGTTATTTCATTCGAAACAATAGTGCCTACTGTTCTGTCGGTATTGATAATGGGAAATGCAGCTGTTACTTTTTCTCCTTTTTCAATGGCAGGTTGGGCGGCAGCCAGTAATTTCCAATCCAATACTTCACTTATGCCATGGTCTTGTAATTCTGATGCATATAATCCTGTACCATCCTGAGCTGGCTCCTGATATAAAATTTTAGATAAATCCAACTTGGTGTATTTCCAATGTTCAACATCAGTTCTTTGTTGCAGATAAGCGGATTGACCAATCATTTCATTCACGGTTCTGAAACCGAGTTCTGCCATGATTTCACGCAATTCCTGTGTAATGAATCGGAAGAAATTAACCACATGATCAGGATTCCCAGTAAAACGTTTGCGCAGGGTTTCGTCCTGTGTGGCAACACCCACAGGGCAGGTATTTAAATGACATTTGCGCATCATGATACAACCTTCTACAATTAATGCTGCAGTAGCAACACCCCATTCTTCAGCACCTAATAAAGCAGCAATGGCAATATCTCTTCCGGTTTTCATTTGTCCGTCGGCCTGAACTATAACTCTGGATCTTAGTTTGTTTTTCACCAATGTCTGATGGGTTTCTGCTAATCCTAATTCCCAGGGCAATCCCGCATGTTTCACCGAGCTCACCGGAGAAGCGCCTGTGCCTCCGTCGTGCCCTGCAATCAATACAACATCGGCTTTGGCTTTAACCACACCTGCTGCAATAGTGCCCACTCCAGCTTTTGATACTAGCTTCACATTGATGCGTGCAGCGCGGTTAGCATTTTTTAAATCAAAAATTAACTGAGCCAGATCTTCAATAGAATAAATATCGTGATGCGGTGGAGGAGAAATTAAACCAACACCAGGAGTAGCATGTCTGGTTTTACCAATCCATTCATCAACTTTATGACCCGGTAATTGTCCGCCTTCTCCTGGTTTGGCACCCTGTGCCATTTTTATCTGAATTTCATCTGCTTCTGTTAAATACAAGGAAGTCACACCAAAACGTGCAGAAGCCACTTGTTTAATAGCAGAACGCATAGAATCTCCATTTGGTAAAGGAGTGTAACGGATTTCATCTTCCCCGCCTTCTCCCGTATTGCTTTTTCCACCCAGTCTGTTCATGGCAATGGCCAATGTGGTATGTGCTTCCCAGGAAACAGAACCAAAAGACATTGCTCCGGTAGCAAATCTTTTATAAATATTTTCTGCGGGTTCCACTTCTTCAATGGAAATGGAAGGGCGATGGCTTACAAATTCAAACTGACTTCTTAATGTGCATGCCTGCTCGCTCTGGTTATTGATAAGTGAGGAATATTTTTTGAAAACAGAATAATCATTTTTCCGCGTTGCATCCTGCAGTAAGTGAATGGTTTGCGGATTGAATAAATGGAATTCTCCCTCTCTTTTCCATTGGTAAACGCCACCCACTGGTAGTCTGTCAATTACTTTGTTTTTCTTGCTGAAAGCAAAGAAATGTTTAGCCAATGTTTCTCTGGCAATTTCATCCAGTCCCATTCCTTCAATACGTGAAGTAGCGCCTGTGAAATACTGGTCAACAACTGAACTGTTGATGCCAATGATTTCAAATATCTGTGCACCCTGATAACTCTGTAAAGTAGAAATCCCCATTTTGGAAAACACTTTCAACAGTCCTTCATTAACTGCTTTGATATAGTTTTTCTTTAGTTTTTCAACGTCAAGTTCCGTTAGCAATTTCTGCGACATTTTCATGTCTCTGATAGAGGACAATGCCAGGTAAGGATTGATTGCTGTTGCGCCAAATCCAATCAGGCAGGCAAAGTGGTGCGTTTCCCATACATCTCCTGCTTCTACAATAATGCCGACTTGCCCTCTGTATCCTTTTTTAATTAAGTGATGATGTACGGCTGCTGTGGCGAGTAAAGAAGGAATAGGCGCGTGTTCGGAATCAATGGCACGGTCTGTTAAAATAATTACTTCAAATCCATCCTGCACTGCGTCAACAGCATAACGACAAAGGCGGTCGATGCCTGCTTTTAATGAGCCAGACTTTCCGTCTGCTCTGAAATACATTTGTAGGGTTTTTGCCTGAAACACACCCGTGTCAATACTTCTGATTTTTTCCAGCTCATGGTTATTCAGAATCGGATGTTGCAAAGCCACACTATGACAGGCGGTTGGTTCTTCTACCAGCAGGTTCCCATTACTCCCAGCAAAAGTGGCCAGTGACATTACCATTTTCTCGCGAATCGGATCAATCGGTGGATTGGTTACCTGTGCAAATAATTGTTTGAAATAGGAGCTTATATGTTGTGGTTTATTACTTAGTACTGCAAGAGGAGCATCGTTACCCATTGAACCAATGGGCTCTTTTCCATCAATGGCCATTGGTGCAATAATAGTGTCCAGATCTTCCGTGGTATAGCCAAATGCTTTCTGGTATTTAAATACCTGATCGTGTTCCAGATGCGTAAACATTACGCGTGGTTCAGGTAATTCTTCCAAACGAATTTTATATTTATTCAACCATTCTGCATAAGGTTTCTGCGAGCAGATTTTTTGTTTGAGTTCTTCATCTGAAATGATTCTTCCTTCATTCATGTCTACTACAAACATTTTTCCTGGTTGCAATCTGCCTTTCTCTTTTACGTTGGAAGGATCAATGGGGAGTACACCTGTTTCAGAAGCCATGATGACTCTGTTATCGTGTGTGATGGTATAACGGGAAGGTCTTAATCCATTTCTATCCAATGTAGCACCAATCATTTGCCCGTTCGTGAAAGAAATGGAAGCAGGTCCATCCCATGGCTCCATTAAACAGGCGTGGTATTCATAAAATGCTTTCTTTACAGGGTCCATGCTATCGTTGCCATCCCAGGCTTCCGGAATCAGCATCATCATTACATGTGGTAAGGAACGGCCTGTTAAAGTGAGCAGTTCAATCATATTATCCAAACAAGCAGAGTCCGATTGCCCGCTGGTAACAATCGGAAGAATCATGTCTAATTCCTCTTTGGTAAAAGCAGGAGTCGTAAATCCTTTTTCGCTGGAACGAAGCCAGTTCAGATTTCCCTGAAGGGTATTGATTTCACCGTTATGCGCAATGTATCGGAATGGCTGTGCCAGTTTCCAGGATGGGAAAGTGTTGGTAGCAAAGCGGGAGTGAACCAGTCCAAACGCAGATACGAGTCGCTTGTTGCTAAGATCTGTAAAATAATGGCGAACCTGATTGCTGGTTAATTGTCCTTTGTAAATAAGTGTTCTGGATGAAAGGGAAACAATATAAAATCCAATCTCATCTTTCTTAATGGTATTGTTTATGGTATGCGATGCATAGTTGCGAAGGATAAATAATTTTCTTTCGAATGCATCGGGGTCCTGAATATGATCGGGGCAGGCTATGAATACCTGTTCCATACAAGGCTCAACAGATAGGGCGGTAAGGCCAATGTTTTCTTTATTCACAGGAACTTTACGATAGGCTATAATTTCGAGACCCAGTTTTTCTGCTGCGCGATTAAAAATGTCTCTGCACTCTTCTCTCAGGCCAACAGATTTAGGGAAGAAAATCATACCGACGCCGTATTTGCCGGCATCCGGCAAGTGTTTGCCCAACTGAATACATTCATCAAAAAAGAATTCATGCGGAATCTGAATCAAAATACCAGCTCCATCTCCTGTATTGTTTTCACAACCGCAGGCGCCACGGTGTTCCATGTTTTCCAGGACAGTTAATGCATCTGAAATATGCTGATGACTTTTGTGACCATTGATATTGGCTACGAATCCAATGCCGCAGGCATCGTGTTCAAATGCGGCATCATAGAGGCCTCCATTGTTTTGGGTACTAAACATCTAGTCCAGTTTAAACGTGGGTTAATAATGGCGGCAATCTGAACTAAATTAAAGAAAAAGCCCTGTAATAAAAAATGTTATTTAAACTAATGGGCGTTAGTGTGAATAAAATCTAATAAAATAGATTATTGGTTAGAAAAAATTTAAGAAATAAGGTAAACGTTGCTCTCTTTAAATGCTTCGCGAATAGAAGCTTCCGGTTTTGCTTTGAATAGTCCAAAGAGGGTAGATCCGCTTCCGCTCATGGCTGCATAGCTGGCACCTAATTGATACAACCGATCTTTTATTTCCTGAATAGCCGGATAAGCTTTTGCTATTGGTGCTTCAAAATCATTGCTCAATTGTTCTTTCCAGTTCTCAACTGGCAATTGCATAATGGCTTTCAAATCTTTGCCTGAAGAACCGGGTGTAATTTGTTCAAATGCCCATTTCGTATTTACATGAATTCCGGGATTCACCAATACAAAATGCCAGGCGGATAAATCGAGTGCAATGGGTTCGAGTATTTCTCCTCTGCCTGTTGCATAACAAGCCTGATTCAAGATAAAAAATGGACAGTCGCTACCCAGTTGTGCTGCGTATTGAATTAACTGTTCTTTGCCTAGCTCCAGTTTGTACTTGTTGTTTAATAATTGCAATGCAAATGCGCCATCTGCACTTCCTCCACCTAGGCCTGCACCCATGGGAATGGTTTTGTGCAAATGCATTTTAACGGGTGGTAACTCAGGAAAATCTTTTTTCAGTAATTGGTAGGCTTTTAAACAAAGGTTATTGTCTGCAGTGCCGGGAATGGATAAACCTGTTGATTGAAACGAAAGCGAAGTGGCGGAAATAATTTCCAGCATATCTGTTAAAGCAACCGGATAAAAAACAGTTTCTAATGCATGAAAACCATCCGGCCTTTTACCCGTGATGTGTAATCCAAGATTTATTTTACAATTGGGGAAACAGACCATGTCTTAAATGCCTTGCACTATTTTCTTTTTTTCAACTCATCCCGAATGGCAATGGCGCGGATATAATCTTCCTGCTCTAATACTTCATTCAATAAAAGATTGAGTTCTTCAATGTTCAGGGAACTTAAATCGGAACGATCACTGCTGCTGGCAGGTTCTTCCACACCCACAGCTTCCATTTTAGGTTTTGGGGTACCTCCTTCTTCCAAAGCAATACCTGCAGATTCCAGAATTGTATCGTAGGTAAATATTGGGCATCCAAATCGCACCGCCAAAGCCAGTGCATCGCTGGTTCTGCTATCAATTTCAACTGTATCGTTATCTGTATAACAAACTAGTTTTGAATAAAAAATTCCTTCCTGTAAATCGTTGATGATGATCTCTTGTAATTCTACCCCAAATGCATTCATGAAATTTTTCATCAGATCGTGTGTCAGGGGTCTGCTCGGGTGCATATTTTCCAACGCTACTGCAATGGCTTGTGCTTCAAAACCGCCTATAACAATGGGGAGACGACGAAGTCCATTTACTTCACCCAGCACAACTGCATAAGAGTGGGTCTGTGTAATGCTATGTGAAAGCGCAACAATTTCCAGTTCAATCTTCTTCATAGTGTGTGCTAAATTAACTCAAAAAAGCGAATGATTTATGCCGTTTGCTGTTTCTTCAGCCATTTATCAAAATAGAAAGTTCCAAAAGGGAAAAATGCAGCTAGAAAAACATAGATCAGGTAGCGGAATGGCCAGTTTTCCTGTTCCTTCACCCAAAGAGCCAGTGCCAAATAGGCAACAAACAAAACACCGTGTGCCCAGCCTGTATACTTCACAGCTAATGGGTAGCCCGCTAAATATTTTAAAGGCATTGCTATTGACAATAAAACCAATAAGGAAATTCCTTCTGCATACCCGATATAACTAAAAAGTGGATGGTTATGCTTTTTTGTTTTTTTCATGGATGCAAATTTACCCCAAATTGATGCATATTACAGCACTGTTTAAACCTTTTACCTATCTTAAGTATCCAAAAGAAAAACAGTTTTTATGCCCCTTTACTCAATTCATGAAATACCTTCCTGTAATTTAATTGAAGGATACGACGCTCAGTTTATACATACAGCACAGGCTACGTACTCTCATGTGAAAGCAGCTGCCGGAGCAGTTTTGCCGAAGCATTCGCATCCACAGGAACAGGTATCGTATATTTTAGAAGGAAAATTTGAACTGACCGTTAACGATATTCCGTATGAGCTTGAACCTGGTCAGGTATTTGTAATTCCATCGAATGCCTTGCACAGCGGAAGGGCAATAACAGATTGTTTTATACTCGATGTCTTCACGCCAGTGCGTGAAGACTATCGAGAAAAAGGTGGAATTCAATTGGGATAAACCCGTTTGTATTATGCGCCTGCTTTCAATTTTTGAATAGCAGCAGTTAATTGTGGTACTACTTCAAAAGCATCTCCTACGATACCGTAGTCTGCTGCTTTAAAGAAAGGAGCTTCAGGGTCTTTGTTGATAACAACAATTACTTTAGAACGGTTTACACCGGCCAAATGCTGAATAGCACCTGAAATACCAATAGCAATGTATAAGTTAGGAGCAACCTGAACACCGGTTTGTCCTACGTGTTCATGGTGCGGTCTCCAGTGTGCATCGCCAACAGGACGGCTACAAGCAGTAGCAGCACCCAGTTCTTTGGCAAGGTCTAACAAAATGCCCCAGTTTTCTGGTCCTTTTAAGCCGCGACCGCCACTTACTACAATATCTGCCTCTGTTAATGGTACTTCGCCTGTAATTTTATTAATAGCAGTTACTTTTACACGAGGCTGACCTACTGTAGCAGCAAAAGCAGCTACAGCCGCAGTTCCTTCTGTTGCAACTGTTTTATAAGAATTCGGATTCAAAGAAATTACTTTCACCGGAGACTGAATGCTTATGTTGGCAAAAGCCTTTCCTGAGAATACGGTTTTCTTTACAACAAAACCATTGCTGGTATCTGGTAGTGCGCAGGCACCTGCAACCAATCCTGCTTTTAGTTTTGCAGCAACACGTGCAGCAACTGCTTTACCTGTTTGGTTGTGTGAAAATACTAGCACATTTGCTCCGCTTGCTGTGGCAGCTTCACTGATTACACTGGCATACAATTGTGCATCCAGGTGATTCAATGTATCGTTGGCAACCTGATGAATTTTAGTTACTCCGTATTTTCCCAAAGCAGATAAATCTTCGGTAACAGTTCCCAGCACAATTCCTTCTGCAGTTGTGCCCATTTGTTTGGCAAGGTCAACACCATAAGTGATGGCTTCCAAAGAAGATTTTTTTACTTGACCTTCTGATTGATCGATAAATATTAACACTGACATATTGTACAATTTGAATGGTTAAAAGCAATTCAATGCTTTGAAATTTTAGATGGCTTTTGCTTCCTCGTGTAATAATCTTACCAGTTCTTCCACGTTGTCTGGTGCTACCAGTTTAACGCCTGCTTTTGCCGGAGGCAACTCAAAGTTCACAACAGTGGTTAATGCATCTATTGCAGCTGGTTCAACCACTTTCAATGGTTTGGTTCTGGCAGCCATGATACCACGCATGTTAGGAATACGTTGTTCGGCAACACCCTTCTGGCAACTTACCACCACGGGTAAAGCCACTTCCGCCGTTTCTTCTCCACCTTCAATTTCACGAACAACCGTTGCTGTAGTTCCGTTTAAATCAAATTTGGTGGCCAGTGAAATATACGGAGCGTCAATCATTTCTGCAATCATACCTCCAATAGAAGAGCCGTTGTAGTCAATGGTTTCTTTACCGGTAAAAACCAGGTCATATCCACCTTGTTTGGCAACTTCAGCAATTTGTGCAGCAATATAATACGCATCACTGTTATCGGTATTTACACGAATCGCTTCGTCTCCACCCAGTGCCAATGCCTTTCTGATGATTGGCTCTGCATCTGCATTTCCAACGGTTACCAGATGAATGGTAGCTGCTGGATTGGCTTCTTTTAATTCAATGGCTCTTACCAATGAATACCATTCATCGTAAGGATTGATAATCCATTGCACGCCTGCTTCATCAAATTTGGTATTGCCATCTGTGAAGGCAATTTTGGCAGTGGTGTCTGGTGTTTTGCTAACACAAACTAAAATCTTCATATGGATCTAATTTTTCTTTTAAAATAGTTGTTTATGCAACTATCGCAAATATACTATGAGAAACTAATAACTGTTTGTATTTAACCAAAAAATAACCAAAAAGTTTCCGGGATCATTCATTGGCAGGAGACTTTCCCTCTTCTTTCTTGCTTTCTCTGGCAAAAAATGCAGCAAGGGCAGCCAATTCTGCATTCGTTATCGTATTGTCCATTTTAGACAAAGCCTCATCGGAGAGGGCTTTATCCAATTCTTTTTCGTCTTCTTTGTGTTGGTCTTTTTCCACCTTGTAAAACTACGGAATTTCATACTTTAGTTGCATGAACAGGATAGCGCGAATTCAAGAGATGTTAAAAGAAAATCCTTCGGATCTTTTTTTAAGGCATGCATTGGCATTGGAGTGGATTAAAGTGGGGGAGGATGCCCAAGCCCGCCTTTTATTTGAATCCATTCTCACTGATGCGCCTGATTATGTTGGGTCATACTATCACCTGGCTAAGTTACTGGAAAGAACAGGTGAGAACGAAGCCGCCATTTCCTGGTACGAAAAAGGAATGGCTGCTGCAAAAGAAGCCAAAGATCAACATGCCTACAATGAATTGCAGGCTGCCTATGAGGATCTGGTTTATTAATATTGTTTTGCTGAATTTTATTTTAACGATTGCAATCTATTGCCATGTCTTACGATTACAACAAATACAAAACCCCAACAGGCACTGAACTGTCCTGTAAAAGCTGGGTGCAAGAAGCTGCTTTGCGCATGTTGCTGAACAATTTAGACCCTGCTGTTGCAGAGCGTCCGGAAGATTTAATTGTATACGGCGGCAGAGGAAAAGCTGCCCGCAATTTTGAAGCGCTGGATGCTATTATAGCAGCTTTGAAATCGATGGAGAATGATGAATCCCTGTTGATTCAAAGTGGTAAACCCGTCGGAATCATGCGGACGCATGCAGATGCACCAAGAATACTCATTAGTAATTCACAGCTTGTTCCTAACTGGGCCAACTGGAAACATTTTACAGAACTAGAACAAAAGGGGCTAATGATGTATGGCCAGATGACTGCTGGAAGCTGGATTTATATTGGCTCGCAGGGAATAGTGCAGGGAACTTTTGAAACCTATGCTGCTATTGCTGATAAACATTTTGGCGGAACCTTAAAAGGCACACTAAATGTAACAGCAGGGTTAGGCGGTATGGGGGGAGCACAACCGCTGGCCATTACCATGAACGAAGGGGTGGCACTGGTTGCAGAAGTAGAAGAATGGCGCATCAATAAAAGAGTGGAGACCCAATATTTGGATGAAAAATATTCAGACATCAATCAGGCCATAGATCAGGCACTTGTGTACAGAGCAAGAGGGGAAGCAAAAAGTATTGGCGTGTTGTGCAATGCCATTGATTTGTTAACTGCTTTGTTGAATAGAAATATTATCCCTGATACCTTAACAGATCAAACTTCTGCACATGATCCGTTGATTGGTTATACACCGCATGAAATGAGCAATGAAGCCGCTGCTAAAATGCGCGAGTCTGATCCGGAAGGATATATTGCCAGAAGTTATGAAAGCATGTATTTGCATGTACAACTGATGTTGCGTTTAATGGACAAAGGAGCCATTACATTTGATTATGGAAACAATATCAGAGCAAGGGCTCAGGAATATGAAACGCAACAATCAGCGAAAGGAAAAATACTAACATTACCTGCCGGAAGATCTTTTGATTTTCCGGGATTTGTGCCGGCCTATATCCGTCCTTTATTCTGTGAAGGAAAGGGGCCATTCAGATGGGCTGCATTAAGTGGCGATCCTGCAGATATTGCGGTAACTGATCAGGTGATTCAGGATTTGTTTCCTGAAAATAAAAGCATGCAACGCTGGATGAAAATGGCTAAAGAAAAAATTGCTTTTCAGGGTTTACCAGCAAGAATCTGTTGGCTGGGACAAGGCGAAAGAGAAAAGGCCGGACAGGCATTCAATGAACTGGTTAGAACCGGAAAAGTAAAAGCGCCTATTGTTATTGGACGCGATCATTTAGATACGGGTTCAGTTGCTTCGCCCAACAGGGAAACAGAAGCCATGATGGATGGTTCTGACGCGGTAGCCGACTGGCCAATACTGAATGCACTAATGAATACTGCCGGAGGCGCCAGCTGGGTTTCCCTGCATCATGGTGGAGGAGTTGGAATGGGCTATTCCATTCATGCAGGTATGGTGATTGTTGCAGATGGAACTGATGCCGCAGCAGCAAGACTGGCAAGGGTTTTACACAATGATCCGGGTATTGGTGTAATCAGACATGCAGATGCCGGATATGCCATTGCAAAAGAAACTGCAGCCAAACATCATTTAGGTTTATAATATTCATCCATCTATCACAAAAACCGCAAAACCGCATGGGTACATGCATAAGTTTTGTATTATTACTTTATGAAAAACATCCCGCAAACATTCCACAAAAAACTGGGCCTGCTGGCAGTAGGACTTGGTTTTGTTACGATGCCTGTAATGGCACAGGAGCAATTGAATCCAACAGTTGCTGCCATCATTAAAGAAGCCAATGACAACTCACAGTTAAAACGACTGGGTCATGAGTTAATGGACGGTATTGGCCCCAGATTGGTAGGATCATCTAAAATGCAACAAGCAAGTGATTGGGCCATTGCTCAATACAAGAACTGGGGAATTGAAGCGAAGAGAGAAAACTACGGAACCTGGAGAGGTTGGGATCGTGGTATTACCCATATTGATATGGTTGCACCCTGGACAAAATCATTGGAAGGAACACAGCTGGCATTCAGCCCTTCTATGAAAAAGCCTGTAACGGCTGAAACAATTATTCTGGCAGATGTTGCAGATTCATTGGCTTTTCAGGCATGGTTGCCGAATGTAAAAGGGAAATATGTGTTGATTGCTATGCCTCAACCCACAGGAAGACCCGATTATAACTGGAACGAATTTGGTACCAAAGCATCCATCGATAAAATACGCAAAGAGCGAACTGAAGCAACGGAGGCCTGGAGAAAGCGCATCAGCAAAACAGGATTAAGTGCGGCAAAATTAGCGCAGGCGCTGGAAAATGCAGGAGCAGCAGGAGTGATAGGAAGCTTATGGAGCAATGGTTTTGGCGTAAACAAAATTTTTGCGGCCAATACAAAGAAAGTACCAACCCTTGATATTGCTTTGGAAGATTATGCTTTGTTGTATCGCTTAACAGAATCAGGGCAGGCTCCTAAACTGAACGTTTTTGCTCAATCTAAAGAATTAGGAGTTGTTCCCACTTTCAATACCCTTGCTGAAATCAAAGGAACTGAAAAGCCGAATGAGTATGTAATGTTGTCTGCCCATTTTGATTCATGGGATGGAGGAACCGGTGCTACAGATAATGGAACAGGTACTTTGGTAATGATGGAAGCCATGCGAATTCTGAAAGCGGTTTATCCCAATCCAAAGAGAACGATTCTGGTAGGCCACTGGGGTTCAGAAGAACAGGGATTAAATGGCTCGCGTGCATTTGTAGAAGATCATCCGGAAGTGGTTCAAAATTTACAGGCCCTGTTTAATCAGGACAATGGAACCGGTCGCGTAGTGAATTTGGGCGGTGCAGGATTTAAATATTCCAAAGATTTTATTACCCGTTGGTTAGCTGCTGCTCCGTCTTATATCAGAGATACAGTTAGAACTAGTTTTCCTGGTTCTCCTGCCGGAGGTGGTTCGGACAATGCTTCCTTTATTGCAGTAGGTGCGCCTGCATTTTCTTTGGGTGCATTGGGTTGGTCATACGGTAACTACACTTGGCATACCAATCGGGATACCTACGACAAAATTGTTTTTGATGATGTAAAGCACAATGCAATTCTTACTGCTATTCTCGTTTACATGGCTTGTGAAGATCCGGAGCGTATGCCAACCGAAAAGGCAGAACTACCTGCTGGGCCTCGTGGCCCTCAGACCTGGCCAACTCAAACCAAGGCCAAGCGTGCAGGTGGATATGATAATTAATGAATAACAAATAAGTAAATGATGAAAAAATATTTTGGGTTACTGATGGGATTTGGCTTGCTGGGCTCTGCTTTTATTGCGGATAAAAATGGAGGCAATAAAGCGGATGCTGGCAATTTCATGCCTGACGGTCAATCGCGTGTAACTACTACTTATAAAAATCAGCCGATTAAAACAGGTGCTGATCAAACTGATAAGTATATTAGTTATTTAAAAGGAAAGAGGGTAGCACTATTGGCAAACCCAACTACCATTGTCGGAGATAAGCATTTTGTTGATAGCATGCTGAAGCGCGGGGTTAATATTGTAAAAGTATTTGGTCCCGAGCATGGATTCAGAGGCAATGCCAGTGCAGGAATTAAAGTTGCCGATGAAGTAGACCCTGCTACCGGAGTAAAAGTGGTATCACTATATGGCCCAAAACGCAAGCCTTCCAAAGAAGACATGGCCGATGTAGATCTAATGATTTTTGATATTCAGGATGTAGGATGTCGTTTTTACACTTATATCAATGTTCTCAGCCATATCATGGAAGCCTGTGCAGAAAATGGAAAAGAGCTGCTGATATTAGACAGACCCAATCCCAACGGATACCTGGTAGATGGTCCTATTCTGGATATGAAATTTAAATCGGGTATTGGTATGTTCCCTATTCCTATAGCACACGGAATGACCATCGCAGAATTTGCGCAGATGATTAATGGTGAGGGATGGTTACCCAATAAGATGCAGGCCAAGCTAAAAATTATTAAAGTGGCCAACTATGCACACGATATGGATTATGTATTGCCGGTAAAGCCTTCTCCCAATTTGAATACGCAGCAAAGCATCATGCTGTATCCAACAACTTGTTTGTTTGAGGGAACAGTATTGAATCATGGAAGAGGAACTCAGTATCCATTTACCATTTTTGGTAGTCCGTTGTATAAGGGAATTTATGATTTCTCATTCACTCCTGTTTCCATTAAAGGAATGGCAGAGACGCCGCTGCACATGGATAAAGTATGTTATGGCATTGATTTGCGTAAGGTAGATATTGCTGAATTAAAAAAGAAGAACAGGATCCAGATTCAGTGGATGATTGATTTGTACAACAAGTTCCCTGAAAAGGATAAATTCTTTGATCGATCTCAGAGCAATCAAATTGGGGATATCAATAAATTGATTGGAAACGATGTATTCAGAAAACAGGTAGCCGAGGGCAAATCTGTTGAAGAAATTTATGCTAGCTGGGAGCCTGGTTTGTCTGAATATAAAACCATGCGTAAGAAATATCTTTTATACCCTTAGTAAGTATTGGTCATATCTGTATCTACACAAATAATAAAGTCTGCTTTGCCTTTGTTCTCGGCAAGCAGACTTTTTATATTGGCCTGACTTACCGTAGAGATAGTGCCGATTTTAAGATCAGGTTTTTGTTGTTTCAGATACCAATTGATGCCATCATAATTATCTGAATGATAGGCGCCGTTGTAATGTAAAAACATTCCACCAGGTCTGAGGTTTTGCAGAATGAAATGGGCCATAGTTGCATCTTTACTGGCTTGCGCTTTGGGCATATTTTCTGTTGCATGCACTCCCATCATTTTCATCATGTTTACATAACCGGGTAAGTTAGCATCATAGGGCATAGGTAAAGGTGCTATCCATTTTTTTTCTTCTTCTGAAAGACTGTCCAATTTTGTGAATCCGCCCTTGTTTACCAGTGCTGCATATTTTCTAGGAATATTCGTAGCTATAAAGGGAATAGCATTCGCTTTTGCATAGTTCACCAATGGCGCATAGTCGGTAGGATAATTTTTCCAGAGCCTGGCATTGGAGTCTAACCCTTTTGCACTGAGTTTGCCAGCCAAGTATTGATTTAGAGGTTCTTGGTTATCTGCCTCAAACATTTCAGCGCCCAGTACCATTTGTCTTTCACTATGTAAGTCTTTGGTTACAGACAGTTGAAGCCAATGCGCAATGGCATTGTTGTGGTATTCACCGAATAATACAATGTCCTTATCTTTTAATTGGCGAATCATTTTTGCATAAGACACTTTTTTCCCATTCGCATCAAATAAAGTATATGGACTTTTTTCTTGTGCAAAAAGCTGTATAGTTATAGAAAAAAAGAAAATGGGTAAAAGGAACTTTTTCATGATATATAATTGTTCCTTAAATGTAAGGATATTCTAATCAAACAAGCTGCCCTGTGTTGCTTTTAGTTTAGGTACGATGGCTTTTAAATGTTCAAGCGAATATCTAACTTCTGGATTGATGGTAATGACAGGACTAGGACCATATCTGGATGCAATTAACACTTCTGTTTCATTTGCATGTGGAAGGAAAGTTTGTAAAGCCAACTCTGGATGATTGTTCTCTTTTGACAAATGCGAGAGCAGTAAATGGCTCATGTTTCTGGGTCTATAATTGCGGAACAAATCCAATGCTTGTTTATTGGAGATATGTCCAAGACCATTGGAGATTCTATCTCTTAAGGGCTGTGAATAGCGACCTTTACGTAGCATTTCTTCATCATAATTAGATTCTAGAAAAGCAGCATGGCATTGTTGAAAATAATGTGAGACCCTGTTACAAGCAACACCAATATCGGTAATGACGCCAATATGTATACCCTGATAACTTACTACAAAACTATGTGGATCGGCCGCATCATGTTCCTTGCGAAAAGGAGTGACCATCATTTGGTTGTCTGTAGTATTTTGCTGGCCCACATAAATGGGCTGATTTGCTATAAAAGTTTTAGATAAATGTCGAATCAGTTTAGGCCCGCCTTTTGCCGTTTCCAGAGTGATGTAAATGGGGATTTTATATTTATTGGCAACCGTAGAAAGACCTCTAATATGGTCAGTATGCTCGTGAGAAATAAAAATGGCTCTTACTTTTTGTAAGGATAAATCCAGTTGTTTCATTCTGATTTCTGTTTCTCTAAGCGAGAGGCCAACGTCTATCAATATTGCATCTTCTTTGTTGCCTATATAGTAACAATTGCCATTAGAGCCGGAATTCAGTGAAGCGATTTGTAGATTCATGAAACGCAAATAAATGCCAAAATTAGAATACTGCCATCTAACTGGCATGTAATTTGTTTTATTCTCATTAAAATAATTGAATATGAAAAAAACTGCAATCTCGATGGCCTTATTCTTTGCCAGTGCATTACAGTTGCAGGCACAGTCTAAAGCGCCAAAGTCACTTGGTTTGCCTGGGGACAATTTTAATTTATATGCGGCATTGAAACTGTTTCAGGAATCTAGAACTTTAGAAGTATTTGAAAGAAATATTAACGATCCCGATCAAAAAATTAATAACCTGGATTTAGATGGGGACGACCGGATTGATTATATACGGGTTACAGACCGGGTTCGCGATGATGTGCATAGTATAACACTTCAAGTAGGATTGGGAAACCAAGAAGAACAAGATATTGCCGTCTTTGTTGTTGCCAAGGATAATCAGCAAAATGTGTTTGTACAGGTTATTGGAGATGAAGATTTGTATGGAAAGGATTACATAATTGAGCCTAATTATAATGAAGATTATCAATTGCAAAGGAATAGGGAAGGTACCCCCAATCCTGCATTTCAATTTGAGTATGAAGATGAATATATTCCGGCTACCCGTAACACAATCAGTTATGTGCAAGTAGCCAATTGGCCAATTGTAAAATATATTTATGTGCCCACATATCGTCCATGGGTATCCAACTGGGGCTGGAATCGATACCCATCTTGGTGGAGACCATGGAGACCTTATTCATGGCATTGGTATGCGGGATTCCATTACAACTATTTCAATATTTATTTTGGATTTTACCATAGAACCCATGTGTATAGAAATCCCAGTTGGTACAATTGGCATTATGGTAACAATGGGTGGAGATCTAGATCGGTAGTATATGTTGATCGGTACAAAAAAGGCTATTATAAAACCACCTATTCTCGACCTCAATCATTTGAGATAGGTTACGGGGTTTCGAGAAACAGGGTGCCCGTTCATATGCGACCAAGTTCATCAACACGTCCTATGCCTGGCAATGTAAGGCCAGGAAATAATGGGGGAAGAAGTAGAGAAATCAGGCAAGAACCACCCGGAAGAGGTAGCAGGGAATCCAATGGTAACGGCAATGGAAGGGGCAGAAGTAATGGTAATGGAAATAGAAATGGCAATGGAAACGAAAATGGAGGCCGACCTTCCAGACATTATAATTAAATTGCAGCATGTCTGAAAACTTTGTTTCCAAAGATCCACTCCATGGTAAAACCCTGGAGTGGATCTTGAATTATCTCGTGCAACATTTTGGCTGGGAGGATCTTGCTCGCCTCATTCAAATCAATTGTTTTAAAAACAATCCCAGTATTAAATCTTCACTTACTTTTTTGCGTAAGACTCCTTGGGCTCGCAAAAAAGTAGAAGATCTTTACATCAGTACCCTTTAATTTACGCTAATTAAATCGGTGGTTTTAATAATGTCTTCCACTGCATTGTATAAAGTGTCCAAATCGGCCTGTGTATTGAATGCCTGAATAGAATATCTCAAGTAAACTTCATCTCCATGCGGCATTACAGGTATTTCAATTTTGTATTCATTGAACAATACATTTTTTAAAGCCGTTGGTTCCTGGGTGCGAATGGGGATACTGAATAATTGAAGAATAAAATCTTTGTTTACCGGTGCAAGTGGTTTGCTATTGACCAAATCACAAAATCGCTCAGCATTGGAATGAACCATTTGTCTGCATTCCAATGCTACATTGTGCCAATTGTGCTGCTGCATAAATTCAATGGCTTTGGGAATGCAAAGAAAAGCAGAGAAATCTCTGGTACCTTGCGTCTGATGATAATCTAAAAAGGAGGAATGAGAGGGGGTAGTGCTATTGAATCCCCAGCTGATTACCAATGGATCCAATAACCGTTGAAAGGCTTTGCTTACATACAGGAACGTACTGCCTTTTGGTGTCATCATCCATTTATGACAAGCTCCTGTATACATATCTGCACCCAATTCCTTCAGGTTTACCGGTGCCTGAGCAGGTCCATGTGCCCCGTCAATAAAAGTAGGAATGCCCATTTCTTTTGCTTTGGCACAAATGGCTTCAATGGGGAATCTTAGACCAGTTGAACTAGTGATATGACTAATAAAAATCAGACGGGTTCTATTGGTTATGCCCTTAAAAAATTCTTCTACAAAAGTTTCTTTCGTGGTTAAGGGTAAAGAGATAGGCTGTCGTTTATAATGGGCTCCTGCTTGCGCACAATAGTATTCCCAGGTTCTGTCGCAGGCACCATATTCCAGATTGGTCGTTACCACTTCATCACCTGCTTTTAAGGGGAAATTTTTTGCCACAAGGTTAACGGCATGAGAAGGATTAACCAGATAAACCAGATCATCTGCATGGCAATTTACAAATGCGGCCAGCGCTTCTCTCGACTGTTGCAGATATTCCAGTCCTGTTTTTACAATAAACAATACAGGTTCCTGTTCTAGTTCTAGCTGGTATTGCTGATAACGGTCAAAAATGGGCTTAGGGCAAGCGCCAAAGGATCCGAAGTTTAAAAAAGTCAGGTCTTTTCGAACCAGAAACTCATTGCGAAGTTGTTCAGTGATCATGAAAAAGTTTTTTAATGCTGTTCCAAAGTAAACCAACCAGTAATATACATGCAGCCAGTAATAAAGTTAGTCCCTGTAACCGATTGTAAACAAGTCCTGCCAATACTCCTCCCGCAAAGAAAAAAAGAATGATGGTGAATCGCAGTTGAATGGATCGGGCCAGTTTCTTTTTCTGTTCAATACTATGATAAAAAAACCATTGGGAAAGCTCAATTCCAAGGTCGGTAAATAGTCCGGTTAAGTGGGTTGTTCTAATATTAGCTGCCGAAATTTTGGTAACCATGGCATTTTGCAATCCCATAGAAAAAAGCAGCAAAAAAGCAATGGCGTCAGTATTTTTTTTCAGGAACATAGGCATCAGTAAGCCTGTCCCTGTAAGTAAAAGTATTTCCAAAAATACAGGTAACGTAAAAGCATATTTTCTGGCTGTCCTGATAAGCCATTCAATCAGGAGATTGGAACAGAATGCGCCGAGTAAAAAGAAAAAGATATAATACAGATAGATAATCCCTTCCCAGAATTGAAAGCGATCAAAAGCTTCTATAAAAAAGGCAAAATGGCCAGTTACATTGGTGGTCAATTTTTGGATGGCCAAAAAACCAACCACATTTACCATGCCCGCAACTGTAGAAAGAATGGACGCCACTGCAAGGTTGGCAAATAAATTTTCCTTGCCAATAGGGTGTCTAAACATTTGCGAATTTGTATTAGACCATGAAGGTACAATTTTGTAATTTGTGATATGGTTTTTCTAGACTTACAGGAACTATGTAAACAGGAAGGAGAGAATATGGTATTACACCCCTTGCATTTTACCATGCAGGAAGGGGAACGTGTGGCCATTGCCGGGGAAACCGGATCGGGAAAGTCTACTTTGCTAAAACTGATTGCAGGGCTGGCGCAGCCTACAGGTGGGAATGTTTATTTTGAAGGGATGCGGGTACTGGGACCCGAGGAGCAACTACTGCCCGGGCATCCTAAAATTGCCTATTTGTCTCAGCACTATGAACTTCGGAATAATTATAAAGTGCACGAGTTGTTGGAAATGACCAATCAGTTAGATTATCGCTCTGCACAGCAAATTTTTGAAGTCTGCAGAATTGCTCACTTGATGATGCGTCGTTCTGATGAATTGTCGGGCGGTGAAAAACAGCGGATTGCTTTGGCGAAACAATTGATATCTTATCCTACATTATTGTTGCTCGACGAACCGTTCTCCAATTTGGACAGAGTGCACAAGACATTAATCAGATCGGTGATTGACGATATATGTGATAAGCTAAAAGTCACCTGTATCCTGGTTTCCCATGATGCTACAGATTTGTTGTCTTGGGCAGATCGCATATTGATTATGCAGGATGGACAACTGGTGCAACAGGGAACGCCCAAACAATTGTACCATCATCCTGTAAATGAATATGTAGCTGCTTTAATGGGAGAATACAACTTAATCAATACCAAAACACACGAAGTGTTTGTGCAAATGTTAGGAGAGGGAGTAAGAGGGAAAAGAGCATTGATCAGACCAGAGCAGCTGGCCATTAGTGTGTCCAGACCATCAAACCAGCACTGGGTTGAGGGTGTCGTGCAAAAAGTAATGTTCTTCGGTGCCTATTATGCCATTGAAGTGTTGGTAGATGGATTCCTTTTAAAAGTAAGCACGCATTCGTTTTTATTTAATCCTGGAGACATCGTATTTGTATACGTAGCCAGTAGCAGTGCGACTTAAGATTTTAGGTACTTACCAAAAAAGCCAATGGTTCTTTCCCAGGATAATTTAGCTGCTTCTTCATTGTAACGTGCTGGAGCTGTATCATTATGAAATGCATGGTTTACATTGTCATAAATAAACAATTCATATTTTATATTGCTCGCTTTTAAGGCAGCTTCATAAGCCGGAATTCCTTCGTTTACCCGCGTGTCCAATCCCCCATAATGTAACATAACAGCTGCTTTGATCTGAGGTACTTTTGCCGCATCAGGCTGTCTTCCATAATACGCAACTGCTGCTTTTAATTCTGGAACCTGAACAGCCAGGTTATTGGCCATTGCTCCGCCCCAGCAGAATCCTACACAACCTACCTTTCCATTACAGTCTTTTCTGCTTTTAGCATAAGAAACAGCTCGGATGAAATTTTCGAGACTCTCCTCTGGTTTTAAAGTGGCAAACTTAGCTCTCAATTCATCGTCGTTTTTGGGGAGTTCTCCCAATGGAGATAATATGTTCGGGGCAATAGCAAGATAGCCCGCTTTGGCTGCTCTTCTGGCTACATCTTCAATATGTGCATTCAATCCTCTGTTTTCATGTATAACAATAACAGCTGCGAGCTTCTTAGCATTTTTGGGTTTTGCTACATAGGCACTCATGGTACCATTGATGCCTTCATAAGTTATGGTTTCAGTATCCAGGTCATCTGTGGCTGTAACATTTGCATTTGCCGCATTCACTTCAATCATTGGCAATATGCTTAGTGCAGCTGCCATGCCTCCTGTCAGTATAGCCAGTCTGCTCAAAAACTCAGGTCTGCTCAAAGGTTTGTGCGTGTATTCGTCGTATAGATCAATGATTTCCTGGTTCATAGTGTTATGCGTTTTGAAAGTTCGTCGTCAATTTTTTTAAAAAGATGATAAGGCTTATAAATTCTCCAATCGGTCAGCTCCATCAATTCAATATAATAATGTAGTTTTTTTGCTTTGAAATCCTGTTGGGTGGCCTGTGGCATATTTAGTGCAACAATCCAGCCATTTTCATCGGTTACTTCTTCAAACCATTCCTGGTAATATTCTTTGTCACTACTATGAAAGTTAAGCACATTTTCCGTAATCAGGATGTATTTATAAATTCCCTCTTTTTCCAGTAAATCAATGATTTCCCTTTTCAATTCCATAATATCATTCTCAATGGCATCATTCCATTCTCCAATCATCTCAATGATGGCAAAATGCAATTCATAATCCACGTAAATAATTTTCAGGTACAGGGTTCTACTGCCAAATTCATCCCATTGCGGATGAATAAAATAATTGTACACCGTTTGCGAAAATTCAAACTCAGAATAAGTACGTCCAAAGAAAGGAGAGCGCTTGTCTTCTTCCGCAATATATATATGACGCCAGTTAAAAAAAGGTTCTATATCATGCATATATTATTCACTCTCAAAAGACTCAACAGCCTTCTTTACACTACCGTATTTAAGCAGGAGGTCTTTTGCTTTTTCATAATCGTTAAGACCCAGGTTGTCCATAACCATTTTTACGCCACGGTCAACCAGTTTAATATTGCTTAACTGCATATTGACCATTTTGTTGTCTTCTACACGACCTAATTGTATCATAACTGCGGTAGAAATCATGTTAAGTACCAGCTTCTGTGCAGTTCCGCTTTTCATGCGTGTGCTGCCGGTAACAAACTCGGGCCCTACTACCACTTCTACCGGAAAGTCTGCTGCTTCCGAAACAGGTGAGTTGGGATTACAACTGATGCTACCAGTAATGATTCCTCTTTTCCGGCATTCTTTCAATGCGCCAATTACATAGGGGGTTGTACCACTGGCGGCCAATCCAATAACTACGTCTTTATCGTTGATATAATGTTTTTGTAAATCACTCCAGCCTTCATCTGCACTGTCTTCTGCAAATTCAACAGCCTGAGTAATGGCTTTTTCGCCTCCGGCAATCAGTCCAATCACCAAACCATGAGGTACGCCATAAGTGGGGGGACATTCGCTGGCATCTAAAATTCCCAGACGCCCGCTGGTTCCAGCACCCATATAAAACAGACGCCCGCCCTGAAGCATTTTATCCGAAATAGCAGATACCAGTTTTTCAATTTGAGGGATGGCTTTCTCAACAGCATCCGGAACGGTTTTGTCTTCTTGGTTAATATTGGTTAAAATTTCCTGGATACTCATTTTCTCCAGATGATTGTATCTGGAAGACTGCTCGGTTACTTTTACAAAATTCCCCATCTTTTATTGATTATGATATGCCACTAATCCAGGCATTGGTGTCTTTAATACTTTTCCTAATTCTAATTCGTAACTGTTACAAAGTTCTTTTAAAACATCTCTAAATCCAAATCCAACACTACCTACAAAGTGAATCGGCTGGGTCCAGCTTTCTTTGAATTTATAAAGATGCGTAAAGAAAAAATCGTTCAGTCCGTCTTCAATGATATTTTCAATCATGAAATGCCCTCTGTTTTCCGAAAGGAAAAGGGCAAAGCTGGCCAGATAACGGTTTGCCAATGGTTTTTTGTAGACATTTTCTAATATACTTGCATGGGTTTCGCCGTATTTTTTTTGAAAGCGATTCATCAAGTCTTCGTCAAAAGTTTTGTACAGATAGTACTGAATTACTTTTTTACCCAGATAAGCACCGGAACCTTCGTCACCTAATACATACCCCAATCCCGGACTGATATTGACAATTTTTTTGCCATTGTAATAACAGGCATTAGATCCGGTACCCAAAATACAAGCTATCCCTTTTTCTTTACCGCAGGAAGCCCTGGCAATACCCAATAAATCGGTGTTAATTTCTGTTTTGGTTTTTGGGAACAGTTGATTGAATACCTTTTTCATGATGGCCACATTCGCCGGATTACCTAAACCGGTTCCATAGAAGTGCAATGCCTTCACTTTTGCATGCTTTATTTTCGGTATAAGTTGTTTGTTCAGGATCTGGATCATTTCTTCTCCGGAAACAAAATATGGACTTATGGCGGGGGTTAGTACGGTTTTTTTCTTGCCGTTTTCTAGTAAACACCACTCGCATTTGGTTGATCCGCTGTCGGCAATTAAGATGGCAGGCATAGGAAAGGTTTAATTCGGCAATAAATATAGATATTTGCATGCTTACATGACATATAATTTAATGCGCATTTATGGGTCCTAAAAAATTGCAGGTTTGGTTACCATTATTATTTGCTATAGTAATGATTGTGGGAATGATGATTGGATTCCAGTTGAAGGAGAAAACCCTTTCACCTCAGTTTTTCAGCCCCAATAGCAGATCTTCCCTGCAGGAGTTGACAGAATTGATTAAAACCCGTTATGTAGACAAGGTTTCTCAGGATAGCATTAATGGGCTAGTGTCAAATGAACTGCTCAAGCACCTTGATCCTCATTCTGTATTTATTCCATCTGAAGAACTCCAGGCTGCCAACGAAGACATCATGGGGAACTTTCAGGGTATCGGAATAGAATTCCGACAAATCAATGATACGGTTAATGTAATGAATATTATGCCGGGAGGTCCTGCAGAAAAAGTGGGATTGCAAGCAGGCGATCAGTTGATTTTTGTAAATGACAGTATTTCCATTGCTGGTAAAAAACTGGACGGGAATGCCATTCGCAAACTTTTTAGAGGGCCCGCAGCATCTACTGTAAAAGTTACATACCTGAGAGCCGGTAAAATGCGAGAAGCTACTATTACCCGGGGCAATATTCCGGTAAGCTCCGTTGACGCCTCTTATATGATAGCCCCCAAAGTTGGATTTATTCGCCTGAATAAATTTGCCGAGAGAACATATGAAGAGTTCATGACCGAACTGGAAAAGTTACAGGCACAAAAAATGGAAAGACTAATTCTGGATTTGCGTGGCAACACAGGTGGATTAATGAAAGAGGCGGTGGATATGGCTGATGAGTTTTTATCGGACAATAAATTGATTGTATATACCGAAGGGGAGAACTCTCCCAGAACCAATTTTACTGCCAAGCGTCCGGGACTTTTTGAGACTGGCAAGTTGATTGTATTGATTGATGAAACATCTGCTTCAGCCAGTGAAATTTTAGCTGGTGCATTGCAAGATTGGGATCGAGCTATTATCATGGGTAGAAGATCCTTTGGTAAGGGCTTGGTACAGCAACAATTTCAATTAAGTGATGGGGCGGCCGTTCGTTTGACTGTAGCCAGGTACTTCACGCCATTGGGTAGAAATATTCAGAAGTCTTATGCAGAAGGGTACGATAAATACAATGAAGAGTTAGTAGGCCGTTTTCACCCGAACGATTCTGTAGCTAAAAAAGATTCTATTGCACGCACAGTAAAAAAATACAAAACTCCGGCTGGTAAGATTGTATTTGGAGGCGGGGGGATTACACCTGACTCAACTGTATTGTTTGATTCAACTTTGTATACCCGCTCCGTTTTACAGGTCCTTATGACTAGCACTTTGAATGATTTTGCCTATTATGATTTTGTTGCTAATCGTTCCCAATACACCCAATATAAAACAGCAACTGATTTTAACAAACAATACCAAGTGAGTCCAGCACAATGGAAGGCTTTTGTACAATATGCTGCCAAAGAGGGATTGAATTTTAATACCATTGATGCAAGAAGTAAGGCGTTTATTGAAAACAGAATTAAGGCTTTGATTGCCCGTCAGCTGTGGAGAACCAACGGCTATTTTGTTGTAGCCAACGCCGCTGACATCCTGGTTGAAAAAGCCTTGAATGTGATTGAGAAATAATTTGGTAACAATTCCTTCATAGTTTAATAATCTAGGGATCATCTTCTCACCGTTTCTCTTGCATAGGTTTGTTAAAACAAATTTATGGAGGATAGAAACGCTGCTGTTATAGCAGAGGAAATTATAGAATTACTTACTTCAAAAGGGGGGTCAGAATATATAGGAGAGCCTGTTACTAAGCTGGAGCATATGGTTCAGAGCGCTGAAATAGCGTCGGAAAAGGGGCTTGCCGAAGAGCTCATTTTAGCGGCTTTATTACACGATATTGGTCATATTTGCGAGCCTATAACGGAAGAAAATGATATGGAAGGGCTTGGTCTTATCGATCATGAATTTCTAGGCGCCCAGTTTTTAAAAGAAAGAGGTTTCTCTGAAAAAATTGTAGAGGCAGTTGCAAATCATGTACCTGCCAAAAGGTATCTCTGTTATAAATACCCTAGTTATCTGTCACAATTATCTGATGCTAGTCTAAAAACGCTACAATTGCAAGGAGGCGTAATGTCCTATCATGAAGCAATACGATTTGAACAAAATCCTTTTATTGAAGACATAATTACCATACGAAAAATTGATGAGCAGGCTAAAATTGCCAATAAGCCCTTGCCGGCCAATCTTGACATGTATAAAGAGATGGTTATTCGTCACCTAGAACAAAACGTATGAAATATGAGTGATAAATATTCAATGGTGGTTTTTGATATGGCAGGCACAACTGTGGATGAAGATAATTTAGTGTATAAGCTAATGCACCAGGTGTTGGTAAATGATGGGTATGATTGTACGCTTGATCAGGTACTTGCTTTGGGAGCGGGAAAAGAGAAAAGACAGGCTTTCAAAGATATGTTAGTAGACTTAGGCGTATTTGCTCCGGAAAATATTGCCAAACGGCTTCATGAAGCTTTTCAGCTTAATCTAACAGAAGCGTATCAGCGCATGGAAGTAAAACCTATGCCATATGCCGAAAAGGTTTTTGATGAATTAAAGAAAAGAAGTATCAAAGTGGTTCTAAATACAGGCTATGACGCTCATATAGCAAATTTACTGTTACAAAAACTGAACTGGATTGCAGGGAAAACAATAGACTGTCTTATAACAGCTTCCGATGTTGAAAGCAGCCGGCCAGATCCTGTTATGATTTTTCTTGCTATGAAAAAAATGGGATTATCTGATGCTGCTTCAATTGTAAAAGTAGGGGATTCCATTACCGATATTGAAGAAGGAAAGAATGCAGGATGCGGATTAACTATTGGTATTACAACAGGTGCACAGAATGCGAAAATGTTATTGCTGGCAACTCCTGATTTTGTAATTCAAGGATTAGATGAAATATTAACGATTGTATAATGCGTATTGCTTTTGCCCATTTTTTAGGTAACCGCCTCAATAGCAAAATGAAACAATCACCGGCTTTCCTCCTTTTTGTTCTTTCATTTACCGCTTTTACTGTTTACACTTGTATGTATGGATTCAGAAAACCTTACACAGCCGGTGCATATGAGCAATGGAGTTTCATGGGGTTGTCATACAAAGTATGTCTTGTAATTGCACAGGTAATTGGATACATGATCAGTAAGTTTTTAGGGATAAAGATTATTTCAACAATGGATACTAAACATAGGATTCAGGGTATTTTTTGTTGCATATCCCTTGCCTGGGTTTCTCTTTTTTTATTTGGTATTATTCCTGCTCCCTATAATATTATCTGTATGTTTCTGAATGGGCTGCCGCTGGGAATGGTATTTGGTATGGTGTTTAGCTTTTTAGAAGGAAGAAGAACAACAGAAATAATGGGTGCTGTATTGGTAAGCAGTTTTATTTTTGCTTCTGGTCTTGCAAAATCAATTGGAAAATGGTTGTTGCTGAATTTTAATATTCATGATTTCTGGATGCCATTTATTGCTGCCTCTTTTTTTGTGGGTCCTGTTTTGATTTCTCTTTGGATATTGCATCATACGCCCTTGCCAGATGTAGAGGATATTAGAAACAGGTCGGAAAGGAAACCGATGACTCAAAATGACCGAAGCATATTTATTAAGCAGTTTGGGTATTTGCTGCTGCCCATAGTGGTTTCTTATACATTGTTTACTATCGTAAGAGATTTTAGCGAAGATTTTGCTAACGAATTATGGATAGAGACTGGTTATAAAGAAAATGCCGGTATCTTTTTTCAATCAAGTTCTTTGGTTGCCATATTTGTGCTTATTGTAATTGGTTCTTTTTTTTCTATTAAGTCAAATAGGCACGCATTTCTTTATACGCACTTGTTGGTGGTTGCAGGCCTAATAATCACCCTTATTGCAACTTTGTTGTACAACGGTCAGGTATTGAATCCACTTCAGTGGATGATATTTTCCACAACTGGTTTATATCTGGCTTATCTTCCGTTTAACTGTCTGTATTTTGAAAGAATGATTTCTGCTTATTCCGTTAAGGGTAATGTTGGTTTTGTAATGTACATTGCAGATGCCTTTGGGTATTTAGGGACTGTTTTTGTATTGTTGTTAAAAGAATTTATTCAAGTTCAGCTAAGTTGGGTCTCTTTTTTTTCTATACTTTTTGTTGGCGTTTCTGTAGTAGGTATCCTCCTTGTTTTAATAACCCTTAAAGGTCATTTTTCCTTAATGAAAGCTTATAAATATTTTTAATGAAAAATAGTGCAATAATTGTTGGTGCAGGTATTGTTGGTTTGTCTGTTGCCAGGGCATTGGCTGATAAAGGCTATTCAGTTACAGTTGTAGATAAATCTGATAAAGCAGTAGGGGCATCAATTCGAAATTTTGGTATGGTATGGCCAATTGGTCAGCCATCAGGTGAATTGTATCAGCTGGCAAGAAAATCTGCAGAAATATGGAAGCAAGTATGCGATGGTATAGGTATGTGGTATCATCAATGCGGAAGTTTGCATGTTGCTAATGATGAAATTGAATGGACAGTAATTAATGAATTGTATGATTTATTTAATAAGGAAGGACGTCCTGTACAATTGCTTACAAAAGAAAGTATTGCCAAGCGCTATCCACATGTTAATCAACAGGGATTATTCGGAGGGTTGTATTCATCAGATGAACTGATTGTTGATCCACGAATAGCTGTTGCACAGGTAAGCACTTATTTAAATGAATTGATGAATGTTCAGTTTTTATGGAATTTTTCAGTAACCGAAATTGGTGAAGGTTATATACGTAGTAATGAACAGACTTTACGCGCTGATTGTGTTTTTGTTTGTTCGGGGCATGAAATGGAAACTTTATATCCTTCGGTTTTTAAGCAATCTCCTATTACAAAGTGTAAGCTACAAATGATGCGAATGCAAATGTCTGTATCTAATTCAATTGGAACATCAGTCTGTGGGGGGCTCTCTTTATTGCATTATGGAAGTTTTAAGCTGGCTCCTTCTTTGCCGTTGTTAAGAAAATTCGCAGAAGAACATTTTCCTCAGTATTTACAACATGGTATACATGTAATGGTTTCTCAACATGAAAAAGGAGAGCTTACTGTAGGAGATTCACACGAATACGGGAATATTTTTGATCCTTTTGATAGGCAAGACATCAATGAACTGATAATTCAATATTTGAATAGATTTATGAAAGCATCTAATTGGAAACTAAATGCAACTTGGCATGGGATTTATCCTAAAATGACAGATGGGGCTTCTTGGTTTTTTCATTCACCCGTTAACCATGTTTATATTTTAAATGGGTTAGGTGGTGCAGGTATGACATTGAGTTTTGGCCTTGCTAAAAAATTGATAGATGCCATTGAATAATTGACAACAATCAGTTAACATTAACAATACATTGAGTTAACATTGCAATGATAGGTTTGCGCAACAAACAGCAAAACTATTATGAGTAAGTTAACACATGTAATGAAAGCAATATTGTACAGCTTGTCAATATTGCTTTTTCATTTTTCTGCTGATGCGCAGACGATTATTAAAGGTAGAGTAGTAGATGCAGCTTCGGGGAGTCCGTTGTCTGGTGCAACTATTACTGTGGTGAAAACAAAATTGAATGCAGTTACCGATTTGCAAGGGAACTTTACGTTATCTGCTAATATAGGCGACGATTTACTTGTCAGCAATGTTGGATTTAAAAATAGAACCATCATTGCAAAAGGTGAATCCTTACAAATTGCTTTAGAGTCTGTTTCTTCAGAATTGGATGAAGTAGTTGTAACTGCATTAGGCATCAAAAGAGAAAAGAAAAAGCTAGGATACGCTTCACAAGAACTGAAAGGCGAAAATTTAACAGTTGCAAGAGAGTCTAATGTTGTTAGTCAGCTTGCTGGTAAAATTGCAGGAGTAACTGTTGTGGGCGGTAACTCAGGTATTGGTGGATCTGCAAGAGTTACCATTAGAGGTGAGCGTTCAGTAGACATGAATAAAAATCAGCCCTTGTATGTAATTGATGGTGTTCCCATTTCAAACTCTATCGTTGGTGGCAATGGAAGAGGAAACCTTGAAGTAGATTTTGGAAATGGTGCGGGTTTTGTTAATCCAGATGATATTGAAAGTATTAACGTATTAAAAGGACCTGCTGCTTCCGCTTTGTATGGTTCCAGAGCAGCTAATGGCGTAATTGTGATAAAAACCAAATCTGGTAAAAGCAGCAAGGGCATTGGTGTAGAAGTTAATTCGAATATTACTTTAGAAAATGCATTGAAGCTTCCTGAATTTCAAAATGTATATGGTCAAGGAAATGGAAATGGAGGCGCATTCGCCTTTGTGAATGGCGGTGGTGCTGGTTTAACAGATGGAACGGATGAAGGTTGGGGGCCAGCTTTTAAAGGACAACTATATCCGCAATTTAATTCACCAAGAACATTAAATGGTCAACCTATTCCATTTTTAGGCGGAGACTTGAATGCGCCTGCAGGTAGTGTTATTACACCTACACCATGGGTGGCAGATGTGGATGGTGTTGCAAATTTTTTCCAAACAGGAAGAACTTTAACCAATAACGTTGCCTTGGTTGGAAGCAATAAAGAGGGTGATTTCCGCTTATCTTTTACCAATCTGGATCAAACAGGTATAGTTCCCAACACAGATTTAAAAAGAAATACTGTCTCATTTAGTGGTGGGTACAATTTGACAGATAAGTTCAGTGCCCGTGCATTTGTTTCTTATATAAAGAGTTCCAGTGATAATAGGCCTTCTATCAGCTATGGCACTGAGAGTATCATGTATTTATTTACCAGCTGGTTGCCTCGTTCTGTAAAATTAGCTGATATGCAGCGTTTATGGCAATCAGGTTTAGATAGGTTAAAACAATTTGGATGGAATTACAACTATCATGATAACCCATATTTTACGATGTATGAAAATACAAATGGCCAAAAAGTAGATAGGATTATTGGTAATGTTACGCTTAAGTATGAAATAGCTCCTTGGTTAAATTTGCAATTAAGAGCTGCTACAGATTATGCTTCAGAAGTTCGTGCTTATAAAAGAGCATTTAGTACACAGCGTTTCCCTTTTGGTCAATACAGAGAAGCCAGAATTATAACAGAAGAGCGCAACACTGATTTCTTATTTGCTGCTAACAAAAAAATCAATTCAGACTTTACAATATCAGGAACATTTGGAGGAAATCAGACCAGACAAAAAGCAGACTTTAATGAAGTGAATGCTGGTCAGTTGAATATACCTGGAATTTATAAGATTACTAATAACCGCGTTCCGGTAGATGTGGCACAAACAACTACTGAGAAGAGAGTAAACAGTTTGTATGGATCTGCTCAGGTGGCATATAAAAATTATTTATTCTTGGATCTTACAGGAAGAAATGACTGGAGTAGTGCTTTAACCTTGCCTGCAGAATTAAAAAAGCTGGGATCTGAAAAGAATTCATTTTTCTACACATCGGCCGCTGTCAGTGCGGTTGTGAGTGATATGATAAAATTGCCTTCTGCAATTAATTTTGCGAAAGTTAGAGGTAGTGTAGCACAAGTGGGTAATGATACTGATCCCTTTACTTTTACTCAGGCATACAATCCTAGTACAGCTTTTGGTACTGCTCAGATTTATGGAGAAACCGATCGTTTGGCAAACTTGTCATTGAAGCCTGAAATCAGCACAGCATTTGAAATTGGAACAGAGGTTAAAATGTTTAATAATAGAGTTGGATTAGATTTAACTTTCTATCAGAGTAATACTAAAAATCAGATTATCAACATTCCATTGTCTCAGACTTCAGGATACAATAGCCGTTCCATTAATGCAGGTCTAATAAAGAATTACGGATTCGAAGCCATGTTGAATTTGGTTCCTGTTGTAGGTAAGAAAAACGGATTCAAATGGACAGTTGATTTGAATTTCTCAACCAATCGTAGTAAAGTAGTAGAATTGTCTGATGGGTTAACGAATCTAGTCATGGCAAGCAGAAGCGTAAGTATTGAAGCTAGAGTGGGTGAAAGAATGGGAGATATGTATGGTATAGGTTTTGCAAGGGTTCAAAATACCAATCCTAATGGGGCTTATTATGATGGTACAGGAAAATATGTAGGCCAAATGGTATTCAGCAATGGAAGACCCGTTAGAACATCAGAGCGTATAAAGCTTGGTAATTATAATCCTGATTGGTTAGCAGGTATCAATAATACATTTACCTATGGTAATTTCAAATTAGGGTTCCTTTTCGATATTAGAATGGGTGGTAAACTGTACTCTCATACACAAACGGTAGGACGTGAAGGGGGGATTATCATTGAAACGCTAGAAGGCAGAGCAGACGGATATGATTTGACGAAGCCTGGAAACGGTGTAATTGGTCAAGGGGTAATGGTAGTTAATGGTCAATTGGTTCCAAATGATGTAAAAAGAACAGCTAGAGAGTGGCATACAGCGTGGACAGCTGGTAGAGCCATTGCAGAAGGAGTTATGTATGATGCTTCATTTGTAAAGCTAAGAGAGTTGCAGATTGGTTTTAACTTTCCTGCAACTGTGCTAAGAAAAACACCTTTCAAAGCAGCTACATTAAGCATTGTAGGAAGAAATCTTGCATTGTGGTCAAAAGTTCCGCATGTAGATCCAGAAGTGATGTCTTATACAGGTGGTACTGCATTGCCAGGAATTGAATATATGTCTATCCCTTCTTCCAGAAGCTTCGGTGTTAATTTAAGTTTGAAATTCTAATCATTCCAAAAAGAACAATCATGAAAAATATATATATAGCATTTACAACAATATCCTTATTGTTTTTGAATGCATGTACAAAAGATTTTACAGAAGTAAATACCAATCCCAATGTCCCTACAAAAGTGACACCAAATCTACTTTTGTCTGGTATCATCAAAAGTGCAATAAATGAACAAGTTGGTCAGGCATGGGGTACTGGGAATTTATTGGTGCAGTATACTGCTAAAATTCAGTTCGTAAACGAAGATCGTTATCTCTGGGGCGAGAAAAATGGTATATGGTCAAATGTGTATGGCAATATGCGTAATGTTCAAAACATCATTGACCTAGCAAGCTCCAGTACGCCCGTACAACAAAATTATTTAGGGGTAGCGCTGATTTTGAAAAGTTGGTTGTTCTCGCTGGCTACAGATGCATACGGTGATATCCCTTATTCTGAAGCAATTAAAGCAAAATCAAATGGTGTTTATTTGCCAAAATATGATACACAGGAAGAAATTTACAATGGCATATTAGCAGATCTTAAAAAAGCGAATGAAATTCTAGGAACCAGCAATGAAGCCATCACCGGCGATATTCTATTCAATGGTTCTGTATTGAAGTGGAGAAAGTTAGCCAACTCCTTACGATTAAGATTATTGATGCGATTGTCTAAGAAGAAGTCTGTGAATGCGGATATGCAAACGATTGTTTCTAACAATACTATGTATCCAATCATGACTTCTAATGATGATAATGCAGAATTAAAATACCTAGCTGATGTTCCAGCCAACCAATGGCCACTATTTGATGCAAGGGTAGGTTCTTTTGACGAGATCAGGGTCAGCAAAACTTTGAGTGATCGTCTATCTGCCTTGAACGATCCTAGACTTTCTGTATTTGGTAGACCTTCTCAGATTTCTGTAGCTTCTGGAAGGCCTAAAATAGAAGGGATCCCTAATGGTTTAGGAGACGTTGCAGCTTTAAACTATAACGGAGGACCTCAAGGTGTTTCCAGAGTAGGATATAGTTATGCTTGTTTGGTTTGTAATGACAATGGTCAGGCGCCCCCTTTGCCAAACGTTGCAAAAGGAATCATTATGAACTACTCAGAACTTCAGTTTATTTTGGCAGAAGCAGCAGAAAAAGGAATGATTAATACTGCTACTGCTGAAAGTTATTATTTGAAAGGTATTCAAGCGAACTTTGCTTATTACGCAGCTATGGTTCCTGCTGCGTATGGAATTAATGTAAATCCTGATCCAAGTTATTATATACAGCCAGAGGTAGCTTACATGGGTACTTCTACAGAAAAATTGGGCAAGATTGCATTGCAAAAATGGGTATCCCTATTTTTCAATGGTTTGGAAGGTTGGTTCGATTGGAGACGTACGGGTATGCCAGAAATTGTACCTGGTAAAGACAATTTGAATAACAACAAGGTTCCAGTGCGTTTTATTTATCCATTAGCTGAACAAGCATTAAATGGTGCCAATAGGGCAGCTGCTGTTACAAGACAAGGTGCAGACGATATCAATACATTGATATGGATTGCCAAATAAGTTTTTCTCATATTTCGATTTAGTTTTAGTGAATGGGGTGGATGCTTTGGTATTCACCTCATTTTATTATTAATCTGTTATCTTTATTTTATGCGTTATTTAATACCTAGTTTATTGCTATTTCTTTTTAATTCAGCCATTGCGCAAACCAAAAAAGTGCTTACCACATTGGAAGTGCCTGGAAAATTTGAGTATGCTCGTATTGATGAAAAAGAGATATCTGTTTTACCTAGTGGCAGGTACATTAGCCCCGCTGGTGAAATGATCCGAATTACCCATGACCCATTCGGGATGCGCGTTTCTCCAGATGGTACAAAAGCAGTGACATTGCATAACGGGGTGTTTACCATTATTGATTTAACCAGCATGAAACCAACTCGTGTGCCTTCATATGATGGAAAAATTCTTTCTCCTTTTTCAAAGGGGTCTTTTTTAGGGGTTGACTTTGGGGATCAATCGAATATCGTGTATTTAAGTGGAGGGGATAACGGAGCTGTATTGGTTTATGATATCCAACAAATGCGTCGTTTAGATTCTATTTCATTAAATGGCAAAGTGGGAGATGTATTATTTGAAGATAGCTTTACTTCAGATTTAATATACAACGCGGATAAAAAAGAATTACTTGTATTGGATCGAGCCAATTTCAGGATGGTAAGAATTAATACGCAAACTAAGCAAATAGTGGCTTCAATTCCTTGTGGAAGATTGCCTTTTGGGTTGTCTTTAAGTCCCGACAAAAAGTTTGCCTTTGTGGCCAATGTGGGTATGTATGCTTATCCTCTCATTGAAGGAATGACTGAGCAGAACTATGATTCTATGTTGATATCGCATCATCCATATGGCGACAATACTAAAGAATCCATAAATGGAACCATTATAGATGGCAAGAAAATTCCTGGGGTAGGAAGCCCAGCTTCCCCCGAAGCGATGAGTGTTTTTGTTATTGATTTAGCAAGCAATAAAATTTTGAGCAAACTAAAGACTGGGCATCAAATAGGAGAGCTCATTGAAGATATTGAAGTGGTAGGCGGTGCAAGTCCCAATTCGATTGCAGTGGGTAAACAGTATGCATTCATAACCAATGCTACCAATGATAATATTTCTGTGATTGATTATAGAACACAGAAAATAGTAAAACATATACCTATAAAAGTAAGTCCCTTGTTGGATAAATATAGAGGGTTACTTCCATTTGGATTGACTTTAAGTAAAGATGAGAAAAAAATATTTGTTGCCTTATTAGGATTCAATGCAATTGCCGTAATTGATATTGCTTCGGAAAAAACATTAGGCTTAATTCCCACTGGCTGGGGTCCATCTAGGGTTATGCTGGGTAAAGATGACAAGGAAATCTATATTATTACTGCCAGAGGACTAGGAGCAGGACCGAATGGGGGTATTGGATATAAGAAACCCATACAAGGTACATTTGTTAGTGATTTGCAGTTAGGATCCTTTCATAAAGTAGCAATGCCAGATTCTGTTCAGCTTGCTAAGTATACATCTACTGCATTGACCAATACATTTACACAGAGAACTGTTGAGCTCGGTCAAAACCCCTTGCCTCCATTGCCTGGAGCATATCAAAGCCCCATCAAGTATGTAGTATATATTACAAAAGAAAATCGCACTTATGATGAAATCTTTGGTCAGATTAAAGAAGCGAAAGGGGATAGTAGTCTTGCTAGATTTGGAATAGATAATGCGTATACATTATTGCCCAATCAGCGGGAGCGTTTCAAAGGTTTGCGCGTAACACCCAATCATCATAAGATTGCCAGACAGTTTGCATTCAGCGATAATTTCTATTGTGATAGCGATGCCAGTATACACGGTCATCATTGGATGATGGGCGTGATACCCAATGAGTGGGTGGAAGCCAATTCTAGTGTAAGCAAAACAGCCAAATTGTTTTCATCTGCACCTGGAAGAAGATTTCCTGGTTCAACAGGTAGTATGGATCCAGAAGATTTTGCAGAAGCAGGAGGTATCTGGGAAGCATTCGATCGCAAAAAAAAGGCATTCTATAATTTCGGGGAAGCGAATGAAACTGCGCATGTTAGAGAAGAGTGGTATGATACAGCAACCGGTGCTGGACATGGGGTAATGGTACCCATGCAAAAAGCTTTGTTCAACAAAACAAGCAGAGCCTATCCAGGATACAATACCAATATCCCTGATCAGTATAGAGCAAATCAGTTTGAAAAAGAATTCACCCGTAAGTGGATACTGGGAAAGGAGCAAATGCCTTCTTTGATGACGATTCAATTGCCCAATGATCATATTGCCAAAGCAAGACCTGAAGATGGATATACCAGTGCGCATTCCTTTATGGCAGACAATGATTTGGCCTTGGGAAGAATTTTACATTTTTTATCACGTACTAAGTATTGGAAAAATATGTTGGTCATTATTACAGAAGATGATCCGCAAGGAGGAGTAGATCATATTGATGCACATCGTTCTATTTTAATGATGGCCGGACCTTATGTTAAGAAAGGGCATATCAGTAATACGCATGCTAATTTCGGGGCCATACTAAAAACTATTTACAATATTTCAGGAGTCCCATATGTAAATCAATATGATGTTACGGCTAGCTTGCTTCAGGACTTTTTTACAGATCAACCTGATTATACGCCTTATACTTTGGAAATGCATGATAGTCGAATTTTTGATGTTAACAAAGCCATGAAAAAGTATAAGACTACCATTGATTGGAATAAAATTATGAAAGGTCCAGAAATGGATAAGCTGGAAGATATGCGTGCAGATCATTATCGTCAGCAAAAAGAAGGATCAGTAATTAAATAGTAAACATGAAAAATTGGGTTGGAATTTTATTATTTAGTATGTTGATGCACTTTCATGCAATGGCACAAACAGATACGGTTTTGTCTTTGCAGGAAGTAACAGTTACGGCTACGCGCAACAAGCAGCATATGCTACATACCCCTTATTCTGTTACCCGAATCAATTTAAGTGAAGCAGAAAGATTCCAGCCAAGAACCAGTCCCGAAGCATTGATGGGAACTATGGGTGTTTTTGTTCAGAAAACCAATCATGGTGGTGGATCTCCTTTTGTTCGTTCCTTAACAGGTAACCAGAATTTATTGATGATTGATGGGGTGCGTCTGAATAATTCCACTTACCGTTATGGACCCAATCAATATTTTAATACCATTGATTTCTTTTCGGTTGAATATATAGAAGTAGCCAGGGGGACAGGGTCTGTGCAATATGGTTCGGATGCAATGGGAGGAGTCATACAGGTTTTTACCAAGGACCCGGCTTTTTCTGAGAAAACAAAATGGTCTGGCCATTTCATCGGTAGAATCTTAAGTAAAGATGTAGAATACAGCGGAAGAACAGCGTTGCAGTATAGCAGCAGAAAGTTTGCATTTCAGGCAGGGTATACCAATCGGCAATTTGGAGATTTGCCCGGAGGAGATTCAACCGGTATACAAAGTCCAAGTGGATACAAAGAACAGGCATTTGATCTGAAGTTAAAATGGCAATTCAACCCAAAGTGGACAATAACGGCATTGCATCAGCAAGACCAACAAAAAAATGTACCGCTCTATCATCGAGTTGCTCTTGAAAATTTTGCCTACTATTTATTTAATCCTCAAGTGCGAAATATGAGTTATCTGCGATTGGAAGGAAATTCCAGTTTTTCTCTATTATCAAAAATGAGTTTTACTGCTTCCTTACAAAGAAATCGGGAACAAAGAAACTATCAGCGTAATGGAAACATCAATCGTTTTGTAGAAGAAGACAGGGTAAAAACAATCGGGTTAACAGCTGATGTATTTTCCCTTTTTACCAATAACTGGTCTGCCAATACTGGTATTGAATATTATGCTGACCAGGTGCAAAGTAGTAAGCAGCAAATAACTCTTTTGAACAATACAATACTCAATCAAAGAGGGCTTTATCCTAATTGCGCAAGCATGGGAAATTTTTCGTTGTATAGTATGCATCATTTAGTATTAGGTAATTTTTCTATAGAGGCAGGACTTCGTTATAATGCACTCAATATTAAAGTAGATACTGCTGTGGTGAAACCTTCTTCGTTTGTTTTCAATGGTGCCCTGTCCTATCAATTGAATAAACAGCAATCGCTTTATGCTTCTTATAGCACAGGATACCGCGCACCAAATATAGACGATATGGGCACCCTGGGTCTGGTAGATTTCCGATATGAAATTCCTGCTTATGGCTTAAAGCCAGAGAAAACCATGAATTCGGAAATCGGCTATAAAATGCAAACCAAAAAATTGCAGTCAACTGTTGCTTTTTATTATATGCATTTAACCAATCTGATTAACAGGGTTCAGTTGCCCGGTCAGCAAATCAATGGATATAATGTGTATATCAAAGAGAACAACCAGCAGTCATTTATCAGAGGTTTTGAATACATTTTTCAATACCAGTGGAATAATGGTTGGCAGGTTTATACCAATGGTGCATATTCCTTTGGGCAGAATACTACTCGTTCAGAACCCATGCGAAGGATTCCGCCATTTCACGGAAGAACATATTTACAGTGGAAGCCAGGACGCATGATGTATATATTGGAATATCTATATGCTGGTTCACAGACCCGGCTGGCACAAGGAGATAAAGATGATAACCGCATTCCCAAAGGAGGTACACCCGGTTGGAATGTCCTGAATATTCATGCCAGTATGGATTTAAACAATATAATACTCCGCACAGGTATGGCCAATATTTTTAATCAGGATTATCGCATGCACGGGAGTGGTATCAATGGTTTGGGAAGGAATTTGTATATTTCTGCCCAATTTAGGTTTTAATGAAAGCGACGCTGCAAGAATTAGCTCAACAGCTATCCGGAGAGTTTTATTTTGATTCCACTGCAAAACACCAGATGCAATTACGGGCCTATGCAACAGATGCATCTGTATATCAGGAAATGCCCTTGGCGGTTGCCATCCCAACAGATGAAAAAGATCTGCAAACTTTAATTGTATTTGCACAACAACATTCTATTACGCTAATTCCTCGTGCAGCTGGAACTTCATTGGCAGGTCAAGTAGTGGGAAGTGGTATCGTGGTAGATATTTCCAAACATTTCACGCAGATGATTGAAGTGAATGTAGAAGAGCGATGGTGCAGGGTGCAACCTGGCGTTATAAGAGACGATTTAAATAGTTACCTAAAGGGATTTGGACTGATGTATGGTCCAGAGACTTCTACAGCCAACAGGGCGATGATTGGGGGTATGGTCGGTAATAACTCATGTGGATTACATAGTATTGTATGGGGATCTGCTAGGGATCATTTATTAGAAGCCAAAGTGTTGTTGAGTGATGGAAGTGTCGCAATATTTAAAGAAAGAGAGGAGGCAGAGATAGCTACACTGCAAGGTTTAGAGCGAAACATATATAATGGCTTATTTGATTTGTTGAATAACTCAGCGCGTCAACAATTGATACGTGAACAGTTTCCAGCCAAAGAAGTCGTTCGTAGAAATACAGGGTATGCCCTGGACGCATTGTTGGATATGCAGCCCTTTACAGCGAATGGTGCACCTTTTAATCTTTGTAAATTACTAGCGGGATCTGAGGGGACTTTGGGGTTCATTACAGAATTAAAATTGAATTTATTACCGCTGCCACCGAAAGAAGTGGGCGTATTGATTGTGCATTGTGCTTCCTTGGTAGAGTCTTTGTATGCCAATATTGAAGTGCTGAAGCAACAGCCCATGGCATCAGAATTGGTAGATAAAATGATCATGGATTTTACGATTGGTCATCCGGAATACCAGAAGAATAGATTCTTTATTGAAGGGGATCCTGCGGCTTTGCTGATGGTAGAATTTATGGGACCTACGCGGGAAGCAGTGGACGAAAAATTACAAACTACAATAGCTTCTTTAAAAGAAATGTCACTGGGGTATGCTTATCCAGTTTTGTACAATGCCGATACCAAGTTTGCCTGGGATGTTCGCAAAGCTGGATTGGGTTTATTGCGCAATTTAAAAGGAGATGCGCAACCAGTGAATTTGATTGAGGACTGTGCAGTATCTACCAATGATTTGCCTCATTATATTACCGAATTACAAGCGCTCTTGGCAAAGCATGGCGTAACAGCCTCTTACTATGCACATGCAGGTGCAGGTGAACTACATGTTGAGCCCATTATCAATTTAAAATCTGCTGAAGGTGTAAAACAGTTTCGAAATATTTTGAAGGAAACTGCAGCGCTGGTAAAAAAATACAATGGGTCCTTATCGGGTGAGCATGGAGATGGAAAATTGCGAGGAGAATTTATTCCTGCTATGGTAGGGGATGAAGTGTATAGATTGTTCAAACAAGTAAAAAATATTTTTGATCCCAAGGGGATTTTCAATAAAGGTAAAATAACGGATACGCTTCCTATGGATGCGCATTTTAGGATGCAACAGCCTGAGCAGATTGCGACCAACGAAAATCAAAAATCGCCATCCAATACGATTTTTGATTTTAGTGCAGACGATGGTATTTTAAGACTGGCAGAAAAATGTTCTGGGTCGGGTGACTGCCGAAAGTCGGAGATATCAGGGGGATTGATGTGTCCTAGTTTTATGGCCACTCGCAGTGAAAAAAATACCACACGTGCCAGAGCTAATATTTTAAGACAATTTCTGAGTGATCCGCATGATGTGGAGCCCTACAATCACGAAGAGATTAAAGAAGCCATGGATCTCTGTTTAAGCTGTAAAGGTTGTAAGATTGAATGTCCATCCAGTGTGGACATCACCAAAATGAAGGCAGAGTTTTTACAGCATTATTACGATGCCAATGGAACTCCTTTTAGATCTAAGTTGGTAGGCAACTTTGCTGCACAAATGAAGCTGGCGGCGCTTTTTAAGCCTATCTACAATTTTATTTTCGGCACGACCGCTTTGCGAAAATTAGCCAATAGCATAGTGGGGTTTCATCCTGAGAGAACCATGCCTTTGTTAGGAGATGTGCAAGTGAATCAATGGCACAAACGCAGGTTGACTTCGCAGCATTTACATAATAACAGCAATCTTCAGCGGAAACTGTATTTTTTCTGCGATGAGTTTACCAATTTTCTCGATAGCTCCATCGGACAAAAAGCAATCCTCTTATTAGAAAGATTGGGTTATACCGTAATTATTCCCGATCATGTAGAAAGTGGTCGGTCTTATTTATCAAAAGGCTTGTTAAGAAAGGCTGCATCTATTGCCAATCAAAATATTCAATTGCTTTCTCCATTGGTGTCAGAAGAAATGCCAATCGTGGGGATTGAGCCCTCTGCGTTACTCACCCTTAGAGATGAGTACAAAGACCTAGCGAGTCCGGAAAATAAGGCGGCTGCTATCCATCTAGCCAAACATACATATACTATTGAAGAGTTTTTTGCTCGAGAAATTGAAGTAGGAAATATTCAGCAAGAAGCATTTACGGAATCGCATAAGCAGGTTGCTTTACATGGGCATTGCTACCAAAAAGTATTGTCTTCGCAAATCCATAGTGTAACAATGTTGTCTTTGCCCAAAAACTATTCGGTAGAAATTATACCAAGTGGATGTTGCGGAATGGCGGGCTCTTTTGGATATGAGAAAGAGCACTATGAAGTATCCCAAAAAGTAGGAGAGCTTGTTTTATTTCCTGCAGTAAGAAAATTATCGGGAGATAAAATCATTGCTGCAGCTGGCACTTCTTGCAGACACCAGATTAAAGATGGAACCCATGTGCAAGCTTTGCATCCGGTGGAGGTATTATATGAGGCGTTAGTTTAAGTTTTTAAATTCAATAGGTGTCATACCCGTTTTTTGTTTGAAAAGTCGGGTAAAGTGTTGTGGGTATTTAAAGCCTAGTAAGGTAGATACTTCGTTTACATTTTTGTCTGAATCAAAAAGTAATTTCTTGGCAGTTTCTATGATTTTGAATTGAAGATAGTCTTTAACAGTTTGGCCTGTTTCTTTCTTAATAAGATCCCCAAAATAATTAGGTGACAAATTCAATTGTCCTGCAAAATAGGCTACGGAAGGAGTACCCAATAATTGCGGCTTATCTGATTTGAAATACTCTTTTAAGAGTTGTTCAAATTTTGATAATAAACCCTGATTTACATTTTCTCTAGTGATGAACTGTCGATCATAAAAACGTTGACAGTAATCTAAAAACAATTCTATATTCGCAGCAATCAATTTTTTACTGTGTTTGTCAATGGGTTGTTGTAATTCAAACTGGATTTTTTGAAAAGAAGCCAAAATCATATTTCGTTCATCTTCAGATAAGTGTAGTGCTTCATGTGTTTCGTAATCGAAAAATTTGAATTCATCCATGCGTTTGCCTAATGCTGTTCCCAATAACAAATCCGGGTGAAAAATGAGTCCATATCCCATCGGTTGATAAGGTTCTGCCGGCTTCTGCATTTCCATTACTTGTCCGGGTGCAAAAAAAGCCAAAGTTCCAGCTTGATAGTCATATGTATGACGACCATATTTCATGTCGCCACATTTCACATCTTTTAAGTAAATACAATACAAACCATATTGAAATTGAATGCTTGTGACAGCTCCCCAATCCCTTAATCCGGCTTTGGAAAAATCTATTACCGTGACCAGCGGATGAAGCGTTTTTTGATTATTGTCCGTATTATATTCTGAAATATTCTTGATAGCGTAAATATGTTGCATTGCATAACTTTGATTTAGCTAAATTAATTGTTGAGACTAAGCTTATTAAGTTTTACACTGAGAATAAGTAAAAATGGTAGATTTTACCGTCATTTATATCCTATTGTAGTCAATTTTCTTAGGAAGTTTGCTCAATGAAAACAAAAATACTCTTCAGTTTATTTGCTGCCCTAATTGTAGTGGTGGCTTCAGCCCAATCAGATAAAGAAATTATTGAAATTTCTAGTAAAAAATGGCAGTGGCTGGCCAATAAAAACGTAGATTCATTGAACGGGCTATTCCATGCCAAAAGTGATTTTGTCCATATGGGTGGAACCTGGGGCAAGGAACGTGAATTGGATATAGTCAAAGGTGGATTTATATGGTACAAGCAAGCCGAAGTGTATTCTAATGCCGTTAAGTTTTTTGATAATACAGCCGTATTATTAAGTGATATAGACTTGATTGCAGTGGTGGGTGGAAATGATGCCATTAATTCATTTATGGTAACTGAAGTATATGTAAAAGAAAAAGGGAGTTGGCAATTATCACAACTTACTTTTTCCAAGTTGGCGAGGCCTGTAAAAGTCAAAACGAATTAATTTTAAATATTGCGTCATGGCAAAATTTCAATTGAAAGTTAATGGCAAGCAATTGTCGGTAGATGTGGATCCTTCAACGCCCTTACTTTGGGTATTGAGAGATCATTTACATTTAGTAGGGACAAAGTTTGGATGTGGTGCGGGTGCTTGTGGTGCTTGCACCGTGCATTTAAATGGAAATGCGTTACGTTCTTGTCAACTACCTGTATCAGCTGTGGGCACACAAGCAATCACTACTATTGAAGGTATTGCTCCCTCCGAAACAGAAATGCATCCTGTGCAAAAAGCCTGGTTGGAACTCGATGTAGCACAATGCGGCTACTGCCAAACGGGTCAGATCATGTCGGCGGTTGCCTTGTTGAAACGCAATCCCAATCCCTCCGAAGCAGATATAGAAGCAGCCATGACTGGAAATATTTGCCGTTGTGGTACTTATATACGAATTAAAGCCGCCATCCAAAAAGCCGCTAAATCAACTACCAAATAATTTTTAGAAAATGAAAAACGAAAATAAAAATCAAAGCAGACGTTCGTTTCTGAAAGTTACTTCCTTAACGGGCGGTGGAATGATGATTGGCATTAGCTGGTTTGCGAATCTGATTCCCAATGAAGCCATGGCGAATGTAGCAGACAATAATAATTGGGTTCAACTCAATGGTTTTATTCAAATTACGCCAGACAATCAAGTTAAAATATTCAATCCTAATCCAGAGTTTGGAACCAATGTAATGACTTCACTACCCATGATGGTAAATGAAGAATTGGAAGCAGACTGGAGTAAGGTAAAAGTAGAAATGGGGGATTATGATACCCCTAGGTTTAAAAGTCAGTTTACTGGTGGAAGCAGAGCAATGGCTATGGCATGGATGCCTTTGCGTACAGCAGGGGCAACTGCTCGATTGATGTTAATGCAGGCGGCGGCCAATGAGTGGTCGGTTCCTATGTCGGAGTTGACTGTGTCTAAAGGCTTGGTGATGCATAAAGGTTCGAATAAGTCGGCCAATTATGGACAACTAGCTACTGCGGCGGCTAAGCTCCCTAAGCCAGAAAAAGTAATATTGAAAAAACCAGGTGAATTTAGTTTGTTGGGTACTCCGCAAAAAAATAAAGTAGGAAAAGAAATCGTGAGTGGTCAATCGCTTTTTACTATGGATTATCAGGTAGAAGGGATGTTGATTGCCATGGTGATTCATCCTCCTGCATTTGATATGCAACTCAAATCTTTTGATGCAACAGAAGCGTTGAAAATGCCTGGCATTAAAGATGTATTTGAATTTCAGGTGTACAAAGATGGCTATGTTAAAGCTGGGTTTGATACGCGTACATTCAATAGACTCATTGCAGTGGTAGGGAATTCTACCTGGGAAGTGATGAATGCGCGCAAAAAAGTGGTGGCTCAGTGGGAGCCTATTCAAACCACCAAAGAACCCGTTATGGCAAGAGGTGGAAAGCGAGATGAAATTATACCTGAAGGATTAGAAAGCACCGAATGGCATTTACAAAAAATGCAGGAGATGCAAAAAAAGCCCACCCGTGTGGCAAGAAAAGATGGAGATCCTGAAGCAGCATTTAAAAATGCAAAGCGGGTAATTGAAAGAACTTATACGGCTCCCTTTTTGGCACACAATCCTATGGAGCCCATCAGTTGCTTTGCGCATATCACAGATGAAAAAGCTTTGTTTGTTGCACCGATTCAGATTCCTGAAATGATGAAACAAAATTTAGTAACCAATCTGGATATCCAACCTGAGAAGATTGAAATGAAATTGGCCAGAATGGGAGGAGGATTCGGTCGCAGAGCATATGGGCATTATATTGTAGAAGCCGGGCATATTTCTAAAAAAGTAAAAGCGCCTGTAAAATTGATTTACACCAGAGAAGATGATATGACCAATGGGATTTATCGTCCAACCTATATCATGACCTATAAGGCTGCCATAGATGAGAACAACAATGTAACTGCATTGCATGTGATTGGAGGAGGATTTCCCGAAAGTCCTTTGCATGAAAACAGATTTCCTGCTGGCGCGTTCGACAATTATTTAGCAGAAAGTTGGGAACTACCCACCAATATTACGATAGGTGCCTATAGAGCTCCTCGATCCAATTTCAATGCCAGTGCTGAGCAATCTTTTTTAGATGAGTTGGCAGAAGCAGTGGGAAAGGATCCGTTGGATTATAGAATAGAATTGTTGAAAAAAGCAAAAGCCAATCCAGTTGGTAAAAACAACGATTATGATGCATCCCGTTATATGGGTGTATTGGAATTGTTGAAAGAGAAATCCAATTGGGGAAGTCCTTCTACTAAAAATGCAAAGCGCGGGGTTTCTGCTTATTTCTGTCATGCATCTTATGCAGCCCATGTGGTGGATATTACTATGAAAAATGGCCAGCCTTATGTGGAGAAAGTAGTAACAGCGATGGACTGTGGATTTGTGGTAAATCCTGAAGGTGCAAAGAATATGGTGGAAGGTGCCGTAATTGATGGGATAGGGAATGCTTTGTATGGGGAACTTGTTTTAGAAAAAGGAGTAACCCTGCAAAAGAATTTGAACAACTACAGAATCATCAGACATAGAGAAGCACCAAAGAAAATAGAAGTGCATTTTGTACAGAATAATATTGATCCAACGGGATTGGGCGAACCGCCATTTCCTCCTGTGTTTGCTGCTGTGGCCAATGCGTTGTATAAGGCAACTGGTAAGCGATTGTATCATCAACCTTATTTGAAAGAATTAAACAAAGCCTAGCAATTTTTATTTTCTGCCCAAAAAGTGAAAGTTCGTTTGGTTTTAAACCAAATGGCTTGTTGAGTGTAATTGCAGTGAATAAAATTATCATTGCATTTATATGACCAACATCGAACTATTAAAAGCGGAATTACATTCAACTAGAGCATCATTGTTAGCGCATCCTGTATACGCACAAATCAATGATTTACCCGGATTGGTAAAATTTGCTGAGCACCATGTTTTTGCTGTATGGGATTTCATGAGTTTGCTAAAATCATTGCAGCGTCATTTAACCTGTATTGAGCATCCTTGGATGCCCAAAGGAAATGCAAATACAAGGTTCCTTATCAATGAAATAGTTACCGGTGAAGAGTCAGATGTGGATGAATTAGGAAATCGCATTAGCCATTTTGAGCTGTATTTGCAAGCCATGCAACAGATGGGAGCTAATACCCAATTGTTAGACAGTTTATTTGTTGAAATTCGGTCTGGGAAATCTATTACTCAGGCAATATCTGATGCTGCCATAACTCAAGAAGTGAAGGACTTTCTTCACTTTACTTTTGACACCATCGAAAATCAACCTGTGCATGTGCAAGCCGCTGTGTTTACTTTCGGTAGAGAAGACTTGATTCCAGATATGTTTATGAAAATCCTGGAAAAAATTCACGAAGAATATCCAGAGAAAGTATCCATTTTCAAATATTATATTGAAAGGCATATTGAAGTAGACGGTGGACATCATAGCCAATTGGCACTAGAAATGGTATCGTCATTGTGTGGTGATGACAAAATCAAATGGGAGGAAGCTACAAAGGCTTCAATAGCATCCCTAAAAGTAAGAGCACAATTGTGGGACGGGATTTTAAAGTCTTTATCTTAGGGGGTAAATATGGATGTTGTTATTAATGATCTTCGTTACAACCTGATTGAACTCGAAAAAGATTGCTGGACTCGCCTGGTGAACGGGGCAGTAAAAGGGAGAGACCCTTTTCACTTACCTGCAGTAGCCAATTTTTCTGATGGTGAAATAAGTTTGCGCACTGTTGTATTACGCAAAGCATTGCCTGAGCAAAGAGAGTTGCGATTTCATACCGATATTCGTAGCCCGAAGTGGAAAGCCTTACAAGTGAACCCCACTATTAGTGCTTTGTTTTATGATGCTGCTTCCCGAATTCAGTTAAGAGTGAAAGGGAATGCGGTGTTGTATTTTAATGATTCAATTACGGCAGAAGCTTGGGAGAAAACCAATTTGTCGAGCAGAAGATGTTATTTAACGCCATTTACTCCTTCTGATTTTTCTGATATACCAACAAGTGGATTGTCACCTCATATTGAGCAGGAAGAATTTTCGCTGGAAGAAAGTGAAGTAGGGAGGGAGAACTTTGGGGTTGTTGGGATTAAAGTTGATTCAATTGACTGGGTTTGGTTAAACCATGCGGGTCATAGAAGGGCATTCTTTGATTATGTTAGTGGGGAGTATCGGTGGATGATTCCTTAGGCTTTTCTCGCTTTCACTCTTGCCTTACTTTAACTTACCCTCACTACAGTTTAGGCATAAAAAAAGCTCCGAATTTCTTCGGAGCTTTGTGATCCCGCTGGGAGGCTTTTAGCTCAAAAGTTAATTAAACAAGGTTGAACGAATTTGTACAAGATTATACATGAAACTCAATAATAGCAACGGTTTCATGAAATTGAATTACATATTTGTCATCCAAACCTGTACAACGTAGTTGAAACATGTTTAACACTTTTGACACTAAAATTGACACTAATATGGCTACGCTGAAGTTTTATCTGCAACCGCAGAACAAAAAAAATCGATTCCCTGTAATGATGGTTTATCAGGAGAAAGGTAAGAAATTCCGATTTTACACAAGAGTAACAATTAAAAAAGAAAATTGGGTTAAAAACAGTTTTAAACCAATTAGTCTAGAGGATTTTGTGAATAAAGAGAAATTGACGGTATGCCAGTCTGTAATTTCTGAGATAGAAAAGGAGGCAATACAGCATGATAGATACTTGTCTGTGGAAGAAATGGCATTGGAATTTCGTGAGCGAATAAAGAAAACAGATGCTTTCAATGAAATGGGGGCAAATAGGAAAAATCAACAGATAATTGCGACACAGTCTCAGTTTTTCACTCATTTTGATGAGTTTGTAGAACAGTCTAAGGCTACTAAAGCTAAAGGGACTATTAGGCATTATGAGGGCTTTAAACGTCTTTTGATTAAATATGAGACACATTCTGGGAAACCCATTGATTTTGAAGCAATTAATAATAGTTTCTTTCAAAAGTTTCATCACTATTTGATCAATATAGAAAAAATGATGAATAATACAATAGGAGCACAGATTAAAGAATTGAAAGTTTTTTTGAACTATGCAATGCGTAATGAGTTAACACAAGTCAAATATAATTTCAAAGACTTCAAAACAATAAAGGAAGATGTTGATATTATCTCAATGAATGAAAATGAGTTATTTAGACTTTATGAATGTAAAACTTTAAACAAACAACAAGATATAGCAAGAGATTATGTCTGTTTTGAATGTTTCACAGGACTCAGATTCTCAGATATATGCCGTCTCAAAAATGAAAATATTAAAGAAGATTTTATTGAATTAAGGACAAAAAAGACAAAAGACATATTATTTGTTCCTCTAAATGTCTTTGCAAAGGAGATTCTGGCTAAGTACAAAGGAATATATAAGGATAGTCCTCTGCCTCCACCATACTCAAACCAAAAGGTTAATACTTATATTAAAGAGGCTGCAAAAGAGGCTAAAATTGATGAATTGACTATGGTTGAGAAGTTTAGTGGGTCGAATAGGGTAGTATTTACTAAGCCTAAATATGCCTTTATTTGTACACACACAGGAAGAAGGACTTTTATTACTCTTTCTCATGAAAAAGGTATGAACATTGAAATGATTATGAAAATCACAGGGATTAAAAAGTGGGACACTTTGAAAAAATACTTAAAAGTTTCAGAAAAGAGTAAATTGATGAAGATGAACGAGTTCTGGAATAGAGATTCTATGGTTTCAAATCCAATTAATTAGAATTAATAGTTTATGTCTTATATAAATAATTTAACTAAGTCACAATTTGCTGCGGAGTTAAGTTTTCTTTTAAAGCCTTTACAGGATCAAGTTGCAAAACTTGAAGGGGTAATTGATGCTATGAAAAGAGAGCGTTCTGGGCAACAGATTGAATTTTTAAGCACCAAAGAAGTCCAAGAACTTCTTGGAGTAAGTAGGGGAACTGTTTATAATTATATAAAAGCTGGTAAGCTAATTCAGCATAACCTAAGTTCTGGTAAAGTTGTGTTTGACAGAGAAGAAGTATTAAGATTTATAAAATTGACTAAAAAATAATCGTATGACAAAATATACAACTTTTGAAAGTTCAAAAATTGTTCTAGAATTTCTCGAAAAGTACAAATCTGGGATTGAAGAAAAGCCGACTAAAATTGAATACTTCTGTTTAACTCTTAAAAAGCCTTTTTATGAAAAATTGAATTGTGCATATTTACAAACTAATGATTTAAAAGAAGGAATTCTTTACGAAGGACTTACAAACAGATTTTTCTATATTAGTACTGATCATTTGGGAACAATTTCTATGAATGAATTATCAAAATCAGTAAATACAAAATTTCCTAAGTTATTAAAAGACAAAATGTTCTGGGTTTGCGGTAATAAAAGAGATAAAGAAGTGAATTTATTAGACATGTCTAATGCTAACCATTCAAATTGAGTTTATGCTATACGGTAAATTACCATATGAACAAATAGAACAGCTTAGACCTTTAATAGAAGAAATTGTAAACAATCAAGTTGCTCTTGCTATGTCAAGATTTTCAGAATTGTATGAACAAAGTTTGAAAAGGCAAAAGACTGAAAAATATTATAATATAAAAACACTTTGCGATGCAATTAGTAGAACTAGACAACAAGTGCGCAATTGGGAATTGGGAAAAGTTCACAATATTAATATTTCTGAATATATAACCCGAAATGGTCGCCTTAAATTGTACGATGTTGAAGGTATCAAAGCATACTTGAAAAGGAAAAATAGGTTAATCTAAGTTGTTAAATTACCCCTCAATTTTAGTCAAAATATGAACGATTTTTTTAGAAAAAATGAATGTAAAGCTTTGTAAAGCGTTTAGTAAACTAAATTCCACATAGTGGGTACTGTTTGGCAGATGTTATAGCACATCTGCCTTTTTTAATTATCGGTTTTTATTAGTCTTTGTAAATACTTTATAGGATTGCTGCAATTATGCCTGTGTAAATTATATATGCTTGTATTTGATTATTTAGGCTGAAATATGACGTTTTTGATAGCTGGTGATACAATGTTGTTTCTTGGTTGTGAAAGGTCAAAGAAGGTGCTTTAAAATCGTATTTGCGAGTATTCACTTTTATCAATTTTTTATTGATGTTTTTGTGAAGAAAATTCGCTGAATTTTAATTATTTTTTAAATCATGTTACTTCTTTTGAGTTAGGATCTCTTGCCAGAGGGGCTCGCTTCGCGAAGAGGAATTTCAAGGATATTGGATTGGGAGATCTGGTTGTGCTTTTATTCAAGTATGATTGTAACCTTATTCCTCTTTATAGATTTACGATTTAGTAAAAGTAGTTTGGATATGCTGTAGCAGTTTTATTTAAGGGCTAATAATTATTTCTATATTTTTTATACAGAAAGATTGTAATTAATAACTTGAAATGGAAACAATTAAGGAGATTAGTTTAGAACTTGAAACTGGATTTGATAAAGAATTAAAGGGATAATTGAAACTATTAAAAAAATAAAAAAGGCTAATCTAATGATTAGCCTTTTTTAAAATATATTATTACTGAGTAAGTTATATAGCTGTTGGTATATCAGCAGGATTTAATTCGGGGTGCCTTTCTAAGTACTTATCACGAAGATATATACCCATTATATTCGAGATTGTGCCCATATCCAATGGGATGGTAATTTCTTGCCCATCTTCTAACTTTTCTTTATAATATGGATTTTTGAATGCATAATCCTTTATTTTATTAAATGATGCATGATTTGAAATTTTTGAAATTACAATTGGGGCAAATGTTTGACAGTCTAGTGCAGTTTTTATGCCTTCAGCATCCATATTTGTAATTAGTTCATTAAGATTTTTATTAACGAAATCTTCCCCTCCAATGGTAACAAGTATCTTTTTACCTAGTTCAGTTAGTTGTATTGGACTTTTTGAAATAAATAAAGATGTTTCCATCTTGCCGTCTTTACTTTTTAAGTAAACGATTAAACTATTAAAAGATCCATTCAATGTATTTAGTGATGAACTAATTGATTCAAGCTGGGGGGTCAAATGGCGATCTATCTTTTGGCATTCAGCCTCAACTTTTTTCAGACGATTCATCGAATTATTATAAAATTTAGCAAATAACCATGTTACTATTACTGCAATAATAGTAATTACTAATTGCGGGTAGTGCTGCCCAATTAATTTTAAGGCTTCTTCAAACATAGAATAGGAAGTTCTTTATAAAAGATTAAATATGTACCATAGTGCTTTGCTGCTTAAACACAGCTTCGCCATCTAAGTCACATCAATTTAATTTATTTGGATAGCATGTGGGGGAATAGGTAGCTATCAATAATTTAGTGTAAAACAAAACAATATTACACAGTTTTTAAAAACTATTGTGTAAAATTAGCTTAAACTTTGGTATTATTGAAATTATTTTTAATATAAATGACTAAATTTAACTTCTTTAATAAGTTAAAAGCAAATGAATATTAGTATTTTTTGCAATGTTTTCATCTATTTATTTTCAACAAGTTTCAATTCTTCTAAATATGAAAGAGTTTCTGCAATATCAAAATATTTATCCTTAAGTAGCTTTACTTTATAATTATCTGGTAAGTAATTTCCCCATTTTGAAAAATCTAAAATGCTAGGGGACTGTTGCAAAAGATTTGAAATGTGGGTATCAATTTTTGGTAGTGATTCTAGTAAATCTTCCCATTTTTGAAAGAGATCTTGTTTTGGTATTTCAATTTCAAAAGTGCTTGTTTTTTCGTCTAGATTGTTTTTAATTCCAACAATATTTAAAAGCAATTGTATTGTTCTGTTGATTTTAGTTCCTGTGAATGTATACAAGATAATTTCTTTCTCAGATGAAAGTAAAGGTCTTTCATTTGTAAAATTATTTATATTGAATACGGAAAATTCTTTTCGCATTATTTCTAACTCTTCATAACTTGAATTATCTAGAAAATCGTATTCTGTAGTGGAATACAAAACTTCAAACATTTTCTCTCGAATTTTCTGGTGAATAATAACTCCAATACCTAAGAATTTAGGAATTTTCCCATCTTTCGTAGGGATAACCTCGATTTTTTTTGCTTTTTGGTCAATGTACTTTATTTTCCAAATTCTTGCTGAAAGAAAAATATTTTCATCTTCAATAATTTGAGTTGTAAATGGTATCTCGCCAATAGTATTTCCAGAGTTTACAACTTTAAAACTTTCTTCTGTTTTAAATACACTATAAAATTCTCGATTATTAACTATTTTTTCACCTTCGATTCCAATAATTACCTCCGTTTGTATTCTCTCAAGAAAATCGATATCTATTAAATATTCTAGGATTTCTTTTATTTCATTTTGATCAATGTTTACAAATGAAAAATTTCTTTTTAGTTGATTTATTAATTCTGCTAATTTAATCCCTGATTTTCCTTTAGTTATTGATAATGCTTGATGAACTAAAATATCATATGGTCTATCATTTTTTTGCGGAGGTTCAATATAATTCTCTTTATACAGTAGCCAACAGGAAATAGCTTGTAACAAAGTCCATTTATTTGTAGCATATAAATATAAATTACTTTTTTCACCATCTTTTCGACCACTTCGTCCTACTCTTTGAATTAATGATGCGATACTATGTGTCGCATCTATTTGTACCACTTCATCAACTGTACCGATATCTATGCCAAGTTCTAAAGTTGATGTACAAGAAATACAGAAGTTTTGTCGATTATTATTTTTCGCAAAATATTCAACATATTCTCTTACTTCTTTATCGACTGATGAATGGTGAGAAAAGTAATTTGGATGCCCTTTTACTCGATCAGAAATTTTTCGAAGTTTTACAGCAACTTCTTCTGCACGTCCTCTACTATTCGGAAAAATTAAAACCTTGTTGTCTTTTGTTTCAAGATACAAATCTTTTAAAAGTTCAATTGGTAATTCCTCATTTTCATTTTTGAAAAATCTAAATTTTGCGTTTATTTCTTTGGGTGTACTATCTAATAAAACTTTTGTTTTATGCTCATTACCAGTGAAATTTTTAGCTTCATTATAATCGCCAATGGTGGCTGATAATCCTATGATACTAAAATTATTTGTATTAATATCCTGTAATCTTGATAGAATTGATTTTAATTGAGTGCCCCGATCAGAGCCAATGAATGAATGTATTTCATCGACAACAACATACTTTAAATTTGAAAATAATTGCTTGATATTATAAGGCTTATTTACAAACATGGCTTCTAAAGATTCAGGAGTAATTAAAACAATTCCATTAGGGGCTTTAATTAGTTTTTCTTTTAAAGTCTTGTTTGCTTCGCCATGCCACTTTGTAACTTGTACATCAAGGTTTTTACATAGTTCCTCAATTCGATAAAATTGGTCATTTATTAAAGCTATAAGTGGTGATATGTATAGTACTTGTACTCCTGATTCATAAAAATTGACTTTTGATAAAATTGGTAAAAAAGCAGCTTCAGTTTTTCCTGATGCAGTCCTTGATGCTAAAATAAAATTTTCATCAGATGCCAAAATTTTAGAAATCGCTGCTGATTGAATTGGTCTCAATTGATCCCAACCTTTGCTGCGAATGAATTTTCTTATGGGTTCTGAAAGTAAGTTGAATGACATTATAATTCTTCTATATTATCAAGTAATCCTTCATTAGGTCTTTCATCGGAAATTTCTAAATTTCTAAAAAGTGTTTTCTTGTCTAATGTAGGATTTTGCCTTATTATATTTAAAATATTCAAAAAGTCACGGATTACTTCTCTAGGAGTCAAAAATTCTGTAGCTCCTGGTTTATTAAATATTTCTTCCATGAACTGTTGAATTTCTATATCATCAATAGAAATATTGCTTTTGTAATTATAGTCAAATATGTGTTTCAATTTTTTAAGTAAAACAAATATTTCATTATGATCAAGCGGCATTAATTTGATAACAGGTTGTGCAAAGTCTCTTATATTAGCAGTTTCAAATTTATTTGTTACAAGCCTAGATTTTAAAGCATTGTAACTAAAAAGACCTCTTCTTTCATTTTCTAATACTTCTTTAGTGCCTGCGAAATTAAAAAATAAATTGGCAACCTTTCCTTGGAAACAATCATTATAAATTGCTAGGATCTTTTCATAATTCTTTTCTCTCATTACTGAAGTCGAAATTTTGTAAAGATTTATTGCTTCATCTAAATTTATCATGAATCCACTGTAGCCCATACTTACGAATAATTTGCAAAAATTCTTAAGCATGTCATAATAATTTAAGTCATTAATTATTTCTCTAACCCCCAAGTCTTGCTTTGCTTCAGTTTTTGTTCTGTATTCCCCTTTAAGCCACTTTAATGCATTTCTCCTGAGATTTTCATCATCTTTAATATAACCTTCGTAATATTTCATTACAACTAAACCGAAATCATAGCCACCTACTTCAGTGATTTCATTAATAGTCTGCATAATGTTATTTTTAATAACATTTAAATATTCATCACTTCGAATATTCGTTATAGAGATATTATTATCTGATGCAGTTTTATTTATGATTTGTTCAATCCACTTTTCAAGTAATGTTGATAATGCACCGCCTTCTGGTTTTGTTTGAATTGCTATGTTGTCGATAATTGCTGAATAGAGGGAAACAGCTTTCCCATCATTTGAGTACAATCGATTGTCAGGTGTAAAGTCTGCATTGGCAACTACAAACTTTTGTTTTAATGCTACTGTATTTAGTAAATGAAGCATAAAAGATTTACCTGAACCAAAATCACCAATCCAAAATTTAACCATACTGTGTCCATTCTTAACATCTTCTAATGCACCAACTACAGCATTGATTTCTTCTGAACGTCCAACCGTTATATGTTGAACTCCTATTTTTGGAACAACACCACCGATCAATGAGTTAATTATTGCAGTTGCTTCTTTTGGTTTAATATTGTTTATCATTTTTAGTAATTGTATTATAGTAATTTATATTTATAGTGTATAATTCATCCTCTTCCTCAATCAAAATATCATCTAATATTTCATAGCAAATTTCATTTATGCTATCAATTAATTGATTTTTAAAGATCCCTTTTGATTTTGCGTAAGTTTCTATTTCATTTTGTTGTATGGTGAAATTACTCTTTGCGAATAGTTGAATAATATATAATTGTTGTTCTGAGAAATTTAAATCTGAAATATAGTTGGATGATTTTTGAGATTCGTTTTTTTGAGTTATATATATTTCAATTTCATTATTGTTTAATTCTTGCGAATTAATTAAAATATTTTCATCCTCAAAATCATCTTTCAAATATTCGTTAAGAAGGTCAACAGTTCCTGAATGAAGTTTTTGTACTTCATTTATAGTTTTACCATCAAGTTGAATTTTCTTTCGTTTTAGTTCATAAATATTATTTACTTTTTTTATTGCCTCTTCTAAATTTTTATTTGTAATTAATTCACTTACAATTTTTTCAAAAGTGTGTAATTGCTCATTTGTGTTAAAAAGTATTTTCTGAACAGTTTTTGTAATTTGTTTATTGTCGAATGTATTAGATTTTAAATCATAATATATGTAGTATAGATATAAAGTAACTGATAAAACTTTATCATATTTTGCAATAAACTTTGATCCTTCAAAATATATATTTTCAATTGAGGGATTATTTTTATTTAAAATTCCAAGTTGTATTATAGACTCGAAAAACGATTCTGGATTGTTTTTATAGTTTGCTGTTATTTGTTCAAGTTTAACTTTCCATCGACTTGTATTTTGAGCATTTAATTGTATTTCTGTTAACTCGTCAGGTGGTGAAACTGTTATAATTAAATTAGGAATGATTTCTTTTATTTTAGAAGTTATTTTTGTTTCAATTTCGTTTTTTAATTCAGTTGAAGAACTATAAATATCTGTATTTAATTTTCTTTTGTGGTTGTATAATTCCCTAACAGAGTTTTCGCAAATTTTGAAAATATTTGAATATAATTCTCTCTGAATATTCTCGATACTATAATTATAATTATCGCTACCGTATTTGTATTTATAATGTCTTTTAGCAATACTATCAGAAATATTTATTATTTCCTTCTCTAATGTTGTTCCTTCTAAAATAAATTTCTTTTTAATGTTTTTTATTATTAAAATATACAATTTTATAATCTCGATGAAACAGTATTCTATTTCACAAAAATTATTATTTGGATACCATAATTTATTAAGAATTTGTTCTTCTTCAATTGAAAGATTTAATTTGTCTTTATACTTACTCCCTAATTTCCAATAATCATATTCTAAAGTTTGTTCATATAGGTCTGGTAAGTTGGTATAACTTCTATTATTTAAAGAATTGTTTGAGAAGCTTGACACAAGTTTCTTGCTTAAGTATTTGTCACCATAATATTTTGTAATTGGGTAGTATTGCTCTAATACTTTAATTTGATTGATTAATTTTGAGAGATTTAAGTGTTTGTCATATTCATTTATTAAATCAAATAGTAGAATAAATGCATAGTTTGTGTTTCCTTCTAAGTCTAAACATGTATCATTGAGAAAATAGGTTTTGAATCTATTATAGAAATGTTTCTGCTCAATTGTAGCATTTTCAATTTCATTATAAGAATAAACATATTGATGTTTCCAATATGGGACTTCAGTATCATTTTTAATTAGAGGGTAATAAATTTTGTAAGTTTGATCACTTACATCAATAATAGTATCTTCAATTATATCTTTTTTGGGAGCTGTTGATAATTGATTAGTGCTATTATTATAATTTTGTTGATCGCTCATTAGATTTTTTATTTCTAATTTCTTTTCAGAAAATAATCTAGTATTGTTTGTATTTTGTTTAGTGTTATTAGGATTTGGTTTAAAAACATTTATAAGAATGAGTATTAAAAAAAATACTAAGATTGATAATATAAAAAAATCCATTAATATTGAATTGTTTAAATTCTACTAGAGTAGAAACTAATAATTATATAATATAAAACACTATTTAATTTTCTCGGATATTACTTTCGTCATTTTCATGTTCAATCTTCGTTTGTTCAAGAAACCATGATGCTAAATAGGCTGTAAATGTTCCAAATAAACCTACCCCAACAGTCATTAATATTGCAGCTATAATTCTTCCTTCAGTAGTTACAGGAAATTTATCACCATACCCAACAGTTGTTATAGTAACGTATGACCACCAAATTGCATCTTCAGCAGTTTTTATGTTACTATTGGTATTTGTTTCAAACTGCAAAATTGCAACTGATGAAAATATAATCATTAAAACAGCAATTATTGATGCGGATGTTAAAGCTCCTTTTGTTTTATTCTTGAAAATATAATGAACTAGATTTTTTGTTGAACGAAAAGCTCTCAATATTCTTAGTAACCTTATTAGTCGTAACATTCTTCCAGCTCTCATAATATCTAGTGTAGGAATACTAGATATTAAATCAATCCAACCCCATTTTAAAAATTTCAATTTGTTTTCTGATTTGTAAAGTTGTATACAAAAATCTATTAAGAAAACAATGCAAATAATATTATCTAGAATATTTAGTGTTCGTGAAACTTCTTTTGGAAGTTGAAAAAACGTATCTATCGTTAAAGCTAACAATACATATATAGATAGTATTATTATTACTAAATTGAGTTGGCTAACATTATTTTTATTTTTAGTATGTTCCATGATATTTAATTATTTGATTAAAGAAATCATAGTGAACATTTATATTTTACTAAAATGATTGGTTATTTAAATAATGTTATTTATTAAAAATGATTTCAATTCATTTAAATAATCTGATTCTAAATTCCAATAGTTATTGTTATCATACTGTATCTTTTTTGAATTTTGATTTGTAGCTTCGACATAAGCGTAAAACTTCGATTTTTTGGATAGTACTAGATTGAAGTTTTGGGAATTTATACAATTTTCGTAGGCATCAAAACATGTAAGTAGATGTATATTTTGTTCAGGGATTATCTTTAAAACTAAATCTTCAAAACAGCCATTATCGATATTATTTGGTTGTAAGAATAGTTCAAATTTTAAGTTTAATTCATCTCTTTGGTTATATAACTCTATTCTCCTTGTATCAATATCATTGTCAGCATCAAATATTACTATATTTGTTATATTTGAATTGGTGGCCTCTAAAAACTTTGTTTTTACTAGTGGTATTTTAGTCCATCCTTCTGTTTTGACATATGAAACAATTTTGTCAGCAATACCAAGAAAGTTACAATATGTTTTAATAAATTGTATATCATCTCCCTCTGTAAAAATTTGATATTGCATATTTAAAATTCTCCTCTTATTTCAATATTGTTTTCCATGGCATAATGAAACGAATCAGAATTATAATTATATACATTTAAAATTCCAGATTCATTTTTTGAAACTGTTGACACATTTATTTCATCTTTATAATTTAACATTGTAGTGTCTTCCTCAAATAGATTTTTTAAAATCATTAAGACTTCTTTACTATGTGTTGTTATAAAAACTTGAATATCATATTCCTTTGCTGATTTAAGTATTAGTTTTAGGATGTTTTTTAATGTCTTAAAGTGAAGACCATTATCAATTTCATCAATTAAAATAATTCCTTGTCCTTTTACAGAATACATATTTGCAATAATTGCCAAATATTTTAAAAAACCATCTCCCATTAGGTTGGCTGGAATCATCTTATTTGCTCCAATATCAATATAAACTAATCCATTACTTGTCACAATATCTTTGATGTTTGTATCGATATTCTTTAAATTGGAAATAATATCTGCTTTACTTTTATCGATTATCATTTTATCTAATCTTTGAATAATCTCAGTTGGATTTCTAAAGCCATTTCCTAAAAAAACTCCTTTAATGTTTAGATTTAATTTTTTGTTTGAAGGTTTTACTTTTAAATTAAAAAGGTTATCTTTTTTTTCTGCTATTATGCTTGTACTAATTATTTCTTTTTCTTTGTGAAATAGTTTTACACTAGCTTTAAATACTAGAGAATTGATATTATCTATATTTGAATTTTCAATTGAATTTGTTAACGGACTTAAAGTTGATTTAAGCTCACTAGTGTTAATTGATTTTTGAATTTTTTCAGCACTTTCTGGGATAATCTCTAAACTTATATTAGATTGTTTTAATTGTAAATCGGCAGATAATGTTGGAATTAGTGCATAATTCAAGTTGTAGAATATAAATGAAAAGTCTTCTTCTTTATTGTGTCCCAAATTTCTGAATAAATCAATATTGACAGAAAGGATTGGGTTATTATAACCTGTTAATAAAAATATTGCTTCTAAGATGCTTGATTTGCCACAATTGTTTTTCCCTAGGAATATGTTTATTCTTTTTAATTCTGTGAGTTCACATTTTTTTATTCCTCTAAAGTTTTCAATTTTGAAGCTCTTATACATGTCAATGATTTAAAGGCAATTTAAGTAATTAAAATATCAATCTAATTTTTCAACAGATTGATAAGTAGCAATTGCATCTGTAAATTGAATTTCATACTTTACGTATCTGTTTTTCATTTAGGGATTTGCTAAGATTCTTGTTGCTGGTTAATTAGATTGGATAGAGATTTTATCAATTTACCTTAATAATAAAATAATTTTAGTGAAATTATTTAAAAAAAGTATAAATTGACACCAACTTTTGACACCAATTCAAAAAAAAACCGCTTAAACTTAGTGTTTAAACGGTTTTAATTTTTGTGTTGTGATCCCGCTGGGACTCGAACCCAGGACCCATACATTAAAAGTGTATTGCTCTACCAACTGAGCTACAGAATCTTAAAGATTTTCGTTACCGTTATCTTTAATTTGGGTTGCAAAAATAGGATAAATAAAAACACAGCCAAATTTTTATTGAAAAATTTTAGAATTTTTCTTTCTCAGTTGCAGTTTTCTTTGGTGTATTTTTGATGGAATTAAACAAAATTAAAAGATGTCGGCGTTTCAAAACAAAGTGGTGGTTATTACCGGAGGTTCAGAGGGGATAGGGAAAGCATTGGTTACTTTATTTCTAGATGCTGGTGCTAAAGTGGCAACCTGCGGAAGAAATTATGATAAATTATATCAGTTGCAATCCGCCAATTCCGGCAAACCATTGATAATTCACACGGCCGATGTGAGCAAAGAGCAGGATTGTATCAATTTTATTCAGGTGGTTGTTAAACAATTTGGTACCATCGATATTTTAATCAACAATGCAGGGGTTTCTATGCGTTCATTGGTAGAAGATGCCAGTTTTGATGCCATCCGGAAAGTAATGGATATTAATTTCTGGGGTACGGTGTATTGCACCAAATTGGCGATGCCTTATATTCTTAAAAACAACGGAACCATTGTTGGGGTTTCCTCAATCGCAGGATTCCGTGGCCTTCCCGGAAGAAGCGGTTATTCTGCATCCAAATATGCTGTGAATGGCTGGTTAGAAAGTTTAAGAACTGAGCTGTTGGATTCCGGTACCAATGTGATGTGGGTTTGTCCCGGATTTACTACCAGCAATATTCGTAATGCAGCATTGGATAAATCGGGTTTGCCCAATGGAGAGTCTAAAATGAACGAAGATAAAATGATGTCTGCCGAAGAATGCGCGCAGCATATTGCCAAAGCAATCGAAAAAAGAAAGCGCACACTGGTTCTTACTTTCACCGGAAAACGCACAGTGTTTCTGAATAAATTCTTCCCTTCCTGGGCAGATCGTCTGGTGCGTAATTTTTTCTTTAAAAATGGGCAATTGGTAAAATAAATATTAGTGGTTTAGCGTTACGATAACGCATGCCTATACTGACCCTGAGTTCTGATATTGGCCAACGAGACTTTATTGTTGGTGCCATCAAGGGTCAATTCCTGCAAACCATACCCGACTTGAATCTGGTGGATATTACCCACGATTTGTCGCAAACGAATTTGCCACTGGCTGCTTATATCTGCAGCAATGCATTTCGCTTTTATCCGGCAGGTACATTTCATCTCGTTTTAATGAATGTTTTTGAAAATGAAGTCAATCATGTTTTAATTGCCCATCACCAGGGGCAGCATATTATTTGTGCCGATAATGGTCTTATAACCATGATGACAGGAGAAAAGCCGGCACAGATTATTCGCGTCCCCATTCAGCAAAAAGCGGGTTTGCTCTCTATTACACAAGAAATTTCTATTGCTTTGGCTAAGATATTTAAGGAGGGAAGGGTTACCGCTGCGGGATCGGTTACGCAGCAAATGGTAGAGAAATATCCGCTGAAGCCCACCGTGGGTGAAAACTGGATTGAGGGACAGATTCTGTTTATAGACAATTTTGAGAACGTAGTGGTTAATATCACTCAGAAAGACTTTGAAGAGCATCGGAAAGGAAGAAATTTCAAAATTGAAGTGAAGCGACAGGAAGTGATTGAGAAAATTAGCGAAAACTATGCTACTGTGCCAGAACATGGTAAAATTGCCTGGTTTAATTCGGCCGGATACCTTGAAATAGCCCTTAGAAACGGGAACATGGCAGGGCTGTTTGGACTGCAGGGATACAACGAACAAATGCAACGTTCAGGTGTTTCCAATGGAAATAAATGGTTTTACCAGACCATTCGCGTATTCTTTGAATAAACATAGTATTTTCGCATCCACAAAACTTTAATTTATCATTTTTAATTAATACTGTTATCATGGCATATGATGTAATTGTCTTGGGAAGTGGTCCTGGTGGATACCCCGCAGCAATCCGTGCTTCTCAGCTTGGATTTAAAGTGGCGATCATTGAAAAGGAAAGTTTAGGAGGCGTTTGTTTAAACTGGGGTTGTATCCCAACCAAAGCGCTTATTAAGAGTGCACAAGTGTACGACTACATGAAACATAGTGCCAGCTACGGTATCAACGCAACAGGCGTGCAGCACGACTTTGGTGCGGTAATCAAAAGAAGCCGTGGAGTTGCAGACAAAATGAGTAAAGGAGTTCAATTCTTAATGAAGAAGAACAAGATTGATGTGATCATGGGCTATGGTAAAATTAAAGCCAAGGGTCAAGTTGAGGTAACTGCAGCAGATGGTAGCAAACAAATTGTAGAAGGTAAACATATCATTATAGCAACTGGTGGTAGAAGCCGCGCATTGCCTAATTTACCACAGGATGGTAAAAAGGTAATTGGTTACCGTGAAGCAATGGTTTTGCCTGAGCAGCCTAAGTCTTTGATTGTAGTTGGTAGCGGTGCAATTGGTGTTGAATTTGCTTACGTATACAATAGCATGGGTACCAAAGTAACCATCGTTGAATTCATGCCAAGAATTGTTCCTGTTGAAGACGAAGATATTTCCAAAGAATTGGAAAAGCAATACAAGAAGCAAGGCATTGAAATCATGACCAATGCTTCAGTTGAATCTGTAGATACTGCCGGTGCAGGCGTTAAAGCTACCGTTAAAAAACAAGACGGGTCAGTTGTGGTATTGGAAGCAGATGTATTGTTGAGTGCAGTAGGGGTGGTTGCTAATATTGAAAACATTGGTTTGGAAGAGAACGGTATCAAAACTGAAAAAGGAAAAATCATTGTAGATAAATTCCAGCAGACATCTGTACCTGGTATTTATGCAATTGGTGACTGTTCTCCTGGTCAGGCTTTGGCACACGTTGCTGCTAAAGAAGGTATTAACGCTGCAGAGCATATTGGTTATATGGAGAAGAAATTCCACCATTTGCCTGAAGCAATGGATTATAACAATATCCCCGGATGTACTTATTGCATTCCTGAAATTGCCAGTGTTGGTTATACAGAGAAAGCTGCGAAAGATGCAGGTTATGATATAAAAGTGGGTAAGTTCCCATTCATGGCCAGCGGTAAAGCAAGTGCTGCCGGTGCCACTGAAGGTTTCATAAAAGTTATTTATGATGCTAAATATGGTGAGTTCCTTGGTTGCCACATGATTGGAACCAACGTAACGGAAATGATTGCGGAAGCAGTTGTAGCCCGTAAGTTGGAAACCACTGCACACGAAATTCTGAATGCAGTTCACCCGCACCCAACCATGAGTGAGGGCTTAAAAGAAGCGACTGCTGCAGCTTATGGTGAAGCAATTGATATCTAAGAATTTTATAAGCCTATAGTTATAAAGGGATCCCGGTCAGCAAATGGCCGGGATTTTTCATTTTTGGCCTTAATTTGACCATTTTGGGTTCTCCCTAGTTTTTAACGTTTCTGGCTTCTCTGTATCTACCAACCAGTTGGTATTTATTAATTTTGCTATATTTTATGCCGATAACTTGGTATCTTGGCGTTGTAATCCTGCTGACTGGTTTACCCCCCAGACTAATTCAGCGCAACCGTACACACCTATGAGTCTATTGAAAGTAGATCAATTGCTGCCAACGCAATTATTGAATTCATTGATTTTTTCTGTAGTCATCACTGACTTATCAGGAAGGTTCTTGTACGTGAATCCATTGTTCCAACACAAGTTCTCTCATATTTCCACCGACCTAACTCAAAATCATTTTGCGGATACTGTTTATGCAGAAGACGTAAAAGCCTGTAATGAAGCTGCGCGAACCTGCATTAAACATCCGGTTCAGCCCGTTTCCATCACAGTAAGAAAAGCTTGTGAAGGGGAAGAGTTTTTCTGGACACATTGGGAAATTTCAGCGGTAAAAGATGAGGCGGGTAATGTAATTGGTATTATGTCTGTAGGCCATGATGTTACTACTACAGAAACCAATAATGAGAAAGCTACAGAGCTATCCGAGAGCAGGGCATATGTAAAAGAGTCCACCCACGAAGACGAAGACCTGGCTTTATTGTCATTGGTTGCACACAACACAACCAATGCGGTAGTCATAACCGATAAGGATGAAAATATTACCTGGGTAAACGAAGGGTTTGTACGTATCATGGGGTATACGGAAGCAGAAGTTAAGGGTAAAAAAATCTATTTCTTCCTGGATGGTGCACAAGAAGTAACGGATAAAATCAAGAAAAGAATTCGTTATTCACTCGATAATAAACTCGCTTTTACCGAAGAAGTAAAAGTGGTTAACAAGCGGAATAAATTGGTATGGCTGGAATTGAACGGTAAGCCTTTGTTTGATGCAGCCAATACATATATAGGTTTCATGTCTACAGACAATGATATTACAAAACGTAAGAATGCAGAACAGGAGCAAAGAGAAACACTGGAAAGACTTTCTCTGGCTACAGACTCTGCTCAAATTGGTGTTTGGGAAGTAGACCTAACAGATGGCAATACATTCTGGGACGAAAAAATGTATGACCTATATGGATTTGCCAAAGACACACCATTTCCTCCATATAAGATCTTCAAGAAAATGATGCATCCGGATGACAAGGAAATGATGAAGAAGATATTATCTGGATTAGCTGAGGGAAAAAAATCCATTGATTCTGCCATCTATCGAATCAATATGCCTAACGGTAAAATCCGTTACATTGAAGCACACGCTATTGCTCAGAAATCTGCCGATGGAAAGCCGATACGTTTAATTGGTACCAACCGTAATATCACTGATGATATTGCCGTGCAGGAAAAAATGAAAACACAAAACAAGGTCTTGCGCGATATCGCTTTTATTCAGTCTCATGAAGTAAGAAGACCATTAGCGAATATTCTTGGTGTGATTGAAGTATTAAACAGCAGTAACTCAGTTCAGAACAAGGAAATCTTTGATCACCTTATTGAAAGTGCTAACGAGTTAGATATGCAAATCAGAAGTATCGTTAAAAAGACGAATAATCTGGATGGTATTTTTTCTAATGGTTAAATCACCATTTTCAAACATTATAATTTTACTACGACTTCTCTTAACCTTACCAGTTGTTCCAATAATGCAGGCAATACTTGCAGCGGTAACATATTTGCTCCGTCGCTTTTGGCAACAGATGGATTCGGGTGGGTTTCTATGAATAAGCCGTTTGCGCCAGTGGCAATAGCTGCTTTGGCAATGGTGCCAATCATTTCGGGGTTTCCACCGGTTACGCCTGAGGTTTGATTGGGTTGTTGCAAAGAGTGCGTACAATCCATGATAACTGGAACTCCGTGGCTTTGCATAATCGGTAGGTTGCGATAATCAACAACCAGGTCCTGGTATCCGAAAGTATTTCCTCTTTCCGTAAGCATGATTTGCTGGTTGCCTGCACGCTGAATTTTTTCTACTGCAAATTTCATAGACGCTCCACTGAGGAATTGCCCTTTTTTAACATTCACGATTTTTTGTGTTTCAGCTGCTGCTTCCAGTAAGTCGGTTTGTCTGCAAAGGAAAGCAGGAATCTGAAGAATGTCTATAAAGGGCGCAGCCATAGCCGCTTCTTCGTGCGCATGAATATCTGAAGTGGTAGGTAACTGATAGGTTTCACCTACTTTTTTAATTAAGGAAAGGCCGGTTTCGTCGCCTAATCCGGTGAAGGAACTTGCACTGGTTCTGTTGGCTTTTCTATAACTTGCCTTAAATACATAAGGTATGCCCAGTCTTTTACAGTGCTTACTTACCGTGTCTGCAATTTCCATTACAATTTCTTCAGATTCTACCACACAGGGGCCTGCAATCAGAAAAAAAGATTCGGGATTGTATTGTTGATTTTTAAATAAATCCTGCAAAAAATTAGGCAACATATAATAAAGATTGTACTTGATTCAATAAAACAAAAGTAAAGGAATTGTCATTCATTTTTTCGTTTCTTTGCTCCTCAATTGATTGCCATGCCTAGCAGAAAAGATAAAATTTTAGTGATAGGAGCCTGCGGACAAATTGGTGTTGAACTAACGCTGGCTTTAAGAAAGCAATACGGAAACAACAATGTTGTTGCTTCTGACTTAAGAGAAGAAAACCCTTTATTAAAGGGAACCGGCCCATACGTAAGCATGGACGTGATGAACAAGGAAATGTTGCACGTTCAGGTTATCCGTCAAAACATTACACAGATTTACCTGCTGGCAGCTATTTTGTCGGCAACAGGAGAAAAGAACCCGAATCTGGCCTGGCATTTGAATATGCAAGGACTGTTGAATGTGCTGGATATTGCGCGCGAAGAGAAACTGCATAAAGTTTACTGGCCCAGCAGCATTGCTGTATTTGGTCCAACTTCTCCCAAGCAGTTGTGTCCTCAGCAAACTATTATTGAACCCACTACAGTATATGGTATCAGCAAGTATGCGGGTGAGTTTTGGTGTAATTATTATCACCAACGATATGGTGTGGATGTAAGAAGTATCCGTTATCCGGGACTTATTAGTTATAAGTCTGCACCAGGGGGTGGTACAACTGATTATGCTGTTGAAATTTATCTGGAAGCCATTGAGAAGCAAAAGTATACCTGCTTCTTATCTGAAGATACGTATCTGCCGATGATGTATATGCCTGATGCAATCAGAGCCACTATGGAATTAATGGAAGCACCCGCAGATAAAATTTCTGTAAGAACTTCTTATAATGTAGCTGGTATGAGCTTCTCTCCAAAAGAAATTGCCGGGAGCATTAAAGAACAGATCCCTACGTTTGAAATGAGTTACAAACCAGATTCAAGACAAGCCATTGCTGACAGCTGGCCACAAAGCATTGATGACAGTGTTGCAAATAAAGATTGGGGCTGGAAGCCCCAATACGATTTGTCTTTGATGACGAAAGATATGTTGGAAAACCTGCGCAAATAGCGCAGGTTTTTTGTTAGAATGCAATTGAGTCTGTTGCTTAGAAACGAATTCCCAAACCAATGTTCACGGCTCTGATACCAGCCCAAGGTCCGTCAGATATAATTCGTGCACCATTGCTGTTTACGGTATTGGTAAACTTGAAAGGCTTGGCATCAATTTCATCAAGGTTCTTCTTTAATTCAGTTTGCTCAAATGAATTCAGTGAAGATGCAAAATTCAAATCTCCTTTGCTGGTTCCGTAGTGACCTCCAATAATTTGAAAATCGAAAACCAACTTGGTTGCAATCTGAAACTGATAACCAATCATTAAACCAGCGCTGGTACTTTTTATTTTTCCACTAAACAAAGCTTCTTTCTCTACCAATGGAGTAGTAGATGCTGTGTATTTAATAGGCGCACCTAAATCGAATGTTGCAAAGCGAACATAAGGGGCAAGATAGAATCCTTTCATTCTGCCCATACCCAAATAAATGCGTAATTCAGGTGTAATAGCTGTATTGCCAATTTGGAAATTATCTAGGTTAATATCGTTGCTGTTAATGGCTTCTTTAAACTGATCTTTAAATGGAAGAGCGCCCTTGCTCATGGTTCTATAACTGATAGAGAAAGAAACACGCTTGGTTAAACTTCTTTCATAAGTAAAATGTAGGTTTCTGGCTGCCATTGATCCTACGTTCCATTTGATGATATTTTTACCACCAATTAATTTTTGTGCATCTGCTTGCAAAAATGGCAAGAACATGGCCAGTACAAGTAACTTTTTCATATAGATTGTTTGTGGGTTTACTTAAGGAATAATCAGGTCGGTTATGGTTTTGTTTTCTAATATCTGTAAAGTCTGCTCTCTTACCTGAACGAGTATTTTATTCAGACCGCATTTGGCCTCATTGCAATCCTCGCATTTCTGGTAGAAATTCAAACTTACGCAGGGTAACAAAGCAATGGGACCTTCTAGCAAACGCATGATGGTTGCCAGTGAAATAGTATCAGGAGCTGCATTAAAAAAATAACCACCCCCTTTACCTTTTTTACTGTTCAAAACGCCTGCTTTTTTTAATTCGAGCAGAATGGACTCTAAAAACTTAAGGGGGATTTTCTTTTTGTCCGCTATCTCTGCAATTAAAAAAGGACCTGAATGCTGTTGCTCTGCCATAAAGGTAAGCGCTTTAAAAGCATATTGTGTCTTTTTTGATAGCATTGGATTAAAATTTGATACTAAGATAAGCCCAATACTTGCTTCATCGTGTAAATACCTTTTTTGCCAACCGCATATTCAGCCGCTTTAACGGCACCTCCTGCAAACCCTGTTCTGTTGTGTGCCGTGTGAATAATTTCAATATCATCAATGGCAGAACTGTATTTTACGTGGTGTGTACCCGGTGCAGGATCAATGCGTTCTGAAAGAATATTCAATTGATGAATCTCTTTTGCTGCCATATCGTTGGTCCATTCACGCTTGCGCCCAATCAGGGCAAGTATTTGTTCAGCCAGACTAATGGCGGTGCCGCTGGGGGCATCTTTCTTTTGTGTATGGTGAATTTCTTTCAGGCTAACATCATAGTCAGGATAGTTCTCCATTAATGCAGCCAGGTACTTATTCAGTTCAAAAAACAAATTCACGCCAATGCTGAAATTGCTGGAATAAATTAAAGTACCATCCATGGTTTTGCAAAAATCTGCAACGGTATCCCATTCTGCCAGCCAGCCTGTTGAACCACTAACTACTGGTACGCCAAACTCCAAGCTTTTGCGGATATTGTTAACTGCACTATGCGGTCCGGTGAATTCAATAGCCACATCTGCTTTGCTAAGATTCTCTTTGGTAAAATCTGCTGCGTTGTCAAGGTCTATCCTAAGCACAACTTCATGACCCTGGCTCAGGGCAATAGCTTCAATGGCTTTACCCATTTTGCCGTATCCAATTAATGCAATTTTCATAGTAGTTGTTTTATCGGGCAATGGCCAGTGGCTTCTTGCTTTTTTCTTTAACAGTAAATTGAAAGGATAAGCCGGGTGTTCGTGTTGCCGGATTCAACTGAGGCTGAATCTGCATACTCAAACTATTGCTTACATCAAAATGTCTTAAGTGTCCAAATACAGTGGCATCTACTACTTGTAATCCCCAGGCTAATATGAACCAGAGAATCGAATAATCACGATCTCTGCGAAAAGCGTTCCGATAGTTCTGCATAGAACCAATACTCAAACCCCTTAGTTCCGGATCAATCGCTGCAATATCAGAACTGTCGCCGGATTGAGCTTTAAACAATGCTTCGTATGCGAACTTGGTTTTTTTGTAAAAAGAATTGTTGTACACATAAGTAGCAGCTGGAATTCCCAGAATGCCATACACCAATGGGATCTTCCAGTATTCGCGGTTGTATGCCTGTCCCCATCCTGGTATCATGGCAGAACGACGTGTTGCTTTTTGCGGAATATGCGTGAGTAACCAGATGGAGTCCCTTATTTTCTTCTGCAATTTGGATTGTTCTTTCGGGCTGAGTGTCGGCACTACAGCGGCCTTCGCACTATCGGTAGCCGTTTGTGCAAATACGCCTTTTGATCCCACAAGAATCAAAACAAAAACAATCAATAATTTTTTGAACATGCCAGTTTAACCCACAGTTATATTCATCAAATCCAGAATCTTATTCAGCTCATCCAATGAGTAGTATTCAATAGAGATACTTCCGTAGCCCTTTTTGTTATGGGTCATTTTCACTTTGGTGCTAAAATGTGAGGCAAGGTTGTCTTCAATTTTCTGATAAGCCGGAGGTAAATCATTTTTTGCACCACTTCCTGCTGTAGCACCTGAAGATTTATCGCCCTTGTATAATTTTCTAACCAGTTCTTCTGTTTGACGAACACTCAATTGCTTTTGCTGTATTTCTTTGAATACATACAATTGCTTGTCGATGGTATCAATATTAATCAATGCTCTTGCATGGCCCATTGTAATGCTGCCATTGCGCACAGCCGCCTGAATATCCGGTGGCAATTTCAATAAACGAATATAATTGGTAACCGTACTTCTTTCCTTGCCCATTCTCTCTGCCACCTGTTCCTGTGTATAATCCAGTTCTTCCATCATACGCTTAAAACTCAATGCCGTTTCAATGGCATTTAAATTTTCGCGCTGAATATTTTCAAGTAAAGCCAGCTCCAGTAATTGTTGGTCATTGGCTTGTCTTACATAGGCAGGAACATCTTTTAGTCCGGCCAGTTTAGACGCCCTAAATCTTCTTTCGCCTGCAATTAACTGGTACTTACCATTAGGTAATTTGCTAACCGTTAAAGGCTGAATGATATCATGCATTTTAATGGAGTTCGCCAATTCCTGTAAGGCTTGCTCATCAAAATCTCTTCTTGGGTTCTTTGGGTTGATTTGAATATCCGCTAATGGAATTCGCGAACTGGTAGTTACTTGCTCCACCACTTCACTCTTTAAACTTCCAGAGGTATTCTTTAAATCGGTATCTATATTTTGCAGTAAAGACCTAAGTCCTTTACCAATCAGATCTTTGCTAGGTTTTGGATTGCTCATAATTATTCAATAATTCTTTCCTGGTTAGAAATTTTAGTCATGCCGTTGTTCTGTAGAATTTCCTTGGTCAGGTTCAGGTAATTCACGGCACCCTTACTTTCTGCATCGTATAAAATCACGGGCTTACCAACGCTGGGGGCCTCGCTCAATCTGGTATTTCTATGGATGATGGTAGCAAAAACCATATCATCAAAATGACGTCGTACTTCGCTAACCACCTGGTTGCACAAACGCAAACGTCCATCGTACATGGTCATTAATATCCCTTCAATTTGTAAGGCAGGATTCAAACGGTTCTGAACAATTTTAATCGTGTTCAATAATTTACCCAATCCCTCCAAGGCAAAGAATTCGCATTGAACAGGCACAATTACACTGTCAGAAGCCACCAGTGAATTCACCGTAATCAGACCCAGAGAAGGAGAGCAGTCGATGATAATAAAATCATAGCGGTCGCGTACTGCATCCAAAATATTCTTCATTACATTTTCGCGATTCGGATAATTAATCATTTCCAGTTCTGCACCTACCAGATCAATATGAGAGGGAATCAGGTCTAAATTTGGAATATCACTTTTTAAAATCACTTCATTGGCAGTTACACTATTGACCATGCAGTCGTATAAACTGTTGGTGATATTGTGCAGGTCAAAGCCCACCCCAGTTGTACTATTTGCCTGGGGATCCGCATCCACCAGCAGGGTCTTGTATTCTAAAACAGCCAGACTGGCTGCTACGTTGATTGCAGTGGTTGTTTTACCTACTCCGCCTTTTTGATTGGCCACGCCAATAATTCTTGCCATAGTTGCTATTCCTTTTCTCGGTTGTCAAAAATACGGCATCGGATACAGCTCTCAAACAATATTATCCGATCGCTGTTATGGAGGGTGCTTATCTTTACCCATTATATTAAAATATGCGCAGTACAGGGACTTTGTTTTTTATAGCCGCCATTATGGTTTTGCTTGATTTTTATGTGTACCAGGCGGTTAAAACCGTTACCCAGCCAATTTCTGAGCGGGCCAGAATGTACATTCACTTTGGATATTGGGTGGTTTCGGTGCTCACCATCTTCTCTTTGATGGCATTTCCGTTTGTGCCTGCCTTGCAGCAGTCTAAAATCTTTCGGAATTATGTTTTTGCCATACTAGCGGGATTATTTATCGCCAAATTAATAGCCACTACCATCTTTCTGGTGGATGATATCCGCAGAGGCGGTTGGTGGACTATTGTGAATATTTACAGAAAGACCGGAGGGCAGACACTGGGAGATGGCTCCATGGTTTCCCGTTCCGTTTTCCTAAGCTGGATTGGGCTGGGACTGGGTTCTACGCTATTTGGTACCATGCTCTGGGGTTTTAAAAACAAATACAGTTATCAGGTAAAAAAAATAAAATTGTCTTTCCCGAATTTGCCTTCAGCTTTTGAGGGATTAAAACTGGTGCAAATCAGCGACGTTCACAGTGGCAGTCTGCAAGACATTGCAGCGGTAAACAAAGGCATAGACCTGATACTGGCGCAAAACCCCGATATGATCTTTTTCACAGGTGATCTGGTGAACGATCGCGCCACGGAAATGGCACCACTAAAAAGTAGTTTTGCCCGTTTAAAAGCGCCAATGGGGGTATACAGTTCATTGGGAAACCACGATTATGGAGATTATGTACAATGGCCTTCTGCTGCAGCAAAGCAAGCCAATTTGCAGGCATTAATGCAAGTGCACAAAGAAATGGGGTGGGATTTGCTTATGAATGAACACCGGGTATTGGAAAGAAACGGAGAAAAAATTGCCATATTGGGTATTGAAAACTGGGGCGCCAAAGGCCGGTTCCCTAAATACGGCAAAATGGAAGAAGCGATTAAGGGTACAGAAGGAATTCCTTTCAAACTCTTGCTCAGTCACGATCCCAGCCATTGGGATGCGCAGGTAAAAACAGACTATCCCGATATTGATATCATGTTTTCAGGACATACACACGGGATGCAGTTTGGATTGGAAAATCCTTATTTTAAATGGAGTCCGGTAAAATGGATGTATAAACAATGGGCAGGCCTTTACGAAGATGGTGCTCAGAAATTATATGTCAACAGGGGCTTTGGCTTCATTGGTTATCCGGGCAGGGTAGGCATTATGCCGGAAATTACTGTTATAGAATTTATCCGCGCTTAGCTATTTTATTCAGCGATATTGCACGCTGCATACTGCATTTAAAGCGGTTGATTCCTTTCTCGCGCAGTTGCTGGTGTTTGGTGCTGCGTCCGTTCATGCGTTTACGCCACATTCTAAAGCTGGATGCTTTGCTGTTTAAGCGCATAAATTCAATCACTTCTTTTTCAGACAATCCAAACTGAAATTCTATGGCTTCAAAAGGCGTTCGGTCTTCCCAAGCCATTTCAATAATACGGTCCTTGTCTTTCTCTGTTAACGTATTCATGCATTTTTAACATTTCAAGTGTAACATTGGTTCATGTTTATTCGTCTATGGCATATAAATTGTTTTGATTCACTTAAACAAAATGTATGCGTAAGATTTTTTTAGTTGCCTTCATGGTTATTATCGGGACAGTGTTGCATGCACAAACCGGATTCAGATTGGGTGTTAAGGCGGGTGCCAACTTAAATAAGATAGAGGGGCAGTCTTTTGATCAGGGATTTAATTTCTCATATCACGCCGGTGCGTTTGCTGAAATTGATTTTGCCAAGCGTTGGGGTATTCAGCCCGAAGTTATCTGGAGTCAAACATCTACTAAGCCCGCTACAAATTTGGATGCCATTTACAGCACGTTGCCAACCAATGTTAAGCTGGATTATTTAATGGTGCCAATTCTTTTGCGTTACAGTCCAATTGGTTTGTTAAGCTTTGTAGCGGGGCCTCAGTTTGGAGTGCTCATTAACAAGAACGAAAATTTGCTGAGCAATGGTCAGCAGGCATTTAAAGCCGGCGATTTATCCATGGTATTGGGTGCGCAGGTAAATTTAAAAGTATTGCGTATCTATGGCAGGTACAATGTTGGTTTACAGAATATCAATGATTTCACAGACCAGCAAAAATGGACCAATCAACAGATACAATTAGGACTAGGGCTTAAGTTTTAAGATCTCCCGATTATATCCCCAATTGTTTTTTGAGAGAACTGATTTCTTTTTTAAAGGATTTCAGTTCTCCTATTTGTTCCTTTATAAAGCTGTTGTCTTCCAGTTTACCTACCACTTCATTCATCTCTGCAAAACTTTCATAGACCATTTTTCTAAATGGATTGCTGTAGTCTTTTGCTCTAGAATCGTGAATGCCCTTCGTCATCCATTCCATGGTGGATATGGCGCTGTTCAGTAAATAATTTATCTGGTGTTTGTCTAATTGGTTCAAGGAGATTTCAGTGATTTCGCTTAGTGTGGCCAAACCATGGTGGCATTTTTGTTCTTCATATAATTCTCCTTTAACTGCATATTGCGCATGTAAATCGTCCCATCCTTTTATTTTACCGGAAGTGATTTTTTTGCGCAGCTCAGCCAAATCTGCAGCAGGCATAAGTTGACCGCCCAAGTTAATCCATGATGTCCTGCTCAGTTTTTTCGGAATGCGTTTGGTTAAAGCTTCAATGGAGTCTGGAATATTTTTGCCAATTAAGCATAACAAAGATTTAACCCCATAGAATACCAGGACATCTTCAAACACTTTGTAAGCCTGACGCACTTTAACCAATACTGTTTTGCGTTTGCTGTTTTCTATATCTGTGGCAATAATTTCCAGTGAATCAACCAGTCTATTATTGCTCTTAAGTAAGAGCTTCCCTACAGCCATTGCTTCTGTGGTATCTAGATCCAATTTTTTTTCTGAACGCAGATAAGCCTGGCCTGTATATAGTTCCAGCTTTTCCATTGCAGTAAAAATTTCATTGACACTATCAGGCGCCAGATAATCGTATTCGAGTTTCTGTGTCTTGTCGTGTCTTTTATCCCGCTGAGAATATTTGCCTGCATTGCGTGCCAATGCATACATATTATAGAGGAACCAATAGGCTGGCATAATAGTCAGCTGATCGTTCTTAGTATCGTTGCTAATTAAGCAAAAAGGAATCGGTACATTCAATTCTGCAGGATAGTCTCCTTTGCTGATCATTGTGAAAGAAGCAAAGATTGAATTGTGTTTCAAACTTACGCAGAGACCCGGCCAGAAGCCACGGCCCATGATGATTTCACCGTCAGCGCTTCTGCTATTGTGATTCGATCCAATGGTAGCACCGGCTGCAATATTACTTTGTCCCATTACCAGTGCTGCACATAAAAATGAATTGTTATGGTGTTGTTCGTGTGCAGGGAATATTAATGAATTCAATACCTCGCAACAAGAAATGGTAGCATTTTGTCCCAGATAGGAGTTAATCAATCTTGCTCCGTATTTCAATTGAGAGTGGTCGGCCATGATAAATCGAACTGCTTTAACACCGTAGAAAATCCGGCAACCGTAGCCAATATTTCCATTCACCATTTCACAGCCTTCCCCAATTTGGGTGCGTCCTTCAGGGCTGGAGTTTACCGTCAGATTCTTGAGTTTGTTAGCTCCTTTAAAATAAGCATCAGAACCTACCCAAACATCTTTGATGATGTTACAATTCTTAATAACTGTTCTGTCGCCAACCTTTCCGTAATAACCTCTTTTATTATTGAATTTCTTTTCGGTGAATTCAACGAATTTTTGCTGCAATGCTTTGTCATCTCTGTAACGACTCCAAAGGAAAGCATCGCCGGGTAACATGCCATCAAATGGCAACACTTTTCTGCCTGTGTTTTCATTGCAGATTTCCAGCCAAATACGCACTTCTTCTGATTCTCCGTCCTTTACAATTCCGTTACCAAACTTAGAGTGATTGGTGGTAACCAATTCATTTACGTTGGTAATAATGGCTTCGCTGCCAATAATATAATGTGAGAGGTAGTTGACATTGTTGATAACAACATTATCTCCGAAGTCGCAACTGATAATAGTTGAATTGTATAATCCAACTGGAGTTTTTAAATCACTAAAGCCCAGACAAAAGGGTTCTAGTTTTCCAATTCTAACAAGGCCGTGAAATTTACAGTTCTTTACTAGGTCTGGATTAAATGCATCCGAAACGAGTATATGATTCCAGTTATCTGTGGTATTACCATTACGAACCAGTTGTTCAATTTCATATGCAGTTAGCGTTCGGTAATGAATACCATTTCGCATTTGCATATTCCGCAGATAATATTCATCCTTACCCTTTGGAATATGATGGTCTTTGATAAATCCGTAACCTAAAGCATCAAGGGGGGTCTTGGTGATATTATTTTGCGCCATTGTAATCAAATATACTATTGAGCTATTTATTTATGAATAATTATATACCGAAAACACTAAGATACAATCCTCCTTTATTCATACATGGTTCAATATTGCACAATTTTATCATACCAACAGTCTGGTATTTTTCTATTTTGACCTTTCGTGTGGGGGAGGTGTTTACGAAAATTTGATATCAAAATATTTTTACAACTAGTTGAATATCAATAAGTTATAAAGAAATCACTTATTAAATATTTTTCTTATCCCTAATCTTAGGCATATAATACGCGTGTGCAGTCGAACAAATTTGCCCCTGTTAAAATGATTGACACATGAAAACGAAACAATACGCGCGTTTATTATCTCTCCTGCTAATTTTTTCTGCGGGCTTGTTTACAAGCTGTAGCAAAGAAATAGCGGCAGATCCCATCGCAATTGCAAAAGCAACCATCACTGGGGCTGCCAACAATCCAACCATTTGGAGATTGACTGAAGTAACAGTTAATGGTTCTGCAGAGTCAAATTTCTCTACCATTAGTTCTAACGGGTCCAATACCTACATGATTACTTTTTATCAGGGTGGTTCATTCAAAGACAGTGATGGTGTGGTTGGAAAATGGGATGTACCTAATCCTCAGGCTTTATCAACTTCTTATGTCAATCTTATTTCAGGAGTTGAAGTTTTACAGAGTTACCTCATTGAAGAAAGCAACAGTAACATTTTAAAATTGAAGTATACCTATCAGGGTAAAGTAATCCAGTTGACCTATGTTACAACAGGTAAATAAAATATTCATTTTCTTATTCATCAGCACAGTCTTATCTGTTGGTGCGTCTGCACAGATAACAGGTAAGTTTGTGATTGGTGGTTTTGGAAATATGGGATCAACTGAAATGATTCACAGTGCACCTACTATTATTGAAAGTGAGAAGTGCCTGGAGGTTTCAAATGGTCTTAAAGTTTTCTTTAATTCAAAGCCTGGCAGTTTTACACTAACCTGTCCTGAAACGCAGAAACTTGAACTGCAAGTGCTGGCTTATCCTATTCCTACGACCGATATCTTAAATATAAAAGTGCTGAATGCTCAGAATTTAGCATCGGACGATCAATATTATTTGCACGTGACTGATTTCACGGGCCGAGTGGTACAGGTTGTTAAAACAGATTTTAGTGCACTTATTAATGGTGCAAGAATTCCTGTAGCCAATTTGCTTCATGGAAATTATATCGTTTCGCTCCTCAGTTCTAATGCGAGACTTCAATCCATCAAATTCATTAAAAATAACAGATAATGTTTAGTAGAATTATTGCCATCCTGAGTTTGTTGACTGCCTCTATTCTATTAGGGGCTCCTGCATTAAGTGCTCAGAAAGCAGGCGTTCCCAAAGGAATTTTATTTCAGGCAGTAGCATTGGATGCAGCGGGTGTTCCGGCATCTAAGCGTACTGTGCATGTAAAGACGACCATATTACAAGGTAATGCTAACGGAAATACTGTTTATGCTGAAACCTATGAAGTGAAAACTTCCGGAGATGGTTTGTTTACTATTGTTATTGGACAGGGGCAAAGAAGTGCTGGATTAAGTTCTTACAGTTTAATTGATTGGGCAAACGGTCCTTTCTTCTTGAATATTAAAGCAGCTGTTGCGCCAACAAATCCAACTGCAGGTTGGGTTGCAGATCAACAGTATATTAATATGGGTACCTCTCAGTTCCTGTCTGTTCCTTTTGCCAATTATGCAGGAAATGTAAGTGGCCTGGAATTGAAAATGAATTATACAGATACTGCTGCTATGTTAAAACCATATATGCTGAAATCTGAGGGTGAAAGTTTGAATAAAAAAATTGATACCAAACTAAATATCTCTGATACCGCTGCAATGCTTAGATCTATCAGAGCAAGCATTATTACTTCAGGAGGTCAGCTTACTGGTGGCGCAACTAATGGTGCAACTGTGTCAGGCGAAAAAGGTGAGAAAGGAGATAAGGGTGATCCAGGTCCTCCCGGTCCTAAAGGTGACAAGGGTGACAAGGGAGATAAGGGTGATATAGGAGTAACAGGTTCTGAAGGTCCTCAAGGTCCTAAAGGTGACAAGGGTGACAAAGGTGATAAGGGAGATAAAGGGGATTCGGGTGCGCAAGGGTTACAAGGTTTAAAAGGAGATAAGGGCGATAAGGGAGATCAAGGTCTTCAAGGTTTGAAGGGAGACAAGGGCGACAAAGGTGATACCGGTGCACAAGGTTTACAAGGTGAAAAAGGATTAACTGGAGATAAAGGAGAAAAAGGTGATAAAGGAGACAAAGGTGATCAAGGTCTTCAAGGTTTGAAGGGGGACAAAGGCGATAAAGGAGACCAAGGTATTCAAGGTATTCAAGGTGAGAAAGGATTGCAAGGAGACAAGGGAGACAAAGGTGATCAAGGTCTTCAAGGTTTGAAGGGCGATAAAGGAGACAAAGGTGATAAAGGAGATACTGGTGCACAAGGTTTACAAGGCGAAAAAGGATTAACTGGAGATAAGGGTGATAAAGGCGACAAGGGCGATCAAGGTCTTCAAGGTGTTGCAGGTGCAAAAGGAGATAAGGGAGACAAAGGCGATAAAGGAGACCAAGGAATTCAGGGTCTTCAAGGTTTGAAGGGAGACAAAGGAGATAAAGGCGACCAAGGAATTCAGGGTCTTCAAGGTTTGAAGGGAGACAAAGGAGATAAAGGCGACCAAGGAATTCAGGGTCTTCAAGGTTTGAAGGGAGACAAAGGAGATAAAGGCGACCAAGGAATTCAAGGTATCCAAGGAGAAAAAGGATTACAAGGAGATAAAGGTGATAAGGGGGATAAAGGCGACAAAGGAGATCAAGGTCTTCAAGGTTTGAAGGGAGATAAAGGCGATAAAGGCGACCAGGGTATTCAAGGTGAGAAAGGATTACAAGGAGATAAGGGTGACAAGGGTGATCAAGGTCTTCAAGGATTGAAGGGAGACAAAGGTGATAAAGGAGATAAAGGCGATCAGGGTATTCAAGGAGAGAAAGGACTACAGGGAGATAAGGGTGATAAAGGCGACAAGGGAGATCAAGGTGTTCAGGGATTGAAAGGAGACAAAGGAGATAAAGGGGATCAGGGTATTCAAGGTGAGAAAGGATTACAGGGTGATAAGGGAGACAAAGGAGATAAGGGAGATCAAGGTGTTCAAGGTTTGAAGGGAGACAAAGGAGATAAAGGCGACCAAGGAATTCAAGGTATCCAAGGAGAAAAAGGATTACAAGGGGATAAAGGTGATAAGGGGGATAAAGGTGACAAGGGAGATCAAGGTCTTCAAGGTTTGAAGGGAGATAAAGGCGATAAAGGCGACCAGGGTATTCAAGGTGAGAAAGGATTACAAGGGGATAAGGGCGATAAAGGAGACCAGGGTATTCAGGGTATCCAAGGTGAGAAAGGATTACAAGGAGATAAGGGAGATAAGGGTGATAAGGGTGACAAAGGTGACAAGGGAGATCAAGGTCTTCAAGGATTGAAGGGAGACAAGGGCGATAAAGGCGACCAGGGTATTCAAGGTATCCAAGGTGAGAAAGGATTACAGGGTGATAAAGGTGATAAAGGAGATCAAGGTATCCAAGGTATCCAAGGTGTTCAAGGTCTGAAAGGAGACAAAGGCGATAAAGGAGACCAAGGTATCCAAGGAGAAAAAGGATTACAAGGAGATAAGGGTGACAAAGGTGACAAGGGAGATCAAGGTCTTCAAGGATTGAAGGGAGACAAGGGCGATAAAGGAGATCAAGGTCTTCAAGGTTTGAAGGGCGATAAAGGCGATACTGGTGCACAAGGTTTACAAGGTGAGAAAGGATTACAGGGTGATAAAGGAGATAAAGGTGATAAAGGCGACAAAGGTGATAAAGGTGATCAAGGTCTTCAAGGATTGAAGGGAGACAAAGGAGATAAGGGCGACCAGGGTATTCAAGGAATTCAAGGTGTCCAAGGTGAGAAAGGATTACAGGGTGATAAAGGTGACAAAGGAGATCAAGGTATTCAGGGATTGAAAGGAGATAAAGGTGATCAGGGTATTCAAGGTATACAGGGTGAGAAAGGATTGCAAGGAGATAAGGGCGATAAAGGTGATACTGGTGCACAAGGTCTTCAAGGTTTAAAAGGAGACAAGGGCGATAAAGGTGATCAAGGTCTGAAAGGAGACAAAGGGGATCAGGGTATACAAGGTTTACAAGGTGAGAAAGGATTGCAAGGTGATAAGGGAGACAAAGGAGACAAGGGAGATCAAGGTATTCAAGGATTGAAGGGAGATAAAGGCGATAAAGGCGACCAGGGTATCCAGGGTATCCAAGGTGAGAAAGGATTACAGGGTGATAAGGGTGACAAAGGAGATAAAGGAGATCAAGGTGTTCAGGGATTGAAAGGAGACAAAGGAGATAAAGGGGATCAGGGTATTCAGGGTATCCAAGGTGAGAAAGGATTACAGGGTGATAAGGGAGACAAAGGAGATAAAGGAGATCAGGGTCTTCAAGGTTTGAAGGGAGACAAAGGAGATAAAGGAGATAAAGGAGATCAGGGTATTCAAGGTATCCAAGGAGAGAAAGGACTACAGGGAGATAAGGGTGATAAAGGTGACAAAGGTGATCAAGGTCTTCAAGGTTTGAAGGGAGACAAAGGTGATAAAGGAGATAAAGGCGACCAGGGTATTCAAGGTATCCAAGGTGAGAAAGGATTACAAGGAGATAAGGGTGATAAAGGAGATCAAGGTGTTCAAGGTCTGAAAGGAGACAAAGGTGATCAAGGTCTTCAAGGTTTGAAGGGAGACAAAGGCGATAAAGGCGACCAGGGTATTCAAGGTATCCAAGGAGAGAAAGGACTACAGGGAGATAAGGGTGATAAAGGAGATAAAGGAGACAAAGGTGATCAGGGTCTTCAAGGTTTGAAGGGAGACAAAGGAGATAAAGGAGATCAAGGTGTTCAAGGTTTGAAGGGAGACAAAGGCGATAAAGGAGACCAAGGTATCCAAGGTGAGAAAGGATTACAGGGTGACAAAGGTGAAAAGGGAGATCAAGGTCTTCAAGGATTGAAGGGTGACAAAGGCGATAAAGGAGACCAGGGTATTCAAGGTATCCAAGGTGAGAAAGGATTACAGGGTGATAAAGGAGACAAAGGAGACAAAGGTGATAAAGGTGATCAAGGCCTTCAAGGTTTGAAGGGAGATAAGGGCGATAAAGGAGACCAAGGAATTCAGGGTATCCAAGGTGAGAAAGGATTGCAAGGAGATAAGGGTGATAAGGGTGACAAAGGTGATCAAGGTCTTCAAGGTTTGAAGGGAGACAAGGGTGATAAAGGAGACCAGGGTATTCAGGGTATCCAAGGTGAGAAAGGATTACAAGGAGATAAGGGTGATAAGGGTGACAAAGGCGACAAGGGAGATCAAGGTCTTCAAGGTTTGAAAGGAGATAAGGGCGATAAAGGAGACCAAGGTATCCAAGGAGAAAAAGGATTACAAGGAGATAAGGGTGACAAAGGTGACAAGGGAGATCAAGGTCTTCAAGGATTGAAGGGAGACAAGGGCGATAAAGGAGATCAAGGTCTTCAAGGTTTGAAGGGCGATAAAGGCGATACTGGTGCACAAGGTTTACAAGGTGAGAAAGGATTACAGGGTGATAAAGGAGATAAAGGTGATAAAGGTGATCAAGGTCTTCAAGGATTGAAGGGAGACAAAGGAGATAAGGGCGACCAGGGTATTCAAGGAATTCAAGGTGTCCAAGGTGAGAAAGGATTACAGGGTGATAAAGGTGACAAAGGTGACAAAGGCGATTCTGGGATGCACGGCAATAACGGTGCAAAAGGAGATAAAGGTGATAAGGGTGATACTGGAGCTCAAGGTCCCCAGGGATTGCAAGGCCCCCAAGGTCCAGAAGGTCCTGCAGGTAAGGATGGATTAAATGGTAAAGACGGTAAAGATGGAGCCGTTGGTCCACAAGGTCCTGCTGGCCCTCAAGGATTGAAGGGTGATACAGGAGCTCAGGGTCCTCAAGGATTGAAGGGAGATACTGGAGCTCAAGGCCCTCAAGGATTACAGGGCCCACAGGGTCCAGAAGGTCCTGCAGGTAAGGATGGATTAAATGGTAAAGACGGTAAAGATGGAGCCGTTGGTCCACAAGGTCCTGCTGGCCCGCAAGGATTGAAGGGAGATACTGGAGCTCAAGGCCCACAAGGATTACAGGGGCCACAAGGTCCAGAAGGTCCTGCAGGTAAGGATGGATTAAATGGTAAAGACGGAAAAGATGGAGCTGTTGGTCCGCAAGGTCCTGCTGGTCCACAAGGTATACAAGGATTGAAGGGCGATACTGGAGCACAAGGTCCACAAGGATTACAGGGGCCACAAGGTCCAGAAGGTCCTGCAGGAAAGGATGGTGCGAATGGTAAAGATGGATTAAATGGTAAAGACGGTAAAGATGGAGCTGCTGGTCCGCAAGGTCCAGCTGGCCCACAAGGTTTGAAAGGTGATACTGGTGCTCAGGGCCCACAAGGATTGAAGGGCGATACTGGAGCGCAAGGTCCTCAGGGATTGCAAGGTCCAGCGGGGCCCGCAGGTCCACAAGGGCCTAAAGGAGATGCCGGAAATTCAACTGCAGGGTCAGCTACAACTTCTTCTGGAAACTTTACTATAAACAACGCTAATTTTTCATTATTAGTTAATGCAAGTGGTATTTTAAATAACTCAATTACTATTGTTACTTCAAGTTATAATGTAAACAATAATAATGTTAGTATAAGTTTGCCTTCTGCTTCATTGAATAGTGGTCGGATGGTTATTCTTAGATTGAATGATAATAGTAATTCCAATATTACTACAGTGTCTGCAATATTAGGAACAGTAGATAATAATGGAAGAACTTTAAATAATAATTTCTTGCAGTACGTTTCCGATGGAACCAATTGGCTTTTAATAAACCATAGGTAATTTGAAAAACTTTTTTAAAGTGTCAGGATTGTATAGACTAAATAAGAAGAGTAAGGTCTCACGCCTTACTCTTTTTTATTAAATGAATTTTATAAATCTAATTCTCTCTACTCCACCGTCACACTCTTCGCCAAATTCCTAGGCTTATCAACATCAAGCCCTTTGTAAAGGCCAACATAATAACTTAACAATTGTAGAGGAACAACGCTTAATAAAGGAGCAATGGCTTCATCAGCATCAGGAACAAACATCACATCGTCGGCCATGCCAGGAATCACTTCATCCCCAACAGTAGCAACGGCTAAAACCATTCCTTTACGCGCTTTAATCTCCTGAACGTTCGAAACAATTTTTTCGTAGTAAGAGTCTTTCGTTGCCACAAATACCACTGGAAGATTTTCATCCACCAATGCAATAGGACCGTGCTTCATTTCCGCAGCAGGATAACCTTCTGCGTGTATATAAGAGATCTCTTTTAGTTTTAATGCGCCTTCCAGTGCAACAGGGAAATTGTACCCTCTTCCTAAGAATAAGAAATCAGATGCGTCCTTGTATTTTTCAGCAATACGTTGAATATTCGAAGTGTCTGCTAGTATTTCTTTAATTTTTTCAGGAATGGATTCAAGGTCGTGCATTAGTTGTGCATAGCGATCTTTAGATAAAGTGCCTTTTGCATAACCAATCTTTAATGCCATCATCATCAATACGGCCAACTGACCTGTAAATGCTTTGGTACTAGCTACGCCAATCTCAGGGCCGCTGTGCGTGTATGCGCCTGCATGGCTTAAACGTGCAATAGAACTACCAACCGCGTTTACTACTCCAAAAATGAATGCACCTTTTTCTTTAGCGCTTTCTAATGCTACTAAAGTATCTGCGGTTTCACCACTTTGCGAAATGGCAATGATTACATCACCTTGATGTATCACCGGATTTCTGTAACGGAATTCAGAAGCATATTCTACTTCTACTGGAATACGGCAGAACTCTTCAATTAAATATTCAGCCACCAAACCCGCATGCCAGCTGGTTCCGCAGGCCACAATCATAATACGATTGGCATTAATGAATGCCTCCATATTGTTTTCAATTCCCCCCATCATGATTTGCAAACTATGGGGTAACAATCTACCTCTTAAGCAATCGTGAATAGTACTCGGTTGTTCATGAATTTCTTTCAACATGAAATGGTCATAGCCACCTTTTTCAATAGCAGCCAATTCCATGTCCAGCTTGGTAATAAAAGGCGTTTGCTTTTCATTACCCAGATTTTTTAAAATCAATTCGTCGGGCTTCACAATCGCAATTTCGTAGTCGTTTACATACACTACTTCTTTGGTGTATTCAATAATAGGAGATGCGTCACTCGCTAAAAAATGTTCTCCCTTGCCAATGCCTATTACTAAAGGACTTCCTTTGCGAGCAGCTATAATGGTTTCTGGTTCGTCTTTGGAAATTAATAAAATACAATAAGCACCTACTACACGTTTTAATGCAATACGAAGTGCTTCTTCCAATGAACAGTTGTTGTTGATTTTTATGTCTTCAATAAAATTCAACAAAACTTCCGTGTCGGTATCGCTTTTAAAATGGTATCCTTTGGATTCCAATTCTTTTTTAATCTGGGTATAGTTCTCAATTATACCGTTGTGAATCATGGCCAGTTCGCCACTTTGTGATTGATGCGGATGCGCGTTGCGATCACTGGGTTCTCCGTGGGTAGCCCAGCGGGTATGGCCGATGCCGATATTTGCGTGTACATCTTGTCCAATAGCGGCTTCTTCCAGCTCTGCTACTTTTCCTTTTTTCTTGTAAACTTTAATTTGTTTGTTGTTCAGCAGCGCAACACCTGAACTATCGTAACCGCGGTACTCTAATCTTTTTAGCCCTTTTAACACAATAGGATAGGCTTCTCTTGGTCCTGTATAACCAACAATTCCACACATAATAAATGACTTATTTAGTTACAAGTTTAATTATATTTAATGAATAAATGACTGTTTTGCAAGAACTTGCAGGTATTGAAATAGCGTTTTTTATAATATGCAGTTTTTTGCAGGATTGTCAAGGCGAAGTGAGAAAGCAGAATTAGGTAAGCAGAAAAAAATAATCAGTAGTTCAAAAACCAAATAGTTGTGATAAAAATGAATCGAAGCATGCAAATGAAATTAGAACCCAGATCAATCTTGTTAAAACTTTTTTTTGCAGCAGGTTTGGTTGTTTTCGGTTGGATTACAACTGTTGCGCAATCGACCACGGTATGGATTGTTCGACACGCAGAAAAGGACACAGCTTTTGCCAATCGAGCCAATCCTGATTTAACGCCAGTAGGTAAGCAAAGAGCAATGGACTTGGCTACTTACTTGCAAAAGGAGAATATTGTTCAAGTGTTGAGTACCGATACAAAACGTACTGTACAGACTGCTGCCCATATAAAAGCGCCTATTGAATTGTATAATCCTCGAAGCATTCAAATGGTGGTAGAAAAAATTAATACTACTTGGAAAGGAAAAACTATTTTACTGGTTGGGCACTCCAATACCGTGTTGGAAACCATTGATGCATTGGGAGGAAACAGGCCGGTAGCGCTACTAAATGACGAAGATTATGATTATATATTCAAAGTAGTTATTGACGATGCGGGGAAAGCTACGGCAACAGCTTATCAATATGGGCAGCCGCATCGGGGAGGTAATGCAACTATGCGTTAGCAATGAAAATAGGTTGTTAATTAATAAGTAATTTTGTTATATCTGTCGCTTGCCTAATTGAAAAATGAAAGGGTTATGAAAAAGTTTATTATAGGAATTGTTTTGATGATAGTGTGCATGAGCTTCATGCAAGAAGATAATTTTTATGTTATCTATATAAAAGGTAACGCATTGAATGCTGTTTCGAGTAGGGGTTTAAGATTGGGCGATCCGTTAAAGCCAACTGATAAAGTTGTTTTGCAAGATGCTAATTCAAAAGTTGTGTTGATTCATGCGAAAAGAGGAAGGCTTGAAATTACACCAAAGTCTGCCGGCAAAGACCTGACGGTAAAGGACCAGGTAGCCGCTGTACAGAGTGAGTATAAAATTATTTCGCGCCCTATCAATTATGAGGGCTACAATCCCCGAACTTATTTTCATTCACCCGAAACCAATCAACGTGTGTTGCTGGTAATGGGTGTTCCCTTGCGCATTATTCCTTTTTATAAACTGGATGGGCAAAACTTTTTTTATATAACCTGGCAAGAGAAAGGACAAGAGATTGTTCGTAAAATACCTGCATCCGACAGAGGTATTTATTTTAACGCTTCGGTGTTTGGATCGGGTAATACATTGGCCCCCGGACAGAAAGTGAAGTTCTGTTATCAGCACTTTGAATATGGTATGCTAAAGAACGATGTGCTGGCCGAGTTTGTTCCTGTGATTGCTCCTTTGAGCGAAATTAATCAACAGATTTATCTGATCAGAAAATACAGTGGGCAGAAAGAGCCTCGTGTCATCAATGCATTGATCACTGCCCATCTGAATGACAACTACGGAAAAGTTGGTAGCGAATACTTGCACAGTATTCGCTAGCGGTGCCAGTGTATATTAACTGAATTGTGTTTGCCTTGCAATACGTATTTAGCAAAAGTTTTTCCTGAAGGGATGGGAACTGTTGTTTTTTCTGCAGCGGAGGCTACTTCTTGCAATAACTCATATTCGTCTTTTCCACCTTTGGCAAAATTATTGGTATAGCTTACCCATATTTTCAGTTTCCCTTTTCGCTCATAGGATTTCCAGTTCAGATCAATGCTGTCAGCAGCTGAAGTCAGGGTAGGGTTGGAGATGGATACCGGCCCCATAATGCTTACGCCATCTAACTCATAAGCTTGTTCTTCTGGTATTTTTATTTTTTGAAACCTTGCCATGGTAGGCAATAGGTCAACGATTGCTGGTGTGTTTGTTTTGTAGTAAGCATTCGTTTGTTTCTTGTTGGCCATTAACCAGGTGGTTCTTTCTGCATCCGATTGTCCACCATGGTTTTTTCCTGTTTCAGCATCTCTACCATGATCCGTGGTTATAATGAACAACCAATCTTCCTTGTAATTTTTTTCTCTATAGGTAATTGCTGCATGTATTTTCCCCATTTGCTCATCCAGTTGTGAAATCGCTTTTTCCATTTCACTGCTAAAACCATGTCTATGTCCTATATCGTCTGTATGTTGTAAATAGATCCAGGATAAATCTGGCCCTGCAACACGGATGGTGCTGTCTGCTTTGGCAATCACGTGATCATCTATTAACCGGGTGTATTGAGCTTGTTTATCGTGCGGAAATTGCAGTGTGTCCAATTCATATCCATCAAATGCGAAATCCATTTTGATTCCTCCAGTTGCGGCAAGTCCCTCCCCAATCAATTTGGTTCGGTTGTCTTGCCAGGTAGAAAAAATGGCAATGGTTTTATCCGGATCCTGTTCCTTTAAAAAACGAAATAAGGTGTAATAATTATAATTGGGTTTTTTGATATTGTTGTCTACCACATTGTGTTTGTTGGCCCAGGTGCCTGTAATGAGATTGTTGTAGCCCGGTGCAGAAATAGTGGGGGTTTGATTGTAAGCGTTTTTAATCCCCCCAACAAAAGCCCTTTTAAACAATCCTTTGGAGACAATTCGGTGAAAGTTGGGTGCTGCCGATTTTTCTATGAATTCTGCTGGGATTCCATCTGCAATTACGAAAACAATTTTGGGTATTCTTTGTTGAGCATTTGTCTGGTTTAACAACGAAAAAATAAACAGAACGATGATTGTGAATCGGAACATAGTGAACCTTAAGTTTTAATTAAAAATAATCCTTTTCAATGCAAGATTCAGTGTAATTTTGCCATCATTTTAAACCGTTAAAAACACAATAGAGATATGGAAAATAACCCAATGAATGCTGGTGCTGAAGCCAAGTGTCCTTTTACAGGCGCTACTGCTAAAGCCGTACAATCAGCTGGTGGTGGTACCAGAAACCGTGACTGGTGGCCCAATCAATTAAAATTGAATATACTTCGTCAGAATTCAATGCTTTCCAATCCAATGGATGCGTCTTTTAACTATGCAGAGGAATTCAAGTCGTTGGATTTAGCGGCGGTTAAAAAAGATTTGACTGAGTTGATGACGAATTCTCAGGACTGGTGGCCTGCTGACTATGGTCATTACGGACCTTTCTTTATTCGTATGGCATGGCATAGTGCAGGTACCTACAGAACTGCTGATGGTAGAGGGGGAGCTTGTTCTGGTACGCAACGTTTTGCCCCTCTGAACAGCTGGCCCGATAATACCAACTTGGATAAAGCTCGTTTGTTGTTGTTGCCTATCAAGCAAAAATATGGTCGCAAATTATCTTGGGCCGATTTAATGATATTAGCAGGTAATGTGGCTTTAGAATCTATGGGCTTTAAAACCTTTGGATTTGCAGGTGGTCGTGAAGATGTTTGGGAACCAGAAGAAGATATCTACTGGGGTTCTGAGCGTGAGTGGTTGGGTGACAAGCGTTATACCGGCGATCGTGATTTAGAGAACCCCTTGGCTGCAGTACAAATGGGTTTAATATATGTAAACCCTGAAGGACCTAACGGCAATCCTGATCCATTGGCATCTGCCCGTGATATCCGTGAAACTTTTGCCCGTATGGCCATGAATGATGAAGAAACCGTTGCCTTGATTGCAGGTGGACACACATTCGGAAAAACACACGGGGCTGGTGATCCTAGTAAATATGTAGGAGCTGAGCCTGCTGCTGCCGGATTAGAAGAACAAAGTTTGGGTTGGAAGAATACTTTCGGAACCGGTAATGGTGAATACACCATCACCAGTGGTTTGGAAGGTGCGTGGACTACCACCCCAACCAAGTGGAGCAATAACTATTTCTGGAATTTATTTGGATATGAGTGGGAGTTAACGAAGAGTCCTGCAGGGGCACATCAGTGGATTCCTAAACATGGTATGGGAGCAGATTCAGTTCCTGATGCGCACAATCCTAACAAGCGTCATGCGCCTATTATGTTGACTTCTGACCTAGCATTAAGAGTAGATCCTGCATATGAAAAAATTTCCCGCAAGTTTTACGAGAATCCAGATTTGTTTGCAGAAGCATTTGCAAAAGCATGGTTTAAGTTAACGCATCGTGATATGGGACCGAAGGCATTGTACTTAGGTGCTGAAGTGCCTGCAGAAGAATTGATCTGGCAAGACCCAATCCCTGCGGCTAATTATAAACAAATTGATGCGGCAGATATTGCAGCTTTTAAAGCAGACATTTTAGCAACTGGATTAAGTGTTTCTGAATTGGTATATACTGCTTGGTCTTCTGCGGCTACTTTCCGTGGATCTGACAAACGTGGTGGTGCCAACGGTGGTCGTATCCGTTTAACTCCTCAGAAATATTGGGAGTCTAATCAACCTGCACAATTGAGCAAAGTATTAGATGCATTGGAAGGAGTACAAAAAGCCTTTAATGCAAAAGCAGGTGATAAGCAAGTTTCTATGGCCGACCTAATTGTATTGGGTGGTTGTGCAGCCATTGAGAAAGCAGCGAAAGATGGCGGATTCAATATCACTGTTCCGTTTACACCTGGTAGAACCGATGCTTCTCAAGAGCAAACAGATGTTGAATCATTTGCTGTGCTTGAGCCTATTGCAGATGGTTTTAGAAACTATGCAAAAGCAAAGTACACTTTGTCTGCAGAAGAATTGTTGATTGATAAAGCACAATTGTTAACCCTTACTGCACCTGAAATGACTGCATTGGTAGGTGGTTTGCGTGTGTTGAATGCCAATTACAACGGTTCAAAACATGGTGTATTCACTGATAAGCCTGGTGTGTTAAGCAATGATTTCTTTGTGAATTTGTTAGATCTAGGTCATACCTGGGCACCTACCAATAGCCACAAAGACAGCTTTGAAGCACGTGATCGCAAGACAGGTGAAGTAAAGTGGACAGGTACTCGTGTAGACTTGGTATTTGGTTCTAACTCTGAACTACGTGCATTGGCTGAAGTATACAGTTATGCAGATGGTAAAGAGAAATTCGTGAAAGACTTTGTTGCTGCTTGGAACAAAGTAATGAACCTTGACCGTTTTGACCTTAAGTAAATTTTAGTTGTGTTATTATAAAGCCCCGGGATTTTCCTGGGGCTTTTTTGTTGGGTAATGCTCATTATATTTGACTAAGAACATTTTTTATGAAAGCTAAGTACCTTTTTTATTCGCTTGTTTTTTCGTTATTCCTTATCAGCTGCGCCAGACCTGTCTTTAAAGAGAGATGGTTAAAAGAAGAAGCACCTGGAACTTTTGTTACAAGGTTTGAAACTACGAAAGGCGTTTTTGATGTGGAAGTACATAGGGATTGGTCACCTTTAGCAGTAGACCGTTTTTATCAAACGGTTAAGCATGGCTTTTATAATGGAACGCTTTTTTACAGAGTGGTTCCCAATTTTGTAGCACAATGGGGCAATACAGATACCAGTATATTCAAAAAATGGGCAGCGTATAAATTGCCAGATGAGCCCGTTAAACAAAGCAATGTAAAAGGGTATATGAGTTATGCCCGCAGTGGAAAAGAAACCAGAGGGAGTACACTATTTATCAATCTGGTAGATAATAAACGATTAGATACCTTGGTAGCGGGTGGGGTTAAAGGATATCCACCCATTGGAAAAGTAATTCTGGGTATGCAAGTGGTAGATTCCTTGTATTCGGGTTATGGGGGAGCAACAATGGCTAAATACGATAGCCTCCAGAAATATCCGGAACTGTTTCTGAAGCAGTTCCCTAAGTTGGACAAAATTCAAAAGGCGTATATACGTAAATAGGTAGGTTTTCTTTTAAGGATAACTTAATCAGGTTTAAAGAGATTTGAACCTTAGTTTGATATATTTGTTTACCCCAATATCCATGACAACAAACGAGATCATCCAATTGCTACCCGCATTTCTGCGTAACTCTGTTACGTATTCTGTTATTATCACAGATTTAGAAGGGAAGTATATATATGTGAATGATCTTTTTAAAGAGCGCTTTGCTTTTTTAGGGGTCGATTTTATTGGTAAGCCCGTTGAGATAGCCATTCATCCGGGCGACTTGGAAAATTGTAATGCCATTGTACAGAAATGTTTTCAGTTTCCCGATCAGGCATTTCCTATAGAAATCAGAAAACCCAGTAACAATGAAAATGAATTTCATTGGACGCATTGGGAATTTTCATTGTTTAAAGATTCAGCAGGAACTCCAGTAGGCATTTTATGTTTGGGACATGATATTACAGCGGGTAAGCGAAGCGAGGAACAAATTGTATATCAGAACGAGCGTTTAAAACAAATAACCTGGCAACAATCGCATGAACTCAGAAGGCATGTGGTGAACATCATGGGGCTGTATAATATCATTAAATTCGATGCCCATTTAACCGAAGAAGAAAAAGCCCATCACTTAGAAACCTTGCTAAAAGAAACCAAAGAATTGGATCTTACCATTCATTCAATCGTTGCCAGTAGTATAGGTTAAATTATTTCTTTTCCATTGGAGGAGGTGGTGGAGGCGCTGGCATATTTGAATTAGATATATCTCTGAATACTTTCCATTGGTCACCTACTTTTTTCCAAAGTACAATGAATTTTTCCTGACCAACTACTTGGTCTTTTACATAAATTTTTACGCCACCTTCTTCCGCTAGCAAATCTTCTGTGCCCCAAACTTCATTGGTGGTTAATTCTATTTTGGTTACGCCTGAATTAATAATGCCTCCAAAAACAGATTGGATGGCTGCTTTACCAGAAGCTGCTGGCATGCCCGTAAACATTAATTTGGCGTCGTCTGTGTACATATTGGCAACTCCCACCGAATCGCCTTTAGCAATGGCGTCCATAGTCATTTTATTGGCTGCTTCAATTTCTGTTTTGGCTTTGGCCAAATCGAAAGCAGGTTTAGAGTTTTCTGTATTCGCTGGTTTACAGCTGAAGAACAGGGTTGATGCTACTAAGCTGGTAGTGAGGAATAAAGCAATTTTTTTCATTGTGTTAGGTTTTAGCTTATAAGTTAGCAAAATTTCTAAACAAAATAAAAAAGAATCGGCAAGCGCTTTATCTCATCAGCATCAATGCTGCCATGGTTTCTATGCCTTCGAAGAAATTCTTAAGGCGAATATTTTCATTCTCTGCGTGCTGGTTGTTGTCGTGGTTGGCAATAGGTACAGTTATGGTTCTGGCTTTTAAAATTTGCTCAAATAAATAGAGGGGTAAGCTTCCGCCCATAGTAGGTTGCAATACTACTTGATCCGGGGTAGTAGTTTGAACAGCTTTGATCACCCTTTGCGCCATCGGCAAATCCATAGGAGTACGCTGTGCATTCATGCCGTCTGCATCAGCAATTACTTTAATGAGTTTGGGGTATTGATTTCTTTCTTCCTCGGTGGGGTCTTTGTAAATCACATGAAAGCCCTGTGCTTTGATATGGTCAATTACTTTTTGTTGTTGTCTTTTCCAATCGTTGCCCAATACCAATCTTAAATCTAACACGGCTGTTGCAAATGTAGGGATTTGATTGGATGCCATTTTGCCTACGTTCCCACTTTGTATGCCATTGATATTGAGGGAGGGAAGGTTGATCGATTCACCTAAAGACAGGCCTTTCATTTCAGGGGTATTGAATCCCAACTCTGCTTTCATTTGATTGTCTACGGGAGGAACTTCTTGCAATGCTTTTTTCTCTGTTGCGGTTAAAGGGGTTACATCATCGTAAAATCCTTTGATGGTTACACGGCCCTGCTCATTTTTCATGCTGGCCAGTAGGGTAGATAGTTGCAATGCAGGATTGGGGGCCCAGTTGCCATAGTGTCCACTATGCAAAGGTCTTTTAGAAGCATATACGGTAAGATCTACATGCGTATCACCACGCACACCAAATACAATTTGTTTCTTACCGCTCTGGTGCACAGGTCCATCACAAATAATCCATAAATCCGATTGTAGTTTCGGCGCATACTTTTGTAGAATTTCATCTAAATGCGGAGAGCCTGCTTCTTCTTCACCCTCAAAGAAAAATTTGATATTATATGCCAACGGTAGGTTCAATTTTTTGATTGCTGAGTAGGCATGTAAGATGGCTGCAACCCCTGCTTTGTCGTCCGATGCACCTCTGGCATAAATGCGATAATTGGGATCAATGGGTTGTGTTGAAAATGGAATCGGTGTTCCTTTTTTATCCAATGCATCGGTATACAACTTCGGTTGAAAGGGGGCCAATCCTTTGGCCCATTGGGCAGGGTTTACGGGTTGTCCGTCATAGTGGGCATAAAAGATGAGGGTTTGGGTTGCGCCGGGAGTAGTCACTTCTCCGTACACAACGGGTGGCGTATTCGGTGTAGCGGCCTGCAATAATTGGACGTTTTGAATCCCCCTTTGCTGCATCATTTGCTGAATAAAGTCGGTATTCTTTCTTAGTCCTGCGGTATCATTGGCAGTGTTGGGGATGGTTAGAAAATCTACGTATTCCTTTAGAATCGCATTGGTATTTTCTTCCCTGAATTTGCGAACAGCTAGGGTCTCTTTGGATTGAGAAAAAGTTTGAGTGCAAAGGCATACAGCGAAAAAAGTTATAAGGGATTTCATAAGAATCAGTTGATAATTGTATAAATGGTTTTGAAGTAATTTAAATAGTCTTTTCTAGAAAATGGAGTTTTTTTTGCTGCCAGGAACAACGTGATTCTGTCCTCATTGGTTATGGGTTCAATTCTTTCTCTTAATAGTTCTTCCAAAGAAGTGTTAATCTTGTTTAACATGAATTCAATGAACTCGGTTGATTCTCCTTTTTTATCGCTATTAGACAATGCTTTGTAATAGGCTTTTTGATTTTTGCTGATGATGGTTTCAAAGGGAAGGTATTCGAATAAAGAATAGGATTGGATCAATAAAATGGTTTGCCAAAGTCTTCCCATTCTTCCATTACCGTCAGAAAAAGGATGTATAAATTCAGTGCCCAGGTTGAGGTATCAAGCCTTTCATTAAAATTTTATGTGCCCGTAAAAAGGATTTCTCACTGTTAGGTTTTAATTGATCTACAGTTAATGTATTTCCTTCAATAGCTAATGATGCCTGGATGGTTCTGATTCTATTTTTTTTGCGTAGGGTAGCTTCATGTGATAGTATCATATGATACTATTAAAGATAGGAGAATTGCTTAATAGTTTATCTGCCCCCATTTGATTTGTTTGGCTAATGTTATATACACTAGTAAGATTCCTTTTCGTTGGGGAAATTGTGCTCTTTTACATCTAAAAGATACTTTTTTACGGCAGCTGAAATAAGTGAATGTGCATTTAAATATTGCCTTACAAATTTTGGTTTAAAGGTTGGATCTAGGCCAATTAAGTCATTAATAACCAAGACCTGTCCATCACAAGCATTACCAGCACCAATGCCAATCACTGGTATTGTCAATGCAGTAGTGATTTTTTTTCCAATTTTGGCTGGAACTTTTTCCAGAACCAGCGCAAAGCAACCAGCTTTCTCTAATGCTATAGCATCTTTCAATAATTTATCTTGTGCTGTTTTTGTAGTTGCTTGTAATTCAAATGAGCCAAATTGATGGATACTTTGCGGAGTTAAACCTAAATGCCCCATAACAGGTATTCCTGCATCAGTAATTCTCTTAATGCTATTTTCTATTTCAATTCCACCTTCAAGCTTAATGGCTTGTGCGTTGGTTTCTTTTATAATTCTTATTGCATTTTCTACTGCTCGATCCTCATTTATCTGGTAAGAGCCAAATGGCATGTCAATCACTACTAAAGCATTTTTAATACCTTTTACTACAGCTTTGCCGTGATATATCATTTCCTCAATGGTTACTGGTACAGTAGTATCGTTTCCTTGAAAAACATTGGATAAGCTATCGCCTACTAATACTATCTCTATACCAACTTCATCAACTATTTTAGCCATCGTATAATCATACGATGTTAACATAGTAATCTTCTTTTGCTCTTTTTTTAGTTGGCAAATGGTCTTAACTGTTTGTTTCATATCCTATAATTATATTATCTATCAGTCTTACGCCTTCAATTGTAGCGGCAGTTAAAATATATACTGGATTTTGGTTAGTAGAAGAATCATTTACTAATTCAAAATGTTGATCTGCAAATTCAAAATAATCAACTGACTCAAATCCATTTGTTAAGATTGTAGTTATACAAAACTGTTTAATTGTATCGAGATTACTGCTCTTAGATAAGATTTGTTCTTTTGCTGACTTAAGCATTTCAATTAAAATCAATGCTTTGTTCTTTGCATCATTACTCAATCTTTTGTTTCTACTGCTTAAAGCCAATCCTTTTTCGTTTCTAGAGGTTGCACAAAAAATCAGTTCAACAGCGGGTTCATATTTTTTCAGATGAATCATTTTTTCAATCACTTTACATTGTTGCAAGTCTTTTATCCCTAAATAAAGTTTATTAGGTTGAATCAGTTCAATAAATCTATTGACAACATTGCAAACCCCCTGAAAGTGGCCTGGTCTGTACAATCCCTCTAAAATATGTTCAATTTTACCTAAATTAAATATTTCATATTTATAGTCGATTGGGAAAACGACTTCTTGTGTAGGAATAAATACGCAGTCACAACCTACTTGTTCCAATAATTTGATGTCTTGTTCAATATTTCTTGGATATTTAATAAAGTCATCCTCATTTGTAAATTGAATTTTATTTACAAATACACTGCAAATTGTAGTGTCGTCATTTTGTTTTGATGTTCTAATTAAATTAAGATGTCCTTCGTGTAAAGCGCCCATTGTTGGGACAAAACCAATATTCCCGTTATTTTTAACTGTGTTTAAATAACTTGCTAATTCATTTGCTGTGCTAATAATTTGCATCGATATTGTGTAATAAGGTTGTAAAGTTCATTGATTTTAATGTAGAAATATTAAGTTTGATTATGTTTTTAGATAAAAAGATATTATTGGGGATTACTGGAAGCATTTCTGCTTACAAAATGTATCAATTTATTAGAGTTCTAAAGCAAAAAGGTGCAAATGTAAGAGTGATTGTTACGCCCAATGCTAAAGCATTTGTTTCCACAACGATCTTATCAACATTTTCTGAGCACAAAGTGTATTGTGAGTTTGTTGAAGATGATTTATGGCAAAATCATGTGCATTTGGGCAGATGGGCTGATCTGTTTGTTATTGCACCTGCAAGTTGTACAACCATCTCTAAGTTAGTGAATGGATTGGCTGATAATTTTTTGGTTGCTACTTATTTAAGTTGTCCTGCCCCTGTAATCCTTTTTCCGTCAATGGATGAGGATATGTGGCTTCATCCTAGTACACAACATAATATTTCTTTATTACAACAAAGGGGTAATACAGTCGTTGAACCGAGTACTGGTTCATTGGCAAGTGGCCTAAATGGGAAAGGAAGATTGCCTGAAATAGAAGAGATGATTAACTATATTGAATCAAATTTCATAAGACAATCAATATTAGCTGGGAAAAAAGTGTTGGTAACTGCGGGCCCAACTGAAGAGCCAATTGATCCTGTGAGGGTTATTACCAATCGATCTTCTGGGAAAATGGGATATGCCATAGCAGAATCTTTATATATGCTCGGAGCAGAAGTATACTTGGTTTCTGGGCCAGTTGCAATAAAGACTAAATATACTGGTATTCATTTGATACAAGTGAATACCGCTGATGAAATGTATTCAGCATGTAATCAATTTAGAGAAAGTTATGATTATGCAGTTTTTACCGCTGCAGTTGCTGATTACACGATTCCAAATAGGAGTGACAAAAAAATTAAAAAGCTGGATCAAGACCTGCAAATTAATCTTACCAAAACCAAAGATATTCTTGGGACATTGGGTTTGCAGAAATTACCACACCAGAAAGTTATTGGATTTGCATTAGAAACAGACAACGCAGTTGATAATGCCATTGAAAAATTGACTAAAAAAAACGCTGATTTAATTGTTTTAAATCATTTAAGCGATACCAATAGTTGTTTTAATCAAGATCAAATGGAAGTATCTTTCATCAGTAAAGATGAAATACAAAAATTTAGTTCATTATCAAAAATTGAGATTGCTTCAAAATTGTCAAATTATATTATTAAAAATTGGCTACAGTGAAATGGAGTTTACAAGGTAAAGTTGCCTTAATTACTGGAGGAACAAAGGGTATAGGATTGGCCATTGTTAATGAGTTTTTATCATTAGGTGCGAGTGTGGTCATCATAGCCAGAAATCAGCACGATATTGACCTGGATATTGCTCATTGGCAAAAGAAGGGACAGCAAATTTGGATTGTTGCAGCTGATTTAACAGATTATGATAATTATCAAAAACTAACTACACAATTACAGCTTGAAAAGCTTGATATTTTAGTAAATAATGTAGGCGGTAATTTTCCAAAAAAATTCATTGAATATAGTGTAGAAGAAATTCATCAAATATTTAATTTAAATCTTTTCTCTGTAATTCGCTTAACACAACTTTTATTTGAACCATTGAAAAAAGCAAATGGAGCAGTTGTTATCAATATTAGTTCGATTGCAGGCTTTGAAGATGTTGGAACAGGAAGTATCTATGCTATTACAAAAGCTGCTTTAATTCAATTGACCAAATCCTTAGCAATTGAATGGGCACCTTATAAAATAAGGGTGAACTCCGTTGCTCCTTGGTTCACTTCTACCGGCCGGATTAATACATTATTGCATGATGAAAAGTTACAAGATTTTGTGATTTCTAATACCCCGATGAATCGAATTGCATCCCCCGAAGAAATAGCCAATGCCGTTGCTTATTTAGCAATGCCAACTTCCTCATATATTACTGGGGAAACAATTAAAGTTGATGGGGGCTTTAGTGCAAATGCTAAGTAAATTAATTGTAAAATTATCAGGATCACTACTAATCACAATCGCAGAAAGGTCTTTAGAAATGCCTTTTTCGAGTTTTTACTATATGGTTTGCCTTATGTATTTCCTCGGTCTCCTGGTCCAATGACTAAGGGGATGGCAACTAGTCACAGTCATAAATATTTTAAGGGCAATATAGTTAGTAATGAAATCTAAGTATTGCCAGATTCTAATGGTAGCGATTATGGTCAAGCAATAGAGCCACTTTATAGTAATCAGGTAAAAGCCGCAAAAGAGGATAGTCGATTGTATGAAATTCTTGCTATGCTTGATGTAATTCGAGTAGGGAAGAATCGGGAGAAAAAGGTCGCTATTAATTATTTGCGTAAATTATTGTTGAATGAGGGGTAGGGGGGATTAAAGTGCTCTTGCTATTTTTCTGGCTGCGGGTCGTTTTTTTATTGTTCTTATTTTGATAGGAGGAGTTAGCTTTAATGCATAAGGTTTATTCAATGCATCCTGACTGATTTTGAAATTTTGAGATAGAATTCGAATGGTTTCTTTAGATAGTCCTTTTTTATATTTCTGCATGTCTGATACCAGCCCTTCATTATATTTAATAATGATGCTAAATCAACAGCTTTCAGTTGATGATCGCTCATTAAATATTTGAGTAGCTCAATGGGGTCGGCATCACCGAAACTTTTATGTTCTGCATCATATTTTTCAATGAGTAAATAAAGTAATTCAATTTCATCTTGAATTGCCTTGGTTTTTTTGTTGCTTTCAACTAGTGTTTCCAAAATGCTGCAATACCTTTTGTATTGGGTGTCGGACTTAATTATTGTATATGTTAAGTGAGGCATTGGGGTGGTTATTAATATAACCAATTTTCATAAAGTTCACGAAAATTGAAGTTTTAATGTTGCAAAATTAAAACCCTAAATTGCACATATGTTGATCTTATTAGACATAGATGGTGTCATGGTTCCAGCTAAAGGTTGGAAAAGCCCTGAACTCTTGAATGATGGATTCCCTGAGTTTAGTTCAAAGGCAACTATTGCCCTACAACAGCTGATTTCTGATGATGATACTATCATGCTGACCACTTCTCATAAGACTAATTTTAGTATTGAAGAATGGAAAAGTATCTTCAGAAATAGAGGCATTCATACTAATAAAATAGAGCGACTTCCTGAGAATATTGATAATCTTAATAGGAAAGATGAAATTGTCAATTGGTTTAAAGTCAATAATACCAAAGAAAACTTTATCATTATTGATGATGATACTTCTTTGAATGATCTCCCTGATTATCTGAAGGCGCATTTAGTTCAGCCCAGTCCTTTAATAGGTCTTACTGAGGAGCATTTATTGAAGTTGGGTGAGTTGAGGTAAAGGGGGATTAGAGGCGCTGGGTAGTAGGAGGTGGCTGAGTAATCTTTGTATATTCCAATATGAATTGGCAAGACCATATCGTTACTGATAATCAAGTTCTACTTGGAAAACCTACCATCAAGGGTACTAGGATTTCTGTAGAGTTGGTATTGGAATTATTTTCTGCTGGTTGGACGGAGAAACAAATCCTTGAGCCTTATCCAACAGTTACTGCTGAATCTTTGAGGGCTGTATTTGCTTACTTGAAGGAATGTATACAGCAAGAATTGTACTTCCCTATATTAAAACCTTTATAGGCAGTTAAATGTAATTAATTGTCTCTGTATTTGTTATAAAAAAAGCCGCTTAGAAAGCGGCTTTAATTTTTTTATTAGAGACCTTCAAAATCTCTTATCGTTTTATTCTTCATGGTTTTTAATTTAATTTAAGGTACGATATTTATTTTTCATAAATCAGGCGTTTTTCAGAGTCAACAATTGCTTATATATTGAATCTATTTTAGATGAACTTAAAAGCAGTGGATTACACTTTTTTGCCATACCGCTTAGCTCTTACTTCTTCCACTACCTGAGTGATTTCTTCTAAGCTAGGTGTATTAGTTGCATTGCCCCTCATTTTATTGAGATAAGTTTTAGTTTTAACTACGTTAATAATTGGCTCTCCAAATACTTCTTCTAATTTAAAGATAGTCTCCGTTTCAATATTCTTTACACCATTCAATAATTTGCTTATTGCAGCTTCAGAAACACCTAAAGCATCAGCCAATTCTTTTTGTTTACCATTCATATGTTTATGCAACAAGTAATGAATTCTATCAAGTAACTGCATGTAGAAATCCACTTTTCTAAGTTCAAGTGATGGCTGGGCTTCCTTGAACTTTTGTAAATTCTTTAGCTGCATGGCAAGTGTATTTTAAATTTATATTTCAATGTATTCATTGTCTGTGATAATCCAAGTATTATCTGGGTCCCACTGAATTATTTTATCAAATTTTGCTTTGTCAATTAAAGTTGAAAGTCTTATGGCAAAATCAAAATGTTTTCGAACATTTGGACATTGTTTAGGATTTAAATGAGTTTTTACATCGCCATTTAATAAAATAACTAATCTTTCACCCATTCTTAGAAGAATCGAATAGATTCTGTCAAAATCTTTTTGGTTTTCAGGGAAAGCCTTAGCGTCAAATTTTTCAAATTCAGACAACTCCTCACCTTCAACTTGAACTGTATAAAAACCTACAAGTCGCGTGGAGAGATCTCTGATTCTGATGAATTTAAGAATCAATCTTAACTTTTAGGTTAAGTAAAAATAGTATACTTTTTTGATTTTTCAAGTTAATTCTTGATTTTGGGATGGTGATATGATTAAATCATAGCTAATGTATTCAATTTGAATTAGACGATTATTCGACTAAATTCTAAATTTTCAATATTGAGGTTTTTCTATGCCTATTCTGAGTTCCCTTTGGGTTTATTGATTTCTGATGGGAGAGGGTTTGGGGGGATTGGGACTGTACAGTGTGAGAGATCCTGTTACTTCAGAATTTTGCCGATTTTAATACAGTAGGTATTGTTTCTTGTAGTGAAGCCTTCAAATGCAGTGATGAGTCTTCTTGCGTCTTTGTTATAGCCGTTGATGAATTCTATTCGGTCGTATTTTCTTTTTTTACCTTCTGTATTAAATAGCCTGGATGTCCAGAATGGAACTTCATCTCTGTATTCGATCTTTTTGGCTCCCGCGGCTATTTGGTCGAACCATTCTTTTTTGATGATGATTTTGAGGGTGAGCATGGGTGGGTTTTAGGGGTTGGGGGGGGATTAGAGCTGCCGGGTTTTCGGAGTTGGGGTGTTTCTTATATACCCCACATTTGTACTCCATGGAAATAAAAGGCTCCTTTTTCTATGGCTTCTGGAATATTGGTCTTAGTGTGTAATGCCTTTTCTGTTAGGTTAGATTGATAGGTATCGTCTGTTTCATTGTATATATCGAATCGTTTGGTATGCTCATCGTAATGGATTTCTTTTGATGATCTACATAGTCCTCCTGCTAGGAGCATATAGAATTCTGCTCGTCCGTTGATATTAGAGAGTTGTTTGAGGTGTTCGATAGAGGTTACTTGGATCATGGTGTTGTAATTTAATTAATGCAATTAAAATATGGTGGTTGTAACCTATTTATAGAGGGGGGAGTTGGGGGGGATTATAGCTGTCGGGTTAGGAGATGGCTGGTCTATACCGTTGCTAGATATTGATCTAATTCTTGCTCATTTTCAAATGAAATTGAAGCTTCTGTTTGATTTGTAAAAAAGTCAACTAGTTCTAATGTGGTGTTGAATATCCTGAAGTGTAGACCTTCGTAGTTATATAGATAGATGACTCTATTTGAATTATTATTTTGTAGGAATATTGTTTCAACTGTTCTTGATGGTGTTATATAGCTTGTTTCGACGGTGGTAAATGTATTCATTGGTAATAAGATGGTTTTGAGGGATTATGGCTGTGAGAATAAGAGAGGTACTAATGGGTTTAACCAACTCTTAGTTTAGCAGCTTCTTTCCATAAATAATGCGGTAATGGTTCGTTTAGTTCCCATTTTATATTCATTGGCTTTTCTGGAAAATCCAGTCAAATTGACCCCCTAATACCATTGTAAAGTGACCCCTGTTCGCCAGAGCAAACTGACCCCCTTTCGCCATTTTAAATTGACCCCCTAGATATTGGTATAAGAATTAGTTGTTTTCGTAGGAAAAAATCGGGAGGTTCTTGATTCATCAAGTGCTTTCCATACATGTCTAACAAAACAATTGAGATGTTTACAATACGCCAGATTCTCCGTCTTTATGCTTCAGGGAAGGGAACAAAGTCAATTAGTCAATCAACAGGGATTGCTCGTAATACTATTAAAAAGTATCTGTATCGCTATGTTTTATCGGAGAAAACAATAGAGCAGATTGAAGCGATGAGCGATGCTCAGATGTCTCGGTTGTTTTTAATTAAAGAGCCTATTGTGGTATTTAATAGGCGACAAGCGGATTTAGAACCACTTCTTCCATTACTCGCAAGTATGCTTAGGAAACGTGGTGTAACAAAGGGTAAGGTTTATGAGTTTTATTTAACCCAGTGTACAGATGGATATAAGAGTTCATCCTTTTTGGATAAGCTTAATAAGTATATGCAGCAAGGTAAGCCCTCTTTAAAAATGGTACATAAAGCAGGCGATAAAATGTTTGTAGATTTTACTGGACAGAAATTACACTTGGTGGATGCGCAAACGGGTGAGATAAGTGAACTGGAAGTTTTTGTAGCTATCCTGGGTTGCAGTCAACTCACTTTTGTAATGGCAGTACACTCCCAATGCAAAGAAGATTTTATTTTATGCTGTGAACGTGCCCTTCATTTTTATGGAGGTGTTCCCCAGGCTATTGTGCCAGATAATTTAAAGTCGGCAGTTACCAAAGCCAGTAAGTATGAGGCACAACTCAATGAAACCTTCGCTGCTTTTGCAGAACATTACCATACGTTTGGATATCCAACTCGTACTTATAAACCTAAAGACAAAGCGTTGGTAGAAGCTATAGCAGGATGCAACAGTTTATAGAACTAGAGAAGCAAACGTTGCAACCGCTAAATCCATATTTATTTGAGCCGATGACTTCGCAGCTATCAACTGTAAACAAGTATGGACATGTGTTGCTTAGTGTTGATAAACGATATTACAGCGTACCCTACAAGTTAATAGGTAAGCGGTTGAAAATAAAGTACAGCACTACAAAGTTGTCGGTGTATGATGAAAACGAAGTGGTAGCCGTTCATGATAGATATATCGGCAAAGGACTCAAGTATATTACTATCCAAGACCATCTTGCCACCCAGCATAAGTATGCAGCTGATTGGAATCCCCAGAAATTTATGTCAACTGCTAGCGCCATCGGGGAAAGTGTAGCAGCTTACATAGCCAAGATATTAGCTCGTGAAATTTATCCAGAACAAAGTTATAAATCTTGTTCTGGCGTATTAAACTTTGCCAAACGAGTAGGTAATACTAGGCTCGTTAATGCGTGTAAACGAGCAGATAGTTATGGTATCTATAACTATGGTATTATAGACCAGATACTACGAACAAAAGCAGACACGATTCCAATGGAAGATGAGATACTGAATACAGATATGCCATCACACGAAAATGTACGTGGTGCAGAATACTACGAATAAAGCTTTTATCACTAAATTTTAAACCAACATTAATGAACAAAGACACCTTAAAGAAAATGGGCGATATGCGCCTGCTTGGAATGCAAACCGCTTTTAAAACTTTTGTAGAGCTTCCACCTCCAGTTAGCTTTACCAATGATGAGATGGCACAGTACTTAGTACAAAATGAATGGGACGATCGTAAACATCGTTCCCTACAGAGAAATATTAAAACAGCTAAGTTCCGCTATATGGCAGATGTAGACGGTATTGACTTTAGTAATAAACGAGAACTGGATAAAAATCAAATAGATCGCTTGCTTACTTGCGAGTTTATAAAAAAGGGACAAGATGTATTTATTACTGGTAGTACCGGTACAGGCAAGAGTTATCTGGCATCCGCCATTGGGCGCCAAGCCTGTTTGTTTGGGTTTAAAGTTTACTACACCAATACCGCCAAATTACTATCCATCTTAAAAATGGCCAAAGCCGATGGCTCGCACCTCAGAGAGCTTACTCGTATAGAAAAACAAGACCTGTTAATACTAGATGATTTTGGAATCCAAGCTTTTGATGCTAGCGGTAGAGCATTATTGATGGATATTGTAGAAGACCGACATAGTAAACGAAGTACTATCATTGCATCGCAGGTTCCAGTGAAAAACTGGTACGATGTGATTGGAGAACAAACTGTAGCCGATGCTATACTTGACAGACTGGTTCATCAATCAGTACGTGTAGAGTTAAAGGGGGAATCTTTACGCAAATTAAAAAAAGAAAGCAGCACTGCAGAAACCGAGAAAAATATTTAATCAAAATAGACAAAATAAATCCTACGTTTGAAAAACAATTACAACTAGTTCTTTACCATTTTTTTAGGCCTCAATCAATCCATTATTGGAAAGAGTTTCTTAGGGGGTCACATTGCTTTGGCGAATGGGGATCAAGTTGTCTGGTATTTACATAAAAAGCAAATAACAAATAATCCCAGCGCTGTTACAATCTTCAACAACTTATTTTTCGTACTCGAATATTCAAAATTCGTTTTAATTGGGAATAAGCCTGAAAGGCCATTGATTTCAATTGTGTTACGTGAAGCCAGTTGCTTTTCCATCTTATCCAATAAGAAGTTTATTTCTGTGTCGTATTTCATTTTTTCGTCAATACCCACAAATAGATTATGCCATCGTTGGTAGTATTTTTTGTATATGGCATTCACAATTTGAAAAAAAGTATCCTTTTTTATTACACGAGCATCATTTTGAGAGTAGATCATCATTACCGCTCGCATTTCGCTTTCATAATCGAATATGCCAACTCGTGGTACATAGTAATTACATTTAATTACTCCAAAGTGTGACATTTTTAATAGTCGAATTAATAATCTTGAAGATTCTGGGGGTTCAAGGTTATCGTGGTAACAAGCTACTTCAGCAACAATGTAGTTATACTCTATGCCCTCTTTTCGAAGAAATTCTTGGATGCCTTCGATGAATTGAAAAAAGGTATTGTTTTTTCGAAATCGTTTATCAATCACTAAATAATCAACGATCACAAACTTTTCTTCCACAAAAAATGCCAATTCTGTAAAACCAATTATTTCACCATTCAAATAAAGTGACAATACAAAAAAAGGATCCGTAAAAAGATCATTCCAATGATCTAAACAATACAATATCTCTTTACTATCTGTTCTTACAGCTGGTTCAGTATAATCAACATACAATCTTAGCGCATCAATTATTCCTTTATCTCTTGAGGATTTAAATCGTTTGAGCTCAAACAATGTTTTCATTGATAATTATTAGTTATCAATGGTTCAATATTTATTAAGCAGTCGCATTTCCTTTGTTATTATTTGAACTTCAGTTTAAATTAATTCTGCATAATATGAGGTATTAGATGGGCTTATTAAATCAATTTGTCTGCCACTTTCTAAATTTTGGTTTTCTTACACTAGAAATAAGAGTTTTAATAAACCATCAACTGGTGCGATTAATGCATATATTATTTCTTCTATTATAAATTTGGTCTTTTATAGCCTAGAATGATTGTTGATTTTTTTTATGTGTAGTTTCGTTTGCTAGTTTTATAACCACTTTCCCTTTTTACCGAATTTGAAGCTCACTAGATAAAAGTAAAGCGTTTATTTGCGGAACACTTAATTGTTTATTTGGGAGCTTACTGAAATTTTCACAGTCTTCTTATGTAAAGAAAATTTCTTCGTTTGTTAGAGATTCTTGTGGCTTATAGATTTCTCAGTCAATTAAATCATCAAGTGAATAGGTATTTTAAAGTTTCCGCAATAACATGTAATAAATATGGGTCAATTTTACCCGCTTTCTTTCTGTCTTGATCCATTAGGATCACTCGGTAATTCTTCTCTTCATCGGGCTCAAACATAAATGGGAAGTTCTCGATGTGCACTGTGATGCGATGGGTATATCCATAGGGCTGGAGTTCGGCAGGGAACATGATCTCTTTCCCATTATACCACACGGGTAGGTCGAAGGTTTCGTGCATAAGTAAATGTAAGCGAATGTTTAAAAGAAATGGTGGGCTCCAATCAAAGTTATTTTTCCAGCGCTTATCTTCGACTCATGGAACATAAGGATCTGGTATTGTATACGCTCGCACAAATGGTCGCTGAATCTGCACAACCTAGTTTATACCAGTTTATTCCGAGGGAATTGATTTTACGCTTGCCGATGGATTGGTCTGCTATTTTTTCTTGTCTAAGCACTTTAGAAGAAGAAGGAGCTGTTCAAATTTTTCACGGAGATACGATTCAATTTTCTATCACGGAAAAGGGAATTGAGCTCTCCAAACATTTGAATTGGCAATCGACCAATTCCACCTCATCGATTTAATAAGATTGGCGTATGAGCATACGTCAAGGAATTATTTTATTTGGGATATTTTGTTGGTATGAAAAAATCCATCAGTCTTTATCACGATCAGATTGGGCAAAATATTCAAGCATTCAGAAAACATCATCAACTCTCCATCAAGGATTTGAGTCAACGATGTGGCATTGATGTACAACAATTACAAAGAATGGAAAGGGGGGAGGTGAATTTTAGGTTGACTACGCTGGTCAAGGTATTACAAGTGACGGGGAATGTATTATTTTACCAAATAACGGAAGAGAAAAATTCATTTCCCTAGAAACGGTAACTTCCCCAGAAATACTTTAATGCTTCCTTTGGCATGAATTTTTAGTCAAAAGTGGAAAGGCATTAATTGATATAGTTTAAAATATTTCTTTAAAATCTATAGATCAAAATTTTATCAATCCCAACTCTTCCAGGCGTATCGCCATAGTTTCATCTGATACACCAAATATTGCTGAAAGTGGTGTGAATTTGTGTCCAACAATTCGGTTCGCCCTTGCTAATTCACGACCTAACCCACGAAGATTTTGGCATTTTTCTCTAAAAGTTTGAATCGAGCCCGCGCCGAGCATGAATACTGTTTCTTGATTGATATTAAATACCTCGTTTCCAAATCTCTCTCTAAATATCTTAATAACCTGTTTTCTAGGCATTAAAAAATAGGCGGCAAATTTATCTGCTTGCCTCTCCGTAAGGTTTTTGCTTGTATGGGAACCATCGATTGGTTTATCTCGATGTAATAACATGTCAGGATGTAAAAGAGCATGTCCTAGCTCATGCGCTAAGGTGAATCTCATGGTTTCAACTGGGAACTGCTGTGAAACTTCCACCACTCGTTTCTTTTTATTGATCAAACCTGCTACCTCAAAAGCTCCAGTGTCATCATAATGTCTGCCCAATGATTCTTTTTGTATTACAGCATATTTCATCAAGCGAATTAGTATTTCTTGCGGTTTTAGTACTTGCATTGGTAGGGTCAACTGATCGCTATCCTTCTTAAATAATTTATCTTTTTTAATCCAGATAAATTGCTGGAGGTTGGTGACAAATTTTTCAAGGTCATCATCCGATAGAATTTTATCAGCATGCTTGCCTGCTTTGTATTCAGCCATCAGCTTTTCAAAACGATAGTGTTCGTCTGCTTCCTTTTTTAGCTGATGATGTTTCTCTTTACAAATTCGATCCAATTGGTGGTATTTTATTTCAAGTTTATCCTTTACTCCCCGAATCATTTCCATCCAGTCATCAGCAGGAAGTTGTTGAAGGTTTAGTTCAATAATGGAAAGACAACTTAGCATCCCAGCTGTAGCCGTGTGAATTGCTGTGGCAGAATCTCCTCTTGCCGAAATAAATCCGTAATCAAAGACATAAGTAGCCATTTCGCCAATTCGATGGCAATATTTGGCGATTTGAATCGGTATTTCTGTAGCTTTTCTAAGCTCAGCATTGACGATTAAATCTTTTTCATGTTTGATTTTACTATTTTTTTCTCCAAGCCTGTCTTTTCTGGCTTTGATGACTTTATCAAATTGTACAGAATCATTTTCAAAAAGGCTTTCTAATTGTGGCAACACTTTGGTCTTTATCAGAAGGCGATTGTTCTTATGTTCTTCAAGGTGAGATTGATATCTAGGACTTCTGGATGCATATCTTTCTGTTAAGTCTATTACTGTTGTAGTAAGATGCGCTGCCAACAAACCATCCAACGCAGCAGCGCTACCAGAACCCGGCTCATGACCTCCTGCTCCAAAATCTTTTAGGAGTTGCTTTGTAATTCGATTAAGTAATGGTTCGCGTGACATATCACAAATTTATCAAATTGTGCTGGGCATCTAGGGTTGAGTAATCAACAAAAAGCTGTTTATGGTGGAAAACTGATAATAAAAATGGGGTGATTACTAATTAATTGACTAGAATAATTCGCATTTGCTGAAAAACATATCTCTAAGTGGATGCTCTCCTAGATACTTTTTTGGAGCAGAGGCTCAAAATTTTAGATGAGTATAACATTCCAAGGAATAAGTGGGAGAGTGCTGAAGTGATAGTTTTTACGCTGTATCATATGTTCAAATTGAGCACCAACCAAAACGTATTTATTGGGGTAATAATTCTATGATTAGAATTAGAAGCAAAGCTTATAAACAATGTAGTATTCATAGCCTGATGTTGATGAAAATGATGCTCTATAGAATTCAATACTGTCGACAAGGGTTGTCTGGCATCAAGTAATTAATTAATCTTTATATTATTAAATATACATTTAAATTATAGTTTGATGAATTGGTGTGCACGGAACTAAAATTTTAAACTCTTTTGGAAAAAAAACTATACATTTGTTTTATCAGCATTAATGAAAAAATTTGTCACATTCATAGTAGCAGTTTTATTTCTGAGTACTTCCTCAGGGGCTTCTATACGAATGCATTATTGTATGGGTAAACTTGCCGACTGGGGGTTTATGTATAGAGATTCCAAAACTTGCGAAAATTGTGGAATGGAGGAATCCGATACAAAAGATAATGGCTGTTGTAAAGATGAAAACAAGTTTGTAAAGAACATTTCAGAACAAAAAATTACTGAATCAGTTTCTATTAATTTTACTCTCACTATTCTTGACTTACCGCTATCCCTTTTTTCATTATCGGATATTTTCTATATCTCTTCAAGTGAAGAGTATCCAATAAGTCATGCTCCACCTCGAAATTGCAAGACGCCCGTATACCTTCTTAACAGAACTATCCTTATTTAATTTAATGTTGACTTAGTAGTGCCAGGCAATCAAATTGTCAGGCTATTGGCGTTTCTCTTTGCCAGTATTATATTTTACAACAATAAAATCATGAAAAATGAAAGCAATTAAAATGCTAATGATGGCAGCGCTAACTATCTTATCTTTTTCAGTATTTGCTCAGGACCCAACAACACAAAAGAACAAAATTAGACAAACTGTTGAAAAGACATATATATGTCCAATGCATCCTGATGTGATTATGGATAAATCTGGGAAATGCCCAAAATGTGGCAGGAACCTTACTCTAAAAGAAAAAATGAAAATGGAGGTAGTTGGTCTTTATGAATGTCCTGCGCATCCAGGTATTACAGGAGATAAACCCGGCAAATGTTCAGTATGTGGTTCTAAAATGAATCTTTCACCCAAGGAAAAAATGAAAATGGGAGTAATGAAAACCTATACCTGCCCCATGCACCCCGATGTTGCAAGTGATGAGTCAGGTAAGTGTCCAAAATGTGGAATGGATTTAAAAGAAGAAGAGCAGTCTGTTCAAACATATTCATGTTCTAGCCACCCGGACATGACTAGTGACAAGCCAGGTAAATGTTCAAAATGTGGAACCTCATTGACACTTTCTCCAAAAGAGAAAATGAAAATGGAAGTGATGAAAATATATTCTTGCCCCATGCATTCGGATGTCACCAGCAATAAACCTGGTAAATGCACTAAATGTGGCATGGATTTAAAAAAGAGGTCAAACTAATGCTTCTACATTGCTTCAAATATTAATATCAAATTATGGTTCAAAAATTAATTGAACTGGCTTTGCGTAACCGGGTGATTATTCTGTTATTGGCAGGAGGATTATTTGCTTATGGAATTTACGCTGTGAAACAGAATCCGATTGATGCTATTCCGGATTTAAGTGAAAACCAGGTGATCGTATTTACTGAATGGATGGGACGCAGTCCACAGGTTATAGAAGACCAGGTAACCTATCCATTGGTCAGCAACTTGCAGGGTATACCTAAAATCAAGAATATTCGTGGTTCATCCATGTTTGGGATGAGTTTTGTGTATGTGATTTTTGAAGATAATGTTGATATATACTGGGCGAGAACCCGTGTACTCGAAAGACTCAACTTTGCACAACGTCTTCTACCGCAAAATGTAACACCTACGTTAGGTCCTGATGGAACAGGCGTGGGACATATTTTCTGGTATCACCTCAATGCTCCTAAGATGGATTTGGGAGAACAAAGAGCACTTCAAGACTGGTATATCAAATTTGCTTTACAAACAGTACCTGGTGTGGCAGAAGTTGCATCTTTTGGTGGTTTCGAAAAGCAATATCAATTAGTAGTTGATCCCATAAAGCTGCAGTATTACAATATTTCGTTGATGGATGTGATGAATAAAGTCAAGGCCAATAATAATGATGTAGGGGGGCGCAAATTTGAAATGGCAGATATGGCTTACATTATCAGGGGCTTAGGCTACATAAAAAATAAAGATGATATTGAAAATATTGCACTGACCAATTACAATGGTATACCTGTAAGAGTCAAGGACATTGGTTCTGTTCAAATGGGGGGTGATTTGCGTCTGGGAATTTTTGATATGGATGGCAAAGGAGAAGTGGTAGGTGGAATAGTAGTAATGCGATACAATGAAAATGCCAATAAGGTAATTGAGTCGATAAAAGCTCGGATGAAGGAGGTTGAAAAGGGCTTACCGGAAGGTGTAACGTTCCAAACTTCATACGACCGCAGTACACTCATTCAAGAAGCTATTGATTCAGTAAAAGGAACGTTAGTTGAAGAAATGATTGTCGTCTCATTGGTAGTGCTCATATTTCTATTCCATTGGCGCAGTGCTGTGATCATACTGATTCAATTACCTATTTCAGTTGCAGCAGGGTTTATTTTCCTTGAAATGTTTGGTATTTCATCCAATATTATGTCATTAACGGGGATCGCGCTTGCTATTGGTGTAGTAGTTGATGATGGCATTGTGATGGTGGAAAATGCGTACAGACATATTAGCGAGGCACAGGCTAAAAAAATTAAATTAACCGACAAATCGTAAGTATGGCAAAGTGGTTCAAAAGAAATAAAGACCCCTTAACAATAGAGGAAAGAAATGAGATTATTGAAAGATCTTCAAAACAAGTAGGTCCCGGCGTATTTTATTCCACCATTATTGTAGTCACTTCTTTTCTTCCTGTATTTCTACTTACAGGTATGGAAGGAAAACTTTTTCATCCCCTGGCATGGACAAAGACTTTTATCCTATTAATTGATGCGGTATTAGCTATAACATTAACTCCGGTTCTAATTTCCTTTTTTCTAAAAGGACGACTAAAACCAGAAGATTCAAATCCAATAACAAAAACACTGGAGAAGATTTATACGCCCATTCTAAAATGGTGTTTAAAATGGAGAAAAACTACCATAGGGCTTAATATTCTGGCATTAGCCATGGGAGTAATCATGATGACTCGTCTTGGTTCGGAATTTATGCCGCCATTGGATGAGGGCTCATTGTTATTTATGCCGGTAACTCTTCCAGATGTATCCAATTCTGAAGCAAAACGATTATTACAGGTTCAGGATAAGTTGATTCGTTCTGTTCCCGAAGTTTCACATGTTCTTGGTAAAGCAGGAAGAGCCAATACAGCAACAGATAATTCTCCGATCAGCATGATTGAAACCATCATTTTACTCAAGCCTAAAAATGAATGGAGGGAAGGGCGAACCAAAGATGATATTATAAATGAGCTGAATTCAAAAATGCAAATACCGGGTGTTACAAATGGATGGACACAGCCCATCATTAATCGTATTAACATGCTTTCAACCGGTATAAGAACCGATGTTGGTTTAAAAGTATACGGACAAAACCTGGATAGTATTTACGCATTTGCTCAAACTATTAAAAGGCAGTTGGAGGGGATTGATGGAGTAAAGGATTTATATGTGGAGCCCATTACAGGCGGAAAGTACATCGATATTATAGTTAAACGTGGTGAAATCGGTCGGTATGGGCTGAGTATTGATGATGTCAATACCGTAATTGAGAGTGCATTAGGAGGTATGAAACTTACTACCACTATTGAAGGCCGTCAGCGATTTTCCGTAAATGCCAGATACGGGCAAGATTTTCGAAATAATATTCAAGCATTAAAGCGACTTCAGGTACAGACAATGGACTTTGGTCCTATACCATTAGAAGCTGTTGCAGACATTAAACTAAGTGACGGCCCACCGATGATTAATTCAGAAAATGCAATGCTTAGGGGTACAGTACTATTTAATGTTAGGGAAAGAGATTTAGGCAGTACAGTAAAAGAGGCACAAGAGCGATTGAATCGAATGGTCACTAAACTTCCAAAAGGATACTTTCTGGAATGGAGTGGCCAGTGGGAAAATCAAATCAGGGCTAACCAGACTCTAAAAATGATCATGCCAATAGTACTCATTATCATTTTCATGGTATTATATTTCACCTATCATTCTTTTAAAGAAGCTCTAATCACCATGATCACCGTGCCGTTTGCATTAATCGGGGGTGTATTCATGGTCTATTTTTTTGGCATTAATCTTTCTGTAGCTGTTGCTGTGGGCTTTATTGCTTTATTTGGAATGGCCATCGAGACAGCCATGTTGATGACGATCTATTTAAATGAAGCCATGAACAATATGGTCGCTAAACATGGTAATTCTAAATCAACATTAACACCCACAATTATCCGAGACTATGTGATTGAAGGCTCTGCCAAAAGGTTACGACCCAAACTCATGACAGTTTCAGTTGGACTTTTCGGTCTGATCCCTATTCTTTGGGCTACAGGAGTTGGTAGTGATATCATGCGACCCATCACCATTCCATTGATTGGTGGCACAATTTCATCCACTATTTATGTGTTACTCATTACTCCTGTCATTTTTGAAATGATTAAAGAGAGAGAATTAAAACGTAACGGTAAAATTGAATTAATAGATGTTAAAGAATAAATTAATACTGACCTTCTTTGGGTTGATATGTTTTGCATATGGCAATACGCAAATCTTGAAGTTGCATGCAATCATTGATAGCATTAAAACAAAGCATCCTGTAGTGAAGATGTATGATCATGAAATCCGTTCTATGGATGAAGCTGCAAAAGGGGCAAGAAGCTGGATGCCTCCTCAAATCGGCATTGGTCAATTTATGACACCATATGATGTCAGACTCTGGCATAGGGAGGGCGATATGCCTGGTATGGGATCTGTGATGATTTCTGGAGAGCAAATGCTCCCGAATAGAAAAAAATTAGATGCAGATGAGAGGTACATGAAAGCTATGTCGTCAGTTGAGAAAGAAAAAAAGAATGCAACACTAAATGAATTAGTGAACGATGCTAAACAGTTCTATTATGATTGGATAATCCTGAAAAAGAAATTGTTTATCCTGGAAGAGAATGAAAAGATACTGGACTTCATGATCAAAAATGCAGAAATACGTTACAAAAACGGTCTTGAAAAGATAAGTGCTTATTATAAGGCAAAAGCCGCTTTAGGAGAAGTGAAAAATATGCAATTAATGTTTGAAAGTGATATTAAAGAAAAACGTATTCGCATCAATTCGCTTATGGGTAGAAATGCTATGACAGATTTCGATATTGATACCACTTACTTCTTGAATAGTTATGAAGCTCTTGTTTTTGACAGCACTCTTTTTTATACTAACCGTAGTGACCTAAAATCATTGGATAGAGAGATTGATCTTACTATTCTAAAACAGGAAACGGAGCGTACTGCACTTAAACCTCAATTTGGAATTCGTTATGATAATATGATTGGATTTGGAGGACAGCCATTGCAGTATACCATTATGGGAATGGTTCGTATTCCGATGGCTAAATGGTCTTCTAAAATGAATAAAGCCAATATTGAAAGCTTAAAATGGAAAAGTAATGCCATTCAGTCACAGAAAGAAATGATGGTGAATGAATACAGTGGGATGGCTTATGGCATGCGTAATGAACTGGGGTTAAAGAAAAAGCAATTAAAACTTTTTGAAGGTCAGATTATACCGGCATTGCGTAATAATTACAAGACAATGCAGCTCGGTTATGAGCAGAATACAGAGGAGTTATTCATGTTATATGATGCATGGGAAATTCTAAACATGAAGCAGTTAGAATTATTAGAGTTACTGAGTCAGGCATTGAAACTTCAAGTGACAATTGAAAGAATTATTGAAAAAAACTAAACCAATCGGAATGCAAAGAAGAAAATTCATACAACTGTCTGGGGTTAGTACCGGTAGCCTAATAACAAGTGGATCTTTAGCTGGATTTTTTATGGCTGGTTCAGGGTGCAGAAAAGAACATCACAACGGGCTAATGACAAAACCTGTTATGGTTATTGAGAATGATTTTTCACAAATGCTTACCAACCCATTACAGTCTGGTGCCAATCAGACACTCACAGCACAAACTACAACTGTAAATATTAGGGGGGCTAATATTCCTGTCTTGGGCTATCAACCTAATGGGATGCTTGGTCCGTCATTCAGGGTAAACAAGGGAGATGTTGTAAATATTTTGCTCCAGAATAATTTATCTGAACATACCAATATTCACTGGCATGGTTTAAAAGTACCTGCATTAATGGATGGACACCCAGATCAATTAGCAAATGCAGGTGGTACTTTCCGCTATCAGTTTACTGTGAATCAGAGAGCCGGATTGACATGGTATCATCCACACCCTCATTTTAAGACAGGTAAACAGGTATTTCAGGGCTTAGCCGGTTTATTTATTATTAATGATCTGGAAGAAGCAACTTTAAATCTACCATCGGGTCGTTTTGAGATTCCATTGGTTATACAAGATAAACGATTAACCAATCAGGGGATAACATATAATCCTACTGCAGAAGAAGTTATGTCGGGCTATATGGGTGAGTCTGTATTGGTAAATGGTATTTATTCACCTTATACTGAAGTATCAACCCGTTATTACAGACTTCGTATTTTGAATGGCTCAAACGCACGTTTGTATAATCTCGCATTCAGTAATAATGCCGATATGATCATTATTGGGAATGATGGTGGTTTATTGAAAAATCCTGTAACAGTAAAGGAAATTTTATTGGCTCCGGGAGAAAGACTGGATGTTTTAGTAAATTTTAATGGGTTATCTATCGGTACAGAGCTATTCTTACTAAGTAAAGAATTTGCTAACGGAGGGGATGCTCAAGGGAAGCAGTCATTTAAGATCATGAAGTTTAAAGTTACCGCTACTGTCACAGATTCTTTCACTGTACCCACAAAACTTTCAATGGTTGATAGTTTGCCAGCTTCTTCATCAGTCAGGAGCAGGGTGTTTGATATATCTAATCCGATGGAACATCATGGATATCCTATGAATGATGGCATGAGAATGCGTCATCGCATTAATAATAAACTTTTTGATAGCAGTCGCATTGATGAAAGCATTAAATCCAATACGAATGAGATATGGGTCTTTGATAATAGTAAAGGCGATGAACCCCATCCCATGCATTTACACGGAGTTTTTTTCCAGGTACTTCAAAGAACAGGTGGCAGGGGCAGTCTGATAGTATCTGAAACTGGCTGGAAGGATACAGTACTGGTAATGCCTGGGGAGACAGTCCAAATAATCATTCCTTTCGAAAGTAATTTGGGAAAATTTGTTTTCCATTGCCATAATCTTGAACATGAAGATGATGGTATGATGTTACAATATGAATTGATATAAGCTGTATATATGATGAAGAAATTATTTTTTATACAAGTTCTGGTATTCTTTTTGGTTGCCTGTGAAAATAAAGATACACATAGCGATCACCAAGCAGTTGTTTCTAAGGAAATGTATACCTGTCCAATGCCAGAGGATTCTGTATTTAGTGATAAACCTGGTACATGTGCCAAGTGTGGAATGGATTTGGTAAAAATGGAGGAAAATCATCACCCAGAGAAGAATGCTACCTATACCTGCCCCATGCACCCTTCGGTCATTAAAGATCAACCGGGAGCCTGTCCTATTTGCGGGATGGATTTAATTAAAAAAGAAAACAATAATAAAAAAGAGGAAAATATTGAATTGAACGCTTTGCTCAAGCCAACCAATGAGCTTGTAATCTCGTCTATTCCTGTTACTGGTCTTGCGTTCAGCAGCGAGCAAATAGAACTGAATGCATTAGGTAATATCGCCTACGATACAAGAATGATCGGGGGTATTTCTGCCAAGGTGTCGGGAAGAATCGAAAAACTTTATGTACGCTATAAATACCAGAAAGTCACTAACGGACAGCGTATCATGGATATTTATAGTCCTGAATTACTCACTGCACAGCAGAATCTTTTGTTTCTCATCAAGAACGATCCTGAAAATTCGACTTTATTAGAAGCAGCAAAAGAAAAACTTTTATTACTCGGAATGAGCAATCAACAGGTAATGGAATTGATTCAATCGGGTAAACCCTTATTCACGATTTCGGTTATCAGTAATTACAGTGGGCATATTCATGAAACCATCAATGTTGATAAAATGAACGTAGCAAATGATAATATGGGAAATATTTCTCAACAAACCGAAGCGCTTGCATTAAAAGAAGGGATGTATATACAGAAAGGTCAGTCAGTGTTTACCGTCTTTAATCCCGATAAAGCATGGGCTATCCTAAATATATATGGCGAAAATCAATCTTTTGTAAAAAAAGGTAATGCTGTAAGTATTATTCCTGAAACAGCGAGGCAGAAAGACTTTAAAGCTACCATTGATTTCGTTGAGCCATTTTATCGCAAAGAAAGTAAGACCCAGACTGTAAGAGTTGGCTTCAATAATAGCAGTTTAAGAATACCTATTGGTAGTCAGGTTCAGGCAGTAATTTTTGGAAATACTGTAAAAGGTTATTGGTTACCCAAAGACGCAGTACTCTCTTTAGGATTAGAAAAAGTGGTTTTCCAAAAAACAGCAGAGGGCTTTAGAGCAATCAAAGTAATTACAGGTGTCTCTCTGGAGAAACAGATACAGGTACTCAAAGGATTGACGATGAAAGATTCAGTTGCAGCAAATGCTCAATTTCTTATGGATAGTGAAAGTTTTATAAAAGTAAAAAACTAAGTATGCGGTATATCATCTCTATAATAGTATCAATAGTACTCGTTTTATCTTGCAAGAATACAATAAAGGAACCTATTGATACTGATAAATATTATACCTGTTCAATGGATCCTCAGGTAGTTGAGTATAAACCTGGTAAATGTCCTATTTGTAAAATGGACTTAACACCAGTGAAAAAAAGAAAGGGAGAAAGTCAGGATGAACTGGAACTGAGTGATCAACAGGTTCAATTAGGGAATATTCAGGTTGATACTATCCAAAATGGAACAATCAGCGATCAATTAATTTTAACCGCTTCATTGAATTTTGATCAATCGAGGCTATATGCTGTAAGCTCCAGGGTTATGGGAAGGGTAGAAAAACTTTATTTCAAGAACCTTGGTGAATATGTTAAAAAAGGAGCGCCACTTTATGAAATGTACAGTGAAGATTTAAATAATGCAAAACAGGAATACCTACTTGCAATCGATAAGAAAAATACTTTTTCAAGTCAGGCCATTATTGATTTTGATCAATTAGTTCAGAGTGCCAAAAACAAATTACTTCTTTGGGGTTTAAACGAAACCCAGATTAATGAACTGGGCAATACTAAGAAGGCAAGCCCGATAACCACCTATTACAGTACTGCAGGCGGCTATATCACAGAACTCGATATAAGGGAAGGCGATTATGTAATGGAAGGTGGTACAATTGTCAAACTTGCTGATCTTTCAACATTATGGGTAGAGGCACAGGTATATAGCTCGCAATTAGCTGATTTGCAGGAGAACAGTATGGTTACTGTTCAACTTCCAGATTTTAATAATAAGGAAATAAAAGGGAAACTTGAATTTGTAAATCCTGAAATCAATCAGGCTACAAGAATCAATCTTATTCGTTTATCTATTCCGAATCCCGGTAATTATTTAAAGCCCGGCATGTCGGCTTATGTATTGTTAAAAAGTCCTAGAAGAAAGTCCCTTAGTTTACCTATTGATGCAGTAATAAGAGACGGCAAAGGGGCGACTGTATGGGTACAGACTGGTAAGAATACATTTAAAAATTTAATGGTACAGACGGGGTTGGAGAGTGATGATCGGATAGAAATAATATCCGGTTTGAGCGAAGGAGATATTGTTGTATTGAAAGGGGCTTATTTGCTCCATAGCGAATATATTTTCAAGAAAGGAGCTAATCCGATGGAGGGTATGAAAATGTAAAGCTGATATTTTTTTAAAAGTAATAGCAACCTTTCTTTTAGTTTATCCGTACCAAACGATGGCTATTTACAAAAGATATACGTTTCAAAATAAGTATCAAATATCGTATATGCGAAATAGAGATGATTCCTTCTTTACTTGTAAAATACGTTTAGCCGCTAAACGATATCAAGTGCCTAACTGTCTTCCTAATTGGCCTAAATTTGAATGCTTGCTTAATACTAAAATGCCATTAAGAAAAATCAATCATGCGAAGTCGATTAATAAAAATCCTCCCTCTTTCGATATTTCATCAAACGAACTCTAATCAATGTTCAATTGGGCTATAATAATCTAAATATTCAAACATATTTATATGCAATTCATATGCAGAAGCTATCTTTATGCTTGGCTTTCTTTACTGGGGTCAATCCAATTTTTACCAATACCGTTACCTTTGTAGTAATGACGGTAAGCATTGTTGTAGTTTTATTAAGCGTTCTTAACAAAAGAAAATAAAGCCTACCTGCCTTGGTGCTGTATTTAATTTACCCATGAGTACCATTACCATTCTGGCGGATTTATTAATGATTTACATGAGTGGACTAATATTACTAACTATGTTATAATGGCAACTGTAAAATCAATATGGCAATTTTTCTGGAAAATCTTAAAAGCGCTCTTTGTAAGGAAAAAGGATTGCTGTAAATGATATATTTTGCTGTTTTAAACAACCGATGAACAGCAACTTCTCCCAAATCATCGTTCAATACAAAAAAAATAAACAATCTGTTCACAATATATGGTTCATTGATATTGAAGAACGGTTAAAATCATTTCGTCCTAACTTAGTTCTAAAAAAATATAACAATGCACCAGGTAAACAAGTGAAGCGACAAAATAAATAATACTAAACGAAAAATAATTGTATTACTCAGGCACAATAGCTATTTGCCTATGGAATATTCAGAGCTTAATCAGTATTCAATTTTAAGAAATTAACTGGTTTCAAAACGTTGGCCTAAGCTAACACGTCATTTCATAATAAAATTTAGCAGGCTTGCAAAAATTCAAACTTTATATCTCCGGGGGCATGGCTGTCTATATAGGTCGTCAGGTGCTGACAAAAATGCATGCACACCATGCCCTTGAAATTGTAATGTCATTCAAGAAATCTTTCTTGATTTCAAAAAATGGAACTGAATTTGAAAAAAGTGATTGCAGCATTATAGCTGCCGACTTACCACATCAATTTATCGGTAAGGATGATTTTTATATTTTCATTTATTTGGATGCTGAATTGAATTACACTCATAGGCTGGAAGCATCCATGTATCTGGAAAAATAAGGATTGGTTCATTACTTTGGTAGTGAAATTGATGCTGTAAGAACTGAATTTATCAATTGGTTTAATTCAGCATCAAATGAAGATGAAAATGTACATAATCTAATTGGCTTGCTTGTTGAAAAGCTAACGGGCAGCGAAAACTTAGTTAATCAAATTGATGAAAGAATTAAACAATCAATAGAGTTTCTTCATTCAAACTTGAATGAAGAAATAAGTTTGGCAAATATCGCTTCTAAAGTTCATCTTTCTGAAAGCCGCTTTGCCCATTTATTTAAGGAGCAAACCGGTATCCCATTTCGTAAATACATACTTTGGTGCCGGATGCAGGCAGCATTACAAGAAGTAATGAAAGGGCAATCGTTTACCAATGCAGCATATGGTGGGGGTTTTTCAGATGTAGCCCATCTTAGCCGCACATTTACAGAAATGTTTGGTGTTTCGCCTTCAGAAGTTCTTAAATAATAGCAGGTTTATTCAAGTCTTTTACTTTTAGGTAAAGCATTTTTGCACTCTAAAAATGTTTTTCATGAAGAAAGTATTTCAGTTTGGAATTTATCCTGCCATCATGTTGTCAGCTTCCGCCATTATTTTGTATGGAATCCGATCAGGGTACAACCAATATCTTGTAACTGTACCTGTCATTACTCTTACAGGTATATTAATTTTATTATTGGAACAATGGATGCCTTATGAAAAGAATTGGGTAGGTGGTAAAAATGACTGGAACCTTGACCTTACTTACTACATCATTAATTACAGTATAAAACTAATTGCTCAATTTCTTTTTATATGGCTGGCGGAAAGTATTAGCTTTTTGTCGTTGTTTCCGATGCAATTGCCATTTTGGATGCAGGTAATAATTGCACTTACAATAATCGACTTCTTTCTTTTCCTGGTACACTGGCAGAGTCATCAATACCAATTTTTATGGAAGCTTCATGCTATTCACCATAGTTCGGAGCGATTGTACTTTTTGAATGGTGAAAAACGTCATGCATTGCACCAGGTAATAGAGGGAACACCCGGCATTATTCTTTGCCTTGTAATCGGTACTCCGCAACCGGTGGTAGTGGCGGCGCTGGCAATTCTGGCTATAAATATGTTTATGCAGCATACCAATCTTGATTACAAAGCAGGTGTTTTGAAAAAATTCTTTTGTGTAGCAGAGTTGCACCGCTGGCATCACCGTGCAGATTATAAAGATGCACAGGTTAACTACGGAGCCTGGCTTACCATTTGGGACCGCCTATTCAACACTGCGTATGATAGTCTGAAAATGCAAACAGAATTAGGTGCTATCGGTATTGCTGAAGAAAAGAACTTTCCCAAAAATTACTGGAAACAATTTCTCTACCCTTTCAATAAAAAGATTCGGCAAAATTCAAAAACAATATTACTCATTGCAGGTATGCTGTTTATAAATGGAATTGTATTTTCCCAGACGGATGCAGATACTATTACCGGTAATTGGCAGCTTCAGGATGGTAGTAAAAAGATAAGCGTCGTTAAAGAAGATGGCAAATACGTTGGTAAAATCTATTGGGTTAAAGACATGGCAAAAAACAATGAAATCGGCAGGAAAATATTGTGGAATTTGGAATATGATGCTGATAACAAAGAGTGGAAGGGTGGCGAAATCCAGTTACCTGGTATGGGACATCCTGCAAGCTGTTATATTAAACTCAAAGATGCAAAAACTGCTCTAGTTACGGGTTACCACGGCATGAGGCTATTTGGTAAAACCAAGACCATTACAAGGGTGAACTAATGGGCCAAATAGCGTATTTTGCTGTTTTAAGCAGCATATGAACAGTAACTTGGCACTACTAATACGGCAATATAAAGAAGATAATCAGTCTGTATACAACACGTGGTTCATCAATAATGCGGAACGGCTAAAGGCGTTTCGTTCTATCCGTCGTGGTGTTATGCAGGTAATTGATGATATTAAGAGCAAAAAATTCCCTGCTGATTTTAAAGGCTCTTCGTTAGAGTTTGTGCTTACCTGCATTACAGAACAAAAGCAGGTATTTGAAGGAGCTTCCCATCCATTTTACTGGAAACCCAAGTTGAGGATTCCTGATATTTATGAGAATGAAAACAATAAACAGGCATTCGGACAATTCTTAGAAAATTGTTTGAATGCAAAGACTGAGGAACAGATTCTTAAAGAAATCATAAGACTGGATGGTTTTAAAATTAAAGGTCTTGGTCCTGCTGTTGCAAGTATCCTTTATTTTCTACACCCAACCATTATTCCTCCATTCAACACTGCTATTATTAATGGGTTCAATTTCCTATACAAAGACAAAAAGAAATTAGGTAGCTGGAGTGAATACCTGAAGCTGAGAGAAGTAATGATTGATGCCAATAATCAGTATCGTTCAGAACTTTCATCAGATTTAGGCGCTATTGCTGGCCTGTTATTTGAAATAGGGACCCAAAAGTTGATACTGGGTACAGATGTGTATTTATCCGAGCCTGAACGAAAGAAATTGGAAAAACTAATTGAAAAAAGACAGGAAAGTGTGCAGCAGGAAAAGGATGAAGAAAATCTGCATACGGAGATGCAATATCATTTATTGAAAATAGGCAGTGCATTAGGCTATGATGTGATTGCCGCTTCTAACGACAGATCAAAATCACACTGTGGGAACAGTTTTTCATTTATGAGCTTACAACAATTCCCCGATATCCAATTGGAGAAAGATACATTGAATACTGTAAAACTAATAGATGTGCTGTGGTTTCAAAAGGGAACAAATAATGTAATTGCTGCTTTTGAAGTGGAAAAAAGCACCAGTATTTATTCAGGCATTTTAAGGTTGACAGATTTGAGTTATACAATTGCAGATGGTGATGAAGTGTTCTATCTGATTGTGCCTGATAAGAGAGAAAAAGATGTTTGCCTTCAACTTTCCCGTCCTGCAATTAAACAAAACAATGTAGTAATTAAATACATCCTTTTTTCTGAATTACGTAGTCATTGCAATGCACTGTGCAAGTTTGGCGAGAGTCATCATATTATGGAGAAGATAGCGAAGGCAGTATAAAAAGCGGCAGTTAATGCAACTGCCGCTTTTCGTTTAAAATTTTGCTCCAACAGATATAAAGAATGTTCTTCCGTCAGCCGGTAAAGCACCTGGTCCCGGATAACCACCTGCTCTGCGGGTGAAATATCTTTCGTTAAATAAATTATTTGCTCCTGCTTTTAGGTTTAGCCCTTTTGAAAATTTATAAGTAGCTGTTAAATCAGTTACAGTATAAGACGGTATTAAACCATTGTTGCCATTTGCCGAAGGTGTAACTGTATTATTGGCATCGCTAAAGGTTTCTCCTACATTGCTAATCTGTACAGTTAATAAAAAGCCTTTGTAACCGCCTGTTATTCCGCTACGGAAAATATTCGTGGGTGCATTCTCCACTTTCTTACCTTTTGTACTGGCATCTTTATGGTTGCCACTGTATTTAGCATCTGTATATCCGTAAGATCCAAAAATAATTAAATCTGCATCCTTGTTTTTTCCGAATGCCCTGAAAGGATTAAATTCTACATACCCCTCAAACCCTTTGCTGGTACTGCTGCCAACATTAGTAATAAGCCGGTATGAAGGTGTTCCGCTAACAGTAATTGTCCCTACACGGTTATCATACTGTAAGTAAAATCCACTTATATCAAACTGAAGAAAATCTTTCACTTTACCACGGTAGCCTAAATCAATATTGTATCCCATTGCATCTTTCAAATCTGCGTCAACCACATCGGTTGTAGGTGGAGCTTGCAAATTTGCAAACTGAATAGGGCGATAAGCCTGGGAAAAATTTGCATATACCTCAGTATATCTGGTAACATGGTACTCCGTTCCCACACCAGCGAGAATAAAACTTCTATCTCTTGTAATATTTTGTAAGATTATTTCTGTACCGCCTGATGTATATCCATTTCGCCCGGAAGATGAACCTTCCAGCCATTCATATCTTATTCCGGGTATTATCAAAAACTTATCGCTTATGCGAAAAATATTTTCTGCAAATGCAGCTGTGTTTCTGGACTTAAAAATAATATCACGGGGATAATTACCGGTTATGGTAACATCATATCCTGTACCTGTTGTTCCTTTACCGTCGGCTTGCCTGGTGGTAGTGCCGGTATATAAACGGATACCAGCAGATAAAGTATTTTTCATTTTACCAAGTCTATAATCAGTAATGATACGACTCTCCAGACCATAATTCCTATATTGGTCAAGATTCACTACTCTGTTGTTGTAGCTAAGTGTTGCAGGGTTAATACTGTCTTTGGTAGTGATGGATTGTAAAAATCCAACACTGTTTCGGTCTCCGATGGTACCAAATAATTTGGTATTCCAGCGGGTGTTTTCATTTATTTGAAAGTTGGCGATTAATGCAGGGGTTGTCCAGGTTATGTCAAACCAATTCCGGCCGCGGAAACTTTGTTGGGCATCCTGCATTATTTGTACATCTGTTAAACCACCTGGTTGTTGACTGCGGATATGCGAACGCATAACTTCAGCCGTTAATGAAAATTTTGTTGTGAAATTATAGGTTACAGTACCATAGCCTGCGTTGGTAAAATAGCGGCTGTTTTCTCTCCATCCGTCTCCATTACGATGATCAAAAAATGTATAATAATGCACTTTGCCCTTTTTGCCACCTATTGCATTATAGCTGTTGAATAGGCCATTGCTTCCAACTGTTTGCTGTGTTTCAAATTCAAAAGGTTTGTTTATTTCACTACCATTTCTGAGAATGTAATTTACCAATCCGCCAAATTGTGGGCCATATTGCAAAGACCCCTGTCCCCTTACAATTTCTATCCGTTGCACAGCCTGTAGCTGCGGATTATAATATGCTTCTGGATAACCAAAAGGATCCGCAGCAATATCATATCCGTTTTGACGCACATTAAACTCCCAACTCCGGTTGGGGCTTAACCCACGGGCAGCAATACCAATCTGAATTCCGCTGGGGTCGCTTTCCCAGATATGGATTCCGGGCACTTTTGCCAGTACCTGTCGCATGTTATTTGTTACTACATTGCCCTGCACATTGTCCAGTACAATCAGTGTATTCTTTTTACCTGCATAAATATTAGTGCCAACAATTTCCGGCATTTGCTGATAATCGCTTTTGCTGTTTCTTCCCACTACGGTCACATCGGGCAAGCTTTTTATGAGTAGTGTATCAATCTTTCCTTTTTTGGGTTGCCCGGTAGCTACATTTAATACCAATATCATTAAACACAAAACAAGCGCTCTTTTACTCATAAGTATGATTTTGAATTGCAAAATTGCAGATGCCTTGTATAATACCACTTATGTAAAAGGGAAATAGAGTTATGCAATGCGGAAATAGTTAGGTTTTAGTCAATAAATAGCAGACAGGCAACCTATTTTTCATTTAACTTATACTATTAAAATCATGCGGCTGTTATTATATGATAGTAATTCGGTGATTCAGTAATTTTAGTTGAGTGGCGTGAGGCTATCAGGAAAAAAGGGGTAAAAACACGTTTAGCTGACGTAAATGCTACATTTTCAACGGGAAAGCCAAGCAAGAATAGCTGTAAGTGGTAGCAAAATTTTATAAAAATTGTCTATAATTTTACAAATTTGCTAAACCATTCTGCCATATCTTTGTCTTTAAAAGGAGTAGAGGTTCGCTAAAAACTCTTATTTTAGCCATCATAAATGAAACGGAGTTTATCCATAAAACTGAAAGCGCTGTTCCTGCTGGTTGTATTTGCGACAAATACAATAGTGGGTTTTGCCTGTGCTATAGGTGTAGATATGGGTTTTAATTCTTCCTCTCATCATAACCAAACTGAAGCGTCTGCAGAAGTGCATATTCACAAGGATGGGAAAAACCATGTTCATGAAAAGGAAACAGCAACAGTAACAAATCATGTTCATGAAAATGGCATTAATCACCAACATGATAGTGAGCCCACAACACTAATTCCCGTTGATGGCAACAACTTACTTACAAAAGAGGATGGCGGATGTTGCACCAATGAAGTACTCGAGTTTCAAGATTTGGATAAAAATATTTCCGTAAATACTACTGGTATCAATGTGCCGGTATTTGTGGCAATTCTTAGTACTTATTTTAATATTGATTTCTCAGCGGCTGTCAAGGATTTTCCTGTCCATTATAAGGTTCGTTTTTATTACCCCCCACCGACTGAAATACGCATAGCGATTCAGCGTTTCCAGATTTGATTATGGTAAAACAGGTGAAGCTTTTTGCTTCATCCAACTTCATTTGCGTTTTGCAATATGAGGCTATTTGTTTTACCGTAATCAATTTTTATGTTCAGATATCGTATCATAGTTTTTCTTACAGGCTTCATCAGTTTTTCGGCATCGGCACAGCAGGTGCTCACAGAAGATGAAGCTGTGTCTAAGGCATTGGCTAATAACAAGAATATCCAAGCTGCATCACTGCAAGTAAAACAACAGCAGCAGTTACTGAAATCAGCCATCAATCTTCCTAATCCCGAGTTCTTTTGGGAAAGCCCTACAGGTAACTTTTATACCGGTAGCATTACGCAGTCGTTTGAATTCCCCACCGTGTACAGTAATCAGTACCGTTTGCAAAAGCAGCAAATTGGTGTGGCGCAAAAAGAAAAGCAACTAACAGAAGCAGAGTTAAAGTATCGAGTTAAAGTCTTATACTTAGAAATACAATACGCTGATTCGCTAGCCTCACAATTATACAAACAGGATACCCTGTACGAAAAAATAAAGCTGTCTGCCATCCGCCAGTTCAGAGCTGGGCAAATAGATTATCTGCAACAAACATTTGCTGAAACACAGTATGGTGAAATTCATAATCAATATCAACAGTCGCTTGTAAGAGCCTCCTCTTTAAAGGCGCAGTTGCAATGGTTCACAGGCATTAAAGATCCTATTTCAGTAGAGCCACTTGCTATTTCACTTTCTCAGGTACAGTTATCTCTTGCGCCTGATTCCACAGCGTTATTTGCAAATCCTGCCCTACAGATATTACAGCAGCAGGAGAATGTAGCCAAACAAAATATTGCATTGCAAAAAAGCAAAGCGCTACCTGGATTGGCTTTTGGTTATTTCAACCAGGGCGAAAGGGATACGAAATGGTTGAATCGTTTCAGGGTTGGCGTAACTATTCCGTTATGGTTCGGACAATATAAAAGTAATATCAATGCAGCCAAAACGGAGCAACAGGTTATTCAAAGCAAACAGCAGGGATTGCAGCAAGACTTATCTGCACAAACGATTAATACAAGCAGCGAAATGAGAACCAACTGGCAGTCTGTTCAGTATTATCAACAAACAGGGTTAAGAAAAGCACAGGAAGTGATTACTACTTCACAACGCTTTTTTGTGAGTGGTGAAATTGATTATATCAGTTTACTAAGAAACAGCAACGATGCTTACACTGTTTACCAGAAATACCTGGAAGCAGTACGAAATTATAATCTCAGCGTTATCAATCACAAATATTTAATGGGTCAGTTATGAAACGAATCATCATTCAATTTTTATTGGGGCTATTGCCGGTATTTACATTTGCACATGGCGGCGAAGACCATGGTGATGCTAAAAAAACAGCTATATCACCTGCAAGTTATTTCTCCTCTGAGGCTGCTTCTGAAGTCTATGAGGTATTGTTAAAGTACAGCCCGATAGTGCCGGGCAAGGAAGCATCGCTTCGTTTATATTTAAGTGAATACAATACCAATAGCCCTATTGACAGTGCTAAACTGGAAGTAACGGTAGCTGACAATCCCAATATAAAGATTACTGTTACAAGGATTGATAGGGGTGTATTTGAATTGAAAACCACATTTCCAGCAAAGAAAGTATACAATCTTGTACTCAATATCAATAGCTATGCAGGCATTGATTTAATTCAACTAAACAATATTGAAATAGGGAAAGAATTGACTGCAGCAGTTACAACAGAAAGCACCCCGCATTCTCATTGGTATAGCAGCAATTGGTTTTTTGGTTTGATTGGTATGCTGACCGGCTTGCTTGTTATGTTCTTTGTTACCAGAGGTCGCAGCAGGAAAATAATTACGGGAGCAATTATTCTTTTTTGTCTTTTGCCAACAGCCACTTACAATCCGGTATCTGCACATGGTGGTGAAGACCATGGTGACGCGGCAGGTAAAACTGGCGGTGGCTCTTCCACCACCTTTATAGTTGAAAAGGAAACACAATTCCTTTTTAATATTCAAACGCAGAAAATTAGCACAGGTGATTTTAATGAATCATCCGTTTTACTAGGAACAGTAAATGCAGCTCCGCAGGGCCGGGCAGTCATACAAACGCCGCAATCAGGTAAAATCGTTTCATTAAGGGTAGTTCCGGGGCAGAAGGTTGGTAAAGGACAAGTAGTTGCAATAATTGAACAACAGGTTGATGCCGGGACGCAAATTAGTATCAACGCCCAAAGTAACAGTGTAAATGCAGAATATGAAGCTGCCAAAGCGCAATATGACAGGTTGTTGGGTATAGCAGACATTGCCGCAAAGAAAGATATTACCGAGGCCAAAGCCCGTTTAGAAAGTGCCCAGAAAAATAAGGCACTCTTTGATGCCAATACCGGAAAGAATACCGGTAATACAAAAACTATAAGCCTTTCTTCTCCTGTTAGTGGTGTTGTTGGCACATTTAATTATGCAATTGGCGCTGTGGTAAACAGCGGAGAAACCTTATTTGAAATAACCAATCTTGATCAGGTATTTGTGGAAGCCCAGGTATTTGCAGGTGACGCTCAAAAATTGAAACTAGCAACAGGGTTTACCACCATTTCAAATACAGATACACTGGTTTATACATTGAAAGTGATCAGCACTGCCCAATCAGTAAATACAGGTAACCAATCTCAGAAAGTCGTATTTGAAATCATCAACCCAAGAGGGCAGTTCAAAATTGGTGAGAATATAAATGTGCGGATGACAGGAAATAATGTCATCCGGCAGGTAGTGATACCTAATGAAGCAATTACTGATGTGAATGGTAAGCCGGCCATTTTTATAAAAGATAAAGCTGAACAGTATAGTATCAGCTTCATAGTTAAAGGGCAAAGCAATGATAAGTTTACCGTTGTCACCAAGGGTACTGAAGACGGCGAAAGAGTTGTTACTGCCAATGTGTATCAAATGAAAATGATGTATTTAAATCAATAACCAAAATAAACAAACAAACATGAAAAAGTTATTAATGATGTCCCTGCTACTGGCAACTTTTACCGCAACCTTTGCACAAAGCGGCGATAATGAAGCTGTAAAAGCAGTGTTGAACAATTACAAAAAAGCAATTGAAAAATTAGACACCGCCGGTGTTGTGAATCTTTTTGTAAAAGACTCTAAAGTGTATGAACAGGCGAGCGATGAAGGCACAATTGGTCATTATCTGGAACACCATCTGGGGCCCGAACTGAAAGCGTTCAAATCTTTCACTTTCAGTAATTATAAAGTAGATGTAACAATGGCAGGTGAATATGCTTTTTCAACGGAAACGTATATCTATACTATCGTTCTTGCTAAAGATGCTAAGGAAATAAAAAGTCAGGGAGTAGCTACTTCAGTTTTAAGAAAAACAAAAGCTGGCTGGAAGATTGTGCAAACACATTCTTCATTTAGGAAAGCAAAATAAATCTCAAATTATAAAAAAGAAAAAATGAAACAAATCAGCGTTATCCTTTCACTGGCAATAGCAGTTTTTAGTTTTACTGCTGTAAATGCACAATCAACAAAAAATAAAACTGCAGTCGCCGATTCAGTTATTTATCAATGCCCGATGAAGTGCGAAGGCGATAAAACCTATGATAAAGCAGGTAAATGCCCTAAATGCAATATGAATTTGAAGGCTCTGCCAAAACAGGTCGATGCCATTTACCAGTGCCCCATGAAATGTGAGGGTGATAAAACTTACAATAAGGCAGGAAAATGTCCTAAATGCAATATGAACCTGACCAAAGTGAAGGCAAAAAACTCGACAGATAATCATAAGGGTCATGATCACAATTAACTATTCAATAAAATAAAGCAAATGAAACAAGTGTTAAAAATTACGATGGCAATTTTCGCTATTAGCTCTGTCGTGGTCTTTGCAGCATGCAATGACAGTGGCGATAAAAAAAACGCTTCAACAAAAACAGAAATGTCGCATGAAGGTGGTGACCATATTTATGCCTGCCCTATGCACCCGGAAGTAACAGGCAAAGAAGGCGATACCTGCCCAAAATGCGGCATGAAACTGGAGCATAATGACAATGCTGGTGGTCCAAACAATGTTAGTATGCAGTTTACATATAGCCCGACATCTCCTAAGCCCGGAGAAGAAGTTACTTTATCCATGACTCCAAAAATAAAAGATAAACCTACTGAGCAGGTTCCATTGGATGTAGAGCACACCAAAAAAATACACCTCATTGTTGTTAGTGATGACCTTAGTTGGTTTGACCATATACATCCTGAACTCAACGCAGATGGTTCTTACACAGTGAAAGAAAAATTTCCGGCTCCAGGCAAGTACACTTTGTTTGCTGACTATAAGCCAAGTGGTGCCAATCATACGGTTGACTATTTAAATGTAAGTGTAGCAGGTACAGTGCCAGCAGCAAAAGTGTATGGAGCAGATAGACTAACCAGCGCCGCCGGGGATGGATTTTCTGTCTTACTTACTCCTGAGGGTGGTAAGTTTTTAACCAATATGCCCATGCACATTAATGGAGTAGTAATGCTAAACGGTAAAGAAGTAGATGTAACAACCTTAGAAGATTACCTTGGAGCAAAAGCCCACATGGTAGTAGTAAGCCTTACCGATAAAAAATATTTGCATGTACACCCAAGCGTAGAAGGTGGAAAATTCGATTTACATACTACGTTTGAAAAACCCGGTGTATATCGTGGCTGGATACAATTTCAAAGCAAGGGTAAAATTTATACAAGTGATTTTGTAATGAATGTAGCAGAAGGGACAGCAGCTAACATGAAAAACATGAACGATAATAGTAATGGCATGAAAGAAATGAAACACTAATTTTTAAACAAAAAAAGTATACACATTAAAATTTAAAACAATGAAAAAGATAACAATTCTGATGACAGTACTGCTGATAGCAACTTTTACAACATTTGCACAGCATAGTGGTGGCGACCATAAACATGGTTCACCACATGGTGGAACAGTTAAGTCGGCCGGGGGATTTCATATTGAAGTAAGTGTAAAAGACGGTATGGTAATGGCCTATTTGCTGGATGCTAATGAGAAAGCAATAAAGAATAAAGGTGTAACAGGAACAGCTGTTATTCAAATGGCAGACGGAAAAACTTCAACCATCACATTAACCCCAAGTGGAAACGAAGGGTTTATGTACACCCTTGACAAGGCCAAAAAGTACAACAAGGCCATTGTGACTTTTACAACCGGGGACAAAACCGCATCGGCTTCTTTTGACCTTATGGTAAAGGATAAGCCTGCAGCAGATGGACATGATCATCAACACTAAAACGGGTACCAAATCATAGCGGGCATACTGCCTGCTATGATTTATAATGCTTCTGCCTTAGATCGTATAATGGCAATTAAAGATTTTATTTTATGCTGAACAGACTCATTCATTTTTCCCTGAAGAACCGGATGCTGGTGGTATCAATGGCTGCTTTGCTCATGGTGTATGGTGTATTTACATTGGTTAATCTTCCGGTGGATGTATTACCTGATTTGAACAGACCGAGAGTAACCATATTTTTAGAAGCCAATGGTATGGCGCCTGAAGAAGTAGAAAGCCAGGTAAACCTGCCGGTGGAAACACAATTAAATGGTGCGCCGGGTGTAGAAGTAGTTCGTTCTGTCGCATCACCGGGACTGGGAATGGTGTTTGTTGAGTTTGACTGGAACACTGATGTGTACCGTGCAAGACAATTAACGGCTGAGAAACTACAGAACATTCAATTACCAAAAGGCATTACCCCAGTGATGGGGCCCATCAGTTCCATCATGGGGCAGATAATGATGGTAGCTGTTACCAGTGATACCACCTCGCCTGCTGATTTAAGAACATTGGCCGACTTTACCATCCGCAGAAGATTGATGAGTGTAAAAGGTGTAAGCCAGGTGATACCAATTGGCGGCGAAAGAATGCAGTACCAGGTTTTAATTTCAAGTGAAAAATTAAGGCAGTATAATCTTGCCATTGATGATATTGATAATGCCTTACAATTAACCAATCAAAATACCACCGGTGGTTTTATTGATAATAAAGGTTCAGAAACACTTATCCGAAATATTGGCCGTGCCAATACATTAGAAGATTTAGCGAATACTGTTGTAAGCAACCGAAATGCAGCCCCTGTTTTGCTAAAGCAAGTTGCGGAAGTAAAATTTGGCGGGCCAATTAAAAGAGGTGATGGTTCATTTAACGGAAAACCGGCCGTGATACTTAGCATTGAGAAGCAACCGGGCAGCAGTACTATTGATGTAACTGCAGAAGCATTAAAAGCAATCGAAGAAATAAAGGCATCCCTGCCAAAAAATATTCAAATCAATACAGATGTTTTTCAGCAAAAACATTTTATTATAAACTCCCTTACCAATGTGGAAGAAGCATTAAGGGATGGGTTCATTCTTGTAATAATTATTCTCTTCCTCTTTCTTCTCAATTTTCGTACTACAATCATAACACTTACAGCAATACCGCTGTCGCTCATTATAACAGCGATTGTTTTTAAGTTCTTTGATATTTCCATCAATACCCTTACTCTCGGCGGATTGGCAATTGCTATCGGCGAGTTAGTGGATGATGCCATTGTGGATGTTGAAAATGTTTATAGAAGATTGAAAGAAAACTGGCTCAGCGAAAAACCGAAGCCATTACTCAAAGTAATTTATGATGCCAGCAGTGAGGTAAGAAATTCAATAGTGTATGCCACCATCATTGTAGTGTTGGTATTTATTCCACTGTTCTATTTACAGGGAATTGAGGGAAGGATATTTGCCCCGCTTGGAATTGCTTATATTACTTCTATTGTGGCATCATTGGTAGTGTCACTAACCGTTACACCGGCACTGTGCAGTTATTTATTAGAAAAGAAAAATCATTTACACCATATCAACCTGGCCTTTTGGAAACGCAAAAAAAAGGGAACCACTGTTGATGCGGTACATGAACCAGATAGTGCCCTTGTTCGTTGGCTTAAGAAGCAAGACGTCAGGCTACTGCATTTTGGGTTAAAGCGTCCAAAAACAATAACCGGTGTGGCTATTGCATTAATCATTGCTTCCATCAGCATTATCCCATTTTTTGGTACAGAATTTTTACCACCCTTTAATGAAGGAAGTTATACAGTGAACATGGTAGCTCCGGCAGGAACCTCGTTAGAAGAAAGTAACAAGCTGGGTACAATCGCTGAACAACAAATTCTGAAAGTACCCGAAGTTGCTCTAACTGCCCGCCGGACAGGCAGGGCAGAATTAGACGAACATGCAGAGCCACCAAGCTCAACTGAAATTGAAGTGGCATTAAAACCCGGTGGACGAAGCAGGGCAAAAGTGCTGGAAGAGATGCGAAATAATCTTTCCGTATTAAAAGGGGTATCCATAAATATTGGTCAGCCCATATCTCACCGGCTCGACCATTTACTTTCCGGAGTAAGAGCACAGGTTGCTGTTAAAATATTTGGTAATGATTTATTAACGCTTCGCTCAAATGCTGAACAATTAAAATCAATTATTTCCAATGTGCCGGGTGTGGTTGATGTGCAGATTGAGAACCAGGTAATGGTACCGCAATTGATGATTAAACTTGACCGTATGGCTGTGCAGCGTTATGGCTTACAGGTGGGAAATGTGGCGGATGAACTGGAAATATTTTATAATGGGAAAGTAGTGAGCCAGATAATTGATGGCCAAAAAAGTTTTGATATTGTCTTAAGAACTGATGACAGTACAAGAAAAAATATTGAAGCAATCCGCAATACACAGATTGCAGCATCGGATGGTTCATTAATACCGCTGAGTCAAATTGCAAAGATTGAATTGGAGAACAGTATTAATGCAGTTAACCATGAAAATACGCAGCGGCGTATAGTTGTTTCTGCCAATGTGCAGGGCCGTGACCTTGGCAGCACTGTAAAAGAAATGCAGGAAACCGTAAAGAAAGATTTGCCTTTACAGGAAGGATATTATTTACAATGGGGAGGACAATTTGAAAGCCAGCAATCAGCCTCTAAATTAATTACCATACTCAGTATCTTTTCAATAGCAGGTATTTTCTTAGTCCTGTACAGCCATTTCAAAAGCAGTCGTATTGCTTTGCAGATAATGCTCAATATTCCATTGGCATTAATAGGCAGCGTAATAGCGGTAATGCTTACGGGAGGTGTTTTTTCTATTGCTACAATGGTTGGTTTTATTACGCTTACAGGTATTGCATCAAGAAATGGCATTATGATGATAAGCCACTATATCCATTTGGTACAACACGAAGGAGAAGTGTTTGGAGACAAAATGATTATCCGTGGTTCATTGGAGAGATTAGTGCCGGTATTAATGACGGCGCTGGTTGCAGCTTTTGCTTTGATACCATTAACAATGGATGCAACAGCACCGGGTAAAGAAATTCTCTACCCTGTTGCTACCGTTATTTTGGGTGGATTGGTTAGTTCAACATTATTAGATATGATTGTAACTCCTGTTGTATTTAAACTATTTGGCGAAAAAGCCTTAAAGAAATACCTGGAAGAGCAGGAAAAAAAGGAGTTGAATTAAAGCGATGGTAACGAATAAATATGCTGATATTAAAATGAGGAGTACAGGAGAAGATTAAATAACATGGGTCGGAGCCCTGCTTTGGTTTCCTTATTTATAATGAAACAGTTTCTGGAGCAGGGTTTCCGCACCCACCAACTGATAACTCCGTTTTAAGAAGCATTTAATTAGAGTAATTTTTAAAAAGTATTGTAGTGGAGCAAGCAAAATACATTCCGGCACTTCGATTCAAATGGCTTACGCCACTGTATGATTTTTTGATAAATATCACAATGCCCGAGAGGAAAATTAAACAGGCATTAATTGAAGCGGCAAATATTCCGGCAGGAATAAAAGTATTGGATTTTGGGTGCGGTACAGCTACGCTGACTATTATGGTAAAAGAAATGTGCCCTGGGGCAAAGGTGACAGGGATTGATGTGGATAGAGAAATATTAGACAGGGCAACTCAAAAAGTAAAAGAAAAGAACTTAGATATTTTTTTACTGGATTATGATGGAAAGCAGCTTCCCTTTCAGCGTAATGCTTTTGACAGAGTAATATCCTGCCTGGTTTTTCATCATCTTGATACAGATACAAAGCAAAATATGCTGGAAGAAATATTCCGGGTTTTAAATAAAGACGGACAGTTGCTTATTGCAGATTTTGGCCGTTCTAAGTCATGGATTCAAAGAACGCTTTTCAATATAATAAGAGGCCTGGATGGATTTAAATCAACAGATGCAAATGCTAAAGGATTATTACCTGAGTTGATTTCGGATGCAGGGTTTGAAAATGTAGTAATTAAAAAGCATTTCAAAACCATGTTTGGAGAAGTACAAATAATAAGTGCGGAAAAAATATAAATACAAATAAAAAACAATCTCATGAAAAAGAAATTTTATTTACTGCTTTTAATAATTGCAACAGCATTTTCAGTAACAGCACAAGAACAAAAGAAAGAAGAGGTTTGCTACAATCCCAACCTTGTTAAAGACACGGCTAAAAAAAGTATTAAGTCCATGGCTTTCGCTATCGTCAATGGCGATAGTATAAAAATCAATTATCATTCTCCCGGCGTTCGTAAAAGAATTATCTGGGGTGGCCTTGTTCCTTATGATGAAGTATGGGTAACCGGCGCACATGATGCCACTACATTGGAAATGCCGAAACCATTTATCGTTAATGGTAAAGAAATTCCTGCCGGTAAATATGCCTTCTTCACTATTCCCGGTAAAAAGGAATGGACATTGATTATTAATAAAAATTGGAAACAGCATCTTGCCACAGAGTATGATGAAAAGGATGATATTATCAGGATTAAGGTGACACCGAAAAAAGTTAATCATACAGAGCGGTTGCAATATTTTATTGAAACAGGAAAAAGCGAAACTGGCAAGGTTGCTGTAGCATGGGAAAAGATAAGAGTTGAGTTTGATTTCAGATTCTTAAAATAGTTCATCAATAACTAATCTTCTATGTTTAAAGATTTTCCATCGCTCCATCCCCTTGTAGTACATTTCCCAATTGTGCTCATATTACTGGCAGCGGCCTTCCAGGTAGTGGTTGTATGGAAACCCCATTGGCGGCAAATCCGCTGGGCCACATTATTCATAATGGCAGCCGCATTTTTTTCTGCGCTTGCGGCCAGTACCATTTTTCACGCCATGCCTTCTGCTGATGCGCCAAAGGCCGCTATGGAAATATTTGAAGAACATGAGAAATATGCCCAATTAACCTTGTGGATGTCTGGTATTACTTTATTGCTTAAAAGTATCGGCATTTTCTTTAAGATTAACAGGAGGCTATACGAACTAATCGTTCTGCTTTCCGCAGTCATCGCTGCTATTTTCCTATCCATAGCGGGGCATCATGGGGCAAAACTTACCCATGTAGCCGGTGTAGGCCCAATGGGCAGGTATTTAATGAAAGGCCATGATGCAGGCGATGGACACCATTCAGGTGATATGCAAGGCATGGATATGGATGCAGACAGCACTACGCACATGAACGATACACACATGAACGATTCCATGCCGGGGATGAAGAATATGCCTGGAATGGATACGATGAAAGGCATGGAGAATATGGAGAACATGAAGGACATGAAAGGAATGGACAAGATGAAAGACATGAAGAATATGCCGGGGATGGATAAAATGAAAAATATGAAAAATATGCCCGGCATGGATAAGATGAAAGACATGAAGGATATGAAAATGGATTCTTCCATGAACATGAAAGATATGAACAACATGCCGGGAATGGATAAAATGAAAATGGACTCATCCATGAATATGAAAGACATGAACAACATGCCTGGCATGGACAAGATGAATATGCCGATGAAAAACCCAATGGACACCTTCCGCTTCCCCGATAACAACCCTGCCCGGAAAAAAGCAAAGAAACCGGTTAAACAATAAAATATTTCACAATGAAAAAGCTATTCTTTTTTTTATTGTTGATTCCTTTTTGCAGTATGGCACAAATCAACCACTCCATGCACAAGAGTACGGGCAAAGATTCGGTGATGCAAAAAAAAACTTCATACAATTATCCATTGCAATCAGCAAGGATTAAATCAGGAATGGCTTACACGGGAAAAAAAGTGGAGTATGATTTATATGTAACCGATACCATGGTGAACTTTACCGGTAAGCATCGCCATGCCATTGCAATCAATGGACAAATACCGGCGCCCATTCTTGAATTTACTGAAGGCGATACTGCTATCATTAGGGTACATAACATGATGAAGATGGAAACATCTATCCATTGGCATGGCATATTATTACCCAATAAAGAAGATGGGGTTCCTTATTTAACAACTTCTCCTGTGGAAGCTGGCAAAACTTATACGTTCACTTTTCCATTGATACAAAGCGGTACTTACTGGTATCATTCACACACTATGGTACAGGAGCAAAGTGGTTTATATGGTTCTATTGTAATCCACCCTGCCCAGCCGGAGCCGCAATTGAAAGAGTATGTATTATTATTATCCGACTGGACAGATGAAAATCCACACCAAGTAATGCGTTACCTGAAACGGGGAGGCGAATGGTATGCTATAAAAAAGGGTGCATTGCAGAGCTATGGAGAAGCTATTGCAGCAGGTGCATTTAAAGATAAACTGAAACAGGAATGGCAGCGTATGCCCGCCATGGATGTATCTGATGTTTACTACAATAAATTCTTATTAAACGGGCAGGAAACAACTGAATTTAAAGATGCAAAGCCGGGAGAAATAATCCGGCTAAGGATTATCAACGGGTCGGCTGCAACTTATTTCAACCTACAATATGCAAACAGTTATATGCGGATCATTGCCGCTGATGGTATTAATGTAACTCCTGTTAGTGTAAATAAACTAGAAATTGCTATTGCAGAAACTTACGACGTATTGATTACAGTGCCCGAAACAGGCAGTGCAGAACTAAGGGCTACTTCTTGGGATGTAATGGGATATTCGTCCGCTTTCTTTGGCAACGGCCCTGTCATTAAAGCACCCGATATTCCAAGGCTGAATTATTTTAAGATGATGCAGCAAATGGGTAGTATGAACATGAAGACTATGGATATGGGCAGTATGCAGGGCATGGACATGAAGAATATGCGTATGCCTGCTGATACTATAGCCAAAAAGAAAGAAATGAGTATGCAGCATATGGAAGGCATGAAGATGGATGATATGGCAGGCATGGATATGAAAATGGAGATACCGGGTGAATTTAATTACAACATGTTGCGGGCTCTGCATCCAACCACATTAGATTCCTCTTTACTACCAAGGGAAGTTAAGCTCACACTCACAGGCAATATGCTGCGGTATGTTTGGTCATTTGATTTTAAAACTTTATCAACTGCCGATAAAATACTTATCCGAAAAGGAGAAAGGGTAAGATTTGTTTTAACCAACAATACCATGATGCGGCATCCATTGCATTTGCACGGTCACTTCTTCCGTTTCATCAATACTCAGGGTGAATATTCGCCCATCAAGCACACATTCGATATCAAGCCAATGGAAACTGTAACTATTGAATTTGATGCCAATGAAGAGCAGGATTGGTTTTTTCATTGCCATATTTTATACCACATGATGGCAGGGATGGCCCGTATTGTAAGCTATGAGAGAAGTGAGCAAAATGAATTTGCAAAAAACGGATACCGAAAGTTAAAAAAAGAGGATAATGTTCTTTATCCATGGTACGATTTGTCAGTACACTCTCAAGGTGCATGGCTGAGTGGAAATATTTCAAATAATAAGATGGCTTTGGAATTCGAGGGAAGGGCAAGCTGGAAGGGTGATTACGAAACGGAAACGCATTTACTACGTTACCTCGATAAAAAACAATACTTCGCTTTTTATATAGGCTATGATTACAGGAAAAATAAAACGCTGCCATTGGCAAACAAACCCAACTCAAAGGATAACCGTAGGGTTTTTGATGCAGGGTTTTATTATTTATTGCCTATGCTTATCCGTTCAGAATGGAGGGTTGACCATACAGGTCGTTTAAGATTACAATTGGAAAGAAGAGATTTGCCCCTAAGTAATAATTTCTTTTTTGATTTCAGAGTAAATACTGATAAAGAATATAATGTAGCAGCTAGATATATGATAGCTAAATCATTTTCCATCAGCACAAATTATGACAGTGATTATAAATGGGGAATTGGATTAACATGGCATTATTGAAATGAGAATAAAAATATTTTATGAAACATAACCACCACAACGAGCAGCGGTATACTTGCCCAATGCATCTTGAAATTGTGAAGGACGAACCCGGCAATTGTCCCAAATGCGGAATGAATCTCGTCCCTGTTGATGCAAACGAGAAAGAACATTCCCAGTTGCAGCATCTGCATACAGACAATATAATAGAGGCCTCTTCTCATGAAGAGTATGTTGTTGAACGGCGAAATGCTCAAGGGTTCCAAAAGTATACTTGTCCCATGCACCCTCAAATCATACACGATGGTCCTGGTCAGTGCCCTCTGTGTGGTATGTCGCTTGTGCCAATTGCAAAACCTGTTATGCATGGTGGACATGAAGCTCATTCCTCCGGTATCGCAGATTTCAAAAAACGGTTTTATGTTGTGCTGATTCTTACGGTTCCTATCATGTTGCTTTCAGAAATGATTCAACATTGGCTGAATATTCACATCAGTTTCGCTGGCTCAAACTATGTGTTACTTATTTTATCCTCGGTTGTATTCTTTTATGGTGGCTGGCCATTTCTCAAAGGGTTAACCGGAGAAATGCGGGCAAAAAATCCCGGAATGATGACATTGGTCGCATTTGCTATTTCTATAGCCTATATCTATAGCCTAGCAATTGTACTGGGGTTAAAGGGCATGGATTTCTTTTGGGAATTAGCAACACTCATTCTTATCATGTTATTAGGGCACTGGATAGAAATGAAATCTGTAGCTGGTGCATCAAGGGAACTTGAATTACTGGTACAGTTAATGCCTGATGACGCTCATTTAATCAATGGTGATACAATAACTGAAGTAAAAACTGATTCACTGAAAGAAAATGATGTGATTCTTATCAAGCCTGGGGAGAAGGTTGCTGCCGATGGAATTATCATAGATGGGGAAAGTTACCTAAATGAGTCCATGCTTACAGGTGAATCGAAACCTGTTGAAAAATCAAAGGGAGATAAAGTGATTGCAGGAGCTATCAACGGTAATGGAGCTATAAAAGTTGCCGTGTCACATGGTGTCAAAGATTCTTACTTATCGCAGGTCATAAAACTGGTTCAGGATGCACAACAATCAAAATCCAAAACTCAATTAATTGCAGACAGGGCAGCAAGATGGCTTACGTTGGTTGCGATTGTGGCAGGTATCACTACTTTTTTGGTTTGGTATTTATCGGGAAAAGATTTGGCCTTTTCCATTGAGCGTATGGTAACAGTAATTGTTATTTGCTGCCCCCATGCACTGGGATTAGCTGTTCCACTGGTAGTGGCAAAATCAACGGCACTATCAGCAAAACATGGGTTACTGATAAAAAACAGAACAGCCTTTGAAAATGCAAGAAAGATAACAACGTTGGTATTTGATAAAACCGGAACGCTGACAGTTGGGAAATTTGAAGTTTCTAAGATTGTTTCATTAACTGAAGGTCTTTCTGAACATGAATTATTAAAATATGCAGCTGCTTTGGAACAGAACTCAGAACATCCTATTGCCACAGGAATTATGCAGAAAGCAAAAATCTTATCGATTCAAATTCCAGTTGTAGGCAACTTTAATGCCATTACAGGAAAGGGAGTCGAAGCAACTATAGAAGGTTACGATATAAAAATTGTGAGTCCTGGATATCTTAAAGAGTCGAATGTTAAATTACCCGAGGACTATATGACTGATGCTTCTGAAACCGTCGTATTTGTTTTGATAAATAATCAACTTTCCGGTTATATTGCTTTGTCAGATAATATTCGGCCAGAATCAGCAGAAGCTATCCGTGCTTTGGGTATTGACAATATAAAATCAGTATTACTTACAGGTGATAATAGAAGAGTGGCTGAAACAGTTGCCCGTAAATTAGGTATGAATTTTTTCTTTGCTGAGGTGTTACCACATCAGAAACTAGAAAAAATTAAGGAATTACAGGAAGAAGGAGAGTTTGTTGCGATGACAGGAGACGGTATCAATGATGCCCCTGCCTTAGCACAGGCTAATATCGGTATTGCGGTTGGATCTGGTTCTGATATTGCAGCGGAAACAGCTGGGATTGTATTGGTCAATAGCAATCCGCAAGACGTTGTTTCATTAATTCGGTTTGGCAAGGCCACTTATAGAAAAATGATTCAAAATTTGATTTGGGCTACGGGTTATAATATAGTAGCCTTGCCATTGGCGGCGGGGGTACTCTACAAAATGGGAATCCTGTTAAGCCCTGCTGCTGGTGCCGTTTTAATGAGTGTGAGTACGGTTGTGGTGGCTATTAATGCAAGTCTTTTAAAAATAAAATAAATCAACAACCTATATTGTTTATGGCAAAAAGTAAACACTACTACATACGAAAAATACACCGCTGGCTCGGTGTTATTTTAGGCATTCAGTTTTTATTATGGACAATTGGTGGCCTATATTTCAGTTGGAGCAATATGGATGAAGTGCATGGTGACATTCAAAAGAAAAATGCAACGCTTCTCTCTTCTGATATTTCTCTGGTCAGTCCTACAGTAGCGCTGGATACAATAAAAATGATTCATCGTATTGATTCAGTTGTCTCCATTCAATTGATTGAAATTTTGGGCAAGCCTTTTTACCAGGTTCGTTGTATAAGTACCATTCAGAATGAAACTAATGATGAACATGGGACGCAGGTAATGAATCATCTTGCCGATGCAGAAACAGGTCGGATTCGTGGACCATTGACAAAAGAAGAAGCGGTTAATGTAGCTAAAATGAGATTTAATGGAGAACCCGAAGTAAAATCAGTTGAATACTTAACTGGCACAAGTGGTCATCATGAATATCGGGAAAGCCCTCTGCCTGCCTATGCCATTACCTTTGAACATCCATCAAAAACGACTGTTTACGTTGCCAGTGAATTAGGAACTATTCAAAAATTCAGGAATAATAAATGGAGAATATTTGATTTTCTGTGGATGATGCACACGATGGATTATGAAAGTAGGGATCATATCGGTAACTGGCTGCTTCGAATATTTTCCATTTTTGGATTGATCACTGTGATAAGTGGGTTTGCATTATTCTTTATCAGCTCAAAATGGGGGAGGCGAATTGCGAAATCGGAAAAAATAACCTAATCTTCCATCTTTTGCAACCATATTGCAATTTTAGGAGCCTGTTTCTACAAAAATTGCAATATATCCTGCTATTTTTACAGTAATGAGATTTTTATTTTTCTTTTTAGGCTTTTCCCTGCTCTACCTGTCATGCCTTGCGTGTAGCGACAGCACGGAATGCAATGCAAAATCAGAATCAAAAATTTCAGCTTCCGCCAATCACCAGGCACATAATCATTCGAAAGAAGCGTGCACGCCTTTTTGCACCTGTTCATGCTGTGCAGCGACAGCCTTTTATCATCCTCTGAGTAAGGTACAGTTCGTAAAAATTATTTTTCGATCTGAAAAGGATCCCCTTGATGATGAAAATTTTAATTCAGAAGTTTCCTATTCTATCTGGCAGCCTCCAAAGCTAACTGCTTAATTTTTTCTTATTTCAGTGCAGTTATCATGCGCTGGTTTCTACATTTTTATCATTTCGTTTACCATGTGGTTATGACTAATAAAAAAAGGTCAATTACCCGCAGTAAACCAGTTTACAGCAGGATCAAAGACCCTGTAAAGCCCTTGTGGATGAGGGTTATAAGAACTGGTACACTGATAGTGCTTGGCATTATAATGCTGATGGCGATAGTCGGAATTATAATTAAGTATTATCGTCTTGTTTCAAAACATTAAATAGAAATATGCTTAATAGAATCATTCAATTTTCCATTAAAAATAAATTGGTCATTGGCCTTTTTACACTCGCATTAATAATATGGGGTGTTTATTCGGCCAATAAATTGCCGATTGATGCCGTTCCTGATATTACAAATAATCAGGTACAGATAATTACGTTGAGTCCATCATTGGCGGCACAGGAAGTAGAACAACTTATTTCATTCCCGGTGGAACAAACTATGGCCACAATTCCGGAAGTGCAGGAAATCCGTTCCATATCCAGATTTGGATTATCCGTAGTTACTGTTGTATTTCATGATGATGCTAACATATATTGGGCTCGTCAACAAGTAGGTGAGCGGTTGATAGAAGCCCGCAACCAAATACCCAATAACATCGGCAATCCTGAGATGGCTCCTATTTCTACGGGATTAGGTGAAATTTATCAATATGTTTTACATGCTAAAAAAGGGTATGAAAATAAATATGACGCCATGTCGCTTCGAACGATTCAGGACTGGATAGTCCGTCGTCAGTTGCTTGGGACACCCGGTATTGCTGATGTAAGCAGTTTTGGCGGTCTTTTAAAGCAATATGAAATTGCATTGAATACAGATAAACTTCGCAGTTATAATTTGTCGATAGCGGATGTATTTAATGCTCTTGAAAAAAATAACCAGAATACTGGCGGTGCATATATAGATAAAAAACCCAATGCTTATTTTATCCGCAGTGAAGGATTTATTAAAACAATTTCTGATATAGAAAAAATTGTTGTTACAAGAACTTCCGGTGGCGCACCCGTGTTGATAAGAGATATTGCAATGGTACAGTTGGGTCATGCCACGCAATATGGTGCGTTAACCCGTAACGCAGAAGGCGAAGTAGTTGGTGGTATTGTTTTAATGTTGAAAGGAGCAAATTCCAGTATTGTAATTAACAGTGTAAAAGATAAAATATTACAGATTCAGAAAAGTTTGCCTGAAGGTGTGGTCATTGAACCCTTTCTTGACAGAAGCGCTTTAGTTAGCAGGGCGATAGGAACTGTAAAAACTAACCTTATTGAAGGTGCGTTGATTGTAATCTTTGTATTGGTGGTTTTCCTTGGCAATATCCGTTCCGGGTTGATAGTGGCTTCCGTCATTCCGCTTGCCATGCTTTTTGCTATTTCGTTGATGAACCTGTTTGGTGTTTCTGGTAACCTGATGAGTTTAGGTGCTATTGATTTTGGTTTGATTGTGGACGGAGCGGTGATTATCGTAGAAGCAACCATGCACCACCTCGGCTTGCGAAAGCAAAATACAAGGCTAACACAGGCAGAAATGGATACAGAAGTATTTGAGTCGGCTTCGAAAATTAGAAATAGTGCTGCTTTTGGTGAAATAATTATATTGATCGTTTATTTACCTATTCTGGCACTCGTAGGTATCGAAGGAAAAATGTTTGGCCCGATGGCGCAAACTGTATCTTTTGCCATTCTTGGGGCATTCTTACTGTCGCTTACGTATGTACCTATGATGAGCGCCTTAATTCTCAGTAAAAAAATTAGCCACAGGGAAAACTTCTCCGATAAAATGATGAAGTTTTTCCAGCGGCTTTACACCCCATTAATACGTGGGGCACTTAAGATGAAATTACTGGTAGTGAGTATTGCTGTTGGTGTATTTATAATCAGCCTCATTATTTTCAAAACATTAGGAGGTGAATTTATTCCCACTTTAGAAGAAGGAGATTTCGCAGTAGAAACAAGGTTGCTGACAGGTAGTTCGTTAAGCCAGACAATTGATAAAATAACGCAGGCTTCGGATTTACTGATGAAAAAATTTCCTGAAGTAAAAGAAGTGATTGGAAAGATTGGTGCCTCTGAAATACCTACCGACCCTATGCCCATAGAAGCATGTGATATTACCATCCTTTTAAAAGATAAAAAGGAATGGACCAGTGCACATAACAGAGAAGAGTTGGCTGAAATGATGCAGAAAGAGCTGGAGAAAATACCCGGTGTTTCCTATGGGTTATCGCAGCCGATACAACTTCGGTTTAATGAATTGATTTCAGGTGTCCGTCAGGATGTAGGCATTAAAATATTTGGGGAAGACCTTGATGTACTGGCAGATCTGGCAAAAAAAATCGGTGTGATTGTACCCACAGTAAAAGGTGCAGAAGATTTATATGTAGAACAGGTGACTGGTCTGCCGCAAATTATGGTTAAACTAAACCGTGATAAGATTGCGCAATTTGGTTTAAATGTAGAAGATATAAACCGTACCATCAGCGCTGCTTTTGCAGGTGAAGCCGCAGGTATTGTTTATGAAGGCGAGAAACGTTTTGATATGGTGGTAAGGCTAGAAAAAACAGGCCGCCAGAGTATTGATGATGTTAAAGGATTATTTATTGCTACACCTGATGGCAACCAAGTTCCATTGGAGCAGGTAGCCGATGTCAATATGCAGTTAGGTCCTAACCAGATTCAACGTGAAGATGCCAAGCGAAGAATCATTGTTGGCTTTAATACAAGAGGCCGGGACATTTCATCAGTTGTAAAAGAAATCCAGGATAAAATTGAGAAACAGGTAAAAATGCCTCCTGGATATTTTATTACTTATGGCGGGCAGTTTAAAAATCTTGAAGAGGCCAATAAACGATTATCAGTGGCGGTACCTGTCGCATTAGCGCTGATACTTTTATTGCTCTATTTCACCTTTGGTTCAATTAAATATTCCTTACTCATATTTACAGCTATACCGATGAGTGCTATTGGCGGTGTATTCGCCTTATGGTTAAGGGGAATGCCATTTAGTATTTCGGCTGGTGTTGGTTTTATTGCGCTATTCGGTGTGGCGGTATTAAATGGTATTGTATTAATCAGTGAATTTAACCGGTTAAAAAAGGAAGGTATGACAGATATAAATGCAATCATCTTAAAGGGAACTTCTATAAGGTTGCGACCGGTATTAATGACTGCGACGGTTGCTTCATTAGGCTTTTTGCCAATGGCATTGTCAACAGGTTCCGGAGCAGAAGTGCAAAAGCCGTTAGCAACGGTTGTAATCGGAGGATTGATTACGGCCACATTTCTTACGTTGGTGGTTTTACCAGTATTATATACATGGTTTGAGAAGATAAAACCAAAAATGATGAAGTCTGATGTGGTGAAAGGGGTGGCTTCATTACTCATCCTGTTTTTAACCTCATCATTTGCTGCAAATGCACAACAGCCAAAAATAGTTATCAATCTTAGTGATGCTGTTGCATCAGCTATGAAGAATAATCCTTTGGTTAAAGTAGGAACGCTGGATATAAGTTACCAGCAGCAGTTGAAAAAGACAGTAAAAGATTATGGCAAAACAAATTTCGGTGTAACGTTTGGTCAGTACAATAGTCGCATTGCCTATGATAATAATTTCAGCATTAATCAGGGCATACTGAATCCAGGGTACTTTAAAAGTCTCATAAAGCTATCTGAATCAAATATCAAAAGTAGTGAACTGCAATTGAGAATTTATCAAACTGAACTTGCAGCGAACACAAAAATATCGTATTACCAGTTGATCTTTTGGATTGAGGAAATAAGGTTGCTGAAAGAGCTATTATCCATTTACGAAAATATACTGAAATCTTCGGCATTGCGATACAAAACTGGAGAAACAAATGCATTAGAAAATTATAATGCTGAAAGCAAGGTAAATGAGATAAAAGCGCAATTGCGAAGTGCAGAAGAAGATTACCGGATTGAATTAAATCGTCTGAAAGTGTTCACTGCAGATTCTTCTGTTACGTCAATTGCCGACACATTACTTGTTGAAAAGCGGATACAGGTAAATTTTGATACCGCTGCCATTGCAGCTAACCCCACACTTGCATTTATTAAACAGCAGATTGATATTGCAAACAAAGAGAAAGCTGTTGAGCAGTCAAGATTAAGACCAGATTTCTCGGTAGGCTATTTCAACCAGTCTTTAGTAGGGTATCAAACTGTGAATGGAGTTGATAAATATTATGGTGTTGGCAGTCGTTTTCAAGGAGTTAATTTAGGCATCAGTATTCCCATATTTGCCAGGGCGCAAAAAGAAAAAGTAAAAGCGGCAGAAGTAAACCGGGTGCGCCGTGAAGCAGAACTGACCAATTATCAATTCACCCTGCAAGGTGAATTAACAACACTGTTTGGAGAATTGCAAAAACAAAAAGTTCAAATAAACTATTACCGAAATACAGCTTTGCCGCAGGCCAATCTCATCATTACGCAGGCACAAAGAGCTTTTACTGCCGGCGAAATCGGTTATTATGAATTGACACAATCACTCAATAATGCCGTTGTTGTAAAACAGGGATATACCAAACTTTTAAATCAATATAATCAAACCGTCATTGCTATCGAATTTATCGGTGGCATCAATTAATCAGAACGGGGTAAAATAAAATTAATATGAAACAGAAATTTTTGAATTCACTTATTATACTTACAGCGGCTACTATATGGCTTTCATCCTGCTCTTCCAAAGGAAATACAGAAGCAGCTCCGATTGAAGTAACGAAAACTGAAGAAGCAGATATTGTGGGCTTGTCGGAAGACCAGTTTAAAACAGTCGACATTCAGTATGGTGTTGTAGAAGAAAAAAAACTCAGCAGCGTTATCAAGGCTACAGGAGTACTGGATGTTCCTCCGCAACAGCTATTAACGGTTTCTTCTCCCTATGGAGGCACATTAAAAAATACCGATTTGCTGCAGGGGAAGCCCGTGGTAAAGGGTGAAGTTATCGCCGTACTCGAGAATCCTGAATTTATCCAGCTTCAGCAGGATTATCTGGATTATAAAAGTCAGTTGATTTACCTGAAAGAAGAATTAGAAAGACAACAAGAGTTGGCAAAAGAAAATGTAAATGCAAAAAAAACCTTGCAAAAAGCCAGCAGCGAGTATAACAGTATGACGGCAAGAGTACAGGGATTAAAATCAAAACTAGGGCTTATCAATATCAATCCTGAGAAAATCAACCCGGAAAACATTTCAGGCAGGGCAAATATTTATGCTCCTATATCGGGCTATGTTACTAAAGTATTGGTGAATATAGGGAAGTTTGTAAACGCTAACCAGGAACTATTTGAAATTGTAGATACCCGTCACCTTCATGCAGAACTGATCATTTTTGAAAAGGATGTTCCGAAATTAAAGATTGGTCAGAAAATTCGTTTTTTATTGAATAATGAAACAAAGGAGCGGTTTGCAGATGTGCATTTAATTGGTCGTGAAATCAGCGCTGAAAGAACGGTTAGGGTTCATGGACATCTGTCTCAGGAAGATAATAACCTGTTGCCAGGGATGTATTTAAAGGGAATTGTAGAAACAGGTATTGCTACCACTACTGCGCTGCCTGATAAAGCTATCGTTCAATCAGCAGGGAAATCTTACATTTTTATAGTAGCAAATGAAAAGAATAGTGAAAAGAAACCTGCCGATGGGAAAAATGAAGTCGCTACAGAAAAGCATATTCTGTTTAAAAGAATTGAAGTGACGACTGGCGTTTCAGAAAATGGTTATACCGAAGTGATTTTACCAGGAGGGTTTAACAGGAAAATTAGCGTGGTGATTAACGGAGCTTATGATTTATTGTCGAAGATGAATAATGTAGAGGAAGAAGAATAAAAATAGGATGGGTCGGAGCCCTGCTTTGTTTGCCTCATTTATGAAAATGGGAAACCTTGAGCGGCAGGGCTCCTCTACCCAAACATTTTAAAAATACACCGATGGATATCCCAGTAATAAGTTTATCCGCTACCATGGATATTAATTTAAAACAGATGATAGGTGATAGAAATCTGCCGGCTGAAGAAAATCCAAATACCTATTATGTTATGTAAATATTGAAAAAATGGATGTTCGATTCGAATTAATAATTGTTGGGAAACTCATCGTTTCGTTTCTGTTGGGTACTTTTATTGGCTTTGACAGAGAGAAACACGCCCGCAATGCCGGTATAAGAACCTATGCCGCTGTTTGTATCGGAGCTACTTTATTTACTGCTGTTGCGGCTCATCTTGTAGGTGATGCTGCTGCTATCTCCCGGGTAATAGCCAATATTGTTACAGGTGTAGGCTTTCTTGGAGCTGGTATTATTTATCGGAACGACAGTGCCGGAACATCTCATGGACTTACAACAGCAGCCACGGTTTGGTGTACTGCCGCAGTTGGTGTGGCAGTAGGCCTCAGTATGTTTATCATTGCTATTGTTGGAACAGTTACCTTATATTTATTGCTTTCACTGCATCACCAGAAATGGTATGTAAAATGGAAAAATAAAATGATAAACAGGCATAACGAAAAACACAACACTGATTAATTGGTTAAAATAAAATTGTATAATAGGAGTATTGTAACATGTATAGTATAATAACAGGTACCATATTATTAGGGATTACTCATGCTCTTATTCCCAATCACTGGTTGCCATTGGTTGCTATTGCAAGGTCGGAGAAATGGGAAAAGTATGAATTGATACTGGTGGCATCTATTTCTGCCTCTGCGCATGTGATGGGTACTGTTATTCTTGGGATAGCTTTGGGAATGGTGGGCTCAAAGCTGGCGTATCACTTTGAAGGATATGTGCATGTAATTGCTCCAGTATTATTGATCATATTCGGTTTGATATATTTTACAGTTAATCTGCCGCATCATCATACTGCAAATAATGACGTGCCGCACTACAAAAAGTCAAAAACTAAATGGGTGTTGATTTTTGCGACCACTATGTTTTTATCTCCTTGCCTGGAAGTAGAAAGTCTTTTTCTGACAGCTGGTGCTTATGGCTTGAATGGTATCTTATTGATCGCTTTAGTATATGCAGTAATCAGCATCACCGGGATTATCACTCTTGTAATACTTGCATTTAAAGGAGTTCAAATGATGAATTCACAATTTATTGAGCATAATGAAAAACGAATTACAGGTATAGTTTTAATTATAGTAGGTATTGTTACATTTTTTTTACACTAAATAAGATAGTATGACACATAAACATGATGAAACAAAAATTGCTGCACATGGCCATGGATCCGCTAAGGATGAAAACGAATCGGGTTGGAAAAATCATTGGGATCTATTATTGGCATTAGCAATATTAATCATTCTGCTTGTATTGGAATATGGGTTCAAAATTGAGTTCTCTAAGATTCCCTCATTGATCATAAACCTGGGAGCTTATTTATTGGCAGGTCGTAAAGTACTGGACCTTGCTTTCAGAAAGTCAAAGCGGGGAGATATTTTCAATGAATTTGTGTTGATGAGTGTTGCCACTATCGGTGCATTTGTGATTGGAGAATATGAAGAAGGCGTGGCTGTGATGGTTTTTTACCAAATCGGCGAATGGTTCCAGGATGCGGCTGTAAATAATGCCAAAAGAAGTATTAAAGCCCTGCTTGACGTAAGACCCGATGAAGTAACAGTTTCAAGAAATGGTACGCTTCTTGTTGTTGACCCTTCTATTATTGAGTTAAACGAAACCATCTTAGTAAAACCAGGTGAAAAAGTAGCATTAGATGGTGAACTGATTTCAGAAAATGCTTCATTTAATACAGCAGCTTTAACAGGGGAAAGTAAACCAGATGCAAAATATAAGGGAGAAACTATTCTTGCGGGAATGATTAATCTGCATACAGTAGCAGAAATCAAAGTGAAAGCGCTGTTTAAAGATAGTAAACTGAGTAAGATTTTAGAAATGGTTCAAGATGCTACTGCAAGAAAATCACAGACACAACTATTTATTTCCAGGTTCGCCAAAATCTACACACCAATCGTTTTCTTTCTTGCTGTTGTAGTTTGTTTTGTCCCTTACTTTTTTGTGGAAGATTATAATTTTCAAACATGGTTTTACCGAGCACTGGTATTCTTGGTAATCAGTTGTCCATGTGCATTGGTGGTATCCATTCCACTAGGGTATTTTGGTGGCATAGGTCTTGCCTCACGTAATGGTATTTTATTTAAGGGAGGAAACTTTCTTGATGTAATGACAAAGGTTAATGCTGTGGTTATGGATAAAACCGGCACATTGACAAAAGGAGTTTTTAAAGTACAACAAGTCGTTTCGGTCAACATAGATGAAAAGGAGTTGGTAAAGCTTACGGCTGCGGTGGAGAAGAATTCAACTCATCCTATAGCCAAAGCCGTAACGGAGTATGCCGGTGAAACTGTCAATGGTATCAATGCAGATACAGTAGAAGAAATCGCAGGTTATGGCTTAAAGGGAAAAGTAGGTGGAAGGGACTTGCTTGCAGGTAATGCAAAACTGTTGAAGAAATACAACATATCCTACCCAACAGAAATAGAAACCATTGTTGACACAATCGTTGTTGTTGCAATAAATAATCAATATGCAGGTTTTATAACTATTGCCGATGAAATAAAAGACGATGCTGCCCAGGCTGTCAAAGACATGCACAGCCTTAATATTAAAACAGTAATGCTTTCAGGCGATAAGCAATCTGTAGTAGATGAGGTCGCAAGGAAGATTGGTATAGATGAGGCTTATGGTGATTTACTACCAGAGGGTAAGGTTGAGAAAGTACAGAGGCTAAAAGATGAAGGGCGACATATCGCTTTTGTTGGTGATGGTGTTAATGATGCACCTGTGGTTGCATTGGCGGATGCTGGAATAGCAATGGGAGGGTTAGGGAGCGATGCCACAATTGAAACAGCAGATGTAGTCATTCAAAACGATCAGCCCCAGAAGATAGTTTCAGCTATTAAAATTGGAAAGATAACCCGGAGCATTGTTTGGCAAAACATCATCTTAGCTATGACAGTAAAAGTGTTTGTATTGATTTTGGGCGCAGGCGGTGTAGCTACTCTATGGGAAGCAGTAATTGCGGACGTAGGTGTTGCTTTATTAGCGATATTGAATGCGGTTAGGATTCAAAGAATAAAGGTTTAAAAAAAAATGTTATAAGATGTATTTCATTATTTAAGCATTTGCTTAAATAATGATTCTTGCTATCTTTGATGAATGGACAATAATACTTGTATCAGGCTCTTTGCCGATCATGAGCAAATAAAGAGTTGCAAAAACAAGTTAAGAACTGCACAAGAGTCTTTTGCAAGCTTGTCTAACATATTAGCCTTGGCAGGTAACGAAGTAAGGCTCAAGATTGTTTATTTATTGGAAGAAGAAAAGGAATTGTGTCCTTGTGATCTTTCTGATATTTTAGGAATTAGTATTCCGGCAGTATCACAACATCTGCGAAAACTGAAGGATGGAAATATTGTTGAAACCCGTAAGGAAGGGCAAACAATTTATTATTCACTTACACAGGAAAATCTAAAGATTTTAAAGCCCTTCTTTAAACATATTAAGGTACAAACTCAAAAACTGGAAACGGTATGATAAGTGCAAAATCATCAGGAACATTTACGGGCGCAGGTGTTCTTGCTGCCATAGCTGCTTCACTTTGTTGTATGACGCCTATTATTGCATTACTTGCCGGTAGCAGCAGTATTGTCGCTAACTTTTCATGGATAGAACCGGCAAGGCCGTATTTAGTAGGTTTATCAATTGCTGTATTGGCATTTGCATGGTATTTTAAATTAAAACCAGCTAAGACAAACGTTGTGGATTGCAATTGCGCAACAACTAAGAAGCCTTCATTCCTTCAGACTAAAACATTTTTAGCTATCGTAACTGTATTTGCTATTTTGATGATGACTCTTCCGCTATATGCAAAAATGTTTTATCCAAAACAAAAAGTACAGGCAACAGCTCCTGCAGTATTTGATCATCAACAACAGGTAAAGTTTATCATACAAGGTATGACTTGCAAGGCATGTGAGGAACATGTAAATAGTGAACTGTCTAAAGTAAATGGCGTATTAGCTTATAAAACCTCTTATGCCACCAGAAGCAGCCTAGTCAGTTTTGATAAATCAAAAATTGATGAGAAAACAATAGAAGCAGCCATTAATAGAACAGGGTATAAAGTAAAAAGCTATCAATTTACCCGGTAGTGGTAAATCTTGTTTCGATCAAAACTAAGAAAATATGGAAAATACATTAACACTGCAATCCAGTATCACTTGCCCAAATTGTGGTTTTCAGAAAGTGGAAACAATGCCGACGGATGCTTGTCAATATTTTTATCAATGTACAAACTGCCAAACTGTATTAAAGCCGCAGCAGGGAGATTGTTGTGTATTTTGTAGTTATGGCACTGTCGCTTGTCCACCTATACAAATGAATAAATCTTGTTGTAAGTAAATAGGTTTTTAAAAGTAAAAGTGGAAAATCCAGTCAAATTGACCCCCTAATACCATTGTAAAGTGACCCCTGTTCGCCAGAGCAAACTGACCCCCTTTCGCCATTTTAAATTGACCCCCTAGATATTGGTATAAGAATTAGTTGTTTTCGTAGGAAAAAATCGGGAGGTTCTTGATTCATCAAGTGCTTTCCATACATGTCTAACAAAACAATTGAGATGTTTACAATACGCCAGATTCTCCGTCTTTATGCTTCAGGGAAGGGAACAAAGTCAATTAGTCAATCAACAGGGATTGCTCGTAATACTATTAAAAAGTATCTGTATCGCTATGTTTTATCGGAGAAAACAATAGAGCAGATTGAAGCGATGAGCGATGCTCAGATGTCTCGGTTGTTTTTAATTAAAGAGCCTATTGTGGTATTTAATAGGCGACAAGCGGATTTAGAACCACTTCTTCCATTACTCGCAAGTATGCTTAGGAAACGTGGTGTAACAAAGGGTAAGGTTTATGAGTTTTATTTAACCCAGTGTACAGATGGATATAAGAGTTCATCCTTTTTGGATAAGCTTAATAAGTATATGCAGCAAGGTAAGCCCTCTTTAAAAATGGTACATAAAGCAGGCGATAAAATGTTTGTAGATTTTACTGGACAGAAATTACACTTGGTGGATGCGCAAACGGGTGAGATAAGTGAACTGGAAGTTTTTGTAGCTATCCTGGGTTGCAGTCAACTCACTTTTGTAATGGCAGTACACTCCCAATGCAAAGAAGATTTTATTTTATGCTGTGAACGTGCCCTTCATTTTTATGGAGGTGTTCCCCAGGCTATTGTGCCAGATAATTTAAAGTCGGCAGTTACCAAAGCCAGTAAGTATGAGGCACAACTCAATGAAACCTTCGCTGCTTTTGCAGAACATTACCATACGTTTGGATATCCAACTCGTACTTATAAACCTAAAGACAAAGCGTTGGTAGAAGCTATAGCAGGATGCAACAGTTTATAGAACTAGAGAAGCAAACGTTGCAACCGCTAAATCCATATTTATTTGAGCCGATGACTTCGCAGCTATCAACTGTAAACAAGTATGGACATGTGTTGCTTAGTGTTGATAAACGATATTACAGCGTACCCTACAAGTTAATAGGTAAGCGGTTGAAAATAAAGTACAGCACTACAAAGTTGTCGGTGTATGATGAAAACGAAGTGGTAGCCGTTCATGATAGATATATCGGCAAAGGACTCAAGTATATTACTATCCAAGACCATCTTGCCACCCAGCATAAGTATGCAGCTGATTGGAATCCCCAGAAATTTATGTCAACTGCTAGCGCCATCGGGGAAAGTGTAGCAGCTTACATAGCCAAGATATTAGCTCGTGAAATTTATCCAGAACAAAGTTATAAATCTTGTTCTGGCGTATTAAACTTTGCCAAACGAGTAGGTAATACTAGGCTCGTTAATGCGTGTAAACGAGCAGATAGTTATGGTATCTATAACTATGGTATTATAGACCAGATACTACGAACAAAAGCAGACACGATTCCAATGGAAGATGAGATACTGAATACAGATATGCCATCACACGAAAATGTACGTGGTGCAGAATACTACGAATAAAGCTTTTATCACTAAATTTTAAACCAACATTAATGAACAAAGACACCTTAAAGAAAATGGGCGATATGCGCCTGCTTGGAATGCAAACCGCTTTTAAAACTTTTGTAGAGCTTCCACCTCCAGTTAGCTTTACCAATGATGAGATGGCACAGTACTTAGTACAAAATGAATGGGACGATCGTAAACATCGTTCCCTACAGAGAAATATTAAAACAGCTAAGTTCCGCTATATGGCAGATGTAGACGGTATTGACTTTAGTAATAAACGAGAACTGGATAAAAATCAAATAGATCGCTTGCTTACTTGCGAGTTTATAAAAAAGGGACAAGATGTATTTATTACTGGTAGTACCGGTACAGGCAAGAGTTATCTGGCATCCGCCATTGGGCGCCAAGCCTGTTTGTTTGGGTTTAAAGTTTACTACACCAATACCGCCAAATTACTATCCATCTTAAAAATGGCCAAAGCCGATGGCTCGCACCTCAGAGAGCTTACTCGTATAGAAAAACAAGACCTGTTAATACTAGATGATTTTGGAATCCAAGCTTTTGATGCTAGCGGTAGAGCATTATTGATGGATATTGTAGAAGACCGACATAGTAAACGAAGTACTATCATTGCATCGCAGGTTCCAGTGAAAAACTGGTACGATGTGATTGGAGAACAAACTGTAGCCGATGCTATACTTGACAGACTGGTTCATCAATCAGTACGTGTAGAGTTAAAGGGGGAATCTTTACGCAAATTAAAAAAAGAAAGCAGCACTGCAGAAACCGAGAAAAATATTTAATCAAAATAGACAAAATAAATCCTACGTTTGAAAAACAATTACAACTAGTTCTTTACCATTTTTTTAGGCCTCAATCAATCCATTATTGGAAAGAGTTTCTTAGGGGGTCACATTGCTTTGGCGAATGGGGATCAAGTTGTCTGGTATTTACACATTCTAGACAAAAAGTACTAATTCTGGGATGAAGAAGTTTAGTTAAATACCTAGCAATCCTACAATTTTTGTACCTCTATTGTACCTTATAAAACTCAAAAACCCCTACAATTCAATATTGATAGGGGTTTCAAGTTTTTATGTGGTGCCCAGAACAGGAATCGAACCTGCACTACCTTGCGATAACCAGATTTTGAGTCTAGCGCGTCTACCAGTTCCGCCATCTGGGCTTCAAATCGGAGTGCAATATTAGCCTAACCCAATTGATTTTCCAAAATATTCTATTTCAATCCTAATAGAATTCGGTCGAGGTACTTTTTTTTATAATAGTAGTCCTTTATTTGCAACAGCTCTTTTTCGGTAACAGTATCGTGCGAATAATTCGCCAGATGGGGTGCAATAGCTTCATGTATTTCATCTTGTAGGTTTTTAGCCGCTGTTTGTAGAGTGTTTACAGCGTCAGTATCTGTTTTGTCTAGCTCCATCACCTGCTCGTTCAAGTCCATCACTTCCATTAAAAAATCGGGTGGGAGGTTGTATTTTTCTTCTTCCTGTATCATCCCCTTCAATCCCAATACATATTTGATTAATAAATCGGGGTTTTGCAGGGTTTTATGGGCTTCATTGATAGTGGCGGAGATTTCCAAGGCTTCTTCCTGTTCGCTGGCTGTGCCGCCCCCATTAAAGTCGGGGTGATACTGACGGCTCAGCTCGTAGAACTTTTTTTTCAGGGCCGCTGCGTTGATGGTAAAGCCAGGTGTAATCCCGTATAATTCAAAATAATTCATGCGCAAATTTACAGCTTTCTAAAATGATAAATATCATGTGTGGGTTGGGTGGGCTGTTGTACTTTCGTTGAAATATTTTGTACGATGCTTGTGATTGGATTAATCAAAGAAGGGAAAATTCCTGCGGATAACCGGGTGGCGCTTACACCTTCGCAGTGTAAATGGCTTATTAAGAATGTGCCCGATGTGCAAGTGAAAGTGGAGCATTCTCCCAATCGTTGTTATACCGATCAAGAATATGCTCAGGCTGGGGTAGAGCTTACCCATGATTTGTCCGATTGTAATTTATTACTGGGCATTAAAGAAGTGCCCGTTGCTCAATTGATTCCCAATAAGCGTTATATGTTTTTCTCTCATACCAAGAAGCTGCAGCCTTACAACCGTGGGCTCATGCAGGCCATGGTGCAGAAAAATATTACCCTGATCGATTATGAATGCCTGGAACACAAAGACGGTCAGCGCATCATTGGTTTTGGTTTTTTTGCCGGAATAGTGGGCGCACATAACGGCATCATGGCGTATGGCAATCGTACCGGTGCTTTTTCTTTAGAAAGAGTCCATAAAATCAAAGATTATCGCGCATTGATTCATACCTATTTTGGATTAAAATTACCGCCCATTAAAATTGCCGTTACAGGGAGTGGGAGAGTGGCCCATGGTATTCTCGAAATCATGAACCTGTTAGACGTACAGGAAGTGGAGCCCGATGAATACCTGAGCAAAGAATTTGATTATCCTGTTTATGTGCACTTGAAAGGCAGCCATCTCTATCAACACAAAACCACCCAACAATACAATCGCGATCATTTTCACGAGCATCCCGAAGAGTACAATTGTTTGTTCCTGCCTTATTGCGCGCATACCGATGTGCTCATGAATGGTATTTACTGGGGTAACAATGTTCCGCGTTTATTTGAAATGGACGATTTAAAACGCCCTGATTTTCGCATCCAAACCATTGCCGATATCACCGATGACAAGCATGGTTCTGTGCCTTGTAATTTAGGGGATGCCACTATTGATGATCCTGTGTATGGAGTGAATGTACAAACTGGTGAAAAAACGGTTCCGTATATAGATGGTTCCATTGATATCATGGCGGTGGGAAATTTGCCCAATGAATTGCCCCGTGATGCGAGCCGTTATTTTGGGGAGCAACTCATCAAATATATCCTTGACGATATTCGCAAGGGCGGTAGCAATACCATTTCGAATGCCACCATTTTAGAGAATGGGCAACTCACCGAGCCTTTTCATTATTTAAAAGACTATGCAGCTTTAGATTAACGCAGCTTGTTCATGCCCTATTTCAGCAAAGCCTTGATCTCATTGAGTTTCATTAAGGCTTCTACTGGTGTTAGCTGATTGATATCAATCGCATTCAGTTTCTCGCGGATGCTTTCAAAAGTTTCCGTATGCGCATCAAAAATGCTTAATTGCACTTTGGGTACAGCCGCATTTTGCACGGCTTCACTCACTGCATTTTTGCCGCCTTGATTTCCTGCTTCCTCTCGCACATGGGCTTTTTCTAATTGCTCCATGATGGCATTGGCTCGCTTTATCAAAGGGGCTGGCATACCCGCCATCTTGGCTACCTGTATACCAAAACTATGTGTGCTTCCACCGGCCGCCATTTTGCGCAAGAAAATAATTTTATTGTTGAGCTCTTTGTGCGTGATATGGTAGTTCTTTACGCGGGGCAAATGTTCTTCCAGCTCGTTTAACTCATGGTAGTGTGTTGCAAATAAAGTCTTTGGAGCTTCTTGGCTATTGTGTATGAATTCCACCATACTCCAGGCAATAGAGATACCATCATAGGTAGCAGTGCCTCTTCCAATTTCATCCAACAAAATCAAACTGCGTTCGCTCATATTGTTGATGATACTAGCGGTCTCATTCATTTCTACCATGAAAGTCGATTCGCCCCCACTTAAATTATCGGATGCGCCTACGCGGGTAAATATTTTATCAGTTAGGGGGATCAAAGCTTCTGTGGCTGGCACAAAGGATCCCATATGCGCCATCAGGGTAATGATGGCGGTCTGTCTTAAGAGCGCACTCTTACCACTCATATTCGGACCCGTTAAAATAATGATCTGTTGCCCCTGATTGTCTAGCACAATATCATTGGCAATATAGGGTTGATCGGCCGGTAATTTTTGTTCTATTACTGGATGCCTACCTTCTTGTATGTTCAACTCCAAACCCTTGTGTATCGTGGGTTTTCGGTAATTGTATAATAAGGCATTCTCGGCAAAGCAGGCCAAACAATCCAAGATCGCAATGGCTTGTCCATTGATTTGTATGGGTTCAATAAAAGCTTGTAAGTCTTGTATCAATTGAGCATATAAGCTTTGCTCTATCGCAAGGATACGGTCTTCGGCCCCCATGATTTTTTCTTCATAGGTTTTGAGTTCCGGCGTAATGTATCGCTCTGCATTGGTCAACGTTTGCTTGCGTATCCAATCGGATGGCACTTTGTTTTTGTGCACATTGGTTACTTCTAAATAATAACCAAATACATTGTTGAAGCTGATTTTTAAAGAGCTGATCCCCGTTCTTTCTGCTTCTCTTTCTTGTATGCTTACCAGGTATTCTTTTCCTCCATTGGCAATGGCCCTTAGTTCGTCCAACTCTTGGTGTACACCTGCTGCAATAACGCCTCCCTTCGAAATCAAGACGGCTGGGTTTTCCTGTATCTCTCTGTTGATGCGCTCTTGCATGGTTTCGCAGGGATTCAATTGCGCAGACAATTGTTGTAAATAATGGTTAGATGCAGTGGCTAATAGTTGTTTAATAGCAGCGGTCTCTGCCAATCCTTTGGCTAGCTGCAACACTTCCCGTGGGCCTATTTTTTGTAAAGCAATTTTGCTGACCAGCCGTTCTAGATCCCCACAAGCTTTCATGGCCGTTAACAAGGGTTGGCGTGTATCAGGATTCAAAATCAGCCATTCCACAGCGTCCAATCTTTGTTGTATGGATGCTTCCTGTTTTAGCGGAAATACCATCCAGCGTTTCAACAATCTACCTCCCATGGGGCTTACTGTATGATCCAATACATCCAACAAAGAATGATGTCCCTCTGCATGCGTCGGCAACAATTCTAAGTTGCGTATGGTAAAACGATCCATCCATAAAAAATCTTCCCGCTCTATACGTTGCAATCGCGTGATATGTTGCAGGTTGGGATGTTCGGTATCTTTTAAATAATGCAGGATGGCACTGGCCGCAATAATGGCTTCAGGCATGTCGTCCATCCCAAATCCCTTTAGGGAATGGGTATTAAAATGTTTGAGCAAGGATTCTTCTGCAAAGCCTTGTTCAAAAATCCATCGTTCTAAAGTGTAGGTATAAAACTTAGTGCCGTATTGCTCTTTGAATTTTTTTAAATAGCCGCGATCAAAAATCACTTCTGCTGGTTGCAGACTCTGTAAAAGCTTGTCTATATATTCTTCATTGCCGGCAGCGCCAAAAAATTCTCCGGTACTAATATCGAGTAAGGCAATGCCTGTTTTCTTATCGGCATAATGCACGGCGGCTAAAAAATTATTGCTGTTGTTCTCGAGTAATTTATCGCTGGTGGCAATGCCCGGTGTTACCATTTCGGTTACCCCTCTTTTGACTATGCCTTTGACAGTCTTGGGATCTTCTAACTGATCGCATACGGCTACCCGATGGCCTGCTTTTACCAGTTTGTGCAAATAGGTTTCCAAAGAGTGGTGCGGAAACCCGGCCAGTTCGCTGGATGCCGCAGCCCCGTTGTTTCTGCGCGTTAGGGTAATGCCCAATACTTTGGACGCAATAATGGCGTCTTCACCAAAAGTTTCATAAAAATCGCCCACCCTAAATAACAAAACAGCATCGGGATATTTTTGCTTAATCGCCCGATGCTGTTGCATCAATGGGGTATCGTTGCCTGCTTTTGCCATGGCAACAAATATAATGATACCCGTAGTATTTTGTTTGCCCTATCTTCTCATAGCGGGTCTGGCTGCTGGCAATGGTTTTCTAGGTAGTTTGGCATCGCGCTGAGCCGTATGATATACAAAGCTTGCAACGATGGTTGCCATTTGTTTTAGATCGTCTTCTATCAAATGGTCATAGACATCCATATTGCTATGGTGGGTGCGGGTATCGTATTCAATAGGGTCCTGAATAAACTGGAATCCAGGCAAGCCAACTCCATCAAATGACTGGTGATCGGTTCCGCCCGTATTGTTGATGGTTAGGGTTCCTGCTCCTAAATCTTTGAAGGGGGTTAACCAAGCTTTGAAAATATCGCGGCAAGCTTCGTTGCCCTGTAAATAAATCCCTCTGATTTTTCCGGTACCATTGTCAATATTGAAATAGCCAGATAACTTCTCATGTTCGGGTAATAATTTCATATCTGCTGGATCGGCAAATGTCTTTTTTACATAGCCTCTGGAGCCCCATAAACCCTGTTCTTCTGCACTCCATAAACCAATGCGTATGGTGCGCTTAGTAGAAATATTCAAGGCTTTTAAAATGCGCATCACTTCCATCATTACCGCTGATCCTGATGCATTATCGGTAGCACCAGTTCCTGCCTGCCAGGAATCCAAGTGGGCACCAATCATGACGATTTCATTTTTTAATACGGGGTCAGTGCCTGGAATTTCTCCTATTACATTATAGCCCTGTAAATCCTTGGTATAGAATTTTGTTTTTACCTCTACATCTAATTTTACCGGTGTCCCAGTTTTGGCAATGCGCAACAAACTATTGAAGTCTTCAATTCCTATGGCAATGTCTAAAAAGTTTTCTGGGGCTGTGCCTTGGTATGCACCACCACCTTGTGCAAACACAGTGCCATCATGGCTTCTAGTGCCTCCGCTGCTCAATAATGCCACTGCACCTTCTGCCTTGGCCATATCTTTTAAAATAGCTATTGTACGGGCAGAGGCGCTACCTCCGCGTTGTGCCGCCATGGCTTGCATTTGTCTGCGTTGTGCGGCTGTATCTACGGGTCTTGCGGGTGCAATTGTTGCTGCTTCCATTTTTGCCAATTCTTCATCGGTAAAGCGAACCGCATCCGCTTTAAAGGAATGCTTGTAAGTGGTTAGCTGATCCAGCATCAATACTTTGCCCTTTAGTTGTCCTGTATATTTCAATAAATCGGCTGTGTCTCTGGCACTAATTACCAATACTTCGGCAGACTGCAATTTTTTATTGCCAGCAGTCCAGGTCTTGGGATAAATCATAATCGGCTTGTAATAAGGAGCGGTCATGGCCATATAGGATTTCTCCAGTTCCCAGCCTTTTCCAAATTCGCCCCAGGCATCCAGTTCCGCTTTTTCTACACCCCATCCTTTCAGGGTATTGATGGCATAATTGGCTGCGCGATTATAACCGGGTGAATTGGCCAGTCTTGGGCCACTCATATCGGTGAGGTTAAAAACAATGTCCATTACTTTGGAATTCTCTAATCCTTCTTTGCGGATGCGATTAATGACCGCTTGATCTACTGGCTCTGTTTGGGCCATGGCCATAATTGGGCTGGCCAATGCGAGTAGCAATGAGTGTTTGATGAATTTTCTCATATTGGTTTAGGGTTGTGTTACTGAATGGGTTCTGCTTCTGTTTAATTTGAAAAGGTTAATGTAGTTTTTTTCTGCAACAAATCGCCCAGGATTTTATGAGTGGATGAGTAGTACCTTTGCCCCATGCGCAAATGGTCAATGCAAGAATTAGGGCGTAAATCCATCGAAGATTTTAAGCGATCCGAGAAAACGCCCCTGGTAGTGGTGCTCGATAATATTCGCAGTATGCACAATGTAGGCTCGGTATTTCGTTCGGCCGATGCTTTTTTAATTGAGAAAATGGTACTATGCGGGTATACACCGCGTCCACCTCATAGGGATATTCATAAAACAGCACTGGGGGCCACGGAAACCGTTGCCTGGGAATATGCGGAATCCACCGTAGACGCTGTGCAATCCCTTCAGGCGAATGGCTATAAAGTATACGCTGTTGAACAGGCTGAGGGGGCTGTGTTCCTTCACGAGTTTAATCCTGGGAATGAAAATATTGCAATTGTGATGGGCAATGAAGTGGAAGGAGTTTCCGATGAAGTTTTGGATATCTGCGATGGTTGTATTGAAATTCCGCAGCTGGGCTCCAAGCATTCGCTGAACATTTCTGTGGCGGCAGGCATTATATTATGGGCGCTCACGGAGCGAACAGTTTTTAAAAAGATTTGATTTGAAGCCAATAAAGAATTACCTCAGTCTCGTTAAATTTTCGCATACCATTTTTGCGATGCCTTTTGCCTTGATTGGTTTTTTTCTGGCGATACCACAAGCTTCGGTTACGGGGCGCTATGTTCAAGTAGTTCCTGGTACAATGGCAGGATTATTGTCGCCCATATTGTTACAGAAACTAGTCTTGGTGCTGGTTTGTATGGTTACGGCCCGCAATGCAGCCATGGCGTTTAATCGTTATCTCGATCGTCATTTTGATGCATTGAATCCACGCACGGCCATTCGCGAAATACCAGCGGGTATTTTGTCTGCGGAATCTGCCTTTCGTTTTGTGATTGGGAACAGTATCGTTTTTGTTATTGCCACTTGGTTTATTAATCCCCTTTGTTTTTATCTCTCTTTTGTGGCTTTGTTTGTGGTCTTGTTTTACAGCTATACTAAGCGTTTCACGGCTTTGTGTCATTTGGTGTTAGGGGTGGGATTATCACTGGCGCCTATTGGGGCTTATCTCGCGGTTACGGGCAGCTTTGCTTTGCTGCCGCTGCTGTTTTCTTTTGCTGTGATTTTCTGGGTAAGTGGTTTCGATATCATTTATGCATTGCAGGATGCGGATTTTGACAAAGCGAATCAATTGAATTCCATTCCTGCGGCGCTGGGTAAAAAGAATGCCTTGTTGGTGTCTCGTATATTGCATGTATGCAGTGCCGCCTGTGTTACCATGGCTGGCGTATATGGGGAATTTCATTGGTTGTATTTTATTGGATACGGTGTTTTTATTGGCTTATTAATTAATCAACATCGCTTGGTGAAGCCACACGACTTAAGCAAAGTCAACCTGGCTTTCATGACCAATAACGGCATTGCTTCTGTGGTATTTGCTATCTTCGTGATTGCAGCCTTGTTCTTCCAATATGGTTGGTAGTGGTTTGAATGATTCGGCGGTTCTAATCAACCTGTACTAAAAAAATAAAATGGCTAGAATTCTTTGTATTGATTATGGTGGAAAGCGCACGGGGATTGCCGTTACCGATCCTTTACAAATTATTGCTACGGCTTTAACCACGATTCCTACGAAGGAATTGATTCCATTTTTACAAAACTATATCGCTACCGAACGCGTTGAATTAATACTAATAGGAGAGCCACTGAATTTAGATGATAGCCCTACGCATGCTACCCCTTTGGTGAAGCAAGCCATCAAACTTTTAACAAAAACTTTTCCCACGATTCCTGTGCAAACCGTTGATGAACGCTATAGCTCCAAAATGGCCGTGAGAGCCATGGTAGACATGGGTATGAAGAAAAAAGATCGCCGCGAAAAAGGCAATATTGATCAAATTGCTGCTACCATTTTATTGCAGGAATACCTGCAAAACCGTTAATGGTTGGCTGAAGCTTTGTGGGTTCGGGCTTTAGGGGTACTTTTGCAGCTATCTAATTTAAATTTTTCTATGATTCTTCCTATTGTAGCGTATGGTGCGCCGGTGTTGCGAAAAATAGCTCAACCCATTTCAGCCGATTATCCCGAATTGTCTAAATTAATTGAAGACATGTGGGAAACCATGTATTCCAGTAACGGGGTGGGATTGGCCGCGCCGCAGATCAATCGCGATATTCGTTTGTTTGTGGTGGATAGTGAGCAAATTTTCGAAAACCTGGAAGAAGACGAAAAAGGCAAATACAATGACGCTCCTGGTATTAAAAAAGTTTTCATTAATGCACAAGTGGAAGCCATTCATGGCGAAGAGTGGGCATACAATGAAGGTTGTTTAAGTATCCCTAAAATCCGCGAAGACATTATGCGCGGTGAATCTGTTACCATGACTTATTACGACGAAAACTTCAAACAATTTCGTTCTACCTTTTCTGGTATTACAGCCCGAGTAATACTGCATGAATACGATCATATTGAAGGAAAATTATTCATCGATTACCTGAAGCCTCTGCGCAAGAAAATGTTGCAGAGCAAGCTGAACGATATCAGCAAGGGTAAGATCAAAGTAGATTACAAAATGAGTTTTGCCAAATGAGGCTAGTTTCATTGACTCAATTGAGCTCTTTGAGACAAATGATGTCTTGTAGGTGGAGTAATCATTGTGGTTTAACAGCTTTGTTGTGCTGCCTGGTTTTCTTGATTTCATTGAAGCGTGCACATGCACAAGACAGCACGATGATTATCGACGAAAAGCGATTTACCTTATCGGAAGTAGTGGTGCGCAATAACCTCGACTATAAAATGTTATTGGATCGCATAAAGGCCGACACCAGTTTTTACAAGGCTTTCAAAACCTTACGCATATTGGGTTTTAGCAGTTACAACAATATCCAGATGATGGATAAGAAAGGGAAAGTAGTGGCTTCCATGCAAAGCAAAACCCGTCAGAACCACGATGGCAAATGCCGCACCATGGATGTGCTGGAAGAAACCATTACCGGTGATTTTTACGATAGTGATGGCGACTACAATTATACCACACCAGAACTTTATGCCAGTTTGTTTTTTACTAAGGGTACCATTTGCGGTGAAACCAATATTGTAGGAGGACAGCGCAAGGGCAAAGGAGGGAAGAAGGGAATTGAAAAACACAAAGAGCAATTGAAAATGTTGTTCTTTAATCCGGGCAAGAAAATTTCGGGGATCCCTTTTATTGGCGACAAGCTGGACTTATACGATGAATCTGCACATAAGTACTATCAATACCGCCTGGATATTGAAGAATACAAGGGCGAACTTTGTTATGTATTTTCCATTACACCCAAAGACGATTTGGGTTTTTTAAAGAATGACCGCATTGTGGTAGATCAGATGGTTACCTGGTTCAATATGAAAACCATGAACGTAATGGGGCGAAATTATTCTCTCAGTTATAAAGCGGGTGTGTATGATTTTGATGTAAGCATGGAAGTAGAAATGGTGAACCTGGGCAACGATATCATTGTGCCTAAAACCCTGCGCTACAAAGGCAATTGGGACGTAATCTTCAAGAAAAGAGAGCGGGCAATTTTTACTGCCACGCTTTTCGACTTTAAGCGTATGTATTAAATTTCAAACTTCTTTATAGCGTCATCACCTGGCGCAAATGGCAATAAACAAACAAGCACCCCGAAGGGTGCTTGATGTAAGGCAAGGATTAAATTTGTTGAAAGTTTTATAAACCCAACTTTCTGCCTTGTAGGGTACGGGTTTTCTTGTCACTTTTGGTAACATCGGTGAGTTTAACCACCAGCTTCACATCGGCAACACTGCCATTGGTTACGCCGGCAGCGGCTCTGTAAACATTTTTATCATAGGGAACTTCTACTGTTCCGTTGTCCCAGTTATTACCTGCTACTACAAATTTGTCTTCGCCTTCGGCTGGTACAAACAGGAAGCTGTTTCCGTTTTCGAAACTTACACGCAAACCATTTAAATCGGCTGATTCAATAATGCCGGGTGTGTATGCAGGGATGATAATTTCGTTGATGAGTTTACCATTGATGAAACGTACACTTCCGGAAGCCACTTCTGCCTTGGCACTGTCCAGTGCACGGGTAAGAATCAGTTTTTGGTCAATATAAAATTGAACCCGCTTCACGTCTACATTGTAGGCCATGAGTTTCATCTGCAATTCGCGTGAAAAAGCTACGTACTGACTTTTGTCAATTGACGCTGCATTGCTAGGCGGAGCATATGAATTGTTTGCTGCAGGGTTGTTCTGTGGCGTGCTGCTTTTTAAATAGCCTTTAGAGCTGCTGCTGCTTTTTCCGCCGGCACAGCTGGTGAACAGCCCTAATCCTACCAGAACAATGCCTGTTAATAAACGAGACATATCTTTTTTTTTAAGTTCAGAAAATAAAATGCAATTCGCTTCGTTTTAAGTACGGATAGACGGGGGAATAAATCGTTTGCTTAAAACTTTTCAACTTCTAAGTTCTATCTATTTTCTGAATTTTCAGTGGTCTAATCTTTGTACCTAATTGAAAGCGATTGTAAAACGGCTTCGTTTTTAATATCCAATAATTCAATTTAATTGCCTGTCAATCATTTGGTTGTGTTTATTTACCTAAAATTTAGGTTGATAGGCAATTTTATCATTTAGCCAAATCCTTCTTTCTAAAAATCACAAGTAGTTGGTATACCCATGTCTGCTTAATTCCGTTAATTCACCGCATTTTATGCGTAAATACCTACAATTTTAACTTTTTATGTTGGCTATTTTGATGCTAAAAATAGCTTATGCGTTTATTGGATCGATTGTATCAATACCTGGAACACCAGAATATTAGTGCCTATGCGTTTGAACATGCCTGTGATCTTAGTAATGGTTACCTGAGCAAGCAGAAAAAAGGTAAGGGCACCATGGGCTCAGAGGTATTGCTGAAAATTCAGGCTTGTTTTCCGGAAATGAATATTCACTGGTTGCTTACGGGTAAAGGAAGAATGCTGCGGCAAGCCCTTCCCTATGTTGCGGAAGGGGATCCTGAAATGGAACTAGTGCAATTGTTACAGGAAAGGATACTGTTGCTGGAGAAATCGCTGAAGGATAAAAACGAATTGATTCATCTGCTCAAAAAAAAGCGCCCCGATAAAAACCGGAGCGCTCTTTCTATATGAATTATAACAACCCTTGAAATTAATTCAACTAGGGTTGCTTTGCTGGTCGCTTTCTGTTACGCATTTTCTTCTGCATAAGAAGATACAGGCTCACAAGTACAGATTAGGTTTCTGTCTCCATGCGTATTGTTCACCCTAGCCACACTTGGCCAGAATTTGTTCAGGGTTACATAATACAATGGGAATGCGGCTTCCTGTCTGCTATAAGGACGGGTCCATTCGTCTGCACATACAACGGCTTGCGTATGTGGTGCATTCTTTAATGGGTTGTTGGCCTTATCTGCTTTGCCTGATTCAATGTCTTTGATTTCACCGTGGATGGCAATTAAGGCATCGCAGAAACGATCTAGTTCTGCTTTGTCTTCGCTTTCTGTGGGTTCAATCATGATGGTGCCTGCAACAGGGAAACTCATGGTTGGCGCGTGGAAACCATAGTCAATCAAACGCTTAGCTACGTCTTCTGCTTCTACCCCTGCAGACTGTTTGAAAGGTCTTAGGTCTACGATGAATTCGTGTGCACAAGTGCCGTTTTTACCGGTATATAAAATAGGGTAATGCTTTTCCAATCTTGCCTTCATGTAGTTGGCGTTCAGGATAGCGTACTCTGTACTCATTCTGATACCATCCGCTCCCAGCATTTTGATATAGGCATAGCTGATTAATAAAATACTTGCTGAACCAAATGGTGCTGCGCTAACTTCCAGTCCTGATTTTGCATATCCGGTTAAATGTCCTGGTAAGAAAGGAGCCAGCTTATCGTTTACACAAATTGGGCCCATGCCAGGTCCGCCGCCACCGTGTGGAATAGCGAAGGTCTTATGTAAATTCAAATGACATACATCTGCACCAATCATGCCCGGGCTGGTTAAACCTACCTGCGCATTCATGTTCGCTCCATCCATGTATACCAATCCTCCGTTCTCGTGAATGATAGCACAGATTTCCTTGATGGTTTCTTCAAACACACCGTGGGTAGATGGATAGGTTACCATCAATCCACCTAAGTTATCCTTGTATTGTTCTGCTTTTGCTTTTAAGTCGGCTACATCAATATTTCCTGCTTCATCACATTTTACTACCACCACTTTAAAGCCCGCCATTACAGCACTGGCAGGGTTGGTACCATGTGCACTGATCGGAATCAACACAATATTTCTGTGTGCTTCGTTTCTGCTCTTGTGGTATTCTCTGATGGTTAATAAACCAGCGTATTCTCCCTGTGCACCACTGTTGGGTTGTAAGCTACAAGCAGTAAAGCCGGTAACTGCACATAGGTATTGATTCAGCTCCTGTAAAATTTGCTGGTATCCTTCGGTTTGATTTACCGGTACAAAGGGATGCAATCCACCAAACTCAGGCCAGCTCACCGGAATCATTTCCGTTGCTGCATTCAGTTTCATGGTGCAGGAACCTAAGCTGATCATGCTGGTATTCAAAGAAAGATCTTTGTTTTCCAAAGACTTGATATAACGCATCATCTGGCTTTCGCTATGATGTGTGTTGAAAACAGGATGTGACAGGTAGGTACTGGTTCTTTGTAAGGAAGCAGGAATAGCTGCACCGTTTTCTGCAGTTGCCAAATTGCCTGCCGACTTTCCGGTTACGCTTTCAAATACTTTTACCAATGCCTGTACATCTGAAAGGGTAGTGGTTTCATCAATTGAAATACCTATTGTACCATTGGCAAAATAACGCAAATTGATTTCTGCTTTTTCTGCTGCTGCTTTTACGTCTGTTGCGTCTACACCACTGATATGTAAAGTATCAAAATAATTGGTGTTGTTTTGCTGAATGCCCAATGCATTCAATGCTTTGGCAGTTGTTTGTGCCAATGCATGCACTCTGCTCGCAATGTTTTTTAATCCCTGAGGACCGTGGTACACTGCATACATGGCAGCCATATTCGCCAACAAAGCTTGCGCAGTGCAAATATTGGAAGTGGCTTTTTCGCGCTTGATATGCTGCTCTCTGGTTTGTAGTGCCATTCTTAATGCACGGTTGCCCTGTGCATCAATGCTTACGCCAATCAATCTGCCCGGCATGCCTCTTTTGAAATCATCACTGGTAGCAAAGAAAGCAGCGTGTGGTCCACCATATCCCATGGGAACACCAAAGCGCTGAGCAGAACCTACAGCAACGTCTGCACCCAGTTCTCCCGGAGAAGTCAATACCGTTAAAGCCAATAAATCAGTTGCCATAATTACATAGGCATTGGCAGCATGTACGCTGTCAATGAAACCTTTGTAGTCTTCTACAGAACCATTGTCTGCAGGGTATTGTAAGATGACACCAAAATAGGTTTCATCAATCTTGCTGTTTTTATAATCTCCAAATACCAGCTCTACCTGAATGGGTTCTGCGCGGGTAATCAATACCTGCTTGGTTTGTGGGAATATATTGTTGTCTACAAATAATTTAGGCTTGGTAATATTGTCTGTTTTATTGGCCTGGTGGAACAACATTGCCATGGCTTCAGCAGCTGCTGTTGCTTCGTCTAAAAGTGAGGCATTGGCCATTGGCAATCCGGTTAAGTCGGATACCATTGTTTGGAAATTCAATAAGCTTTCCAAACGACCCTGAGAAATTTCGGCCTGGTAAGGAGTATACTGAGTATACCATCCTGGGTTCTCAAAAATATTACGAAGAATCACACTTGGAGTGATGGTGCCGTAGTAGCCTTGTCCAATAAAATTCTTGTACAATTTATTTTTTGCAGCCACTTTTTTCAACTCGGTCAGGTACTCAAATTCACTGATGGCAGGCGGTACATTCAAATCGCCTTTAATGCGAATACTATCAGGTACGGTCTTGCTGATTAACGACTCAATATTGGGTTCGTTAATGGTAGCTAACATGGCTTTCAAATCGCTAGGATTGGGTCCTATATGTCTGCGTTGAAACTCGGTGGATTGATGCTGAAATAAATTCATACAGAATCGGTTCTTTTTTGTGGCGCAAAGGTACAAAGTTCAAACAGGAAATTGAATGCTTTGTTGAGGTATTGACCTATTTTTACACTGTTGTGATTAATTTCTTAATATGTTTAAAGCATGCCCGTGGAAGATCTGTTGAATAATTGGGAGAAAAAGTCGGCTGAGCACCAGAAAAACTATCAGCAATACCTGAAAAAAGCCAATAAAAACAAGGTATTGAAGGCTTTGCCTGATTTGCATGAGGAGGCATTCGAAAAAATCAATTGTTTGGATTGTGCCAACTGCTGCAAGAACTATTCTCCCCGCTTTAAAATGCCTGATATTAAAAGAATCAGCAAAGTGTTGGGCATGAAAGAAACCGCTTTTATTGATCAATACCTGCAAATGGACAATGAAGGAGATTATGTAGTGAAGTCTACACCCTGTCCTTTTCTAGGCGCCGACAATTTCTGCAGCATTTATGAAGACCGTCCTTCGGATTGTTCCCGCTTCCCTTATACCGACGAAGATGTATTGCTGAAAAGACCACTGATTACAATAAAGAATTCCAGTTTTTGTCCGGCCGTATATTACGTGCTGGAAAACCTGATGGTGGTGGCTAAATGAGTTCGGATGCCCTGATTTTGCTTTGCTAGTATTTCATTTTCCGCAAAGAGGGAGCTTTAAACCAGGTCGCAATAACCACTAGTAGGGTCATTGATCCCCCAAAAATAACAGACGGGATTACCCCCATTATTTTAGCCGCTAACCCGCTTTCAAATTGTCCCAGTTCGTTGCTGCTGTTGATAAACATTGAATTCACGCTCATTACTCTTCCACGCATATGATCCGGAGTTTTCATTTGTACAATGGTCCCGCGGATAATGACACTGATACCGTCTAGTATGCCACTCAGTAAAAGGGCAAAGAAAGAAAGCCAGAAGAGTTTGGATAAACCGAATACGATAATGCAGGCCCCAAATCCGCCTACAGCCCACAATAATATTTTACCCTGATTGGTTTTGAGTGGAAAGAGGGTAGACCATACAATTATGCAGATAGCTCCGATATCAGTGGCTGCATTCAGCCAGCCAAATCCTATGGGCCCTACTGCAAGTATATCTCTGGCAAATACAGGAACCATGGCTACGGCTCCTCCAAAAAATACAGCGAATAAATCCAGCGACAGGGCCCCCAGAACTTCTTTTGTTTTAAATACAAAACGCAATCCTTCTTTCACACTTTCCCAACCTGTTTTTTCTCCTTTTTTATTGAGCGCCGGTTTGGCTTTTAACTGGAATAAAAAAACAAAACCGATTGTTACAAAACTGGTGACAATGCTTAGTGCGCCTGTATTACCCATGGCGGCAATTAAAAAGCCTGCTGTGGCGTGGCCGCTTACAGAAGCGGATAACCAGATGCCCTGGTTCCAGGTGGTAGCGCTTTGCAATTGTTCTTTTGGAACAACTGCTGCCAGCATTGTACCAAATAAGGGGCCGGTAAATGCTCGGATAATGCCTGTGCCAAATATCACACCGTATATACAGAATGCAATCCAGTTGCTTCCGAGTTTTGCAAGGGATAGTTGCGTGCTTAACAGTAGCAGGAGGATGGCGCAGAGTAAATAAAATCCAATGCCTCTTAAGAGTAGCTTTCTTTTTTCACTAATATCAATAATATAGCCTGCATATAGCGCCAGCGAAACGGCCGGAATTACTTCGGCGAGTCCAATCAACCCAATGGCAAATGGATCATTGGTTAATTCATAAATCCACCAACCCGTTACGGTTCCCAGCATTCTGAGACCCATGATGAATAAAAAACGACCTGCGAGTAAATTTCTGAACTCACCAATGCGTAACACTTCAAAAGAAGGATGATTTTTGAAATGTTTTCTGCTGGACATCGATTTCTGTTTTTTATAAGGTTTCGGATAAGTAAACTAAGGCAGCGTAAAATAATGTTGTCCCTGGTCTAAATCCTTTTCCAATGCATCTAATATGATATTTACGTGTGCTTCATTATTAATAAAATCTGCATTGCTTGCGTCTACAAAAATTGTCTTGATATTGTGTTGCTTTATGTAATGCGTATAAGTCTCCTGAATATTGAAAAGATATTCGTCTGGGATGCTTTGTTCATAAGGACGATTTCTCTTTTTTATATTCTGCTGTAGTTTGTTTACGGGTGCATGCAGATAAATCAATACATCTGGAAATACCAGTTGCTGGTGAATAATATCAAATAGTTTCTGATACAAACGGAATTCCTCTTCGGGTAAATTCACTTTGGCAAATAAGAGGCATTTGGTAAACAGATAGTCCGAGATGGTAATGGTCTGGAATAATTCCTTGGTATGCACCATGTCTTTTAGCTGCTTGTATCGCTCTGCCATAAAGAAGAGTTCCAATGGAAAAGCATATTGTGCAGGGTTGTCGTAAAACTTGGATAAAAACGGATTGTCCGCAAATTCTTCCAGAATTATCCTGGCATTAAGTTTATGTGCCAGTATATTGGTCAACGTAGTTTTTCCTGCTCCTATATTCCCTTCTATCGTAATAAATTGATGCTTCATGAATTTGCGCCTAAAGGGCAAATTTAGTTTCCGCAAATTGGCTTAGGCCATTTTTTTTTGCACATCGCTGTCATCGGTACAGGCGAGCAATAGTTCACTTGCTGTTTTCTGCAATTTCGGATGCATTAGGTCTGGGGCAATTTCGGCCAGCGGGGCCAGCGCAAATCGCCTTTCAGTCATGGCAGGATGCGGAATTTGCAGAATGGAGGTATCTATAACAAGCTGGTCTATTTGTAAAATGTCCAGGTCAATAATACGGGGTCCAAGCTTTACGGTTCTGATTCTGCCCATCCTGGCTTCTATGTTCAGCAGGCGTTGCATTAGTGCTTCCGGTTCCAATTTAGTTTGAATCCACAAGGCCTGATTCATAAATGCCGGCTGATCGGTAAATCCCCAGGGGGCCGTTTCATAAAAGGCAGAACGTTTAACTATTTGGCCGCATTCTTGTTGTATATACTGAACGGCTTTTTCCAGTTGTTCTGTTTTGTTCCCTAAATTACTGCCGATCAATAAATAGGCATTCTGCATAATTGGTAGTATAGTGGGCATCAAATATCTTTAATTATATCTTTATTACGAAAAGGTTAAACAATATCTATGAGAGGATTTCTAAAAATTGTACTGGCTACTTTTGTTTCGCTGGTTTTATTTACCATCATTGGCGTTTTTGTTTTGATTGGTATTGCTACTGCTGCCGCTTCTTCCGATAAACCAATGATTGGTTCCAAAGCTGTTTTACTGCTCGATTTATCGGTGGCCTTTAAAGAACAATTTGTAGAAGATCCTTTTTCATCTATTCTGAATGAAGGCGAAGATGAACCGCCATCTCTGTTTCAGGTAATTCAATTACTGAAGCATGCGCAAAAAGATTCGGCGGTAAAAGGTTTGTATATACTTTGTGCCAACAACGAAAATGGGTTTGCAGCCAGTGAAGAACTTCGCAAAGCTGTTGTGGAGTTTAAGAACAGTGGGAAATTTGTGATTGCACACGGTGAAGTCATTTCTCAGAAAGGATATTATGTAGCCAGCGCTGCCAATGAAATTTATTGCAATCCTCAGGGCGGTCTTGAGTGGAGTGGTCTTTCTTCGAATCTTTTCTTTTTAAAAGGCATGTTGGATAAGCTGGATATTCAGCCACAAATTTTTTATGCGGGTAAATTCAAAAGCGCAACAGAGCCACTACGTGAAACACAAATGACAGAAGCCAATAAATTACAGACCAGTGTTTGGTTGGGTGAATTGTATAATCAACTATTACAGTCCACAGCTATGTCCAGAGGCAAAGACACAGCTTACTTGAGAGAGTTGGCTGTAAAAGGAATGATTCAGACACCTGCAGATGCAAAGAAATATGGATTGGTAGATGGACTAAAGTACGATGATGAAATTAAAGCGACCATCAGTAAAAAACTAAAACAGGAAGTAAAGAGTAAGATCAATTTTGTTAGCCTCTCCGACTATGCACAGGCTACTGATTACGAGCCTTCTGGTTCAGATAAAATTGCTTTGGTATATGCCAATGGTGATATTGTTTCTGGGCAAGGAGACAACGAATCTATCGGTAGTGATAATTATAAAAATATTCTGCGCAAAATCCGCTTTGATAAATCTATCAAGGCCCTTGTATTCAGAATTAATTCAGGAGGTGGTAGCGCATTGGCCAGTGAAGTAATCTGGAGAGAAATCTCTTTGATCCGAAAAGAAAAACCTGTAATTGTAAGTATGGGAGACGTTGCCGCTTCCGGTGGATATTATATTGCCTGTAATGCAGATAGTGTATTTGCTAATGCCAATACCATTACCGGGTCCATTGGGGTATTTAGTGTGGTTCCCAATATGCAGGCCTTCTTTAAAAACAAACTGGGCATTACGTTTGATGGCGTTAAGACCGCTCCTTATGCAGATATGGGTGATATTAGTAAGCCCTTGAATGAAAATGAAAAACGATTCCTGCAGGCATCTGTGGATAGTATTTATGCTACTTTCCTAAGCAGGGTGTCAAATGGTAGAAAACGTTCTGTTGCGGCTATTGATAGCATTGCGCAAGGAAGAGTATGGACCGGAACCACGGCAAAGAAAATTGGATTGACAGACAGGGTTGGGGGGTTACAGGATGCTATTGACTGTGCGGCTCGTATGGCAGATATCAAGAGGAACGAAATCAAGTTAAAGGAATACCCTGAGAAGAAATCCCTGATTGAACAAATCATGGGTGGCTATAAAAAATCAGTTTCTCAATCTTTAATTAGCGAGCAAATAGACCCTTCTCTTATGCAAGTAACGCGCGAATTAAAGCAGATAAAACAGATGGTAGGGATACCACAGGCCAGAATGCCTTTTCTCGTGAATATACAATAGCATCTAGGGAATAAATAATTAGATTTGTTTCTAAATTATTTAGATGCAGCAAGGGTATAGTCAAATCAGGGCCATGTTGGCCATTACCAAAGGAAGTTTGCGTGCTATTTTTAGAAGTCCTTCTTCTGTTGTGTTTAGCATTGCCTTCCCCCTAATCTTTATATTGGTATTTGGCTTTATTGGAAGTGGCGGTAAAATCAATGTAAATATTGCGTTTGACGAAAATTCGGATACAGTAAATCCAGTTTATCTGGGATTGAAAAATATTCCCGGAATTAAAGTTTCTTCTAAAACCGGACTGGCTTTGAAGGAGGATTTAGAAAAGGGGAGGATTACTGCTTTGGTAAATATTTCTAAAAAAACAAATGCACCTTATACAATCCATTTGACCAGTTCGGAAGCTGCCAATCCACAAAACGTTCAGGTGCTGCAATCAATACTGAATGCAGTCATTAGTGGTATTAATCAGCAGCAGTATCCTGCGGCACCTACTATTGCTTCCATTAGTAAGGAAGTAAAAAAGATTCCGGGAAGAGTATACAGAACCATCGATTTTATTTTGCCAGGCCAGTTGGGTTTTTCTTTGTTGAGTGCCGGTGTTTTTGGTGTGGCATTTCTGTTTTTTAATTTGAGACAACAGCTGGTACTGAAGCGTTTTTTTGCCACGCCAATACAACGCCCCTATATTGTTTTAGGAGAAGCGTTAAGCAGGGTAATATTTCAATTGATCACTGCTGTAATCATTATTTTGATTGGCCATTTTGTTTTCGATTTTACCCTGGTAAATGGTTGGGTAACTTTTACACAAATCATGGTCTTGAGTTTTATTGCTTTGTTGTTGTTCATGGGCTTTGGATTTATTGTGAGCAGTGTGGCAAAAACAGAGAGTACCATTCCACCCTTTGCTAACCTGATTACTTTGCCACAGTTTTTACTAGCGGGCACTTTTTTTTCTATTGATAATTTTCCAACCTGGTTACAACCCATTTCAAGAGTGCTGCCATTAACCCATTTTAATAATGCCATGCGCAATATTGCTTTTGAAGGAGCAGGCCTGTCTGACTGTTTGTTTGAATTGGGAGTATTGGGGATATGGATGGTTGTGGTGTATGCCGTTGCTTTTAAAACCTTTAAATGGGAGTAAAATGAAATTGATAAAGCTGGGATTAATTAGTTTTTTAGTGCTGGGTACCATTGTTACATCAATTGGATTGTTGTTCCCTTCTACCGTATTGGTGTCAAGGGCAGTGGATGTGAATGTTAGTATTACTAAAATTAAGCCACTGGTTGCCGATATGCACCAATGGCCAATGTGGATAGAAGGAATGAAAGATAGTTCTGTAAAAATACTATCTGCTACCACTGCGTTATTGGGTAACACATCTGTAACCATTACTTCGGTAACCGATTCTACTATGGAAGCCAGCTGGAAAGGGGTTGATGGGGTAGAACAGTTCAGTACCATGCGAATGATTGGAAAACCATCAGCGAATACAGCTATTGTTCAATGGCAGTTTGTGCAACAAATTGGCTGGTATCCTTGGGAACGTTTCGGCTCAATGATGAATGATAAAATTATGGGCACCCAAATGGAAAGACATTTGCAAAAGCTTAAACGAATTGCGGAACAATAGATTTAGCAATTTAGCATAACTACTATCATTTGTTCAACTTTCATTTGTGAAACATATTGTATAATTGGAAAGCCCCGTTCGATTGCTCGTGACGGGGCTTTTTACCAACTGCTTGGGGGAGAGACTCTTTATTAATTAGCAGGATCTGCTGGTGTGTTCGGGTTATTATCGCGCTCTCTGCTTGGGTAAGGGAAGAAAGTTCTCTTACGTTCTGCGGCCGGGCGACCAAATCTTCTGTTGTCTTCCAAACGCATTCCGCTCATGCACAATTCAATGCAACGCTGACGATATATTTCGTCTAGTAAAGCGGGTGCTGAAACAGTACCTGAGTAAGCGGCTAATCCACCACCAACTCCGTATGCATCGGCTGCCGGCAATTGAGTTCTTACTGCATTGATTTCTGTAACAGCTGCGTTTAAATCAGGAGCTGCTTGTCTTACATATGCTTCTGCTTTAATCAAACGCATTTCGTCTGGCAAGTACAAAGGAACTGCCTGCGTAGCGGCACTATAGAAACCTCTGATTCTATAGCGAGGCTGAATGGTTGGGTTAATGGAAGTATAGAAGGCAATTCGCTGATCGGTTAAATCCGGAACCAGTGCAGTAGGCAATCCTAACGTTGAATCCAAGATCTGGAATACGTTGTTGGTGGCAGTTGCAGTGGTGAAAATCGGATTGGTAACAATGGCATCAAAGCCTAGTGTAGAGCCATTGTAGCTTAGGTCTACCGTATTGGCTGCAGTGATAGCACTTGCATAGTCTCCTGCAAATAAACTATAACGAGCAATCAAGGCACTAATGGTATTATTAAAATACGCAGTAGTAATATTGGTAGGTACATTGGCGAAGAATGCGGCACTAGGGGCGTTTGCTCCTAATGCTGTTTGTGCGGAACGCAAAGTAGTAACGGCTCTTCTGAGTCCATCGATTCTGCTTTGGAAAGTAGCTGGTGTGGTTTGTGTACCAGGCGCTTCAGGAATCTGTTCAAAGAACATGGCTAAATTACCAATGGCTAAAGCTTTATAAATACTTGCATAAGCGATCAATCCTGATGCATAGTTTTTATCACCTAACTTATTGGCACCTTCCAATACTTTGTCGGCATCATAAATAATCTTGTTGTTCCAAGTCCACATATTGCCTACAATACCGTTCAGGTTGTCTACAACAGCTCCGCCTTGAAATAACTGAAACTCGTCGGTGTTACCTGCGTTCATTAATCTGAACTCATTGGTTAAAGCACCTGCTGCAGTAACGCTATTATACAATGGGCTTAAACGACCATTACTATATACGTTCTGTAATCCTACTGCTACACCCGCTAATCCTCTGGGGGTAGAAAATGCATCTATATCAGAGATGGCACCTGGGTTGGTAAAGTCCTGCTTGCATGCAACTAGACTTACCCCGGATAAAATGATGAATAATATTTTTTTCATAATAACTTTTTTGTTGGGTTAGAAATTAGCTACAACTCCAAATTGGAATGTTTTTGGAATAGGTACGTTACCAAAATCTACGCCTCTGAACAAGCTGCTCTGACCAGTAGCGTTGGTTTCAGGATCGTATCCTCTGTAGTTATCCCATGAGATTAGGTTTCTTCCGGTTAATGTAACAGTTAGGCTGTTGAACAGGTTTTTCACTTTTCCAAATGAATAGCCTACAGAGATTTCACGTAGTTTGGTGAAAGATCCGTCTTCAACTCTCCACTCTTCAATACCGTAAATACCGCTGATATATCCTCTTGGTATTTCACCCTTGTGTTCTCTTTGTGCAAATTCGCTACCATTTCCTACCCCTTGTCTTGTTCTGAAGTCTGCGTTAAATACTTCCGAACCAGCTACACGGTCTAATTGGAAACCCAAGGTCCACTTCTTATAAGTGAAACTATTGATTAAAGTTGCTGTGTAGGTTGGGTTAGGTGAGCCCAATACGGTGCGTAAGATAGTTGAGTTAGGTCCGCTAGTGAATGGTAATCCAGTTGCAGGATCCAATGAAGGAGTACCAAATGGCTGTCCATTTGCAATAGGTCCTCTTGCTGTTACTGGTATACCTGCCGCATTCTTCACTTCTGTGCCATTTGCATTTCTAGCAAAGAAAGTTGAGTAGAATACAGGGGCATCATATCCGGGAATCAAAGCAAATACGGCTCCGGTTGGGGCTGCAAATGAAATGAAAGGAACGCCTAAGTTTTCAATTCTGTTTTTATTCTTATTAAAGTTTCCAGTGATTTCCCAGCTGAAATCTTTGTTTTTTACAGGAACAGCGGTTACCATGATTTCAAATCCCTTGTTGCTTAAAGAACCTACGTTCTTGGTTGCTGTTGGGAATCCTGAACTTGGCGCATTGGTAATATTCGGTACCAATAAGTCTGTTACTTTCTTGTTATAATAGTTGAAAGTGAATTGCAATCTGTTTCCGAATAATGCGATATCTGTACCAATTTCCAATTCTTTCTGACGCTCAGGTTTTAAGTTAGAACTGATGGTTGCAGAAGGAGAAGTTAAGCTGGTTCTTCCTAAGAAAGGAGAGATATTATAGATATTGAAACGATCGTATGCGCCAATACCTGTTAGGTTTCCACTTTCACCGTATGCTGCACGGATTTTGAATACATCTACTGAATTTGCTAAAGAAGATTTCTTGAAGAAGTCAGTTTCAGAGATAAGGTAGTTACCACTTACTTTCGGGTAGAAGAAGTTACGGTTGCTCTTATCAAATACAGAAGAACCATCCACGCGCCCTGCAATCGTTACGAACAACTGATTGTTGAACTTAAAGTTCTGCTGTAAGAAGAATCCACGAATGGTTCTTTCGCTTCTACCGTCAGAATTAGGCAATAAAGTGCTACCACCTGTTGCAGTAGAAATACCTGGCAACAAACCACGGCTCTGAGCTAAAATATACTGCGCTTTCTCATACTGCTCAGAATAACCAAACTGGGTTACAGAAGCCAGTTTATTGGTTATATTGGTAGTGTATGTAAAGTTTAAATCGTGGTTGAAAAAAGTTGAATTAAAGCTGGCCGCACTGGCATACCCATTTTGTGTTGGATCTAGAGCAGCACCACCGCCATAAAATGCAGGGCTGGCATTGTAAGGGAACGGTGGAATATAAGTAGTTCCGTTTTGTGCGATATTGTCTAAGCCAGCTGTGTAGTCAATCACTAAACCTTTCACCGGGAACAATTTGAAACCCACATTAGAAACGGTTCTGTTCGTTACGTTTCTTTGTTTGATATCGTTGATGATGGTTAAAGGATTCACACGACCTCTTTCGCCCACAGCCTGTAAATTTCCATTGGCATCTCTTGCACTGATATTGTGGAAGTTGCCTAAAATGGTCATTGAGTTAATAGGAGAGAAGAAACTATTACCATCTGGTTTTTCATTGGTAGCGTTGTTGGTATAGTTGATACCGGCATTCCAGCTGAACCAGTTGTTTACTTTGTTATCTAAATTTAATCTGAATCCAAAACGGGTGTTGTCTGTTCCTCTGATAATACCTTGGTTGGTGTTGTAGTTCAAAGAGGCGAAGTAACGCATTTTGTCCTGACCACCTGTGATAGACACGTTGTTGTCTGTACCATATCCTGTTCTGAAAATATCATCCTGATAATCGTAACGGGTTACTGGAGTAGTGGTTGTTTGGAATGGAGCGGTTATGATATCCTGTGTTAAAGCACCTGGGCCATCTGTAGGACCACCAAATTTGGTAGGGGCATTGTTAAACACCAAACGTTTTCTCAATGAATTGGTATTTACTTTAGAACTAAAGGTGATTTTTGGAGCACCGGTAGATCCACGCTTTGTAAAGATTTGAATAACTCCAGCATTTGCACGGCTTCCATAAATAGCTGCTGCAGCAGCACCGTTCAACACTTCAATTCTGTCGATATCGTTAGGGTTAATATCTACCATGCGGTTCTGACCTACGCTTCCATAAGCATCATAATCACTTTGCGCGTTGGTTACTCTTGCATTTGAATTGTTTAGAATAACTCCGTCAATAATGTACAAAGGATCTGAAGAACCAGAGATAGAGCTTACACCACGTAGTTTCACACTCATACCACCTGCAGGGTCACCGGAGTTCTGCGTAATCTGCGCACCCGGAACTTTACCTTGTAAAGAAGCAATGGCATTGGGAGAACCTGCATTGCTCACCTGGCTTCCTTTTACAGTACCAATGAAATTACCCAATTGCTTTTTAGTAGTACCCTGTGAAGTACCGGTTACTACTACTTCATCCAGACCCGTTGCATCTTCCTTTAAACTTGCGTCAAAAGAGAAGCTACTGGTAGTGCTGGTAACAGTCATTGTTTTTTCAGCTGATTTAAATCCTACAGAAGAAATTACGACATCGTATTTCCCTGCTTTTAAATTCGCAATTAACTGATACAAGCCATCGGTACCTGTAGCAGTACCTGCACCTGAATTTTTAATGGTGACAGAAGCGCCCGGAACAGGCTGTCCTTTACTGTCGGTAACTTTTCCTTTAATGGTTGTTTGAGCTTGCAAGCCGATTGTCAGTGCCAAACCGAAGAGAAGGAAGCACATCTTCGATAGGACACTGTTCTTGCCATTGTTGACATTCATATGCATATCGTTTTGGAGTTTTGAAAAACAATATAAATATATAATGTGTGCGGGAATTTCTTGGTTTTGTTGATAATTTTTCCAATAAATGGGGACAAATTGGTCAAAGTTTTTTTAAAGACGCATAAAACCGCAATTATTTTACGGTTTTAGAAAATAGGCCGCTTTGGTTGTATTTGTGGCTAAAGCCATTGGAGATTTCTGCGGATACCACTGTATTTGCTCCTTTTTAAGGGTGATTCCTTAAATGTAGCGTTAAATACTTCTTCAGTCATTTCTTCCCATTCCTGTGTTGTTAAATTCAGGATGACAGGTATGGGAGCAAATGCGGGTTCCTGATGAGGTTTGCTAAATCGGTTCCATGGACAAACTTCCTGACAAATATCACAGCCAAATAACCAGTTATCAGTGTTTATGGATGTTTGCTGGCTTAATGCCTCCTTTAATTCGATGGTATAATAGCTGATGCACTGGCTTCCGTTGATTTCTTTGTTGGGTAAAATGGCATCGGTTGGGCAGGCATCAATACATTGGGTACAAGTACCACAGTAGTCTTTTGCATAAGGATCATCGTATAGTAGTGGCAGGTCTACTATTAAAGTGGCAATAAAAAAGTAGGAGCCGTTTTGTTTGCTGATAAGGTTTCCGTTTTTGCCTACCCATCCCAATCCGGATTTCACAGCCCAGGCTCTTTCCAGAACTGGTGCAGAATCAACAAAGCCTCTTCCGTTTACCGTACCGATTTCCTGATTTATTTCGGCTAATAATTCCTTTAGCTGCGCTCTGATTACTTCGTGATAATCTTTGCCCCATGCATACCTGGCTATTTTAGGACTATTGTTTTGTTGTTGCTTATCCGGATAATAATTTTTTAGCAGGGTAATAACCGATTGTGCTCCGGGAACCAATAGCGTAGGATCAATTCTTTTATCAAAATGATTCTCCATGTACTGCATACTGCCCTGATGATTTTTGTTCAACCACTGTTCCAATCTTCGGGCGTCTTCATTTAATTTTTCGGCCTTTGCTATTCCGCAATAACTAAATCCAAGCCTTGCAGCCTGTGCTTTTATAAATCGGGTATTTGCTTCTACAGACAACATCTTTACTGACAATTCGATGCAATTTGTTCGTCAATTTTTTTCTTCAGATTTAGGTATATATCTCTGCGGTCTTCACTCATGAGTTCCTTTGCAAAAAATACCACTGCATAATTTCTGCACAAATCTATCATGGGCCAGGTACCAAACAATCCTGGTGATGCCAATACAGATGGATTGCCATTTACATCGGTCTGGATAACCCATGATCCTGCTGCATAATTATACCCTTCGGCTACTTTGGGCGCGTATTTAATCATGGAGGAAGTAGTGTGCGCCTGCAATAAATATTGTACAGATGATTCAGATAAAATTCTTTTGCCATTGAACATGCCTTTGTTGAGCAACATAGAACAGAAATTGATATAATCATTTGCTGTTGATTGTGCACCACCTGAAGGATTGATGGCATTCAGGCTGGAGAAATTAGTACCGCGCATTTGCAATGGACGCAATATTTTTTCCTGCATGATTTGTTCAAATCCTCTTCTTAAAGCAAGTTCAATGTAGCGGCCTGCGAGGTTCAAGCCCACATTGCTGTAACGAAATTCCAGTCCAGGATTGGCAACGATTTCTCTTTTGGTAACAAACTCGGTTATTTCTTCTTCCAGGCTACTATACCGGCTTCTTCTAATAATATCGCCTAGCTTGATGGGCTCAGATGCTATGCCTGTTAAATGGCTCAGGCAATGCCTTATTGTAATAAAGCCCTTGCTGTATTTGTTCATGTCGGGAATATATTTGCTGAGTTTGTCGTCCAGCGAAATTTTCCCATCGTCTACCAATGCCATGATCAGTGCTGCGGTTAACCACTTGCTGGCACTTGCAATGGGTGCCTGTGTTTTGGGATTGAAATCTCCAGCCGATTTGCTGAAGACTATTTTCCCGTCTTTATATACAAGTATGCTGTATTCCTTGCCCAGTTCCTTTTTGGATAGTTCAATGGTTTTTTCCAATTCCTGAAAATTATATTGGGCATTGAGTGGCTGTAATAATAACAGAAAAATCACTTCCATACTGACTATTGCGCAGTTTCTAACCATTTTTTGCGACATATTTTCCGAATTATTGAGTTGGATTATCGTTTGATGGATAGGATAAAGTTACATTAATCCACTTTACTATGAATTTGAACAATTATACCATTAAAGCGCAGGAAGCAATTCAGTCTGCGCAGCAGGTTGCCTATAACAATGGAAATCCATCCATTGAAACGGATCACTTGCTGAAGGCTTTATTAACTGACAAGGATTCAGCAATTGAATTTTTGTTAAAGAAGAACAATGTGAATCCTGTTTTTCTGGAAACCAAACTTGCCGAGCAACTGAATAAGTTGCCAAAGGTACAGGGAGGAGAACCTGCTCAGAATGCCGGACGTGATTTCAGTAATGCTTTGCTGAAAGCAACTACCGTAATGAGTTCCTTTAAAGATGAATTCGTTACCCCTGAACATCTCTTGCTTGCTTTGGTGCAAATGAGTGATGCTACCGGAACTTTATTAAAAGCTGCAGGTTTAACAGAGAAGGGATTAACCACTGCCATTAAAGATTTACGAAAAGGAGATACCATTCGTTCGCAGGCACAGGAAACGCAGCTAAATATGCTGAATAAATATGCCAAGAACCTGAACGATATGGCCAGACAAGGCAAGCTGGATCCGGTGATTGGCCGTGACGAAGAAATCAGAAGAACCCTGCATATACTTACCCGCAGATCTAAAAACAATCCCATTTTAGTGGGTGAACCCGGTGTTGGTAAAACAGCTATTGTAGAGGGACTGGCTATGCGGATTGTAAATGGAGACGTACCTGAAAATCTGAAAAGCAAAATTATTTATGGATTAGACATGGGGCAACTGATTGCCGGTGCTAAGTATAAGGGGGAATTTGAAGAGAGACTAAAAGGTGTGGTAAAAGAAGTGACTTCCAGTGATGGAGAAATTATTTTATTCATCGATGAAATTCATACATTAGTAGGTGCAGGTGGTGGCGAAGGAGCTATGGATGCGGCCAATATATTAAAGCCTGCATTGGCACGCGGAGAGTTAAGAGCCATTGGTGCAACCACATTAAACGAATACCAGAAATATTTTGAAAAGGACAAGGCACTGGAAAGAAGATTTCAGAAAGTAATGATTGATGAGCCTTCAGTAGAAGATGCCATTTCAATTTTGCGTGGTTTGAAAGATCGGTACGAAACGCATCACCATGTTCGTATTAAAGATGAAGCTATTATTGCTGCAGTAGAATTATCCAATCGTTATGTTACGGATCGTTTCTTGCCCGATAAAGCCATTGACTTAATAGACGAGAGTGCAGCCAAGCTGAGACTCGAAATGAATTCTATGCCAGAAGAGCTGGATAAACTGGAACGTCAGATTCGTCAGTTGGAAATTGAGCGCGAAGCCATTAAGCGGGAAGACGATGAAGACAAACTAAAAGAACTCAATATTGAAATCAGTAACCTTGCTGTAGAGCGCGATACGCTGAAAGCGAAGTGGACTCAGGAGAAAGAACTGGTGGAGAAAGTACAGTCTGCCAAAGCGAGGATTGAACAATTGAAGCAAGAAGCCGAGCAGGCAGAGCGTAATGGCGAATATGGAAAAGTAGCTGAAATTAGATACGGTAAAGTAAAAGAACAGGAAACCCTTATAGCTTCCGTTACCGAACAGTTGATGCAGACTTCGGAGAAAAGGTTATTGAAAGAAGAAGTGGATGCAGAAGATATAGCAGAAAGTATTGCCAAGGCAACGGGTATTCCGGTAGCCAAAATGCTGCAAGGGGAGAGAGAAAAATTATTGCATTTGGAAGAAGAACTGCATAGCAGGGTTGTAGGACAGGAAGAAGCCATTGCTGCGGTTTCTGATGCCATCAGAAGAAGCAGGGCTGGATTGCAAGATCCTAAGAAGCCAATTGGATCCTTTATTTTCTTAGGCACTTCTGGTGTAGGTAAAACAGAACTGGCGAAAGCCCTGGCAGAATACCTGTTTGATGATGAGACTATGATGACCCGTATAGACATGAGTGAATATCAGGAAAAGCATACGGTTTCCCGATTGATTGGCGCACCTCCCGGATATGTAGGGTATGATGAAGGCGGGCAATTAACAGAAGCTGTGCGCAGAAAACCTTATAGTGTAATTCTCCTGGATGAAATTGAAAAAGCACATCCTGACGTTTGGAATGTGATGTTACAGGTATTAGACGATGGCAGACTAACAGATAACAAAGGCAGAATGGTGAATTTTAAAAATACGATCATCATTATGACCAGCAATATTGGTAGCCATTTAATTCAGGAAGCGTTTGAAGGGGTAGAAGAAAACGGACTGGAAGATGCTGCTGAAAAAGCTAAGACAGAAGTAATGCAATTGCTAAAGCAAACAGTAAGACCTGAGTTTCTAAACAGGGTAGATGAAATTATCATGTTTAGTCCGTTGAATAAGAAACAGCTGAAGGGTATCATAACTATCCAGTTGGAATCCTTGAAAAAACTGGTTGCCGAAAACGATATTCAATTACGCTTTAGTGATTATCTGGTTGAATACCTAATGGAAAACGGATTTGATGCACAGTTGGGGGCAAGACCTTTGAAGCGATTAATTCAGAAGTTAATTGTAAATGCATTGAGTAAGAAAATTCTTTCCGGAGATATTGATAAAAACCAACCGGTACTGGTGGATGTATTTGATGGTGTAGTGGTTTTCAGAAACGAATAAACACAGTCGCCATAATGCTATATTAAGTTGAATAGCGTATATTAGAGAAAGTCTTGTATGAAAATTTTACTGACAACTCTTTTTACGATATTCAACTTTTTTTTGTTTGCACAGAATATGTATGTGGCCAAACCAGTTACCCATTTTGTAGAAGTGTACGATGAAAAGGGAATGACTATCAGTGCCAATGTGGGAACAGTAAAAGGTAGCCCTTTATGGAGAGATGAATGGTGCAATGCTAATGTGGAAATGTTCAATGGGAAAAAGTTTTTGAATCTACCTTTAATCATCAATTTGGTAAATGGTCATATCCATTTTAAAGAAGGGGATGCAGAATTTCAATTTGTTGATGCTATTCAAAAAATGACATTGTATTATCAGGAAGAGGGGGTTGCTGATTCTATTACCATTCTGAAACTGAGCCCCGATAGTCCGCTGTTATATGAAGTGAAAAAATCTTCCGCTAAATATCAACTCCTTCAATTGATTCATAAGAAAGCAGTAGATACTTATGATTATGGAAAATCATCCGGAGGAAAACAGTTTGAGCTCTTTAGAGAAAATTTTTTGCTACGCGTTTCTTCCCGTGAATTGGTTTCTGTTAAAGGCAAATCGGTTGCAGAATTATTTATATCAGATGCCGATGCGGCAATTCAAATTTTACCTGCTGCAAAAAAGCGTAAACAGTTAAGTGTACAAGATATTAGTACCATTATAGCCGGTCTCTAAAAAAAACTTTTTTGTTAAAAATTATTTAACAGGCAACATTCCCAAATCACCTGGCATCTATTTTGTATTCCCACTATTGACGGGGAATATTTCCAAAACTTTTGCGATTGGCTAAACAGCTGCAATATGCGGCATGGCTATGTATTGCAAAAAATAAAAAAATGTAAATGGTATAACACTACACTAAAAATTTGAACCATGAAAAAAACAAACCCCCTTTTCTGGATGGCAGCAATGGCCATCGTACTAGTAGTGTCACTGGCAGCTTGTAATAAAGCAGCTTCCATTGAAAACCCGGTTGGGTCTCAATCTGTGTCTTTATATTTAACAGATGCTCCCGGTGTTTTTGATAATGTATTGATAGATATAAAATCTGTCTGGTTATTGGTGGATACCAGTAAAAACACACGTAAAAAAGACACTTGTGATTGGGATAGAATCGGTCGTTCCCGTGATGACAAAGATGATTCATCTCTTGTCTGGAAAAATCTGGGTGTAAATCCTGGTGTATATGATATCCTGAAATTGCGCAATGGAGTAGATACTTTATTGGCAACAGCAACGGTTCCACAGGGTGCTATTCGTTTGATTAAAATTGAATTGGGTACCACACATACACTGGTTAAAGACAGCGTACGCTATCCTTTGAATTTGCCTTTAAATGAAAAAAATTATATCCTAGTAAAACTGAAAGGACATGAGTGGGATGAGTTTCTTCCTAACCGTTCCAGACTTTGGTTAGACTTTGATGTAAGCAGATCTATCATTGAGAAAAATGGTCAGTTTTATCTGAAGCCAGTAATTAAATTCTTTACAGTGAAAGAAACAGCCAGTGTGTCTGGTAAAGTAACGCCTAAAGAAGCACAAGCTGTAATAACCGTATTCAACAGCAAGGACACAGCATATGCATTGCCTAATCATGAAGGATATTTTAAAGTAAGAGGTTTAGCAGACGGCACATACAGTGTATTTGTAAACGCTTCTAACGGATATTTTGATACGACCATCAATAATGTATTGGTTTCTAAAACTAAGGAAGCGCAACTGGGTGTAATTACCTTGAAAAAATAAATAGGCTTATCATAAGGGTGATTAGTGGTGGGGAGATATGGTGGATTCCCCCCGATACAAGTCCCGGCAAGTTTCTTGTCGGGATTTTGTATTTTACAGGATGCAATCATCATTTTTGCTCTATGGAGCCAACGGATATACCGGAAGACTCATTGCCGCAGTGGCAAAAGAGTATGGTTTAGAACCCGTATTGTCGGGAAGAAATGCTGCCGCATTAGAGGCAATGGCCTCGGAGCTGGGTCTGCAATATCAGGTAATTGACCTTTCTGAAAAAGATAAATTGATAACAACTCTGCGTTCTTTTCCGCTAGTATTGCACGCTGCCGGCCCCTTTATGTATACGGCTAAACAAATGGCAGAAGCCTGTTTGGAAGCAGGTACGCATTATATTGATATTACGGGCGAAATAGGCGTGTTTGAATTACTCAAAAGAATGGACCATGCTGCCAGGGAAAAAAATATCATGATTATGCCTGGTGTAGGGTTTGACGTGGTTCCTACAGATTGTATGGCCTTGTTTTTGAAAAATCAATTGCCCGATGCAGTGAATTTGAAACTGGCTTTTGCCAGTATTGGTGGAAAATTATCTCATGGAACAGCTACTACCATGGCCGAAGGAATGGGAGAGGGAAGTGCAGTAAGACTGAATGGTAAAATCACCCGGGTACCGCTTGGGCATAAAGGCATGTGGGTAGATTTTGGACTGAAAAAATTATTTGTGATGACAATTCCCTGGGGAGATATCTCAACTGCCTTTACAACAACGGGTATTCCCAATATTGAAACCTATACAGGGGCTTCACCTAAAACATTCAAGTTGTTGAAGTGGCAGAATGCATTTAACTGGATGCTGAAAACTTCTTTTGTGAAAAATTACTATAAAAGTAAAATAAAGAAAATGTCTGCAGGACCCAATGAGGAAATGCGTGCAAAGGCCAAATCGATGGTTTGGGGAGAAGTGGAAAATGCCAATGGCAATAAAGTTTCGGCATTGATGGAAGGACCTGAAGGGTATACCTTAACTGCCATTAGTAGTTTACTGATTGCTAAAAAAATACTTTCAGGAAATTTTAAGGCGGGCTATCAAACGCCAGCAGCTTGCTTTGGAGAAGACCTGGTGATGGAAATTCCTGGAGTAAAAAGAAGACTAGTTACATCTTAACTTATTTTATTTAATATTTGCCCTCTATGGCCTCAAATAAAAAAGCAGCAGTTGGTTTTATTTTTATCACGATTTTGATTGATGTGATTGGTCTCGGATTGATTATTCCTGTAGTGCCTAAACTGATTGAAGAGTTATTACACAATGGTAGCACCAGTCTGGCGGCTACTTACGGCGGCTGGCTTACTTTTTCCTATGCTATCATGCAGTTTGCTGTTTCCCCCATTTTAGGGAACCTGAGTGACCAGTATGGAAGAAGACCCGTTTTGCTTTTTTCATTACTTGGTTTTGGTATCGATTATTTATTTGTGGCTTTTGCTCCCTCCATTGGCTGGCTTTTTGTAGGAAGAATTATAGCAGGAATTACAGGAGCCAGCATTACTACTGCTTCCGCTTATATGGCTGATATCAGTACCCCAGAAAACAGAGCGCAAAATTTTGGAATGATCGGAGCTGCTTTTGGATTGGGTTTTATCATTGGTCCTTTATTGGGTGGATTGCTAGGCGAACATGGGTCTCGTTTGCCATTCTTCGTTGCTGCCGGACTAGCCCTGGCCAATTGGTTGTACGGATATTTTGTATTGCCTGAATCCTTGCCCAAACACCTGAGAAGAAAATTTGAATGGAAGCGTGCCAATCCTTTGGGCTCTTTGTTGCAATTGAAAAAATATCCTGCAGTTGCAGGTTTGATAGGATCATTGATTCTAATTTATCTGGCGGCACATAGTGTACAGAGTAACTGGAGCTTTGTAAATATTGAAAAATTTAAATGGACTCCCAAGCTAATTGGGATATCATTGGGTATTGTTGGATTTTTGATTGCGCTTGTACAAGGTTTGTTGATTCGGGTAATTAATCCCCGGATTGGGAATGAGAAAAGTGTGTATCTCGGATTGAGTTTATATACACTAGGTCTTCTGCTTTTCACTTTTGCCACACAAACTTGGATGATGTTTGCCTTTCTGGTTCCTTATTGTTTGGGTGGGATTGCAGGACCTGCATTGCAGTCTATTATTTCTGGAAATGTTCCGCCAAATGAACAGGGTGAGTTGCAAGGGGCCCTTACCAGCTTGATGAGCCTTACTTCTGTTTTAGGACCGATTATGATGACGAGCACATTTGCTTATTTTACAGGGCCCAGTGCACCGTTTTATTTTCCCGGCGCTTCTTTTTTATTGGGTGCACTGTTGATGTTGTTTAGTCTGATTTGGGCATTCAACGCATTGCATCTGAAAAAGGTTAAAAAATAGTAAGGCCCTGCCGAAGGCAGGGCCGGCATATCCCCCGATATGCGTCATGAACTGTTATTTATAATTTCTTAAGATTGCTTAGTATAGCAGCCAGTGTTTTTTTCTCCGGCTTAATGGAAACATAGGTCTTATTATTCAGATAGGAATAGCCTGTTTCGCTGTAATAAAATTGATTGCCAATCAATGAAATCGTAACGATATGAATCTTTTTCTGTTGTGGAATTAAATCCGATTTAAACGATCTTGAACTTAATTCGGGTTGTAATTGAATCACAGTATTGTAATCATCAACAGCAGCAAACACCACTGTATTTTTATTGGTGAAATTGGGAGGTAATAGTACATGTAGTTTGTTGGTGCTTCCCAGATTGGTATTGGGCGTTGCAATAGCCATCCATCTAAGCTGATCGGTACTTAGTTCGTAACGCTCAATATCTTTAACGCCATTGTAAATTCTGTAAACCGATTGCTGCACATTAGAGGCATTGGCTTCTTTCCAATAAAACTGTGGGTCTGCTAATACTTGTGCAGTATAGGTTACAGATTCCTGCCCTGTGTAAATTCTCATTTGTTGATTCACTTGGTCAACATTATTCCCCGCTCTAATAATATATTTTTTCCCTGGCGCAATACGCAACTCTTCCCCATTAGCTGAAGCAATGATGCAAAATGCCAGATCAGATTCAAGCATAGTGCCTGGGTTTTCAGATGATTTTACAGTTCTGATAAATTCTCCTTTTTCATCTAATAGCAATACTTTAATCTCAACGGTACCGGTAATCAGGTCTCCTGATTTGCTCACGAATGCATTTGCAGGAAATAATACGCTGAATTTATCTGTAAAACTAAGTGTCTTTGCCTGTGTGCCAGTTAATGTATCCTTGTGATTGTAGACGGCTGTAGAGTCCAGTATTCGCTGTATGGCTGCAGCAGTAATGTTGCTGCTAGACCAAGTTGTATCATTGCGCGCATCATTGTTGTACACAACAAAATTATTTCCGTCGGAAACTTCCTTATTGCAAGCAGCAAATAGCGTGATTGCGGCAAATGCGGTGAAATAATATTTAAAAAAGTTGCGTAACATTATGCTATAGATACTGTATTTATTTTTATTGTTGCCTATCGGTTATTTAAATTAAATCGCAATCCCAAGGCTAATCCTCCAATACTGAATTTTTGATTGAATGGTGCGCCAGTAGTTGTTATATTGGATAAATTATATCTGAGATAGGGTTCAAAAAACAATTGCGTATTGTAATTAATCCTTTTGGTAATATTGAAGCCTGCGTATAAGCCCAGGCCAATATTCTTTTTATACATCATGCCATTGTCTTTACCAACGGCTACAGCTGCTAGGCTGCTGTCTAACAAAACTCCTTCGTACCAGCTGGATACATTTACTATGGCACCAGCTGTTATGCCCCACTTCAAATCTTCATTGCCAAACTGAACACTGGCCAGTACAGGAATGTCCAGACTTCTGAATCTGTTTTTTACTGTATTGGTTTTAAAACCAACTTGCGTTAATGTGCTGGTGTCTCTTACAATTAATGTATCGCCCGGAGCACGTACAATGGATCGTACGGTTACCACTGTTGTGGTTCTTGTTTCGTTTTCAGTTTTATAAGTAAACCTTTCGTTTATTTGAGAATATTGCAATCCGGTTTTAAGCGATAAATAATCATTCAGTGGCTTTACAATTCTGAATCCGGCAGAAAATCCAGGTCTCATAGATTCACTGCTGTCTTTGCGGCTTAATAACTGAGCAGTGGCTGTATTATTGCTGATTGTTTTAAAAGCCATATCAGGAGATACATACACTTCCAGATCCCAATCCGGATTTCGCTGTTTTCTATCTGTAGGACATATCACAACATTTTTAAAACTGGTAGCATGTTGATAGGCATTCACATTGTGTCGGTTGCCCTGCCAGGTATTTCTATTTTGTCTGATAAAAGCATTGCCGGCTTTTTCAGCAGTTCTGTATTCCTCTTCCTTTTCTTCATCCGCTTGCTCTGCTATTGACTTATCTGATTCAGTATTGGCCACATTCAACTGAATGCTATTCTTTTTCTGAGCGTTGTCCAGTAAACTTTGTTCATAAGGGAATACAGAACCACGCTCTTTAAAAGATGCTGTTTTGTTTTTTCTGTCTAGTTTCCACTCAGCTGCATTCCTTGCATTCTCTGTTTTTTTAGCGGAAGATGCACTGGTAACAGCCCTTTCAGCATCTGGTTCTCCTTCTGTTACTTTACCTGAGCTGGTAGCTGATTTGTCTTCTATGCCAACAGTATTCTGTGTGTTTTTCGTAGAACTTGGTTCCTGTACCTGAACAGGAGCGTAGGGGGAAGATGGCTTGTTTGATTGGAAAGCGTAATTGAACAAATAGGCGGCAACCGTTCCAACCAGCAATACAAGAAGAATGGAGGCAGCCACGCGGTATTCTTGTGGAAACCAGAACAGGAACCTTTTTCTTCTTTTCTTTTCCTCTTCTTCAGTTGCAATACCCGGTGCCTGCGGTGAAAATGCAGCATGTATATTATCCCAGATTCGGTTGGGAACTTCTGCCGAATGTTGGTATAGTTTCTGATGAACAAATTCATCGAATGGATCAGTTGGCTCCGATAAATCCTTAGCGGCAATTTTTTCCCATAAGCCTGCCGGTACAGGGGCGCTGTACGAATGCAGTTTTTGGTTAATCATTGTATCGAACGCTTTGTTGTTCATTTAAACGGCAATCTTTTGTAATTGCAGAATTTGACTCTGCAACATTTTCCGGGCTTTTACCAACTGACTCCTGCTGGTGCCAGCCTGTATGTTTAGCATTTCTGCAATTTCATCGTGACTATATCCTTCTATCACACTCAGGTTGAATACCATCCTGTATCCCTCTGGAAGCGCTCCAATGAGTTTCATCAGGTCTTCCTCCCCCAGAAAATGATAAGCACTGGGGTCTATAGAGGGAAGGTCTGGCTGATGGTCATCAATTTCCTTAAAGCTCATTTTCTTTCTTTCCAGATGTCTGATAGCAGTATTCACTACAATTCTTCTTATCCAGCCTTCAAATGAGCCTTCAAATTTAAATTGACCGATGTATTGAAAAACTTTGACAAAAGCATCCTGCAGCATGTCTTCGGCTTCCATGTTATCTTGGGCATAACGAAGACATACCCCCATCATCTTGCCTGCGTATTTTTCAAATAGCATACGCTGGCATGAGGGGTTTTGTTCTATACAGCCTTTTATCAACTCGTGCTCGGTCAAAAGAGGGTGGTTTAGGGTTGACATGTAATAGAGGACAGTTTTTGGTAAAATGCTGCCTGAATGATGTAAACAATACAAAATTGTACCAAAAAGCCCCTGTTTGACAGGGGCTAGGGTATTTTATGATTTTTTTAATCTTTTTGACTCCATAGAGCGGATAGGTTAAACACTTAGAAACTGATCATGTATATAGTCTACAACGCTGATGAGGCTTCCGGTTTCCCTGAATACCTTCAATTGTCTGTCTGCACCTGTTCCTCTCTCAAAAATTTTGGAAACATGCTCCACTACATGCCTGCTTCCCAGTTCATCTACTACATCATCCACAAAATCCAGTAATTCATAAATCAAGGCCTTGGTATCTACTTCCGTTTCCTTTCCAAAATCAATTAGTTTACCATCTATTCCATATCGGCTCGCCCGCCATTTGTTTTCATTGAGCAGAGAACGCTGATACATCATGAAATTTAGGTTCTGATTTCTGAGCTTGTAAATTTTGGCACAAATTGCCTGAAATAAAGCAGCAATGGTCATGGTTTCCATGATATTCATGGGAACATCACAGATTCTGAATTCAACCGTATTGAAAAAAGGATGAACCCTTAAATCCCACCAGATTTTTTTTGCATTGTCTATACAGTTCGTTTTAATCAGGAGGTTTACATAGTTTTCATATGCTTCAAAACTTTCAAAATAATCGGGTATTCCTGTTCTGGGGAATTTGTCGAATACCTTAGTACGGAAAGATTTGTAGCCGGTATCCCGTGATTCCCAGAAAGGGGAGTTGGTACTTAGTGCGTACACATGGGGTAAGAAATACCTGGCTGTATTGGCAATATGAATGGCCATTTTGCGGTCTTCCATCCCAACGTGTACATGTAGTCCGAAAATTAAATTACTTCTTGCAGCTTCCTGTAATTCGTTTACAATCTGATTGTATCGTACATGATCGGTAATCAGCTGGTTTTCCCAATGGCTGAAGGGATGTGTACCAGATGCACCAACCCAGAGGCCCAGGTCTCCGGCAATCTGAGCAATATTTCCTCTTAAAGAGGCAACGTCTTTAAAAGCTTCATCAATGTCTTTGCAAATGTCAGTTCCCACTTCTACCACCGCCTGGTGCATTTCAGCTTTTACTTTGTCCTTTAAGGTTTGCTGACCTACTTGTACAATTTTCTGTTCATGGCTTTTTAATTCGCGGGAAAGCGGATCAATCACCATATACTCTTCTTCTACGCCTAATGTGAAGTGTTTATAATTAATTCTTGACATAGTAGTCTTGTTCTATCAGCTTAATATAATGGCTTACCGTTTGCACTTCTTTTGATGTATTCGCCCCAGGTTAAATTGTCTTTTCCAGGTTGATATGCTTGCGCTTTTTCTATAGCAAATGTGGCTGCTGTTTCTACCACCCAATCAAAGTTTTCCTGACCAACACTTTTAATGTCAGCATCCGGTGCAGGATTGCAGAAATCAATAGCATAAGGCACTCCGTCTCTTAAGGCCAGTTCAACCGTATTAAAATCATAGCCCAGGTACTGATTGATTTTTAAAACTATATCTGTCATCATTTTCAGCTTTTCTGCAGATGGCTTAAAGTCGGCTGCATATCGTAAATGATGCGGATTGCGTGGTTCGTAAGACATGATTCTTACATACTTGCCACCAATGCAATAACAACGATAGTATTCCTCAAAAATGATTTCTTCCTGTAACAACATAACCAGCTGTCCTGTTTCTGAATGCTTTTCAAAAAAGTCTTGCTGATCATTCAGCTTGTATACATTCTTCCAACCTCCGCCGGCAAAGGGTTTCATGTATGCAGGAAATCCTACATAGTTGAAAATGCCTTCCCAGTCTAATGGATAGGAAAGATTGCTGAACGATAATTCTGCAGTATCTGTTGGCAAATCTCTGGATGGGAGAATTACTGTTTTGGGTACAGGAACCTCTATTTTGGTTGACAGGCAATTGTTGAAAAACTTTTCATCTGCACTCCACCAAAATGGGTTGTTGATAACTGCTGTACCGCATAGAGCTGCATTTTTTAAATAGGCCCTGTAAAACGGAACGTCCTGACTGATACGGTCAATTATCACTGCATAGCCACTATCTTCTCCTTGAATTACCTTGTCAATTTTTACGGGTTCAGCCATGATGCCTTTTACCTGCTTACTGTTAATTCTTTCGATAAATGCCTGCGGAAAGCTTCTTTCCTGCCCAAACAGAATCCCGATTTTTTTCATGTTTGCCATTTTGGTTTAGTTGTAATTTAAGTCATAAGATGATAAATAAAAAAATATAATCCCCTATTTTTGAGCATATGCATGCACATCCTTCTGCTAAAGCAGCATCTATACAGTTGGAAACCTGTCAGGTTCATTCTGAATACCTGGAAAGAGAAGTTACCATTGACATTTACCTGCCTTCTCCAATGAGTGATTTTGATCAGACTTCCTTATTGCTTTTTAATGATGGGCAGGATCTGGTAAAGATGGAATTTCAGGAAATACTATCTGGATTAATTGACACAGATAAGATTGAACCCCTTTGTTGTATTGGTATACATTGTGGCCCGGACAGAAAAATGGAATATGGAACAGCTTATTCAGCAGACTTTAAAGGGAGAGGAGCTTCTGCTGGCCTTTACACGAAATTTATTTTTGAAGAGCTGCTCCCTTTTATTCGTAAAAAATTTAATGCGCCATCTTTCAGAGATAAGTCATTCGCAGGTTTTTCACTGGGGGCTTTAAGTGCTATGGATATTGCCTGGAATCATGCTAGTGAATTCAGGAAAGTAGGCATGTTTAGCCCTTCTTTATGGTGGAGAAGAAAAGGGTATGATGATGGATACGATGATGAGCAAGATCGTCTGATGCACTTACAGGTCAGGAAAGGGAAATTCTATCCATGGCTTCAGTTTTTTATTGAATGCGGAACATTGGATGAAACCGCTGACAGAAACAATAATGGGGTGATTGATTCTATTGACGATGCGCTGGATTTGATTGTTGCACTAAAAGCCAAGGGATTTACGGATGAACATATTGCCTATCTAGAGTTAGAAGATGGTAAACATGATGTGGAGACCTGGGAAAAAGCCATGCCTGATTTTCTGAAATGGGGCTGGGGACGATAAGTATTGAACCTGGTTTTCTCTGATTTACACTATTGTAAACAAAAAGCCCCGAGTATAACTCGGGGCTTTTCTATAAATGTTATTCTTAATTAGAAGATATAACGAACACCTAACTGCATAGACCATGTGCTGGCTAAGCTTAGGTTGTCTTGCCATGGCTTGGTAACCAACTGGCCACCTTGCTGCTGCAAGTTGAATGTAGGACGACCTTCTGTATCTAAGCCTCTAAAGATTAAAGGCTGAGTTGTTGTAGCGATCTGTCTTACACCTGAAGATTTGAACAACAAGTTACCTACGTTGAAGATATCAGCAGTTAGCTGTAAAGTGTGCTTGCGTGCACCAATATTTGCCATGATATCCTGAACTACTCTTAAGTCGAAACGTGCAACCCATGGAAGGTAAACTTCGTTACGGCCAGCATATTGACCAATGTTCTTTCTTAAGTAAGGAGAATTCTGAACGAATTGTACCCAAGCATTTGCTTGCTCTTGTGCAGTTCTAGCAGGGTTACCACCACTTGCAGTTTGTGCAACGAAAATTGGCGCAGCTGTAATGTACATTAGGTCAGAGCTATTACCGTCGTTGTTGAGGTCTCCATTGTAAGTATAGCTGAAGTTGTTACCTCTAGCGATTTCACCAAACAAACCAACTGTTGTTGCTAAGTGCTTACCAGTATTAAACTTGTAAGACATATTGGTGATAATTCTATGTGGTGTTACATAAGCAGAGTTGAACAATTGTAAATCGTTCTGAGTTCCTGTTGTAGGATTGCTCTGCCATGTTGAAGTTGCCTGGCTACCTGGGTTAGAAGTTAATTCATTTGCATAGCTCATGGTGTAAGCCAACATACCAGAGAATCCTTTGGTAGAAGTTTTCGTAACCATAAAAGTTAATGAACCACTGTTTCCTTTGTTGGCATTTTCAAGAACAATTGCAGATCCGATATTGCTGTACAATCTTCTGTCGGCAGTAGCAGCGTATCTTGGTCTCATATCGCCACCGCCGTTTAACTGGGCAGTTGGTGCTTTTTGGTTAGCATTTCTCATGATAACAGCGTTGATATCCTTAGTAATTAAGGCTTCAACAGTTAATGCCCAACCATTACCCAATTTCTTGTCGATAGCAATATTGTTTCTCCAAACCTGAGGGAAACGGAAAGATTGATCCATCAATACAATGTTCGCATTGTTAGCTAAAACACCAGGTACTGGGCTAAAGCTTCCTCTGTAAGCATCTGGATTAGGATTGAATAAGAAGTTACCTAATAATGCCGGGTTGGTTACCGCCTGGCTAGCTTGATACATCTGGCTATTACCTGGCATATTGGTTAAGTATACAAAAGGAATTCTACCTGTAAATAAACCAGATCCACCACGAACTACGATGTTTTCATCATCGATTTTGTAACGGAATCCAACTCTTGGAGAGAAGTAAAGCGTGTTTTGTTTAGGCCACTCACTTGTTTTAAATGTAGTAGAAACACCATTTCTATCAGGGAAACGTAATGCACTTACATTAGGATTCTCTAATGGAGCTTCAGGGAATAACACTTTGTCTACACGTAAACCATAAGTTAACTTGAAGTTTTCGTTAACGTTGTATTCATCTTGGAAATAAACACCTAGTTGTCCAATTTTCAGGTCAGCAGCATATACTGCAGGCTTGTTTGGATCTAAAGAGAAAGTGTAAGAGAATGCAGCAGGAGCTCTGTTAGCCATGAAGTCTGCCAAAGAATTATAAGCATAATAGCTTGCAGAACCAGGCATAAACATATTACCTACACGCTGATACTCATAAGTAGCACCTGCGGTGAAAGTATGTTTACCTGCATAATAAGTAAAGTTGTTGGTTACGTTGAATACGTCGTTCTTAACGTCGTTGTTTCTAGTAAATGGATCAGATCCCGCAGACATATAGTTCTGACCATTGTTGTTGAAAATATCAATGGTTGGGAAGATACCACCTGCAACCGCTCTTGTAGCCTGAATCTTGGAGAAAGTAGCAATGAACTGGTTAGAGAACTTGCCATTAAAGTTAGAGTTTAATTCAATAGAACCTGTTCTAACAATATCCTTAAACTTGTAGTTTGAATTTTCAAAAGACATAGAGTTTAAGCTAAAACGGTTGTTAGGCAAACGGCTGATTGAACTACCACCAGCAGGAACAAATGTTGGGTTGTTAGGAATACTAGAACCATTCAATTGCTGGTCGTTGTTGTTAACAAGGTCAGAATACTTTAAAGTTAACTTGTGGTTGTTGTTGATGTTCCAGTCAATCTTTGCCAACATTTTAGTGTTCTTAGTAGCAAAGTTGGGGAAGTTGTCAAACGCACCTGGATCGTATCCGTAAGTTGTTCTTAGGAAGTTGGCAAACTTAGTAAGTGAGTCTACACTTGTGTTACTTACGTTACCATTTCCAGAACCACCTCTAGGGCTGAATGCGATACCAGGTTGGCTTCTTTCTTCTTCTTCATAAGAAGCAAAGAAGAATAATTTATTCTTGATGATAGCACCACCTAAAGTAGCACCAAAGATTTTGTTGCTAGATTTAACTTGAGCAGGAAGCTTTACATTTCCTACATTTAAACCGTTATAATCTTGGTTTCTGTATAGACCATACACAGAACCTTTTAAAGTGTTGGTACCACTCTTGGTAACTGCGTTGATACCTGCACCTGTAAAACCGGATTGTCTTACATCAAATGGAGCAATATTTACAGAAACTTCTTCAATCGCATCAATTGAAATTGGGCTTGCACCACCACCAGGAAGCGGATCAGAACTTAAACCAAAGTTGTTGTTTAAGTTAGCACCATCCACTTGAGTGTTATTGAAACGTCCGTCTCTACCTGCGAAGCTGGTACCGTTTGCCTGTGGAGTAACACGGGTAAAATCGGTGATGCTACGGCTGATAGTAGGCATGGATCCCAACATACGTTGGTTGATTACTGTTGAAGCACCTCCGGATTTGTCTCCGCTGGACTTTTTCTTCAGGGCATTAACCACTACTTCACTCAACACTTTAGATTCGTCTAAAAGTGTAGGGTTAATAACGAATGGTTCACCCAATAAAAGATAGATATCATTTACTGTCTCTACTTTTAAACCTGTGAAGCTGATTTTAAGTGTGTAAGGACCTCCGGTTCTTAAACCAGCTAAGGTAAATACACCGCCTTTTTTGGCTAAAGTAGAATACTGTGTACCAGATGGCGTATGAACAGCCACAAGGCTTGCGCCCTCAACGGGTTGCCCATCAGCAGTTTTTACAACCCCTGTGATACTACTTGTAGTAACCTGAGCGGTCGTAATTAAAGTTGCTAAAACGGCAACCATAATCAATGAAATTCTTTTAAAAATTCTCATAATCTTGGTTTTGTGCTGCAAATATCCAACTAAACCCGTTTGTCCCCAAAATCTTGTTAAAATAATATATCAATAAAAACAGGTTTATAAACATCACTTACAACAAGAAATAGGAAGTAATGATCGTAAGTGATTGATAGATATAACATTAAGTTGATTTTTGCCCCTGTGTGCCCCTTATTGAAGAACAAGTGTTTGTTAATAAAAACTTAACCTAAGGCTGGTCTGAAATTGCCAATTCCCCGATTTATGGTTCCCAGCCTGGAAATTAGTCTCAAAAAGGCTTCTGTTTAACCATCCCGGATCAAATGAATATTGCGGTATTGAGTTAGCCAAATCTGCCCAACCTTCCCAGCCAATCAACGGAATTCGATTGCCGGGAACAATCCATTCCTGCCCCCAGTTCCGGTTAATCAAACCCAGTAAATTGATTAGTTCAAAACTCAGGGTCAATTTTAATTTACAATGCCTAATGCTGGGATAAAACTGCTTTTGAACAGATCCATCCACCCGATGATAAAAAGGAGCTCTGCTGCCATTTTTCTCGGCATATTGCCCTCTTCTTTTTTGCAGATACAATTCCTGACTAATAAAATAATCCAGTGCCCTTCTCTGTTCTTCTGATCCATAGTACCAGCCGTTGAAGACGGAAGGTTTGAAAATCATGGAAGAGAGTTCATCTGTTTTGGGAATGTAAATAAGGTCGTACCCCAAGGCGGTTGGGTCATCACCAGAAAGATTGTTTTCGCCATATACATAACTGAATAATCCTCCCTGCTGACCGGTATAATGCAGGGATACAGTAGTTTGCTGTCTTTTGTTAACCTTCTTTTTCCAGGTTATTGAAGCATGAATGCGATGACCCTGACTGAAGTCTGAAGTTGCCAATATCGGATTGTTTCTGCCGTTGATATTTTCCTGTAATCTCCAGTAATGCAAAGTATTGGTAAAATTACCGTCATATACAGCAGTAGATTTTCCGTAAGTATAATTCAACATAATCCGGAATGGCTGTTTGTTTACAGTTGTCTGAAACTGCCATTGATAGCCACTTGATTGCAGGCTGTCCAAATTATGAATTAATAAAACGTGTTGGTAGGGATTCGCCGTATTTGGTTGCAAAACTATACTGATGGGCTTGTTTGGATGGTAGATCCGCCGTTGGTCTGCTCCGGATAGGTTAGAATTGGGTTGTGTAATATTGATATTGGTAAATCCCGTTTCTGTTTTTTGCCGGTAAAACAACAATTCTGTTTCGAATGAAATATGTGCATTGATTTTTTGTTCCCAACTAAGTACCGATCTCCAGATAGAAGGAAGTTTGAGGTCTTTACTGCTTACATAAATGGTACCCTTGGTTTCTGTATAAAGTAGGGGTAATGAAAGTTGGCCGTTAAAGCCGGGTGGAGTAAAATAGTATCCATTCAGGTCACTACCTTTTGCAGTGATGCCAGTTAATTTATTCCCGTTATTGCTTTGAATTCCGGACAGCCATGAGTTGGGAATTGTGCCAATGAAAATGCCAGATCCTAATTTTAATATGCTATTCCATTTTGGCATTTTCCAGACCCATTGTATCCTCGGTGCAATGCTCCAGTTAAAGCCTGGGAGCCTTCCTGATTGTAAGCCCTCCGTATTATAATAGGAGGCAAGAATCGGCAGCGCTACCTGCTGAGTAAATGAATCTGTTTCAGCCGCATTAGCAAAATATTCTTTTTGTAATCGGATACCTGCTTGCAATTGCAGCTGGTTGTTTAGGGATGATTTGTAATTTAAAAACACTGCTTTTCTAATCATGTGCATGTTTGACAAAAAATCATCTTCCCGTATTTGGTTGTTTTTTTTATTGATGGTAAACTCAACGGGCTTTCTGTTTTGTACAAAATCGCCGATGCTGTAATAGAAATAGCTGCCATGGCCATTCGGGATAAAATTGTTGTTCAGTTGATGGTATTGCAAATCTATACCTACTTCTATAAAATGTCTACCAGACAGCCGATGCAACCGGTTGATGATTTGAAAACTTTTTTGTTGAGAAATATTTTGATAGGTTTCTTCATTCGCACCTATAACAATGATGCCTTCGCCGTCTAGCAATCTGATGGTTGGATAAGTCTGAATGGAAGGGTTTGTATTGCGATGGTGTTGATTAAAATAAAAAGACAATCTGTTCTGTAATTGATTCTTCCACAGTTTTTTCCATTCTGCACTAAGAGAGAATTGTTGTTGCGTCAGGTGCTTTGCATTGTTAGAGAATGAGAGGAGGCGTGCATTTTGAAGATATGCATGCGTTCTGAATTGTTGATTCCATCTTCCTGTTAGGCTAATTTGATGTTGGTTCTTCATTACAGCATCTATTCGCAACGAAAATCTGTTGTTTCTGTAAGTTGCCTGCTGGTCTGGTGTTCCGGGGTCATACTGAAATTGCTCCATTATGGTTTGCCTGAGCCTATTTAGTTTTTCAATGGAGCGGGTATCACCTTGGTAATGACTGCTGTCATACAAAAAATCAGCCTTAGAAGCAATGAATTCTGTATTGAGAAAAAAGAAAACTTTATTGGCAATCACAGGGCCGCTCAGATTGATCCCTCTATGGTTGTATTGTTTATAGTTGGCTTTAGAATGAAAATATATTTCCTGTTTGGGTTGATTGGAACCTCTGCTGGTTACTATTTGTATAATTGCTCCGGTAGCGTTTCCCAATGAAGCATCAAAGGGATTCTTTATCAGCATGATTTGTTCAATACTTTCAAGTGCTGCTGGACCTTGTCCGTTTTCACCGTTTAATATGCCGCTGGGGGAAAGTCCGAATGGATCATTTTGTATTAGCCCGTCAATGTAATATGCATTGGAACGATATCGTTGTCCTGAAAAAGAAAGCGCTCCGGATCCATCATTTTTTACACTGGCAGAAGGTTCATGCAAAAACAGATTTCCCCAATGTTGACTATGAACTGTCTGATCAGATTGAATAGTAGTTCCATTCCGCCATTGCTTATTTTGAATTGAGCTTTGAATTGTAAGCGGGACTAGTATATTCATAGAAGGTTGCAAGGGTATATGTATCTGAAGATCTTCTCCTGCCATTACATGTACCGATTGAATTTGCAGCGTGTCTGCATTCGGATAACTTACGGTTAACTGGTATTGCGTGGTAGGACTTAACTGATAAATTCCATAAGTTCCTGATGCATTGCTCTTGGTGGAATACAGCATTCCTGTTCCGTTGTCTTTCAGGGTAACCAATGCCCCGGCAATTCTAATCCCCTTAAAACTTACCACCCCACTAACTGCACCCCAATGATTTTGTGGAGCGGCTTCTGCAAGCAATAAAAGTGTGCTCCAAAAACAAAGGACTCTTTTCATATCATTCATTTATTCAATGCTATCCCGATTATTTGTTAAAATCAGGGGTATTTGTACCGAATCTAATTGTTTAAAAGCGGTGGCTTGAATGGGTTTATGTAATTTTGCAACTCAATTCAGATTTATGTTAGATAGTATTTCCGCAGCGATTGAAGATATCAGAAACGGTAAGATGGTGATTGTGGTAGACGATGAAGATCGTGAGAACGAAGGCGACTTTATTATGGCCGCCCGATTCGCAACACCGGAAGCCATCAACTTCATGAGCAAAGAAGGACGAGGGTTGATTTGTGCGGCGTTAACAGAAGAACGATGCAAGGAATTAGATCTTACACCAATGGTTTCATCCAATACTTCTTTGCATGAGACTGCATTTACTGTTTCTATTGATTTGATTGGTCAGGGTACTACCACAGGCATTTCTGCACATGATCGTTCTAAAACCATACAGGCATTGGTGCATCCTGAAACCAAAGCTTCCGATTTAGGCAGACCCGGTCATATATTTCCGCTGAGAGCCAAAGCCGGCGGAGTGTTGAGAAGAAGTGGCCATACAGAAGCAACCGTTGATCTGGCGCGTTTGGCAGGATTAGAACCGGCTGGTGTTCTGGTAGAAGTAATGAATGAAGACGGGTCTATGGCCAGGCTTCCACAGTTATTGGAAATTGCCAAAAAGTTCGATCTCAAAATAATTTCAATTAAGGATCTAATTGATTACCGATTGACTTCAGATTCTTTAATTGAAGAATTGGTTCGGGTAAATATGCCAACCAAATATGGTTCTTTTGAATTGCTTGCTTTCAGAGAAACTTTGTCTGGTGCAGAGCACCTGGCGCTGGTGAAAGGTAGCTGGAGTAAAGACGAACCTGTGCTTACGCGTGTACATAGCAGTTGTTTTACTGGAGATATTTTAGGTAGTCTGCGTTGTGATTGTGGAGAACAGTTACACAAAGCCATGCGTATGGTTGAAGCAGCAGGTGCAGGTGTTATTTTATATATGAATCAGGAGGGCAGAGGGATTGGTCTGATTAACAAATTAAAAGCCTATCAATTACAGGAAGCTGGAATGGATACCGTAGAAGCTAATTTACAGCTCGGATTTGGAATGGATGAAAGAGATTACGGTGTAGGAGCTCAAATACTTCGTGCATTGGGAGTTACCAAGCTGAAGCTGATGAGTAATAATCCACGTAAGCGGGCTGGCTTAAAGGGATATGGTCTTGAAATAGTTGATACAGTTCCTATTGAAGTGGCACCTAATCCTTACAACGAGAAATACCTGACTACAAAAAGAGATAAATTAGGTCACGCCATTTTGGGTGAGTAATATTTATTTTTTCTTTTTAATCAGTTGTTTCGTTTCGTCGAGTTCCTTTTTCAGCTGAATGGTGTACAGTGTAAGCTCTTCGATTTTTTTCAGCAATAGGGCATTCATGTTTCCCAAATCAATTCCATCTTTCATTACTTCTGCAGTAGTAGGGATGCCAGGAAGGTGATGGTTTTTTTGTATGTATTCATCCAATACGTTCAGAGGCATCAGGGAATAATCTTTTTGAAACACATGGTCGTACCAGTCTTTGGAATTCTTAATAGCTACTTTTACTTTCTCTGTAAGAATGCCTTGTTCAACATATAATTTATAGCCATCCACCTGGGTGTTTACATCCCCGATTCTAACCCTGCCTTCATAAGAATCAATGGAGAAGAATTCTTTTTCAATAGCATCGGAACCTGCTTTGTGACTGATTTTGAATGTCTGAGGTGTTTTTAAAACCTCGTCTCCGGAAACCCTGGCACCAATTGTCCAGTAACTTAAGTTTTTGGGGTTGGAAACATCACCGTTCGAGAACATAATGGACGGCTCATTCTGACCGCCAGAAGCCCATTCATTGCTAAGCTTTAGTAAAATATTCTTGTTGCGCGTATTGCCTGCACCTTTTTTTATTTCCAATGGAGCACCCGGGCTCAGTATACCAATACCAACAAAACCTGCTTCAGGAAAAACATTTTGCTTGTCTCCGGTTGCTGCAGCATTTTCATCTACCGGCACAGCAACGGTCTTAGGTTTACCGCTGGGTCTTTGGGCAAATACGGTTATATGTCCAATAGTTATAACAGTTAATACAAGCAATATTCTTTTCATACAATACAACTTATTCGTTTGAGAAACGAATTTAAGTTAAAAATCAGTTAGAGAATTCTAGTGGTTAGCCTAAAGCGTTTAGGAAATTTAGGGAAACCTTTATCAAGTAAGAGGCGCACTTAGGCGCCTCTTATTTTAGATTTTGTAATTTTTATCGGTGATAGGGAGGGTTTTCCTTGTCCTCTCGTTCTTTTTCTTTGTCATATGCCTTGATGATGGCTTTTACCAATCGATGTCTTACCACATCTTCTTCTGTTAATTCAATATGGGCGATGCCATCAATATTGCGCAGAATCCGTGTTGATTTGTCTAATCCGCTTCGCATATTGCGGGGCAAATCAATCTGTGTTGGATCACCGGTGATAATAGCTTTGGCATTGGCACCAATACGGGTTAAAAACATTTTCAACTGAAGGTCATTGGCATTCTGAGCTTCATCCAGAATGATAAATGCATTGTCGAGTGTTCTACCACGCATGTAGGCCAACGGTGCAATCTCAATGGTACGGGTACTCATATAATACCCCAGTTTGTCAGCTGGTATCATATCGTCCAGTGCGTCATACAGAGGGCGTAGGTATGGATCAATTTTTTCTTTTAAATCACCCGGCAGGAATCCGAGACTTTCGCCTGCTTCTACTGCTGGTCTGGTTAAAATAATTTTCTTGACCACTTTGTTTTTTAAAGCCCTTACCGCAAGCGCTACCGCTGTATAGGTTTTACCGGTACCCGCTGGTCCAATGGCAAAAACGATATCGTTTCTGTCTGCAGCGTGTACCATTTTCTTCTGATTCTGGGTTCTTGCCCTTACGGTCTTTCCGTTGGGGCCAAATACCAGAATATCATTGGGATTCCGATCCACAAAATTATCGATGGCTTCAGCGTCGTCACCACCTAATATCTGTTCAAAATAGCCTTCACTCAAATGACCATTTCTTTGCAGGTACTGAACAATTAAATCAATTTTTTCTTTGGCAGTATCAATCTGTTCGGGCGCGCCGCTCAGTTTTAATTGAGTGCCTCTTGACAAGATTTTTAAAAGGGGAAATTTTTTCTTCAGTAAATCGAGTTTTCCATTGTTGACGCCAAAAAACTCAATAGGATTTACCGATTCTAGGCTAATGATTGTTTCTGTCAATCTCTAGGGTTTTAGTTTAAAAATCAGGTTCCTCGGGTAACCTTACCGTTCTCTTTCAAATTTAATTCAGGCATACAGATATTTCCTAATGATTCTTATGCACAGCTGTGGAAAGATTCATATGGTAACAATTCGTTAACCGGAATGTTTGGTTACAATGCTTTTAAAGCAGCAATAGTTTCTTTGGGGTCTGCAGATTTAAAAACGGTATTGCCCGCAACCAAAACATCAGCTCCGGCTGCTAAAATCTCTTTTGCATTTTCCAGTGTAACACCGCCGTCTATTTCTATTAGGCAATTGCTGGAAGCCTGATTGATGATGGCCTTTAATTGCTTTATTTTTTCAATGGTTCTTGGGATAAAACTTTGACCCCCAAATCCGGGGTTTACACTCATTAAGCAAACAACATCCACATCGGCAATAATGTCTTTCAGTAAGTCTACAGAAGTGTGCGGATTCACGGCCACACCGGCTTTCATGCCCAGCGCTTTAATCTGTTGAATATTTCTGTGCAAGTGATGGCAGGCTTCAATATGTACGGTTAAAATATCTGCTCCGGCTTCTTTAAATGCCTGGGTATATTTTTCCGGTTCTTCAATCATTAAGTGCACGTCGCATACTTTGTTCGTAGCTTTTCTGATATGGCTGATAACAGGTAATCCAAAACTAATATTCGGTACAAATCTTCCATCCATTACATCTAGATGAAACCAGTCGGCATGGCTTTCATTCAGCATCTGACAGTCTTTATTGAGGTGTAAGAAATTGGCACTTAAGAGGGAAGGGGCTATTATGGGCATGGAGCTAATTTTATATTGCAAAGCTAATTTGTTTTTTCTTCTGTTTGGAACCTATGACAGTTTCCTGACAATATTCATGGCATTGCAGTTTAATTTTGCACCATATATAAATAGTATGAAAAAAGCTTTCTTGTTTTTTGCTCAAATTGCGATAGTGCTAGGTGCGCTTGCACAACCCGGTTCTCAGCCTCTAAACAAAGTGCCGGGTGATACCCTTCGTTTTGAAGGGGAAAAGTTTTTTAAAAACGTTCAGCAGTTAACTTTTGGAGGAGACAATGCAGAAGCTTACTGGAGTTTTGATAGTAAGCATATCGTATTTCAACGCACCAATCCTAAAGAAGGGATAAACTGCGATCAGATTTATGTGGGCAAAGTACCAACGAAACCGGGGGAGAAATTTGAATATAAATTAGTGGGCACCGGCAAGGGAAGGTCTACCTGTGCTTATTTTATGCCAGATGGGAAACATATTATTTATGCTTCTACACATGAGGGGGGAGCAGAATGTCCGCCAGTACCGGATCGTGCTAAATACGGAAACAAATACATCTGGCCTTTGTACAGCAGTTATGATATTTACATGGCCGACCTGAATGGTAAAATTGTTAAGAAGTTAACCAATGCAAAAGGGTATGATGCCGAAGCCACCCTCTCTTATGATGGAAAGAAAATGATTTATTGTTCCGATAAAAGCGGTGACCTTGAATTGTATATAATGGACCTGGCAAGTGGGAAAGAAAAGCAAATCACATATGACCTGGGATACGATGGCGGTGCCTGGTTTAGCCCCGATGGAAAAAAAATAGTATGGCGTGCCAGCAGACCTAAAACGGATGCTGAAATTGCAGAGTATAAGGAACTACTAAAGGAAGGACTGGTTGCACCAACCAATATGGAAGTTTGGGTTGCAGATGCAGACGGCTCTAATCCAAAGCAGATTACCAGCTGGGGACAGGCCAATTGGGCTCCCAATTTTACCCCTGACAGTAAAGGAATTATCATTTCCAGTAACCACGAATACAAAAGAGGCTTTCCTTTTAACATGTATCTAGTAGACCTGGAGGGAAATAATAAGCAAAAAATCAGCAGAGATCAGGGATTTGATGCTTTCCCAATGGTTAGTCCAGACGGCAAAAAGATTGTGTTTGGTTCCAACAGAAACAATGGTGGAACACGTGATACCAACTTATTTGTTGCCGACTGGGTTAAGCAATAATCAGGTTTGTTTATTTGTTTGTTTGGTTAGAATGGTTTACGCGAAAGCGTAAACCATTTCTGTTGTATATTGCCCATCATTTATTATTGCCTTAAAACTATTTTATGCAAACAGGATTTGTTCATTTACACAATTTTTTACGTTGGGTGATTGTGATATTGTTAGTGGTATCTATTGTGAAAGCTTACACCGGATGGTCAGCTAAAAAAACATTTCAGTCTGGCGATAAGAAAGTTTGGTTGTTCACTATGATTGCTTCACATATTACACTGTTACTGGGTTTGTATCAGGTGGCTATGGGACGTTACGGAATTTTCACTACACAGTTGCCCGAAGGAACTTCCTTTATGAAAGATAAGTTCTATCGTTTTTTCTGGATGGAACACCCGGTTACCATGATTGGCGCCATTGTATTTATTACGCTGGCACACGGAATGGCTAAAAAGCAGGTTCCTGATGAAGTGAAGTTTAAGAAAGCTTTCATTTTCTTTTTGATTGCGGCATTGTTGATTTTAGCAGGTGTGCCCTGGCCGTTCAGAGGCGAAATTATTGGAAGACCTCTTTTCCCAGGAGCGTAATGTTTTAAAATAGATTGTATGCCACATTATATTCAGCTAGGATCCATCCCTCATAAACGTCATACGCAGTTCAGAAAGCCAGATGGTGGTTTGTATTCTGAGCAGTTGTTTTCTACTGAAGGATTTAGTGATGACTATTCCCTCTTGTACCATATTTATCCTCCCACTCAGATAATCAAAACGGATGAGCCCATTGATGTATCACCCAAAGTTGCAGAGGAGAAAATGCTGAAGCACCGCTGCTTTGAAGGATTTCAGGTAAAGCCGGTTGCCGATTATTTAGAGAGCAGAAAGGCAGTGTTGGTAAACAATGATTGTCATATTGTACTGGCTGCACCTCAACAAAGCATGTCCGAATATTTTTATAAAAATGCGGACGCAGATGAATTGATTTTTATTCACGAAGGAAGTGGTACAGTTAAAACCCAGTACGGTAAACTGGATTTTTCTTATGGTGATTACATTGTGATTCCCAGAGGTACTATTTATCAGATTCATTTTAATGGATCAGATAACCGACTGTTTATAGTAGAAAGTTTTAGCCCGTTCCGATATCCGAAACGTTATCTGAGCAAACATGGACAGTTGCTGGAGCATTCTCCTTATTGTGAGCGTGATATTAGAGGTCCAAAGGATTTGGAGACTATTGACCAGAAAGGAGATTTTTTAATCAAGACCAAAAAGAAAGGGATTCTATATGGGCTGCATTATGGTACCCACCCTTTTGATGTAATTGGGTGGGATGGATGTTGCTATCCTTATATCTTTAGTATACACGATTTTGAACCTATTACAGGAAGAGTACATCAGCCACCACCAGTGCATCAGACATTTGATGCGCACAATTTTGTGGTGTGCAGTTTCTGCCCAAGATTATACGATTACCATCCAGCGGCAATTCCTGCTCCTTACAATCATAGTAATATAGACAGTGATGAGGTATTGTATTATGTTGATGGAGATTTTATGAGCCGAAAGAATGTAACCAGGGGAATGATTACTCTGCATCCCGCAGGTATTCCTCACGGTCCACATCCGGGAGCTGTTGAAAAGAGTATCGGGAAAAAAGAGACCCTAGAGCTGGCTGTAATGGTAGACACTTTTCATCCCCTTCAGCTTACGGAAGAAGCCATCCGGATTGAAAATGAGGGATATACCATGAGTTGGGCAGAATAATCCCGATTTTTCCTTAACTTATGGCATAAACAATTGCCATATGATTAAATTCAACGACATCAAAATTGGAGACTACATGATGGGCGAGTTTGAAGGAAAAATGTGGGAGGGAGAAGTCACCCGATTAAACGGAGATGAAAAGCAGGTTTGTCTGCTTACCTCTGTACAGGAATTCTGGTTTTCAACGGATCATTTGCATCCGATTCCTCTGGATGAAAATGCCTTACTGAGTCTTAGTTTCAGCAAACAGGATGGGGAGGATGGTTCTGTTAAGTATTCAAAAGGAGCTTTCCGGCTGGTTACCCCGAAAGCGGGTGATTTCTCGTCCATAGAAATGTGGTATAGGGAAGACAGGAGACATCATCCCAACGTTCATTATGTACATCAGCTGCAAAATCAGTATTCAGATATGGTTAAAATTCATCTTACTCGAGATCCCATGTAGTCATTTCAATTTGCTCAATTGCATAGGATTGGATAAATATAGATAGAGAAGGCGGATAAAAATCAGGTACGTTTTTAATAAATTTGCGTCAGGAATATCCTGGCGCTTTTTCTTTTTTCTACCTTTCCGGTGGCCGAATCCAGGGAAAAACAGGCGCCAAAACCAGCTTTTTTCGGTGGAAAACTCATTTTTTGGAATTTTTTTCCACATTTTCAGGAGTTTTCTCCCCTTATTTTTCATAATTCGGTTGTATTCTAATATCTTTGCAGCCCCAAAAATAGTATGTCGAAACAACCATTGATTAAACAGGACGGAGTCATTCTAGAGGCATTAAGTAATGCAATGTTTAGAGTGAAGTTAGAAAACGGTCACGAAATATTGGCCACTATTTCAGGAAAAATGAGGATGCACTACATCCGTATTTTACCAGGGGACAAAGTGGGTGTGGAAATGAGCCCATACGATTTGAGCAGAGGAAGAATCATTTTCAGATACAAATAAGAATAACGAACGTAACAGGAAAATAACAGTTAAACAACCAAAAAATGAAAGTAAGAGCTTCCATTAAAAAACGCAGTGCCGATTGTAAGATCGTGAAGCGCAAGGGTAAATTATTTGTGATTAACAAAAAGAATCCTCGCTTTAAGCAGCGTCAAGGGTAATCCAATTAATCAAATTAACAGCATAAAACAACTATAATATGGCTCGTATTGCCGGTATTGATTTGCCAAAAAACAAAAGAGGAGAGATTGGTCTAACCTATATTTTTGGTATTGGACGTTCAACAGCTCAGTATATCCTTGAAAAAGCGGGTATTGACTTGGACAAAAAAGTAAACCAGTGGAATGATGAGGAGCAAACTGCTATCCGTAACATCATCAACAACGAATTCAAGGTAGAAGGTGCACTAAGAAGTGAGGTTTCTATGAGTATCAAACGTTTGTTGGATATTGCATGTTACAGAGGGTTACGTCATCGTAAAGGACTTCCTGTTCGTGGTCAGAGAACAAAGACCAACAGCCGTACCAGAAAAGGTAAGCGTAAAACAGTTGCTGGTAAGAAGAAAGCAGCTAAGAAATAAATAGTCAGCCCGAATCATCATTCGGGCTTTCTTGCATAAAATCCCTGATGATTGGATCTCTGAAAAGAGGGAGACTGAAGGGTTCCGTTCTAACGGATATTATTTAACCATCCCTTCGGGGAAGATTACCTAAAAAAGCAAAAATGGCTAAACCACAAAAAGCGCAGAACAGTGCAAAAGCTGCTGCCAAGAAAAGAGTAGTAAAAGTAGATGCTGCCGGCGAAGTAAGAATCTCTGCTACTTTCAACAACATTATTATCAGCTTTACCAACAAGACTGGCCAGGTTATCAGCTGGAGCAGTGCTGGTAAAATGGGTTTTAAAGGTTCTAAGAAAAACACTCCATACGCAGCTCAGATGGCTGCTGCTGATGCTGCGAAAGTTGCATTGGACGCAGGTTTGAAGCGTGTAGATGTATTTGTAAAAGGACCAGGTGCGGGTCGTGAAGGTGCAATCCGTTCTATTTCTCAGTCTGGTATTGAAGTAACTTCTATCAAAGACGTTACCCCTATGCCACACAACGGATGTCGTCCTCCAAAACAAAGAAGAGTTTAATTTACCTAAGCCCCAATAGGGGTAGTGGAAAAAATATTGAGCCACAAGGTTTCATTTATCAAAAGGTTGCCCGATTCATTTTTTACGATTTTTAACCGATCGACGCAACGAATGCTAAAAAAATCGAAATGAAAATTTAAATTATGGCACGTTACACAGGTCCAAAGACCAAAATCTCCAGAATTTTCGGCGAACCTATTTTAGGAAATGCCAAGTGGTTAGGAAAGAATTCTAACCCTCCAGGACAGCATGGTGCTGCCCGCAAGCGTAAGACTTTAGGCGAATATGCCCTACAGTTAAGAGAAAAGCAAAAGGCAAAATACACTTATGGTGTATTGGAGCGCCAGTTCCGTAAGACTTTTGAAGAAGCTCAGCGTTTAAAAGGTGTTACCGGTGAGAACCTGATTAAATTATTAGAAGCACGTTTAGACAATACAGTATTCCGTATGGGATTAACTGCCAGCCGTCCAGAAGCTCGTCAGTTGGTTAACCACAAGCATATTACTGTAAACGGTGAAATCATGAATGTACCTTCTTACACTTGTAAGCCAGGTGATATCATTGCTTACCGTCCTAAGAGTGCACACAATTCTGGCATTACCAGCAAAACACGTGGTAAGAATCCTAAGTTTGGTTGGTTAGATTGGAACGAATCTGAAATGAAAGGTACGTTCATCACCATGCCAGAGCGCGAGCATGTTCCTGAAAATATTAAGGAGCAGTTGATCGTTGAATTGTACTCTAAGTAATCTATCTACTCACACAATTAATAAAACACGTTTTAACATGGCAATATTAAGCTTCCAAAAGCCAGACAAAATCGTTCTACAGAAAGCAACTGATTTTGAAGGTCAGTTTGAATTTCGTCCGCTAGAGCCAGGATATGGATTAACCATTGGTAATGCTTTACGCAGAGTACTTTTGAGTTCTTTAGAAGGATACGCAATCGTAGGTATTAAAATTGACGGAGTAGACCACGAGTTTGCTACTATCAAAGGAATTACCGAAGACGTTACTGAAATGATCCTGAATTTAAAGCAGGTTCGTTTTAAGAAGAACGCCGATATGGATTTGACTTCTGAAAAAATCAATTTATCAATCAAGGGCCGCAGCGAATTCACTGCCGGAATGATTGGAGAAGTTACTCCAAGTTTCCAGGTAATGAATCCTGAATTGTTAATCTGCACCATGGATCCTACCGCTAAATTAGACATCGAGCTTACTATTGCAAGAGGTCGCGGTTATGTTCCTGCAGAAGAGAACAAAGTGAAAGATGCTCCATTTGGATATATCGCAATCGATTCTATTCACACCCCAATCAAGAACGTTAAATACGCTATTGAGAACTACCGTGTTGAACAAAGAACCGATTACGAAAAATTAATTTTGGATGTTGCAACTGACGGAACTATTCATCCTGAAGAAGCAGTAAAACAAGCTTCCAGAATTTTGATTCAGCATTTGATGATCATCACCGATGAAAACATCACTTTCGATAACAAAGAAGATAAGAAAGAAGATGTAGTTGATGAGCACGTATTGCAACTGCGCAAAGTATTGAAAACTCCATTGGAAGATTTAGACCTTTCTGTGCGTGCTTTCAACTGCTTAAAAGCAGCAAAAATTAACAGCTTAAGTGAACTAGTTCAATATGAACAAGAAGATTTGATGAAGTTCAGAAACTTCGGTCAGAAATCATTGTCTGAAATTGAGCAAGTATTAACCGAAAGAGGTTTAAGCTTTGGTATGGATCTAGGTAAACTAGGTTTAGACAATTTAGATAACTAATTATTTATTCACGTTTCGCTTACTTTGTAAGTGGAACAACCTTCACAAATCCTGACCCGGTGTGGAGTTAAAAATTAAATGTCATGCGTCACGGAGACAAAATCAACAACCTCGGTCGTAAGAAGGCACACAGAGTGGCTTTGTTACAGAACCTTGCAAGTCAGTTAATCACGCACAAGCGTATTGTTACTACTTTGGCTAAAGCCAAGGCTTTAAGAGCATACGTTGAGCCATTGATTACCAAGACCAAGAAGAACGAATCTGCTTTACAAATCAGCCACAATCACCGTTTGGTGTTTGCTGAATTGCAGGATAAAGCTGCTGTGAAAGAATTATTCACTGTAGTTGGACCTAAAGTTGCTTCTCGTCCAGGTGGTTATACCAGAATTTTGAAATTAGGCATTCGTCCTGGTGACAATGCTGAAAAAGCAATGATTGAATTGGTTGACTTCAACGAAATCTATGGTAAGTCTGCAACAGCTGCTGCAGAACCTGCTAAGAAAACTCGTCGTAGCCGCGCTCCTAAAAAAGCAGATGCTGCTGAGGAATCCACTGTAGCTCCTGAAGCTGCTTCAACTGAAGAAAAAGCCGCTGAATAATAAAATGAAGTGGTATTAACATAAAGGCAAAATCGTTTCGGTTTTGCCTTTTTTTTAATCCGTCTGTTAGCAACTTCATTCGTTTTTTTGATAAAATTGATTTTCTTTTGCACACATAATTTTCAATATGCCTCATTCTACAATCAGCCGTAAACCCGCTACTCTTGTTCTTGCAGATGGACATGTTTTTCATGGCCTCTCCTTTGGTAAAATTGGTACCGCTACCGGTGAAATTTGTTTTAATACTGGCATGACTGGATACCAGGAAGTATTTACCGATCCAAGTTATTCAGGACAGGTAATCATTATGAATACGGTGCATATTGGAAATTATGGCGTAAAGGAATCAGACGTAGAGAGTAGTTCAGTGAAGATTCATGCCCTGATTGCCAGAAATCTGGAAGATCAATACAGCAGACATCTTGCCAATGCGGATTTAAATGCCTACCTGATTCAAAATAATATTGTTGCTATAGACGGGATTGATACCCGTGCATTGGTAGCACATATAAGAACAGTAGGAGCAATGAACTGTATTATTTCTTCTGAAGATCTTTCTGTAGAGGAATTAAAGGCAAGTCTGAAAGAAGTGCCAAGTATGGATGGTCAGGAACTGGCCAGTAAAGTAAGCACTACCACAGAATATGAATTGGGAGATCCTACTTCCCCCATTAAAGTAGCTGTATTGGATTTTGGTGTGAAGCAACATATTTTACAGTGCCTGGTGAGCAGGGGAGCTCATGTTCGTGTACATCCTGCAAAAACCAAAATTGACCGATTAAAGGAGTTCAATCCTACTGGATATTTTATTTCCAACGGTCCAGGGGATCCTGCTGCCATGCCTTATGCCATTGAGACTGTCAAAGAAATTCTGGATGAACATAAGCCTGTATTTGGTATCTGTTTGGGACATCAGTTGCTGGCATTAGCGAATGGTATCCCAACTTTTAAAATGCACCATGGTCACAGAGGTTTGAATCACCCTGTAAAAAATATTATTACCGGTCAGTGTGAAATTACTACCCAGAACCACGGGTTTGGTGTAGATCCGGTTGCGGTTAAGGATCATCCCAATGTAGAAGTGACGCATGTAAATCTGAATGATGAATCCATTGAAGGTATTCGATTAAAAGACAGACCTGCGTTTAGTGTACAATATCATCCGGAAAGTACACCTGGTCCGCACGATAGCCGATATTTATTTGATCGTTTTGTTGAAATGATGCAGTAAATTCATTGTATGAACATTACGATCATTAATGGTCCCAATCTGAATTTATTAGGGAAGCGAGAGCCGGAAGTATATGGTAATCTCTCATTTGAACAGTATTTGGAGCAACTTAAAGCAGTTTTTACTCAGGTTCATTTTATCTATTTTCAGTCGAATATAGAAGGGGAACTGATCAATGCTATTCAGGCTGCAGGAGAAAACAGTGTTGGTATTGTTCTGAATCCAGGCGGGTATACACATACCAGTGTTGCCATTGGCGATGCCATTGCTGCTATTCAACCGCCTGTAGTTGAAGTACATATCAGTAATATTCATGCGCGAGAAGATTTCAGAAAAATTTCTCATGTTTCTGCAAAAGCAAAGGGAACGATTGCCGGTCTTGGATTGAAGGGGTATGAACTTGCCATTCAGTGGTTATTGACTCAGAAGGCTTAAACAAAGCCATCCGCTGTTTTTTTCTTACTTTTAGTGTTCAATATTCAGCTACCTAAATGCTGTTGGTGAAATCCTATACAAAACCAATTCTCTATTTAATTGGCATCAGTTTTATAGTTAAACTCCTGCTGGCATCTACCATTGAGCTTGGTAACGATGAAGTGTATTACTGGACTTACGTGTTAAGACCCGATTGGAATTATTTTGACCACCCACCCATGGTGGCCTGGATGATTCGGATTTTTAGTTTGAACGGATGGTGGGTTTCCGAATTATCGCTGCGGCTGGGAAGTTTTGTTGGGGCGGCGTTTTCAACCTGGTTTATTTTTAAAACAGGTAAGTTGATTGGAAACGAAAGAGTTGGCTGGTATGCTGCCCTTCTATACACAGCTTCTGTTTATACAGGATTTATTGCCGGATTCTTTGTTTTGCCCGATTCTCCCCAAATGCCTTTCTGGACGGGGGCGCTGTATATTATGGCCTATCTGATTATTCATAAGTCGGACGAAAAGAACTGGAGCATCTGGATTTTTCTAGGCGTTATGATTGGCATGGCCACCCTGGCGAAAGTACATGGATTATTTCTATGGGCTGGATTTGGTTTTTATATTTTGTTGCAGAAACGACACTGGCTAAGCAATCCAAGATTGTATGTTTCAGCAGCAACTACAATATTGTTTCTAATCCCCATTCTTTACTGGAATATTCAGTATGATTTTATTACCTATCGTTTTCATTCTGGTAGAGTTACCCATACCGGCATAAATACGAACGCTTTTCTACAGGAAATAGTGGGAGAGTTTGCTTATCAGAATCCTTTTGTGTTTGTATTGGTCTGGTTGTCGGTAATCTTTTTTGTCAGAAAGCAGTTCAGGTTCAGACAACAGAGAATAGGCGCCTGGTTGTTTAGTATGAGTATCCCAATGCTGCTGGTTTTCTGGAGTATTGCGTTGTTTAATCCCACATTGCCACATTGGTCTGGTCCCGCATATATCCCTTTATATTTTATTGTTGCAGCCTGGTTGGATCAACGGAAAGCCATATTTTTTCCTGGCATACTTAAGTGGGCTATTGGATTTGTATTTATTGCTTTATTAACCGGTATTGCTTTAATAAGATATGCGCCAGTCAACTTTGGTGATCAGTCTCAGAATGCATATGGTGAGTATTGCCCAACGCTTGATCTGTCCGGATGGACTTCTTTGGGAGAGCAGTTTTCTGTGATAGTGAAAGAAGATATTGCTGAAGGTCAGATAAAATCTCATCCTGTATTATTAGCTAACAAATGGTTCCCCGGAGGACACCTTGAATTTTATGTATCCCGGACTTCAGGAGTACCTTTAATTGGTGTTGGGGCTTTACAGGATCTTCATCAGTTTGCCTGGTTAAATAAGGAACGTGATGCATTGCAGATAGGGATGGATGCATATGCCATTGTACCTTCTAATGTTCCGTTGAATGTTGCTGAAGCCTATGGTAATTATTTTACGACGATTGAACCTGCGGAAAAATTAAAGCAGCAAAGAGGCGGGGGAGTAGTCCGCTATTTTTATATCTATCGTTTAAGAAACTGTAAGAAAGTTCCCGATTCGCTTTTACCCTAAGCCAATCTTTTTCCTTAAGCGGAACCTTTGGTTTTTCTACAAATCAGAAAGGTATTTTATTTCTTTTGAGCAGGATCTGTAAGGGTAACTTCTTTTTCTTTCTTGGCCCATAGTTTATCAAAGTCTCTTCTATAAGAGATGCTGGCTCCTGTTCTGTTTCTTCTTCCAAAGTTGGAGCCGCTGATATCAAGACTATTCTTATTGAAAATTATGGCTCTTAATTTTCTGTCTTTGGTCAGAATAATTTCAATGTTTAGATCGGGAAGCCATTGAAAATTATTTCCAACACCAGTAGGGGCCCCTAGATTAAAATCAAGATCGCCCCCAAAAGTAACAGTTACATTGTTGTTTAAAAATGATTTTCCGAATTTAAAATTCACCCTGGAACGATCGAGAACATTGCTGTTGTTTTGAACACCTCCGGTGGTAGCACCAAATATGCTGGAACTATTATATAAAGAAGCGCCAAGGTCGAACCGTAAACTTCTGTCTCCCGTAATTTTAAACAACAAACCAGACAAAGCTTTATTCACTTCATTGGTTAATACCTGTGAAAGGGTATTGATACCCAGAGAGCTTATGTTGTAAGGATTGGAGCCACCGGAACGGTTATTGAATTCGCCGGGAGGCGCAAATGCTCCAAACACAATTAAGAAGGAAACCTGTTTTAAAATTTCATTTTCATCCCTTTGAATTCTGTTGAGGAATGCAGAGAATTCATTGTCATTTTTAACCGGGCTACCCTGAGGAAAATCCAATCTGAAACTAATATCAGGCTGACTTAGCTGATTTCTTAATTCGGCAATTACATATACATCACCCCGGTATCCTCTTACAGAACCACTGAAAATATTGTTCCCAATTAAATCGGATAAGGAAATCCGTTCTGCTGTGTATTGTGCATCAATACTCATGGTTGCTTTATAGGGATCTCCGTTCCACTCTATATAATTATTGGTATTAGGTAATAACTCAAATGGTTTTTTTAAGAGGGATTGAAAGTTAAAGTCATAGTTTCCACTTTCAATATTGTAGCGCCCTTTGATGGTTAAGGGTTCAATGGTACCTGCTTTAATCAGTAATCTTCCATTGCCTACTGCTTTAATGATATCGCCGCTAACTTCATCTAAAATTACATCAATCAATACTTTGTTATTAGCAGTAACATCCAAATCTACTGTTAAATTGAAATTGCTTTTAGTAGTTCTGGTTTCCAGTTCGGTTCCATATGATTTGAAAACAATAAAGTCTGCGCTGCCACTCTCTTTTCCTTCCTTATTGGGAATATAAATATGAGAGCTGTCGTTGGCTTCTGCTACTATCGACATTTTACAGTCATTCTCCGGTCCTTTAAAACTCAGACTAGCCCTGCCGATTGCCTTTCCATAGAACTGTTCATTGTCTTTGGCTTTGGTGTCTATCATGAGTAATTTATCGGTTCTGACATCAAAGTCAAAAGCCATATTCTTAAAACCATTCTCATATAGTTTACCGCTGGCTGTACCCGTATAACCATATTTATCTCTAATGGTAAAACTGCCGAAATTAATTCCATCTTCCTCAAACAACAGATTGGCGGAGTCTATTGTATATTCAACTTGTGTAAAATCAACTTTAAGTCCGGCATCTTTTAAAGTAATGGCACCCAGTAACTTTGGAGCGTTCAAATCTCCACTGATCTCCAGATTCCCAGATGCAATGCCCTTTAAATTGCTGAACAGACCTGTGAGCAGGTTCTCAATTACAGTTATTTGCGTTTCTTTTAAATCAATCTTGGTTTGAAAAGATTTACCACTGGTGTCTTTTATATTATATGAACCCTTAGCTGTTAAATCATAATTTCTATTAGGAGAAATTACTTCGAATGGCAACAGACCAGTTTTGCTGTCATATGTTGCTTTAATGTCTACAACGCCAACGGAATCCTGTTCGTAGTAAAACGAAGCTGCTTTTAATTGGGCAGCCGCCTTGAAATCTCCAAAGTAATCAGCAACTTTTATTTCCCCACTTACTACACCTTCCAATGTTTCCTTTCTCATGAAAAGAGAAGTAATATCTCCTAATACAATGTTTTTGAGCTTTACAATCAGATTGCTGGTATTTCCGCCATCCTCTTCTTCTGTTACAATTTTTATTTCCTGAAAATCGCCCTGTGAAATCTTCACATTATTGGCACTTAACAGATTTTTTCTGATAATTAATTCACCATTGTCTTCAATACTCCATTTTTTCTCTTTCAATACAAAGGTGGAAGGCTTAAACTGAATTCTTACCCCATCCTCTAAGGTATATACATCTGCAAGGAGGGCAGCATCATCTAGCGTATTATTGGCTTTGGTATTAATAGAAACAACAGAGTGGTCATTGGCGGCAACAATGTTGATAACGGAGTTGGGCAAACTCAGGCTGTCTCCAATTTCAAAATTTTTAATATTGGTATTTACTTCCAGCGAATCAAAATCTCCATTGCCTTCCAGTTGAAAACCAGTAGCAGCATATTGGTCATATTTTCCATAAGGAATATATGCGCTGATACCCAATGCAATATTTCGGGTATCAATTTTACCTTTCAGACTCACATCGTTAAACCCGGATACTTTATTGGTAAATATTTTAAAGTAGGGTTCTATGTAATAAGTATTGATTGCAAAATCAAATTGCTGATTGATAGGTGTGGTTTTCGGCGACTTAATGTAAGCCGGGTAGTAATTATGCAGGAATGCCTGAAAACTGGAAGGCAATTCCTTGATATTAAACTTGCCGTTGATGGTGGCGTTGAATTCATTGCTGCCAATATGTAGCGTTTTAATTGAGTCGCTGTAAAAGGAGCTAAGGTTTAAAGAGTCAAATTGAATACTATTGCCGGCGTTCTGAATATTTGCATTCAGCAGCTTGGCGGTTCCAATAAACTGATCAATATTACTACCAGTAAAATTCACATCGAGTAGACCTGCAATTTTTACTGAATCCTTTAGTAGTTTCAGTGATTGCAAATCTGCTTTGGATAGGTCACCTACAATATTAAATAGGGGCTCACGCTGGCTGAAATCGACTTCCACATTGCTTGTAAAGCCAAGATTTGGATCCTCTATTTCCAGTTCGCCGTTAAAGGCTTTTCGCTGAATAGTTCCGTTGGCAATAATATTGCTGTAAGCATAGCCATTGTATTCAATACTATGAACAACGCCGTCAAATCGGGTCTTCAGTTTTTCAATATTGAAGCTAGACCCGATTACTTTACCGCTGAAATTAATATTCCCCAATGAATCAAGTTTCAGGAATTTTCCCAGATGAAATTTCTTAGTGCTTAAAAAACCTTCGAAGCTGGGCTCTCCTTTATCCGGAAATACTAAACTAATATTGGTTTGTGCTCCTCCCAGTCGGGTAGATATTACTCCGGCAGTATTGAATTTATTGATACTGCCTTTAAAATTTCCTCTGAACACGATTGGACCCAGTGAAGGCAAATCAGGATTCGTTATATCTTTCATAGCAGGGATAAACAGACCTAGATCGTAGGCGTTCGTATTGAGTACCCCATTGCTAAAATTAATTTGCGTTGTATTGATGTCTGGCAATCCCTTCATAGAAAGCGCACCCGAAATACTTGTATTCGCTCCTATATTTCCATTGAGTCCTGCTACAGTAAAGTCCTCAATTGTGCCATCAAAATTTCCACCCAGTGTAATCTGTTTATTCCAGCCTTTTAATTCCGGCGCAAAAAAAGCAATATCGTCACTGTGAATTTTGGCATTAGAGAATCTTGCCTTCAGTTGTACCTGACTAATAAAATGTGCAAAGTCTTCGTTGAAGTCTTTGTATTTCATAGCATAATAACTGCCCAATCTGCTTTTGTTGGTTTGTAAGTCAAGATTATTGAACTCCATAATTTGCGGAGTAAAACGAATATTGGCAGCCAGCTTTTTAATTTCAAAACCGCTTCTGTCTTTGGCACTAATAACAGCAGCAGCTTTCATTGTATCTTTGTTGAGAACAAAATTCTTGAGTTTGCCATTGAGGGATGAAAGTTCAATATGTGATTCATCAAATCCGCCACTTGCTTTTTCTGTATTGCCTTCAATAAAAAGACGTCCCCCCTTAATTTGAATATTCTTTACCTGAATCCCAATTTCGCTAGGATTAAAGTAGAGTGATTTTCCATCATAGTACGGAATCTTTTTTTTGAGTTTTGGAGGCCTTAATCCATCTAGATTCTGGAGTATAACATTCGGTTGCGTAAGTAAACACTCATTAATGATGTATTGATTGCTTGCAAAATCTATCCGCTCTGCATCTACAATTAATGCGCCTAGTTCTATGGTATTCTGTGTGCCAACCCATAAATCATTCTGAAAGAATCGGATATTTTTTAAATCAATTTTTTTCAGGTTCAGGTTGATTGTGTTTTTTTTCTTTTTGGCAGGAGTGGGGCTGCTGAAATAATCTGCTATGAACTGATAGTTCCAGGTACTATCAGTTCGTTGTAGTTTTATAACAGCATTTTCCAGCCCTATGTATTTCAGTTCTACTTTATCTTTCAAAAAGAACCAGTCTGTAATGTTTAGTTTTAAACTACCTGCATACAGAATTGTATCTTTTTTCTGGTCTCTTACCAGTGTACCATCCATGCTTAATTTGCTGAAGAAAGACACACTCACTCTCTTGATGCTTACTTCGGTGCCAAGTGCAGCGCTTAATTTGCCGGTAGCGTATTTAACGAGCGCATTTTGCACCATGTCGGTCTGAATGGCTATATACAGCAAAAGCAATACGGATATCAATATCAGTATCACTTTTCTGAATATGTTGAGTGCTTTTTGCAGAGTGCTCGTTTTTCGAATCAATAAAAATAAAGAGTTGCAATCATGATGCCATACTAATAATTAGGATTGATTCCTGTGTAATTAGCTGGTGTAATGGCTTTTAATTCCTTTTTGAGTGCGGGACTGATTTTTAAAGATTGTATAAACTGATGAATGGTTTTTTTGTCAATTTTTTGTTTGCCCCTGGTAAGCTCCTTTAATGCCTCATAGGGATTAGGGTAATTCTCTCTTCTTAGAATCGTCTGAATGGCTTCCGCTACTACTGGCCAGTTGTTTTCGAGGTCTTGTTGAATAGCTGCTTCATGTAAGATCAATTTAGACAATCCTTTTTCCAAAGACTGAAAGGCAATCAAAATATGCGCTACAGGTACACCGATATTTCTTAATACAGTTGAGTCAGTTAAATCCCTTTGTAAGCGGCTGATGGGCAATTTGCCACTCAGGTGCTCTAATAAAGCATTGGCCATTCCTAAATTGCCTTCTGCATTTTCAAAATCAATGGGGTTAACTTTATGTGGCATGGCCGATGAACCCACTTCTCCTTTTTTGGTTTTCTGTTTAAAGTAATCCATGGAAATATAGGTCCATATATCCCGGCTTAAGTCTATCAGGATATTGTTGATTCTTTTTAAGGCATCAAAATGTGCAGCAATGGCATCGTAGTGCTCAATTTGTGTGGTGAACTGCATGCGCTGCAATCCTAATGTTTCCTCTACAAATTTATTTCCAAGTGCAACCCAGTTCTTTTTTGGAAATGCAATATAGTGTGCATTGAAATTACCGGTGGCACCGCCAAACTTAGCCGCATATGGGATGCTCGCAAAGAGTTCTATTTGATTGTGTAAACGCTCTACAAATACCATGAGTTCTTTCCCCAAACGGGTAGGAGAAGCAGCCTGTCCATGAGTTCTGGCCAGCATTGGAACATCTTTCCATTGATTTGCCAGATTGTAAATGCCATTCTGTAAATTAATCAGCATTGGCAGGTATTCGTGCTCCATGGCATGCTTCCAGCTTAGTGGGATAGCCGTATTGTTGATGTCTTGTGATGTTAAGCCAAAGTGAATCCACTCTTTTAAATGTCCAATGCCTACTTTATCAGCCTGCTCTTTTAAAAAATATTCAACCGCTTTTACATCATGGTTGGTGGTTTGTTCTAGTTGTTTAATATGTTGGGCGTCTTCCACACTAAAATTTTCCAGCATGGTTCTGAGGGCTTGCCTGGGCTTGGCAGCCAGTTTAAAAAAACGCTGATCGGCCAGAAAGAAAAAATATTCCACTTCAACCAATACTCTGTATTTGATAAGTGCATATTCTGCAAAATAGTCAGCCAAAGGGGCAGTTTTACTTCTGTATCTTCCGTCGATAGGTGAAATAGCGGTTAATTGAGTCAGTTCCATGGATTTTTAAGGGGTAAACGTTAAATATTTAGATTTAATCTTTTCTTTGTACAAAAGTAGCTGAATTGAACAAGAAGATAAGAATTGGAGCCGTAAGTTATTTAAATACCAAGCCCATGATGCTAGGCATTAAAAGATCGGGCCTGCTGGATAAAATTGAGTTGACAGAAGATTACCCCGCCCGTGTTGCGGCTGACCTGCAAAATGACCGTGTTGATATAGGGTTGATTCCGGTTGCCATCATTCCCTCCATACCTAATGCACAGATTGTTTCTGATTATTGTATTTCTGCTGAAGAAGACGTGGCTTCTGTAGCCATTTTCAGTGAAGTGCCATTAAAAGAAGTAAAAACTTTGTTGCTCGATTATCAGAGCCGGACTTCTGTGAACCTTGCCAGGATACTGGTTCGCGATTACTGGAAGCTCGACCTTCATATAGAAGCGGCTGGTCCTGATTTCAGAGAGCAAATCAAGGGAACCACGGCAGCTGTTGTTATTGGAGACCGTGCTTTGGAGCAGCGGTTGCAATCCCCTTATATGTATGATCTGGCCACGGCCTGGAATAATTTTACCGGATTGCCATTTGTTTTTGCTGCCTGGGTAGCCAACAAACCCATTGATCCCGATTTTATTGATGCTTTCAACCGCGCATTGGGATACGGGCTTCAGCATATTGACGAAGTAGTTTCTAGTTTGTCTTTTGATGCATACGATTTGAAAACCTATTTCACGGAGAATATTCAATACCAACTGAATGAGGATAAACTGAAAGCGATTCAGTTGTTTCATGAAAAATTAATGACACTAAGCCCCCTGCAAACGGCATGATACAAGTAACGGTGATCAGTATATGTTTCAATAACCTAGCCGATTTACAGCGAACCTGTGCATCGGTTGACGCGCAATTGGATTTGCCGGATGAGCATCTGATCATTAATGGATCTTCTACTCCTGATATTGCCAACTGGCTGGCAGATACGCCTCAGCCCGCATACAGAAGATGGATTAATGAAAGGGATCAGGGTATTGGGGATGCATTTAATAAAGGGATTGAACACGCCCGTTTTCCATTGCTGCATTTATTACATGCCGGAGATTGTTATGCAGGCAAGGATGTGATACTAATAGTAAAGAAATATTATAGGGACAATCCTACTATTTGCTGGAGCAGCGGAAACATTAAAGTAACCAGGGCAGGGCAGGAGATAGTAATTGGAAAACCCTTTGATGCAGAAAAACTTTACAGAGGAATGCGCAGTGTGGCTCATCCAACTTGGTTTGTAAAAAAAGAAGTGTACAACCGAGTAGGTAATTTTAATAATGCGCATAAAATTGCCATGGACTACGATTTAATGTGTCGTATTCATGCAGAACCATATGGCTACATAAATCATACTATCAGTGTTTTTGACGATACAGGCATCAGTACTAAAAATTATGTACAATCCCTGAAAGACAATATCCGGATTTATGAATCTTATTTTGGTTTTTCATTCCTATGCCGACTTTGGCAACTGAGGCTATATATTTTACACCTGCTCTTGCAAACGCCAGTTGGTAAATGGCTTTTCAAAATAAAAAAAGCACTGGGCTTAGCCAATGCTTAATATTAAATATCAATTAGCCTGGCGTTAAGGCTTCACAGCTGAACGACCTGTTTCATCCATTCGATGTAGCATCAGTGGAACCTGGTGTTGTTGCAGATATTCATCCACCGCTTTTTTGGAACCCTTCCAGAAACCATAATCATCTATGATTAAAATGCCTTTTGAAACCAGCAGAGGATACAAATGTTCCATTTCATGTTTGGTAGACTCGTACCAGTCTGTATCTAGTCTCAGCAGAGCTGTTTGGCCAGGCATTTGTGTTGGTATGGTTTTCAAAATATCTCCCTGAATAAAATGTATTTTTTCGGAAGGGTATCCCGTGCGTGCAATATTTTGTTTCACTTCCTCTAAACCGGAATAAGCCCAAACCACACTTTCTGCTTTTTTGGAAGCATCTTGTTTTAATTGGCTTGCTGCGTCTCTGTTTAGCTGATCTATGTCTTCTTCTGTAGGAGCAGTCATGCCTTCAAAAGTGTCATACAAAAACAATTCCCGATCGCTCACACCCAATGCCAATAAGGTTTCAGCAATGGCCATCATTGAGCCACCTTTCCAGACACCACACTCCACCATTGCTCCTTCAATATTGTTTTTTACAACGTATTGAACGCTCTCAATTAAACCATAGAGTCGTTCCGGACTCGTCATAGTATAGGGTCTTACTTTTTCAATAATGGTACTATGGATCTGTTCAAAATCAGGAGGTAGTTGCTGCCCTTTTTCGTCCTGTCCAAATAAAACTTTAAGTGCTTTGATGGGTTTAATCTTCATATATATCGCTTAAAAGCCTGTTTATGCTTTTACCAGTGACTGGTACAATTCAAAGGTTAGCTGTGCTGTTTTATCCCAATTAAAATGGGTGGCTCTTACCAAACCTTTCTGAATCATTTCAGTCTGCAAGGTACTATTATTCATCACCTCCCAAATTTTTTCTGTTATGTCATTTGAATTGTTCGGGTCAATTAAAACTGCCGCATCGCCTGCAATCTCTCCGGTACTGGATCCTACCGATGTAATCACCGGACAGCTACAGGCAAAAGCCTCAATTATCGGCAATCCAAATCCCTCATATAAACTTGGATACACCAATGCAATAGCGTGATTATATAAGGCAGCCAGTACTTCATCAGTTTGGATCGGTTGATACACCACCTGCTGTTGAATACCCCATTGTTTTAGCATATTCATTTCTGACCCTTTGAAAGGACCTCCTCCGGCACAAACCAGTTGCAAAGATGAACGCTCTTTTAAAACCGGTACCATACTCTCAACAAACCGGTTAAAGTTTTTATAGGCAAATCTTTTTCCCGTATATAAAATGTAGTCTGTTTGAATTAAACGGGAAAGACTATACCGATTAATATTTTTTTCGAAGCTGTTTCCGTGGTAAATTGTTTCAATTTTTTCAGGAGCCACGCCACATAACTCAATCAAATCCTTTCTTGTATTCTGGGAAACAGCTATGATTTTGGAAGCCTGCTGAATATGTTTGGCTCTTACAGAAAGGATATGCTCAAATTCTTTCTTCTCCTTGTGAAATCGCTCGTCAATCATATCGTGAATGGTTATAACCATGGGTTTTCCCGCCGACCTTGACAAAGAAGATTTATTGTAGTAAGTAGGGTGAAAAATGTCAAAGGGCTGCATTCTCGAGGCAAAACTATCATATGCATTTGACAGGAGTCGGTTTAAGTCTTTCTTTCCTTTAAAATGAACTTCATTCCAGGCTGTTTTTCCTCTTAGTTGTTCCAGAAAAATATTGTCTGCCGATAAGATATCCAGCTGAATATGCACACCTGGTTTTTGTTGCAGTCGCTGAATCAATTCATAAAAATAACGCGAGATACCGCCATATGGCTGTTCGCAAAAAATCTGATAATCATACCTAATTGTCATATTCCGTATCTTGCCTGCAATATTTGCGTTCACAATATGGTGCCTAAAAACTTCAATCCCTCCATCAAACATCCTCTTTATTTTATTAGAAAGGGTCTGTTCCGTAAAATTAGTTTTTATGCACCACAACTCAAGGGTAAACTACTCGACTTTGGTTGCGGTGAGAAGCCTTATCAATCCCTTTTTACACAAGTTTCTTCCTATACGGGTCTCGACTATCAGGGGGAGGGGCATGATCATCAAAATGAAAATGTGGATGTTTTTTATGATGGCAAGCATATTCCGTTTGCCGATGCAAGTTTTGATGCTGTTTTTTCGAGCGAAGTATTTGAACATGTTTTTGGATTGTCGCAGATTTTGCCTGAAATCAGCAGGGTAACCAAACCGGGAGGTCAATTGCTAATTACCTGTCCATTTGCATGGGAAGAACATGAAATGCCTGTTGATTATGCGCGCTATACACAGTTTGCATTGAAAGATATGCTGGAGCAAAATGGATATGAGATACAGGTGATAGATAAGAACGGACACTTTGCACTGGCTTTATTTCAGTTGTTTGTCTTGTATATTCATGATCACTGGATGCACAACATTCCTTTTCTAGGAAAATACAATTGGTTTAAAAAGATTGTCCGCCAAATTGGTATTCCATTATTGAATGGAGGATTCCGATTGTTTGAACCTTTCTGGCCAAAATCAGATAGGTTTTATTTAAATACGATTGTACTGGCAGTTAAAAAGCCCAATGCGTAAATCATGAAGAAGATAGTTTATACGGTTTGTTCGGCCAATCATTTGGCGCATTGCAAAACAATGGCGGATTCGTTTATTGCCCAACATCCTGAATATAGTCTCTATATTGTTTTAGTTGATAGGGTAGACGGAAGATTTGATTTAAATTCATTTAAGCCTTACAATATTATAGAAATCAGTGAATTAAGCATACCTGATTTTGTTGAATTTACACAACGATATACAGTAATAGAGTTGAATTGTGCGGTAAAGTCTTTTGCCGCTCAATATTTGTTCAGGGAATTCGCGCCAGATATGCTACTATATATAGATTCTGATACATTCATTTACAATAATTTATCTATAGTTGAATCTTATTTAATTCAAAATAATATCGTAATTACTCCCCATTATACTTCTCCTCTTCCCAATGATCATTTGCTGCCCAGGGAAAGGGATATTTTGCGCTCTGGTTTATACAATGCCGGTTTTATTGGTTTCAGCAATAGTGCTGAAACACATCGTTTTCTGGCCTGGTGGTCAGGGCATATGCAAACAGAATGTCATTATAACTTTGAAGAGGGAATGGGGGTAGACCAAAACTGGTTGAACTGGGTCCCTTTATTTTTTGAAGGAGTTTACTTGGCAAATGACCCGGGCCTCAATGTTGCGTATTGGAATTTACACGAAAGAAAACTTACTGAAAAGGATGGCCGTTACTGGATAAATGATGAATATCCTTTGCTATTCCTTCATATTAGTGGATACGATTTTGCCAAACCAGAACAATTGTCCAGACATCAGAATCGGCATATGCTTTCTACGCTCCCGGTCTTGCAATTGCTTTTGCATCATTATACGGAAATAGTAAAAGCCAATGGTTGGGATTTTTACAGGGCCTTGCCTTGTGCTTATGCCAAGCCAGTCCAAAAAAGTATGGGAATCATGAAGACAATCAATCAGTTATTGGCTCCATTGAATATTAAAATCAATAAAATTAAATAAATCGCGCCTACTGTCCGGTTCTTCCGGTTACCACTGGCTTATTCTTTTTGGCTTGCTTTTTATTGAATTCTGCCACTTCCCTGGGTAAGGCTTTAGTTTTGCTTTTGGCCGAACTGTCTGCTGGATTTTTGGATTTGTTGGGGATGTTGTCTGCGGAGGCATTAATGGATTGAGCATTTTTGTTAGCGTTTCTGTTTTCTAACAGTGCATTTTCTCTTTCCGATTTCAATTGCCCCATATTGTATTCCTCCGATTCTATCAATGCCCCTGTATTCGGATTAAAAGATCTCCAGATTCCATGTTTTAAGGATCCTCCTTCGTTTTTAACTACGATGCGTTCATATTGCAAGGGATTGGCGGGATCAGGAACGTCTAAAGTATCAAATGCCTTTTCTGGATTTATCGCTCTCCAGCTCTCTTCTCTTTCTAATCCAGTGAGCGTAAAATACCTTTGTTTGCCTTGAAGGTTTCCCCACCGATAGTTTTCCTGAGCCAACAGATCGCCCATTAAATTGAAAGTTCTCCAGACACCTTCTTTTTTATCGTTAATGAAAACACCTTCTGATTCGGTTGCAGGAGTTCCTCTTAGTTTGGGAGCAGATACAATCCATTTACCTTGTTTCATTCCCTTGTAATCGGTACAATTCAGGGTATCTCCTTTAGCGGATAATTGATAGGTTTTGCACTGTGCAAAATTGACATTCACCGAAAAAATGAACAGCGGTAGCAATAGAAATCTCATATTACTTACATTGGGATTCGAAAATACTAAGCCGATATGAGAAAAACATTTTTATCGCTGTTAATGATTTCTTCATTTTTTGCGCAGGCGCAGGTTAAACCTACTCCAGCAAGCGAAAGACTGAAGAGTATTGAAATCAGAAAGCAGCTGAGTACTGAATCCCCGGCCAATAAAACTGCTTTCAGGAATATTGGGCCAACTGTTCAAAGTGGAAGAGTAGTAGACATGGATGTGAATCCTGCCGATCCTACCGAATTCTATGTAGCTTATGCTACAGGTGGTTTGTGGCAAACAACCAATAATGGGATGAGTTTTACGCCCATTTTTGATTCAGAAGATATAATTGGCATTGGAGATATTGCCGTAAACTGGAAAACCCGTGAAATTTGGGTTGGTACCGGTGAAGTAAACAGCAGCCGTTCTACTTATGCAGGATTAGGCGTGTATAAATCAGCTGACAATGGTAAAACTTGGACTTGGTTAGGATTACCGGAGAGTCACCATATTGGAGAAATTAAATTGCATAGTACCGATCCAAACACTGCCTGGGTGGCTGTTTTGGGACATTTGTACTCTCCCAATAAAGAAAGAGGCATTTACAAAACCACAGATGGAGGTAAAACTTGGAAGCAGACCTTATTTGTTGATGAAAATACAGGAGCTGTTGATCTGGATATCAATCCTTCGAATCCGAATGAATTGTATGCAGGTATGTGGTACCGTACCCGTAAAGCCTGGAATTTTGAGGAAAGCGGAAAGTCTGGGGGGATTTTTAAAAGTACCGATGGTGGTGAAACCTGGCAAAAGGTTTCTGTAGAAGGTGCAGGTTTTCCTACCGGTGATGGCGTAGGTAGAATTGGCTTAGCCATTTATCCCAAGAACCCCAATATTGTGTATGCTGTTGTAGACAACAATGAATTGAGACCAGCTACCAACCGTACCAACAACGCTGTAACTACAGATACGGGGGCGTATACATTAAATACTTTTCAGGGGATTACCAAAGAGCAGTTTGCAGCATTGGATGAGAAGAAGCTGAACAGTTTTATCCGTGGTCCAAGATACCGTTTGCCTGCAGAATATACTGCTGCTTCCATTAAAGAAGCAGTAGCAAATGGTAAATACAGCCCGAATGTTATTTGGGATTACTTCTATGATGCCAATGCGGCTATTACAGCTGCAGCTGTGAAGGGCTGTGAATTATACAGAAGTGATGATGGAGGTAAAACATGGAAGAAAACCCACAATGAACCAATTAATATTTATAGTTCTTATGGATACTATTTTGGTAAAGTATTCGTGAGTCCAGTAGATGAGAATAAAGTGGCATTAACCGGGGTAGATTTATTGATGAGTACCGATGGTGGTAAGAAGTTTGCTTCCATTGATGGACCATCTGTTCACTCTGATCACCATGCTTTCTGGTTTAGTGCTACTAAGGATGGTCATGTAATCAATGGTAATGATGGTGGATTAAATATGAGTTATGACTACGGTAAAAACTGGTCTAAACTGAATTCACCTTCTGTTGGTCAGTTCTATGCAATTGAAGTGGACATGGCTGTACCTTACAATGTGTATGGTGGTTTACAGGACAATGGTACCTGGTATGGCTCCAGTAAGAATGTTGAGAATATTGGTTGGCATGGATCAGGTAACTATGCTTATAAAAGCATCAATGGCGGAGATGGTATGCAGGTACAGGTTGACTGGAGAGATAACCGCACAGTTTACAGTGGTTCTCAGTTTGGTAACTACAATCGTCAGGTTATTGGAGCGCCTGCTACCGGAGAAAGAGGCCCTAGAGGTACCATGGTTAAACCCAATCGTGCTTTAGGCGAATCTTCACTACGCTTTAACTGGCAGTCTCCCATTGTTTTGAGCAGACATAACCAGGATGTATTTTATTTCGGAAGCAATAAGTTTCACCGTTCATTTAATAAGGGAGAGAATATGATGGCGATGAGTGGTGATTTAACTACGAATCCTCAACAGGGAGATGTTCCGTTTGGCACGCTTTCTACCATCAGTGAAAGCCCTGTCCGTTTTGGATTGATTTATACTGGTTCTGATGATGGATTGGTTCACGTTACCAAAGATGGTGGATACAGCTGGACCAATATCAACGGAAAATTACCAAAGGGATTATATGTGAGCAGGGTAGTAGCAAGTAAGTTTAAAGAGAGCCGTGTGTATGTTACTTTAAACGGATATAGAAATGATTATTTCAATGCATTGGTATATGTTAGTGATGATTACGGAGCTACCTGGAAGCAGATTGCCAAAGACCTGCCTTATGAATCTGTGAATGTGTTGAGAGAAGATCCTATGAACGAGAACATTCTTTATATTGGAACTGATGGCGGTTTATACGTTAGTCTGAATGGAGGGAACAGTTCTGTAATGTGGAATAAAGGATTGCCTTACAGCATTCCGGTTCACGATATTGCTATTCATCCAAGAGACAATGAAATTGTATTGGGTACACATGGCAGAAGCTTATATGTTGCTAGCTTGTCTGAAATTCAGAAGGCTGCGAAATAAGAAAGCATGTTAGAATGATGCAAAACAAATGCATCATTGTTGATGAGTTCTTGAAATAAATTTATCTGAAAAGTTCCGGTTGCTCAGGCGGCCGGAACTTTTTTTATGATCCAGCAATCTTGCCCACCCATTTTTTCGGGATGGGTTTTACCTTCCCAATATTGTACTATTTCGAATTTATTCCTAAGTATAGCATTGAATGATTCAGCATCATGATAAGTAGTCATTAAACGATGCCCTTTTTCTTTGTAATCCGTTGTGAAGGCCCCTGCTGCTTTTAATTGACCCATTTGGGATGCATTTAACTGATGATAATAATTACTGCCGTGCGTTGTAATAATGGCTATAGCATTGTCTTTCATTATTCTTTGCAACTCTGATAACCAATGAACTGTTTCTTCGGAAGGAATATGTGTGCATACGGAAATCCCCCAAACTACATTGAAATACTGAGAGGGATAGGGAAGGTATTCATTTGTAATACAGTCAAAATAAACCCTGTCTATGTATTTTTTACACCAGTTAATTCCAAATGCGTCCAAATCTGTACCGTAGCATACCGCAATGGGAAGAAGTGTTGGAACATGGCGTATGATTCTGCCAGTGCCTGTACCCCAGTCAAGGATAACTGGGTTTTCTGTGTATTGAATCTGACTCCATTCTAAGAGTTCTTTTGCAGCCAGTAATCCATCTTCGTAATACCGTTGATAGTTGAGTTGGAAGGTATTAAAAAGCGCTCTGTCTGTTGGAAAGACAAAGCGCTTTTGTTTTTTCTGAAATTGACGATTACCCAAAAAATGGCTGAATTGCTGGATGCGGAAATGCAATTCGTTTAGTAAAGGACTTGCGCCTATAAAACGAAAGAATTGTTTTCCTGCTTTTTTTACCAGCTTATTCATTTGGTAAAGTTACTTCTCCGGATATAACACAGCATGAATAATATTGCTGTTGTTCAATACCAGACCAGCCGCTTTACGAATGTCTTCTATGCTAACTTCATTTATAATTTTAGGATAATTCAAAATTCTTTCAGGGTCATTCTCCGAAAAGTAAATCCCCTGTAGTAAGTTGCTCCAGTAGCGGTTATCTTTGATATTTACTGCATACTTTTCCAATAGCGATTTCTTTACTTTATCCAGGTCTTTCTGCTCTGGTCCCTGCTGTTTTATCTTTTCTATTTCTGCATTCGCAGCTGCTGTTAATTTGTCTACATTCTCGGGACCACAGGGCAATTGTAACGCCATCGTATAGCCTTCGTATGGATATTTAGATAAAGAACCATTGATGCCTCCTCCATAGATACCGCCGATTTTTTCTCTTAACTCTTCTATGATTTTTATATTCAGGATTTCAGAAAGCATTTCTGTATGTAAAGCCAGTGATTCTGAATAAGCTATAGTGCCTGAGTAAACATTAAATATAAAACTCTTCGGCTCCTTGCCTTTAAAGAATTTTAATTCTTTCTGGCCGGGAAGAATCCGTACGCCATTGTCTTTAAATGCTCCCTTTCCGCCTTTGGAAGGTAAGCCTCCAATATAGGTTGCCAGTAATGGTTTTACTGTATTCAAATCTACATTGCCTACCATAATGAATGTATAGTCACTTGCATCATGCGTCTGTTCCTTATAAATTTCAATTGCTCTATTCAAGTTAATCTGATCAAAATCGGAAGCTGTTGGTACAACGGAAGGGGCCAATGGGTTTCCGCCATACATGATTTTATAAACGCTGTCGATGAATGCGGTTGTTGGGTCTGATAGTAAAAACTGAATCTGAGATTTTGTTTTTTCTTTCCAGCTATTGAATAAACTTTCGTCTTTTCTGATTTGAGTAAAGTTCAGGTACATTAACTGGAACATGGTTTCCATGTCTTTGATACTGCTGTTTCCGCTTACCCTTGTGCTTAAAGCATTTAGTCCTACGTTAGCATTGGCAATTTTGCCAGAAAGGAATTTCCGTAAATCAATCGGACTGAAAGCTCCTATTCCCATTTGCTGTACAGCAGCAGTAGCATAGGCTGCACTGAATTTATCTGCAAGGCCATATCCATTTATTCCCCCTTTTTTGAACCCGGTCAGAATAATTTCGTCCTGTTTGAAATTGGTATTTTTTATAATTACCCGGGTTCCGTTGCTATAGGTTAACTCAGAAATACCCAGTGCATCATTCTTTTTTTCACCAACCAATTGTCCTGCAGCCGGCATTTTTTCTAATAAGGAAGCAGCTAAGGCTTTTTCTACATATGCTTTTAATGGGCTATTTGCAGCTGTTTGAATGGAAGCCAGTAACTTTTCTTTATTGGGCAATGCAAAATTGCTTTTCTCCGGCCCCTGCACGGAAACAAATATTTTTTCGTTTTTCTTTAATTCATTGGCCAGTGCATTTACTTCAGCCAATTGAACACCAGGCATCAGGGTATTCTTGTATTTGAATTCTGTTTCAATTCCGGGAATAGGCTCCTGTTGTAAAAAGTTTCTGATATATTCTTCAACCAGTACACTGGATTCTGTTTTGTCTCTGTTATTGTAAGACCTTTCAATACTTGCCATTTGTTGTTTTTTGGCTCTTTCCATTTCAGATTGGGTAAAGCCAAATTTTTTAATTCTTTCAATCTCCGTTAGCATAGCCATTAGGGCAGTATCAGGACCTTTTGGGCCAGGAACGGCAAAGGCATTAAAGGCCTCATGTCCTCTTGCATATGAGCCAAAATTACCTCCTGCAAAACTGAATGGAGGATTGCTGCTTTGCGCTAGTTCATTCATCCGCTGATTCAACATACTGGTGAATAAAGATTTGATGATGCTGTTTCTTCTGTAATCTTCAATGGTTTGCTCAGCTTGTGTTTTTACAGTAGCATAATTCAACTCCACAGTAAAATTGGTGGCTTCTTTATCTGTTACTACTATTCCATCATGCTGGGTTCTTGCAGGTACGGTTGCATAAGTACGGGGTCTTGGATTAGCAGGGTTTTTTAATCCCCCAAAATATTGTTGAATTAATTTTTCTGTAGCGGCTATTTCAATGTCTCCTACAACCATTACCGCCATTAAATTGGGGCGATACCAATCTGCATAAAAGCGCTTTATAGCGCTGTGTTTAAAGGTTTTTAACAGGCTGTCTTTCCCAATTGGTAAACGCTGAGCATATTTAGATCCGGCATATTGTTTTGGATATATTTTTCGGAACATTCTGTCTTCAGCACCTTTACCCAATCTGCTCTCTTCCAGAATGATGCCTCTTTCATCATCAATCTGCTTTCCTTCAAAACTCACACCTCCTGCCCAGTCTTGTAGAATCTGTAATCCCTTTGTAAAATTGTTAGGGTCACTTAAAGGGATAGGTAGTATATAAACTGTTTCATCAAAACCTGTATAGGCATTTAAATCAGCACCAAAATCAACACCAATACTTTGAAGGAAACTAACCAACTCATTCTTTTTAAAGTTTTTGGTTCCGTTAAACGCCATATGTTCTGTAAAGTGTGCAAGACCCTGCTGGTCATTATCTTCCAAAATGGAGCCGGCGTTAACAACCAATCTAAGTTCTACTTTTTTCTCAGGTTTGGCATTCTGTCGAATGTAATAGGTAAGCCCGTTGGATAACTTACCAATTTTAACTTTCGGATCCACCGGAATTTTTTCTGACAAATTCAGCTGTGCATTGGCGGTAAACACAGCAGTCATGCAGATCAGTAAAATGAATCTGCTAATCATACTAATTTTCTTCATAAAAAAAGGTTGTATCGCAAGATACAACCTCCTCTATATCACTTTATAATAATATTAAAACTATTACGAATATTTTTCTATTTTAATACTTCTTCTATTGGTTGGCCAATATTGCCACTAGGTTCCTGAATTTTTAAAAGAGCAGCTACAGTAGAAGCTATATCATGCATATATACTCTTTTACTAGATCTTCCCTGTTTAATGCCAAAGCCATACCATAATAAAGGAATATGAGCATCGTATGAATACCATAAACCATGGGTAGTACCAGTTGCTCCACCATCAATGTATCCGGATTTTAAGACCATCTGTATATCTCCACTTCGGTTATATAAAAACCCATTGGCCATTTTCTCTCTCATGTACTGAGGCATAGGGCTGGTTAAAATTTCACTGGTTGGGAAGGCATTTAGAATATAATCCTTCTTCATCAGATAATTTACCATGAACTGATTAAGGGCTTTTTTATCTGCATTAACACTATCCAGTAAATCCCTGTTGAAGTGTACCTGATAATTAAAAAGACTAACAACCGCTTTGTCAATACCAAATTTGGTTTTGATGGCTTTATTCATCTCATCCATTGCAGCTTTGTCGTCCAGCGTGCCACCAGGTAGTTTGTTCTCTTTCATAAAACCCGGAACGTGTGCTACTGCATGGTCGGCACTTAAAAAGGCAGTATATTTTCCTTTACCAACAGTTGCATCCAGGAAGTCGAACATTTTGCCAAGCTCTTCATCAAGCTTAATATAATTGTCAACGATTTCCCAGGAATTAGGACCAAAACTGTGACCTACATAATCCGGAGAAGAAAAGCTAACTGCCAGCATATCGGTGATGGCATCCTTTCCTAGTTCTTCTGCTATAACGGCGGCTTTAGCCATTTCTGCAGTAAGTGTATTGCCCCAATGAGAGCCAACCACTTTTGAAAATCCTTCATTTTCCTTTCTGCTTAGGTCATAAGGCATTTTCACTTGATTGGCGCCAAATGGCTTGGATTCATAATTTTTTTCATCAGCAGTGGCATATTGCAGGTATTGCTGATCGGCCAGTGATTTATTCCAACCTAATTTGCTGAGTGAATCAGGAACCTGTCTGTTATTGAATGAAATAACCCATGCTGGTAATTCATTATAATAATAAGTACTGGTGATGAAATTACCCGATTTTGCGTCGAACCAGTAAGCCCCGTTTGCACTATGACCGGCAGGTAATATGGCGCCACGATCTTTAATAGCTACCCCAATAACTTTACTTTTAAAATTGGTGGCCATTCTCAATTCATCTGCTATGCTGGTAGTAAGCATATTCCTTGGACTCATTCTACCGTCACTGGCACCTTTTGCGCCTACACCCTCAACTGTTCTATCTTCACTGCAATAAACAGCTCTTTTTAATTGACTGTCATACCAGGAATTACCGGTTATTCCATGAACAGCCGGCACGGTTCCTGTATAAATTCCTGTATGTCCACAGGCTGTTACAGAAGGGGTGTACCCAATCTGACAGTTGTCGTTGCTGAATCCTTGATTCATCATTCGCTTAAATCCTCCGTTCGATTTAAACAGGGGGGCAAAACGCTCCAGATAATCCCAACGCATTTGATCAACTACAATACCCACCACCAACTTGGGGGCTTTTTCTGTTTGTACTGCAGGATTGTTTTTCTGTGCTACAGCTCCGGACTGAATAAGCAAAGCAAGACCGAATGTCTTGAGAAATCGCTTGTGTAATATTGAGTAATTCAAGGTCTTTTGTTTTTTGTTCTAAAGAGGAGCAAGATACTGCTTGTGCTACAATAAGCCTTGTGCTTTGGTCCTAATTTATTAAATTTGCAAAAAATTTAATCTAACAAATCCCCATTATTTATGGCAGATATTTTTGAGAAATTATTGAAAAATGCCGGTCCTTTAGGTCAACACCGCGAGCGTGCACATGGTTATTTCGCTTTTCCAAAACTGGAAGGTGATATCAATAGCCGAATGAAGTTCAGAGGTAAGGAAATGATTGTATGGAGTCTGAACAATTACCTGGGCCTTGCCAATCATCCAGAGATCAGAAAAGTGGATGCTGAAGCAGCAAAGGAATTTGGGTTGGCGTATCCAATGGGGGCAAGAATGATGAGTGGAAATTCCAATTACCACGAGCAGCTGGAAAGAGAACTGGCAGCATTTGAGCACAAAGAAGATGCTATTTTGATGAACTTTGGTTATCAGGGTATCATGAGTGCCATTGATGCAGTTTGTGGTAGACACGATGTAATCGTTTATGATGCAGAAAGCCATGCTTGTATTATTGATGGATTAAGATTGCATCCAGGGCATCGTTATGTATTTAAACACAATGATGTAGAGGATTGTGAAAAGCAACTGGTAAGAGCTACTCAATTAATTGAAAAGCAAAAAGCCGGAGGAATTCTGGTGATTACGGAAGGTGTTTTTGGTATGGCAGGGGATCAGGGTAAACTAAAAGAAATTGCTGCCTTGAAATCCAAATACCAATTCCGTTTATTGGTAGATGATGCGCATGGATTTGGTACCCTTGGTAAAACAGGTGCTGGTGCCGGAGAAGAACAGGGATGTCAGGATGCCATTGATTTATACTTTTCTACTTTTGCAAAAAGTATGGCATCCATTGGTGCATTTCTTGCAGGTGATAAAGCCATTATAGATTTTATTAGGTACAATATCCGTAGCCAGATTTTTGCCAAGAGCTTACCTATGCCAATCGTAATTGGTAATTTAAAAAGGTTGGAAATGTTGCGTACCATGCCAGAGTTAAAAGAGAAACTTTGGAGCAATGCGTTGAAACTGCAGAATGGATTGAAAGCAAAAGGATTTGATATTGGCAATACCAATTCACCTGTTACTCCTGTTTATATGAAGGGTGGGGTAGAAGAAGCTACTGCTATGGTGATGGACTTGAGAGAGAATTACGGCATATTTGCTTCTATTGTTGTGTATCCAGTTATACCTAAGGGGCATATCATCTTCCGTTTGATTCCTTCTGCAGCGCATACAGATGCTGATATTGATGAAACGCTGAAAGCATTTAGTGAAACAAAAGCCAAGTTAGATGCAGGTGCCTATAAAGTGGAAGTAATTCCTGATATGGCAGAGAAACAGGTTTCATAGTTGTAGTTGATTGAATAAGCTATTCATTGGAAAACAGTCTCATAACTTATAAGATAACCGCATAAAAAAACCAGGTCAATTGACCTGGTTTTTTATTTATCAAATGTATTGTTTTCTATGAAATGGGTTCAAAAACAAACCCATGCCATCTTTTATAATTTGCTAATGAGTTCTTTAGCCATTCTCACATAGTCTGCATTCTTTGCTTCAGTTGCAATGCTGATACATTTTTCAGCACTTGCCTTGGCATCAGCTTTCTGACCCATGTCTTTCTGAATCTTTGCAGTTAATAAGAACAACCAGAAAGCCTTTGGATTGGCTTCAGTGGCTTTGTTTACATTCTGCAATGCTTTTGCATAATTTTTATCCCACTCATAGTAGAAATTAGCTGCAGCCTGGTAAACATTCGGGTTTACTTTTTCTGCACCTAATGCTGATTCCACTTGTGCACGTAATCTGTCTTTTACATTTGTGCTGATAGGAATGCTAACTGCAACCTTTCCCCAGCTTAACTGTAGGTCAATGCTTTCTGCTTCTACGTTTGCAAATTGGAAAGTGAAAGTTTCAGTACTGCTGTTGGTTTTAGCTGCTTTAACTTTAAAACGAACTACGTCTTCACTTTGCTTGTAACCATCTGTTCCCCAGTTATTCAAACCTTTGTTTACCACAACTTCCCAGTAGTCTACTCCCGGAACGGTATATAGTACGTAAGCTCCGGTATCTAAGGTAGTTCCACCCATTGTTACTTTATCGGAAAAATGAATTCTGGTAGCAGCATTGGCACCGGTTCTCCATAATTGGTTCAATGGAGCCAACTCTGAATTTTCTTTTAACATGGCTCTTCCCTTAATGTTAGGACGGGAATAGGTTAATTCAATTTTGCCCATGCCAAAATCCTGAGAGATTTTTTGTGTAGTACTAGGCTGGGGCATTCTTATTTGTGCAAAACCCATTACGCTGCTCAATAAGGCAGCTGCAAGTAAAGTCTTTTTCATATCATTAAATGTTTGAACGTCAAACTTAGTTCTTCCCCTTCAAATGCCGCAATTTTTTTAGAAAAATCGGAGGAATGTTTAGCGATTTAACAAAATGATTATTTAAACCCCGGATGAAAACGTTGAAGTGTGTCCCTTAAATAGTTATTGTCGAGATGGGTGTAAATTTCAGTTGTGGTAATACTTTCATGTCCCAGCATTTCCTGCACTGCTCTTAAGTCTGCACCACCTTCTACCAAATGAGTAGCAAAAGAATGACGAAAAGTATGTGGCGAAATACTTTTGGTAATACCTGCTTTCAGTGCAAGATCTTTAATGATGTAAAAAATCATTACTCTCGACAGTCCCTTGCCTCTGTTGTTCAAAAAAAGGTAATCTTCAAAGCCGGGTTGAATGGGCTGATGCACCCTTACCTGGTCCTTGTATATCTTAATACATTTTATAGCAGAGCTCCCAATGGGTATTAATCTTTCTTTGTTTCCCTTTCCGATAACTTTAATGAATTCTACATCTAGGTAGAGTCCTGATATTTTTAATCCGACCACTTCGCTAACCCTTAAGCCACAACTGTACATGGTTTCCAGAATTGCTTTATTTCTGGTTCCTTCAGGCGTACTTAAATTAATCTGTTGAATGATGCTTTCAATTTCATTGAAGTGCAAAGTGTCGGGCAATTTTCTTTTTGCTTTAGGAACAGTAAGTAACACAGAAGGATCGCTGGTACAAATCTGTTCTATGATGCAGTATTTAAAAAAGCTTCTTATGCCTGATATGATTCTGGATTGAGAGCTGGCTGTCATACCCAGTTGGTTAATCCACTGAATAAATGCCTGTAGGTCTTTTAAAACAATATCTGATGGGGCTTTTTGTTGTTCTAAAGTAGATAAGAAACTGGTTAGCATTTCAATGTCATGCAGGTAGGCTTCTACGGAGTGTTCACTAAGTGATTTCTCCAGTTGCAGATAAGCTTTGAATCCTTTTTTATACGCTGTCCACATGAATGATAAAGATAACAGCTATATCATTATATTCGCTTACAGACTCAAGTAAAAGTTCCATTGGTATGTTAGTTAATCTTAGATCCTTTAAGCAGAAAGTACGTCACAACGCCAAAAGCATGAAGAAGTTTTTGGGTAAGATTGAAAAGAATCCTCCTAAGGGTTTGGATAAAATGGCAGAAAAAGTAGAAGCGGAAGTTTGGAAGGAAGTAGATTGCCTTAGCTGTGCCAATTGCTGTAAATCGATGAGCCCAACATTCAATGCAAAAGATCTCAAAAGAATTGCAGCACACCTTGAAATGTCTGTTGCAGAGTTCAAGGAAAAATGGTTATACTTTGATGAGGAAGATGGAGACTGGATGAATAAAAAACAACCCTGCCAGTTTCTGAATCTGACCAATAATATGTGCAGTATTTATGAAGTAAGACCGGACGACTGTTCAGGTTTCCCGCATCTGAAAAAGAAAAAAATGGTGGAATATATTCACGTGCACCAACAGAATATAGACTACTGTCCGGCAACATTTAAAATGGTTGAGAAGTTTCAGGAATTACTCAAAAAGTAGTCTGGCAATTCTGCCGCCACCACCTGCTAAGAAAACAGCATTCCCTTTTTTGGCTTTTTGCACCACATGAAAGCCCAGCTTACTAATATTGTCCCAGTTCATGCCACCATCACGGGAAATATCTACACCCGAAGTGCCACAGCTGATTAACGTATTTTCATTCAGGTAAACTACGCTTGACCGGTAACCATGTGGAGGCGTTATAGGTTTGGTAAAACTGATGCTTTTGCCGAACACAACTTTTACTGCATTGCCTTCTCTTATGGTGTCTCTGGCAAAATCTCCACCTACAATAAATGCAAATTTACCAGAAGGACTAATATCTATAGAATTAGCCCCGGTTGATTCTTTCCCCTGCAAAAGCGGCAGTGCATAGCTATCCCGCTGATCTCTGACATTGATGATTCTGGAAGCTTTTCCTCCCGTAACCATCCAGGTTCCTGATTTAAATTGATTTTCTGAAGAAACAATTTGCAGATTACTGCCACTAGATGCAAAAAATGCTTCCCCTTCCTGTAATGGAATTCCATCTTTCAAATGAGCATGCCAGCCTTCCCCTTCATTATTGCTTAAAGCAAAAAATGCTTTTCCATTTATTGGATCACCCACAACCTGAATGGTTTTTCCATATGCATGCATAGCATCTAAAAACATGCCCTTGGTACTGTCTGTAAAAACGGTGTACCAATTGTTGCCACCATCTTTTGTTTTAAGTATCATTGCTGGTTCGGCAATGGCCATAATAATCGCAACCTTGTCGCTATAGGCTTCTATGTCTCTGAAATCCCTTTTTTCAAAACCGGGAACCTGCATCCATTGAATGTTTATTCCTCCGTCGGTTGATTTGCCCACCATGCCGTTGCTTCCACTGACCCAAATAATTTTGTCTGACACCACGCTTAATCCACGGATACTTGTTTTATTTCCTTGGCTCAATATGTTAATGGAAGCAGTGTTTTGTGCGGAGATACTTGTCAGGGGCATTGTTAATGTCGCGAGTAAAAATATTTTTAAATATGAAGTCATAAGTTCATTTTTGCGCTTGTTAAATTACGCAGGTACAAAAACAAGGGATCGCGTAATTGGTAACAAGATAATTTAATTTATTCTCAATATAAATACAGACCAGATGATTCCTTATTGGATGAGCAGAACCCAGTTGCTACTGGGAGACGAGCCAATTGAAACCTTACAAAAAAAACATGTTCTAGTGGTTGGCTTGGGCGGTGTAGGTGGCATATGTGCGGAAATGATTGCTAGAGCAGGTGTAGGTAAAATGACTATTGTAGACGCAGATACAGTTGACCTTAGCAATACCAACCGACAAATTCCGGCATTGCATTCTACTGCAGGAAAACTAAAGTCTGAAGTAATGGCAGCGCGATTGAAAGATATTAATCCGGAAATAGAATTAATTGTAAAGTCCATTTACATTAAAGATGAAATTACACATCAGTTACTGGATGAAGCAAAGTATGATTTTGCCGTTGACTGTATTGATACATTGTCGCCCAAAGTGTTTTTTATAAAAGCTTGCCTGGACAGAAAAATACCGATGGTAAGCTCTCTTGGTGCAGGAGGAAAAGTAGATCCGTCTCAAGTGGTGATTACCGATATATCTAAAACCTATCAGTGTAATCTGGCTAGCTATGTTCGCAAAAAATTACACAGTTTTGGCATTTATAAAGGAGTCACTGTGGTATTTAGTGCCGAGAGAGTGGATCAGTCGCGCATTATTGAGACAGAAAAAGCCTATCCCAAAAAATCAATTATTGGTACCATATCCTATATGCCTGCAATATTCGGTTGTATGGCTGCCAGTGTAGTCATTCGGGGTTTGTTGAAACAGGAAGATTAAATCCGGATCTATCAATAAAGCAGGTAGGGTTGAATGGCTTTGTTCCACCCTAGCGGATTGGTTATTTTTGTACATTGCTGCAGAAATGCCGGCATAGATAATTCGTATAGTTTTTCTGCATTGGCTATTCCGGTGAGTTTGTCTAAATGATGTATTCCGTCAGGATTTACGTAGGTTTTATATCCAGCCCAGGCAAAATGATCCGGGTGCATGTCTTTAATCATCCTGATTAAAACAAGACCAAAGAATACAGGCTTGAAAGTATCCGGATAAATTACTTTGAAATGAACGCCGTTGCATTGTTCACCCGCGAATTTTGCATCCTGTGGAATAAAATGAACAGGTTTAGCTTCCAGTTCTTCCCCGAATAATTGATTAATTTGTCTTGCCAGTTTATCATGCTGCAACCAGGGAGCACCCACTACTTCAAAAGAAAAATCGGTAGACCTGCCTTCAGAAAGATTGGTTGCTTCTAGTAAACAAAGCCCAGGATACAACATCAAAGATTCAGCCGTTTGTATCGCAGGAGAAGTGGCCACAAAGGGTATACCCCAATCGGTTTGAAACATAGACCTTTTCCAGTGCTGGCAGGGTATTACTGTAAGGTCGGCTTTAATCCCTCTGATTTCATTGAAATACAATGCCAGTTCTCCTAAAGTACAACTATGCCGTAATGGAATATTCCATCTGCCGATAAAAGAGGCACAAGATTCCTCCAGAAAAGGACCTTCCTGTACATCGGCTAAACCGGATATGGGGTTGGGCCGATCCAGAATTATCAGGGGTTTCTGGTATTTGGCACAGGCTTCCAGTAAATAACTTAGTGTCCACAAATAGGTATAAAAACGAACACCGGCATCGGGTACATCAAATACCAGACAATCCAGATCTTCCATATCTGTTTGGTCCGGAGCTAATTTTTGTCCATACAAACTGATAATGGGTAAGTCGGTTAATTCATCTACACCATTGTGCATGGGTGCACCGTCTGCGCCTTTTGCACTTAGTCCGTGTTCAGGAGAAAAAAGTTTGCGAATGGTAAAGCCGGCTTGTTGCAAAACCAGTCTGGAAGGCTCTATGGCATGTGTTGTAGCTGCTTCATTGGTTACCAACCCAATTTTACTGTGCTTCCACTCAATGGCAGCTGATTGCAACAGATAATCAATTCCAAATAATACAGACATATCTATAGCGTTACTGGTCTTTGGTAAAGTGCATTTCTTCTTTCAGCGCTTCCACCACATTGAATATGATGGGACAACGGTCATAGTGCATAAAAGTGGTAAAAATTCTTCGCTTGAAATGGGGCATATGCAAGGCTGGAAATTCTTTACACCCTTCAAAACGATATTCGTAAACAGAACATTTGTTATTGGCAAGAAAAGGGCAGGGCATTCGATTCATGATCATGAGTCCGTTACTACCTTTTTCTAAATAGGTTTCATCAAAGTTGGATCTTGTCATGTTCAAGTGTCCGGATAATCGGTCTGCTTCGCCCTCATTCAGGCAAACCATTAAACTTTTGCAACAATTGCCACAGTCTGTGCAGGAGATAGTTGGACTAATTAAAGCGTCCAATTCCTGAACCTTGGCATCAATTTCCTCATCCTTGTATTCTTTGATAAATGCACTGAAACGATCGTTTTCCTCTTGGTGTCTGGCTGCATAGTCGGCCATTATAGCCAGATCTGTCTGGGGCTTGAAAGGGCTCTTCATTAATATAAAGGTAGGATTTGAGGTATAAAATCCACGAAAAAGAACGATTTATCCACATAAAAAGCGCTTTTGTAGATAATAAAACTTGGGCTGCGATTTGAGGGACTTAGATTTGCCGTTAGCAATATTCGACTTAAATAGGATTTATGGCAGAAGATAAGAATTTGGTAAAATATGACGAGGATAGCATCCGGTCGCTGGATTGGAAAGAGCATATTCGGCTTCGTCCGGGTATGTATATTGGAAAATTAGGGGATGGTTCTGCAGCAGACGATGGGGTATATGTATTAATCAAGGAAGTGATTGACAACTGTATTGATGAATACACCATGGGACATGGGAAGCAGGTTGAATTGACCATTGAAGGTAAAATGGTTACAGTAAGAGATTATGGTCGCGGAATTCCTTTAGGCAAAGTGGTGGATGTGGTAAGTAAAATTAATACCGGTGCCAAATACGATAGCAAAGCATTTCAGAAGAGTGTGGGATTGAATGGAGTAGGTACCAAAGCAGTGAATGCCCTGAGCAGTCATTTCTCGGTTACTTCTTTCCGAGAAGGAAAAGCCAAAACGGCTGAATTTGAAAAAGGGGTTCTGGTTAAAGATCACAAAGAAACCAAAACGGATGAGCCCAATGGAACCCTGGTTCAGTTTACTCCCGATGATTCTGTATTCAGGAATTTCCATTTTATTCATGAGTACCTCGATAATCAGTTATGGAACTACTGTTATTTGAATGCTGGGCTTGCCATGCATTTCAATGGCAAAAAATACGTGAGTAAAAACGGATTGCTCGATTTATTACAACGAAAGACCAATCCCGATGAATTACGTTATCCCATTATACATTTAAAAGGAGATGATATTGAAATTGCCATTTCGCATAATAACGATTACGGGGAAGATATTTTTTCCTTTGTAAACGGTCAATATACTACACAGGGCGGAACGCATCAACAAGCATTTCGCGAAGCATATGTAAAAGTAGTCAGGGATTTTTATAAAAAAGATTACGATGCTTCAGATATCAGAACCAGCATTGTTGCTGCAGTCTCTGTAAGAGTGCAGGAGCCTGTTTTTGAAAGCCAGACCAAGACCAAGCTGGGCTCTCAGAATGTATCTGAAGGCGGACAAAGTATGAAGTCTTTTGTGTTGGATTTTTTAGCCAAAGAGCTAGATAATTTCCTGCATAGAAATCCGGCTACTGCTGATGCTTTAAAAAAGAGGATTGAACAGAATGAAAGGGAAAGAAAGGAACTGGCTGGTATTAAAAAGTTGGCCAATGAAAGAGCTAAAAAAGCCAATCTGCATAACAAAAAGCTGAGAGATTGTAGGGTGCACCTAAATGATGAATTGCCTGCCAAGAATAAAGAAGCATTTATTGCACTGCAAAAAGATACGACCATATTTATTACTGAGGGTGATAGTGCCAGCGGTAGTATTACTAAAAGCAGAAATGTAGATACGCAGGCAGTATTTAGCTTGCGAGGTAAGCCTCTGAATTCATTTGGCGAAACCAAAAAAGTGGTTTACCAAAACGAGGAGTTTAATCTACTGCAACATGCTTTGAATATTGAAGATGGATTGGAAGGGCTACGTTATAACAATATCGTGATTGCAACCGATGCTGATGTGGATGGGATGCATATACGATTATTGCTAATGACTTTCTTTCTGCAGTTCTTCCCTGATCTGGTTAAAAAGGGACATGTTTATATTTTAGAAACACCTTTGTTCCGGGTAAGAAATAAACAGGAGACCATCTATTGTTATGATGAATCAGAAAAACAGGCTGCAACAGCGAAATTGGGGAACAAGCCTGAGATTACGCGATTCAAGGGATTGGGTGAAATTTCTCCGGAAGAGTTTGGTCGTTTCATCGGAAGGGATATGCGCCTGCAACCGGTAATTTTAGAACAGGGAGATCATATACAGGACTTCCTGGAATATTATATGGGTAAGAATACCATGGAAAGACAAGAGTTCATTATTAACAATTTAAGAGTTGAACTTGATTTAGTTGACTAAAAAAAAGGAATAGATGATTCATATTGTATTTGAAGCGGCTAATGTAAAAGTACTGCAGTTAGCCATGGAACTGGATGAAAGTTTGCTGGGGGAAGTGTTGGAAATCAAAGATGATTTTGCTGTAGGACCCATTGAAGATCTTTACGCTACGGAAGGGTATCAGCAAAGAAGAGATTGGTGGAAAGAAGTACTGGAAAATTCACCATACGAAAATCAACTGGACCTGGTAGATGATAAAATGACAGTACACCAATTGATGAAGCAAATGGAAGAAGATGATGCGCATGAATTATGGATATGGATGGGGCAAAATGCACACGATGTTTGCGGTTATTACTGGTTAATGAGTCAGTTAGCCAATTTTGCAGGTCGAATTCAAGTTTTGTATTTGAATAATCTACCATTCTTTAATGAGAAAGGAAATATATTTTATCCTACACACTTACATGAAATACAGCCGAGGGAATTTATGAAGGCCAAAAAACTGGCAAGACCAATTACCTTAAGTGAATTTGAAGTTGACCCGGATGAGTGGAAAAAAACAATGCGAGAAAATGCATTGGTGCGTTTTTTAGAAGGGGGTAAAAAAATTGTAGGTAAAGAAGTTCAGTTTTTTGATAAATATTTATTGGCTCAGATAGGAAAAGATGCACAGAAACTAACAAAAATTATTTCTAGTGCGCAAAGTAAAATGCCCGTTCAGACAGGGGATGCTTTTTTGGTATGGCGTTTAAAATGTCTTGCGAATGAAGGAAAGCTGACTGTTCAGGGTGATTGGGCAAAGGGCTGGAAGGAAATTACCCTGCAACTTGTAGCTGCATAGCGCCTTCGAAGTTGTTGCTAGGGATAAGTTTAATTAAGTTGGTTGTTTAAGTACAAAGCATGGCAAAAGAGAAAATAGACAGAAGGGTTTTTGAAAATGAAACCGGGGTTCAGGGACAATATAAAAACTGGTTCCTTGAGTATGCATCGTATGTAATACTAGAGAGGGCAGTGCCTGCATTGGAAGATGGATTGAAGCCGGTGCAGAGAAGGATTCTTCATTCCATGAAAGAAATGGACGACGGAAGATTCAATAAAGTCGCCAATATTATTGGACAAAGCATGCAGTATCATCCGCACGGTGATGCCAGTATCGGGGATGCCTTAGTCAATCTGGGTCAAAAAGATTTGCTAATTGAGACCCAGGGTAACTGGGGTGATGTAAGAACAGGGGATTCAGCGGCAGCTTCCAGGTATATAGAAGCCCGTTTGTCCAAATTTGCACTGGAAGTAGCTTTTAATGCAAAGACAACAGAATGGCAACTAAGTTATGATGGAAGAAAGAACGAGCCGGTTCATCTTCCGATGAAGTTTCCTTTGTTGCTTGCACAGGGAGCAGATGGTATTGCGGTTGGTTTATCTACCAAGATATTGCCACATAATTTCTGTGAACTGATAGATGCTGCTATCAAACATTTAAAAGGAAGAAAATTTGAATTGTACCCGGATTTTCAGACCGGGGGCATGATTGATGTTTCTGCTTACAATGAAGGCAAGCGCGGTGGTAAAGTTCGTGTAAGAGCGCATATTGAAGAACTGGATAAGAAAACATTGGTCATCAGGGATGTGCCATACGGCGTAACGACTACCCAGTTAATGGAGAGCATTACCAAAGCGAATGAACAGGGGAAAATCAAGATTAAAAAAGTTACAGATGTAACCGCCAAAGAAGTTGAAATTCATATTGATCTAGCAACCGGTATTTCTCCGGATATAACCATAGATGCCTTGTATGCATTCACAGATTGTGAAGTGAGCATTTCTCCGAATGCCTGTGTAATTGAAGCGCACAAGCCTCGCTTTATGGGTGTTCAGGAATTACTCAAGTCTTCTGTTGATCTTACCAAAGGACTTCTAAAGAAGGAGTTAGAAATTAAACTAGCAGAATTAGAAGACAAATGGCACTATACTTCTCTGGAAAAAATATTCTTTGAAGAGAAAATCTACAAGGAACTGGAACAAAAACATGCTACCTGGGAAGAAGTAATTGCTGCAATAGATAAAGGATTTGGACCATTTAAGAAAAAACTGAAAAGGCCGATTGAACGTGAAGATATTTTAAAGCTGACTGAAAAACCAGTAAGAAGAATTTATCGTCTCGATATCAATGAATTGAACAATCAAATAAAAAATATTGAAGCAGATATTCAGCAGGTTAACCACGATTTGGAACACCTGACCGATTTTGCTATTGCCTACTACGACAATCTTTTAAAGAAATTTGGTAAGGGCAGGGAAAGAAAGACAGAAATAAAAGAATTTGATACCATTCAGGTAAAGCATGTTGCCATTGCCAATACTAAATTGTATATCAATAGGGCAGAAGGATTTATTGGTACTGGTTTAAAGAAAGATGAATTTTTATGTGAGTGTTCTGATTACGACGATATCATCGCTTTCACCAAATCGGGTATCATGAAAGTGATTAAAGTTTCCGATAAAACCTTTATTGGGAAAGACATTATTCATGCGGCCATATTCGTAAAAAGTGATGAGCGAACTACTTACAACATGATATACCTGGATGGCAAGTCTGGGGTGAGTTATGCAAAACGATTTAATGTTACAGGGGTTACGCGAGATAAAGAATACGATTTAACCAAGGGAACAGAAAAAAGCAAAGTACATTATTTGTCTGCCAATCCAAATGGCGAAGCGGAAGTGTTGAAGATCATACTGAGTCCGAATTGTACTGCTCGTATTAAGGAATTGGATTTCTATTTTGAAGAGCTGGAAATTAAGGGAAGGGGCAGTATGGGTAATCAGGTGACCAAGTATCCTGTGAAAACCGTTAAACTGAAAGAAGCAGGCAAGAGTACCTTGGCCGGAAGAAAACTCTGGTTTGATGATAAGTTTGGTAGACTCAATACAGAAGAGAAAGGTCAGTATCTTGGCATATTTGAAGATGAACGAATTCTCGTGATTTATCAGGATGGTTCCTATGAATTAACCGATACTGAGATTACGCAACGATTTGAACCCGAAAAAGTAGCTTTAATTGAACAGTTTAATCCCGATAAAACAATTACTGCTGTTTACCTTGATGCAGAAAAAGGGCAATACAATATCAAGCGTTTTAAAATTGAAACCAGCACACTGAAAACACAATTTACCTTTATTAAAGAAGGGAAGGACAATCGACTGGAAGCAGTTACCACAGAGGCAGAACCGATTCTGGTAGTGCAAACCGGCAGGGGGCAGCAGGTACGCAAAGCCAAATTTAAAGTGGCCAAAATGGTAGAAGTGATGGGGTGGAAAGCAGTTGGAGCCAAGCTAACCGATTTTAATAAGAGCATAGAAATGGAGTGGGAAATAAGACCCCCTGCAGATACAGCGCAAACCGAATTATTTTAATTCAGCCATATGGAATCTATTCAAGTTGGTCATTACAATACATTAAAAGTAAGCCGTAAGGTTGATTTTGGATTTTACCTGGACGATGGTGCAGATGGCATATTGCTGCCAAAACGATTTGCACCTAAAGACTTGAAAATTGGTGACGAATTGCGCGTGTTTGTTTATCATGACTCTGATAACCGTTTAATTGCTACTACACAAGAACCCAATGCGGTAGTGGGTGAAATTGCCAAACTGAAAGTCGTTTCTGTTACTAAACAGGGCGCTTTTCTGGATTGGGGGTTAATGAAAGATTTATTTGTTCCTGTTTCTAAACAGATTTCTGGAATGCGCATGGGGGGCTCTTACCTGGTGATGCCCTACATTGACGAAATGACCGGTAGAGTAGCCGCTACAGAAAAGATTGAGAACCTGATGAGCAATGATGAGCTCACAGTAAAAGAAATGGATCCGGTTGATTTATTTGTTTATCGTACTTCTGAGTTAGGGTATGTTATGATCATCAATAACAAGCATATTGGTATCCTGCATGGCAATGAAGTTTTTCAGAAGCTGGAAATAGGTGATAAAGTAAAAGGCTTTATTAAAACCATCAGACCCGACAATAAAATAGATGTTGTTTTAGGGAAGCCTGGATTTTCCAAAGTAGAAGATGAAGGACAGAAAATTCTTCAGCTGCTTCGCGAAAACAATGGATATCTTCCATACAACGACAAGTCTGATCCCACCGATATCTATGACTTCTTCGGTATGAGTAAGAAAGCATTTAAAATGACCACCGGTAATTTATACAAACAGAAACTGATTTCTTTTACGCAGACAGGCATTCAGTTAATTGAATCCTAATTGCACTAACGCGTGTTAGTATTTTGATTAACTTTGCAACTCAAATTCAAGGAATATGTCTACAAAAACAGTGTATATTGTTTCAGCAGTAAGAACACCTATTGGAAGCTTCGGTGGAAGTTTGAAAGATTTTACTGCTACGCAATTAGGTGGATTTGCCATTAAAGGGGCTTTGTCTAAAGCAGGCATTGATGCCAGTGAAGTAAATGAAGTTTTGATGGGCTGTGTAATACAAGCTAATACAGGTCAGGCTCCTGCCAGACAGGCTGCAAAATTTGCTGGCCTTCCGGATTCGGTAATTGCAACAACAGTAAATAAGGTTTGTGCAAGTGGTATGAAAGCCATTGCGCAAGGCGTTCAATCTATTTTATTGGGTGATTCAGATATTGTAGTAGCAGGTGGAATGGAGAGCATGAGCAATGTCCCTTTTTACAGTCCTACTATGCGCTGGGGTAACAAATACGGTAATGTGCAAATGATTGATGGACTTGCCAAAGATGGATTAACCGATGTGTATCATAATTATGCAATGGGTAATGCTGCTGAATTGTGTGCCAAGGAGTGCAATATCAGCAGAGAAGACCAGGATGCATTTGCTATTGAAAGCTATAAAAGAAGTCAGGGTGCATGGGAGAAGGGCTGGTTTAATGACGAAATTATACCAGTAGAAATTCCTAATAAAAAAGGAGATCCAATTGTTTTTGCTAAAGATGAAGAACCCTACAATGTTAAGTTTGATAAAATTGCAGGATTAAAGCCAGCTTTTGTAAAAGACGGAACAGTAACGGCTGCCAACGCAAGTACCATGAATGACGGCGCAGCAGCTGTGGTATTAATGAGCAAAGAAAAAGCAGATGCTTTAGGCATTAAGCCTCTGGCAATTGTTCGCGCTTATGCTGATGCTGAACAGGCACCAGAATGGTTTACAACTACTCCTTCATTGGCAGTGCCCAAAGCTGTTGCCAAAGCAGGATTGCAAATGAGCGATATTGATTTTGTTGAATTGAATGAAGCCTTTTCTGTAGTAGGTATTGCGAATACACAGAAAATGAACTTGTCTCCGGATAAAGTAAACGTTCATGGTGGCGCCGTTTCCATTGGACATCCTTTGGGTTGTAGTGGCGCCCGTATTATTGTTACTTTAATAAATGTATTGAAGCAACATGGCGGTAAAATTGGTGCAGCCGGTATTTGTAACGGTGGTGGTGGCGCCAGCGCGATGGTAGTGGAGTTGGCTCAGTAATTACTGATTCCTACTCTTTGTTGAATATATTCAGATTGCGTGGCGGCTTTTAGCATTTCCAATGCAAGGTCGCCCGCATTTATTCTGAAATGATTGGGCTCAGGCGCGTAGTTGATGCTGGTAATATAAATGCCTGTTTCTTCTTTGTCTTGAATATCGGCAGGACAGAAGAAAGTCCAATGCAGATTGCTCTCCAGTAAAGTTTCAAAAGCTTTCAAGTGCTCATTGCCAACAGCCAGATACTCTTCCGGATAATCTTCTCCGTGTAATATCAGGGTATTGTCTTCACTATTTAGCACTCCTAATCCCCCTAAAGCCACAATTCTTCTCTTTCCTTTTTTCTGCATCTGTTCCACAATATGTTTGATGCCAAGACTCCTTGTTTTATCGGAGCCATCTGACGCGCCACCCAATACAGATATGATTACATCTGCATGCTCAATGGCTTTGGCAACATCCTTTTCATTAAATAAATACCCTTTTTGTGCAGTCAATAATTCATTCGTTTGGTCTCTGTCTATTAGAGATTCAACATTTCTTCCGAATGCGGTAACTTGGTGCCCCTGGTTTAAAGCCATTTGTACAATTCTTTTGCCCACCTGACCAGTTGCACCAAAAACAGTAATATTCATAGATAATAGGTTTGAGTGCTATGCTGTTACCTGCTCCTCAATTTCACTCATATTAATGCCCTGATGGCTTTCGTCGTACACACATTCCCCGTTCCTGATAATCAGAATCTGAGGAGACTCATGATAAACATTGAATTTGTCTGCTAACTCGTTAGAGATGTTTCGGTACTTCAATAAATCTAGGTAATAGAAATTGGCATTTGCCGGAGCTTCTTCTCTTTCCAGCCGGTTTAGTGCCATAGAACTGATAGAACAGCGCGTGCTATGTTTAAAAATGACCTGCGGCTTTTCAAATGAATCTCTGATAATCTGATCAATTGCGACTATATCTGTTAAATGAATCCAATTCATGTTGCATCTTTTTGCAAAAATAATTCATTTAAATCTAGCAGCGCAGATTACCCTCTGAAATAGCGGGGATTGGTAGTTGGACATCCTTTTCCCTTAACAGAAGCACAGGAACTGAATACCAGCGCTGTGCTGATGGCAATAAGAAGGATGATGCTGATTTTTTTCATGCTGATGGGCTTTATCTTGGAAGATGTATTTTGCACCTGAACAAAGATATCAATTCAGGTGAATATGCTGCCTGTTTTTGTCTTTGATATTGTTAAATTGTTTAGACTAAACTATAAACGCATGAAGGTTCATTTTATTTCGATTGGGGGAAGCGTAATGCATCAACTGGCCATAGCACTTAAAAAGAAAGGCTATCAGGTAACCGGTTCAGATGATGAAATTTTTGAACCTGCGCTTAGTAATTTGAGAGAAGCGGGCATTTTACCTATCGAAATTGGGTGGAATTCCGAATATATTTCACCTGATTTGGATGCAGTTATTCTTGGAATGCATGCCAGGGCAGATAATCCTGAGTTATTGAGAGCCAAGAATTTAGGACTGCCTATTTATTCATTCCCTGAATATATTTATCAGGAGTCTGTTCAAAAAAAACGGATTATTGTGGGTGGCAGTCATGGAAAAACAACCACAACCAGTATGATTATGCATGTGCTGAAAGAACAGCAGATGGCTTTTGATTATCTGGTGGGAGCTAAACTGGCCGGTTTTGAACAGTCGGTTCAAATAACCAATGCCCCAGTAATTGTATGCGAGGGAGATGAATACCCTGCCAGTGTTTTGGAGAAAAGACCCAAATTCCACTTTTTGTTTCCACATGTAGCCATCCTTACTGGAATTGCCTGGGATCATATCAATGTATTTCCCACATTTGATTTTTATCTGGAACAGTTTGTAATATTTATTCAGAAGATAGAGCCGGGAGGAATATTAATTTACAATGAAACAGATGCTGTGTTGGCCGGGCTAGTGGAGAAGCACATAAGGTCAGATATTCAATATCAACCTTATGGAATTCCTAAACATGAGATCAATAACGGAACTACAACACTTGAAATCAATGGAGTAAAAGGTATCTTAGGTGTTTTTGGAAACCATAATTTGCTAAATGCAATGGCTGCGTATTATGCCTGTTTGCAATTAGGTATTTCTACGGAAACATTTTTGAAAGCAATTGCTAGTTTTACCGGTGCAGCCAAAAGATTAGAGTTGCTGGCCAAAAACAATGTCACTAATATTTACAGGGATTTTGCACACGCACCCAGTAAAGTAAAAGCAACAGTAGAAGCCGTAAGACTGCAATTTCCGGAGAGAAAGTTGATTGCGATTTTAGAGTTACATACCTATAGCAGCCTGAATGTAAATTTCATGAATGAATATAAGGGCGCATTAGATGAAGTAGATGAAGCAGTTGTGTTTTATGCAAAGCATGCATTGGAAATCAAAAAGATGCCCGATTTGCCGGCAGATAAAGTGAAAGAGGGATTTGGGAATGACGAATTGATTGTGTTAAATGATAAAACAGATTTGCTGAATTGGTTGCGGAAAATTAACAGAGCGAATGCAAATATTCTGTTCATGAGTAGTGGAAATTATGATGGATTAAACATAAATTCGTTGGCGGAAGAAATCTTACCAACATCATCCTGAAATTTTACAATGAAATTAAATTTAACCAGACCTATCGCTTTTATTGATCTTGAAACAACCGGTGTAAATGTTAGCACTGACCGAATTGTTGAAATTGCCATTGTGAAAATTTTGACAGATGGAACCAAACAAGTAAAGCGTAAACTGATTAATCCACAGATACCAATCCCCGCAGGAGCCTCAGATGTTCATGGTATAACAGATGAAATGGTAAAAGATGCGCCTAGCTTTAAACAAGTAGCCAATGAAGTAAAGCAGTTTATTGAAAATTGTGATTTAGGAGGGTATAACAGCAATCGCTTTGATATCCCGATGCTGATAGAAGAATTTTTAAGAGCCGGAGTTCCTTTTTCTGCAGATGGCAGAAAGCTGGTTGATGTTCAGAAAGTCTTTCATATGATGGAACAAAGAACATTGGGGGCAGCGTATAAATTTTATTGCAATAAAGTGCTGGAAGATGCCCATAGTGCGGAAGCAGATGCAACTGCAACCTGGGAGGTACTGGAGGCGCAGATTGAACGATATCCTCAGATTGGTAATACGGTAGAAAGTATAGTGAAGTTTACTGGGGAAGATGATATTGTAGACTTTGCAAGAAGATTTGTAAAAGAGAATGGAGTAGAAGTATTTAATTTCGGCAAACATAAGGGTAAGCCCGTTGTTCAGGTATTAAAAGAAGAGCCTCAGTATTATGACTGGATGATGAAAGGCGACTTTGCCATGAACACTAAACAGAAGTTAACAGAAATATTAAACAGAACCCTGCTTAAAAAATAAATGCCGGAGAAAATTGTCATCATACCAACCTATAATGAGAAGGACAATATAGCTTCCATGATTGATGCCGTAATGGCATTGCATCAGGGTTTTCATATTCTGGTGATTGACGATGGTTCGCCGGACGGAACTGCTGACATTGTTAAAAATGCCATTCAAAAATATCCTAATCAGGTTTTTCTGGAAGAGCGAAAAGGCAAATTAGGATTAGGAACGGCGTATATACATGGCTTCAAGTGGTGTCTTCAGAAAGACTATGCTTTTATTTTTGAAATGGATGCCGATTTCTCGCATGACCCAAATGATTTAGAGAGATTATATACAGCCTGTAAAACAGGCAATGCAGATCTTGCAATTGGTAGCCGATATGTTAAAGGAGGGCAAACAGAGAACTGGCCATTAGACAGGCAACTATATTCAAGAGGGGGGGCATTATACACCAAGTTGCTTACTTGGATGCCCATTCAGGACCCAACAGCAGGATTTATCTGTTATAAAAAAGAAGTCCTGGAAGCCATCAATTTTGATATGATTTCTTTTGTGGGCTATGCGTTTCAGATTGAAATGAAATTTGCTGCATGGAAACTGGGTTTTACCATAGTAGAAGTTCCCATTATTTTCAGAGACCGTAAAGTTGGAGTGAGCAAGATGAATAAGGGCATTATTAAGGAAGGAGTACTGGGTGTTATAAGTATACAATGGCAGAGCATGTTTAAAAACTATAGAAAAAGGGTAAAAGCCAGTTAATATTTTTCGTGAAACAAGCATTAATCAAATTACATATTTCGGTATTTCTTGCAGGGTTTACTGGGATACTGGGGGTACTCATTCAATTGAATGAAATGACGCTCGTATGGTATAGGATTATGATAACTGTTGTGAGTTTGTCTGTATTATTTTTCCTTACTAATAAATCAACACGGATTCCCAAAAAACAAGCGGTACATTATTTTCTCATCGGCACTTTGATTGCTTTACATTGGGTAGCTTTCTATGGAAGTATTAAACTTTCCAACGTATCCATCGGACTGGTATGTTTTTCAGCAACAGGCTTATTTACAGCTTTACTAGAGCCAATACTAGTTACCAAAAAACTACAGTGGGTCGAGTTGGGGCTGGGCCTACTGAGCTTATTGGGTATTTATTTGATTTTTCATTTTGATGAAAGATATCAGACAGGAATTGTCGTTGGAATTATTTCTGCATTTCTTGCAGCCCTGTTTTCAGTTTTAAATAAAAAACAGGTAGCAGATGCTGAACCAACCGTAATGATGTTATATGAGTTGACCGGAGGCCTGGTGATACTTACCCTATTGATGCCTGTTTACGCATATTTCTTCCCTGAAACATCTATTATTCCTACAGTCTCAGATTTGGGTTGGTTGCTGGTGCTCAGCTGGCTTTGTACTATTGTAGCGATGCAGCTGATGCTTGATTCTTTAAAAAAAGTATCCGCATTTACTCAGAATCTAAGTCTGAATCTGGAACCTGTTTATGCCATTATCATGGCATTTATTTTTTTTGATGAAAATAAATATCTATCTGCCAGCTTTTATTATGGCGTAGGCTTGATTATTCTTTCTGTTGTCTTACAAATGGTAAGGATGCTGGCAAAGCATTCCTTTAAAATGAAACAATAAATCCGAAGGTAGGTGTAATATTGGCGTCATTGTTGCTTAACAGAAATGGAACTGCATTCCTTCCGTTGGCTTGTATAGGTTGTCCGTCTGTAGTAAGGAATGCAGTGTTGTTTGCATTTCGCTGGAATGTATACACAGCAGGCGCAGGACTTTTAGCCAGGTACCAATTGGTAATGTCTACAAATACATTCAGGGTATATTTTTTGTAGAACCATTTTTTGTCTATGCGAATATCACTGCTGTTAAATGCATTTAGCCTTTGCGAATTCACTCTGCTGAAATCGAGTACGCCAGTGCCCAGTGAAAGAAAGTTTTGTCTGCTGGCAACTAAATCATACGGTGTGAAGGGAACACCACCCTGATAACGGAATTTCAATCCTATTTCCCAATTCCTCTTCAACTTGTATCCTAGCACAGCACTTAGTAAATGTCTGTTGTCCCAGGAGCTTGCCACATAGTTATTGCCTGTATTGGTATATTGGCTTATAAACCAGGTATAACTGAAAACACCATAGAATTGCTTGGTTAATTTTTGCTGTGCAAAGAATTCAAAACCATATGCTCTCCCTTTTCCATTTGTAGTTACTGCTTCATTTCCAAGTACAGAAAAATCCGCACCCTGATTCGATAAACTGATGCCGTTTCGCACACTAACCGGAACGTTGTTGTAACGTTTGTAAAAACCTTCAAAAGTAAAACGGGTAGAAGCAGAAGGCAGATATTCAAAACCTGCTACATAATGCGTGCTCTGCGTGTAATCGGTTTGTTTGTTTACCAGTTCATTGTTATTGTTTCTAAAACCTAAAACGGTATAGGGTAGCATTTTAAAATAAGTGCCAATAGAAGCATTGAAAGTGACTTTATCTGTTATCTGGTAACTTGCTGCTATTCTGGGGCTCAATGTTTTCAGCGGATTCATTCCTGTATTTGTGAATGTATTCTGATCAAATCTGATCCCCCCGCTGATGCCCAGCTTGTTATTCCAAAATCTTTTTCCAACTTGAGTAAATGCACCCAGGCGGGCAAATTGTATGGCACTATTGTAATTGTATGTAACAGCAGGCTGTATAATAGTATTATTGTTATCTGTGATAGCATTGCTAATGAGTTGGTTCGTGTTATTGCTATAGTTTACCCATTGTGCTACAAAACCGTAACTCCATTTTAATCCGTTGATATTCTGATTAACGTCGAATCTAAGCTTGTTCTCAGTTTCTCTTGAACCCAGTTGTAGGGTTCTTGCACCTTTAACAGGCCCCAAATTATTTTCATATTTCTCAAGTTGGTTGTCTAGGCTATTTCTACTTATCGCCAGATTCCAGTATCCGTTTTTTAGCTGATGTTTTAGAGATGCACCAATCGTATAATTCCATTGCTGAATAGAAGGATTGCTATTCAGTACATATAGTTTGTCTGGGGTTGCTACTTTTGGTGCAGCAAAATTAAATTCATCAATTGCCCCAACACCTAAAAGCGTTAGTGTCGTCTTTTTACTTAGCTGGTGAGATATTTTATATTGAAAATCCCAGTAGTTGGGTCGGATAGGCAAATCGATGGCTTTAAACAACAACTGCAAATAACTTCTTCTTGCCGAAGCCAGAAAAGTTGTTTTGCCAGATTTTCCCATAGGGCCATCAAAAGTGGTCGCAAGTTCCGTGCCGCTTAAACGGATATTTCCTTGTACACGGTTGTTGTTTCCTCTTTTTTGATTAAACTCAAAAACAGAGGAAAGGGCATTGTCGAATCGCGCATCAAATGCAGAGGAAGAAAGTTTCACATCTTCAATAAAACTTACGTTAAGAATACCTGTAGGCCCTCCTGCGCTCCCCTGTGTGGCAAAATGATTGATTACCGGTATTTCTATACCATCCAAATAAAAAACGTTTTCGTTGGGGGCACCTCCTCTGATTATAATATCATTCCTGAATCCGGCTGTGCTGGAAGATCCGCCTACACCCGGTAAAGCCTGAATAACCCTGGATATGTCAAAATTGCCTCCCGGATTGGCTTTGATTTCTTCAGAAGTAAGTCTTTGAACACTTAGCGGCGTTTCAAGGGTTGCCGCTTTGGCTGAACGATTCCGGCTGGTACTGGTAACCTGTATATTCCGTAATTCGCTGATAGCAGGTTCTAATTCTATCACCATGGTATTTTCATTACCTGTTACAATAGGAACATTGTACCTGAATTGCGTAGTGAAACCTAAGGCTGAAAACTGAAATGTGTAATAGCCGGGTTTTAATTGCTTGAAGATAAACTTACCTGCCGAGTCGGCAATCAGTTTTTGGTTTAATTGAACAAGCTGAATGGTTGCCCCTGAAATGGGTCTCTGCAATTGTTTGTCCAGAATAATCCCCGAGTAAATGCCACTGTTTTGCGCTAATATACTGCCTGTGCAAAAAACAAGAATCCAGAACCCTGCCCATTTTTTCATATTCATCCATTTATCAAATTCACCACAATTACAATTAATAAATGGGTATTGTTTAATTATCTTCGGAAAATCCAAAATTACAATCAACATGAAACTTCTCCCATTTATCGGTTTACTTGTATTCAGTTTACCTAGTTTTGCTCAGAAAAAACCACTGGATCATTCAGTATATGATGGCTGGCAAAATATTGCAGAACGAATCATAAGTGATAACGGCGAATTCGTCGCTTTCACCGTTGTTCCACAAGAAGGAGACGGTCAATTGTACATCAAAAGAAAAGATGGCAGTTCAGTTGCAGAAATTGAGAGAGGATACAATGCCAATATTACAGATAATAGCCAGTTTTTAATTTGCAGAATCAAAGCTCCTTACAAAGATACCCGTGATGCAAGAATTAAAAAGAAACGTCCGGAAGAGATGCCAAAAGATTCCATTGCCATTGTGAATTTAAGCAATGGGAATATACGGAAAATGGCAGCTGTGAAAAGTTTCAAAATTGCTGATGAAAATGCCGCTCATGTAGCCATTCTTTTTGAAAAGAAAACAGCACCTGCTGCGCCTAGAACAACACAGACTGATAGCACAGCAAAGCCAGTAACACCTGCGCCTGCTGGCAGAAATAATGCAGAACCCGTAGAAGAAGGAACCGATTTGCTAATCATGAATTTGCAATCAGGTGATACCATGGTGTTCCCTTTGGTAAGCGAATATTTCTTTAATAAAAATGGTAATGTTCTTTTGTTTGAAACTACTAAGAAAGCAAACGATAATAAAGTAAAATCCTCTGTTGTGAAATTGGATTTACTAAGCAGAACAAACCGAATAATTCTGTCAGGTTTCAATGACGCGAAATCCTATCGTATGGATGAAGCGGGTAAACAATTGGCATTTATTGCGGAAAGAGATAGTAGTGCAAAGTCTTTGCAAAAGTTTTATAAACTATTCTATCATAAAGATGGAAATGACAGTGCAACTGCAATTGCAGACAGAAGCACAGCCGGTATGCCTGCCAATTATTCCATCAGTGAAAATGCACAGGCCATCAGTTTCAGTAAGTCGGGTAATAGATTGTTTTTTGGAACCGCTCCTATATTGCCGGCGAAAGATACTTTAACACCAGAGTTTGAAAGAGTAAGTTTAGATATATGGCATTATAACGATGATTATTTGCAGCCTGTTCAGTTAAAAAATCTGCAACAAGAATTAAATAAAGCATACCTGGCCAGATTCGATTTTGATAAAATGGCGATTGTTCAGTTAGGAACACCTGCATTCCGATCTGTTATGCAAACTCAGGAAGGAGATGGGGCTGTATTTTATGGTATGGCAGATGAGGGCAAAAGGATTGCCACACAATGGCTTGGGGGCTCGTATATGGATATTTATATGATTGATCCCATTAGCGGTACAAGAAAAATGATTCTGAAAAATATAAAAGGAAATGTATTTGCCTCTTCTACTGGGAAATACCTGGCTATTTATAATGACATTGCCAGAAAATACAGTGTGTATTCAGCAGAAAGCCAACAGATAACTGCTTTGGCTGCAGATATAAAACTGCCTTTGTATGATGTAGAGAATGATGTGCCCGATGAGCCTAATCCTTATGGTGTTGCAGGCTGGCTCGAAAATGACCAGGCATTGCTTATTTATGATCAGTTTGATATTTGGCAGGTTGATCCCACAGGAAAGCAAGCTTCTGTGAATATAACAAATGGGTTGGGCAGAAAGAATCAATTGGTTTTTAGAAACATCAATTTAAACAGGGAAGAGCGGTTTATTACGAATAACCAGCAACTGCTCTTAAATGTTTTTAACAGAAAGAATAAAGAAAGTGGATTAAAAATGCATACGATGGGTACTGCTTTTTCAATCGCTGATGTTGCTGTAGCAACTTTACCAGTAAGAATTTCAGCAGTTGCAAAAGCAAAAAATGCGGATGTTCTTAGTTTTGGAACAGAAACATTTCAACGTTCAACCAATATTGCGATTGCTTCCTTACAGGCAAATACCTTAATGAAGGAGGTGCAGAATGCAACTGTACTGCATCAGCCCAATCCTCAGCAAGCTCAGTACAATTGGGGTACGGCAGAACTATTCACCTGGAAAGCATATACTGGTAAAGTAGCGGAAGGAATTATTTACAAACCCGAAGATTTTGATCCTAAGAAAAAATATCCAATGATTGCTTATTTCTATGAAAGAAGCAGCGATGGTTTGTACAGTTACAGTGCGCCTGCACCAACCCCCTCTCGTTTAAATATTCCATTTTTTGTAAGTAGAGGATATATCGTGTTTGTTCCAGATATCTGGTATAAGACAGGATATCCTGGTCAGGGTGCTTATGATTACATTGTGAGTGGTACAAGAGCCGTTGTAGCAAAAGGGTATGTAGATAGCACCAAGCTGGGCCTTCAGGGACAAAGCTGGGGTGGATACCAGATAGCGCACGTAATTACCCGAACTCCTCTTTATGCAGCTGCCTGGGCTGGTGCACCTGTAGCTAATATGACTAGTGCCTATGGAGGAATCCGTTGGGGAACAGGTTTAAATAGACAGTTCCAGTATGAAAAGACGCAAAGTCGCATCGGTGCCAATCTTTGGGAGAAACCCAATTTATATATCGAGAACTCCCCTTTGTTCCATTTTCCGAAAGTAAAAACGCCGGTAGTGGTAATGGCAAATGATGCGGATGGAGCAGTTCCCTGGTATCAGGGTATTGAAATGTTTACAGCACTTAGAAGATTGGGTAAGCAAGTATGGATGCTGAATTACAATAACGAAGACCATAATCTGGTAGAAAGAAAAAATAGAAAAGATATACAAATTAGAGAACAGCAATTCTTTGACTACTTGTTGAAAGGAGAGAAACCTGCTAAATGGATTGCTGAGGGAGTGCCTGCCATCATGAAAGGCAGAGACTGGGGTTTAGGATATTAATTAAAAATAAATTAATTTAAGCTATGTTTTTTGAATGTATGCAATTATAAAACATAGCAAGTTAACTTCCTGGCTGGTATTTGTGTTGATGATAGTCATTACACAAGTGCTGGCCTGGAAGTGGTTTGATAAAGAGAGAAGTCTTGAAAAGCAACTAGTAGAACGAGAAGTGATTCATATTGGTAATCTGATTGAAACCACTATTCAAAATAGCAATTCCATTACTAGTGTAATGGCTTCCATGGTAGAACATGATTTACTCAACAATCATTTCGATTTAATCGCAGAAAAATTACTGAACCAAAATAAATATATAGATGGCATTCAGTTGGTGCAAGACATGGTAATTACACATACGTATCCCCTAAAAGGAAATGAAAAAGCCATTGGATATAATTTAAAAACAGATCCTTCCCATGTCAGGGAACTCATGCTAAGTAGTTCTTTACAGCAATTGCATTTTGAAGGTCCGTTTAATTTAAGACAAGGTGGAATTGGGTTTGTAGGCAGATATCCCATTATTCAACAAGATACTTTGTGGGGCTTTGCAGCAGTTATCATCCGAAAAGAAAACTTTATTAAATCACTTGGATTAAACCAATCTGGAATTAGCAATTTGTTTTATTATCAGTTAAGAAAGCAACAGGAAGGAGCAAAATATACCCCTTTGTTTGCTAATAATAGAACCGATTTTTCTTCAGGGGTTATAGCAGAAAAGTATAATGCTGTTGGGGATTGGATTATACAGGTAAAACTAAAAAAATCCAGAGCTACAAAAATGGGGTTGTCTTTATCACTGATTGGGTTATTGATTTCCTTAATTATGTTTTATACGATGATACTTAATTTGAAGCGCTATTAAAAAAAAATAGTCCCTGTATCGGGACTATTTTTTTCTGTATCGGTATTATTTACTTATTATTCTTCACATATTTTTCAAGCCACTGGAATTGTTCCCATAGCGTATGTAGTACATTCTCTTTGCCTCTGTAACCATGTGCTTCATAAGGCAGATAAACAAATCTTACTGTACCGCCGTTGCCCTTGATTGCAGCATACAGTCTTTCGCTATTTATAGGATAAGTTCCTGTGTTATCGTCAGCTTCTCCATGTATTAAAAGTATAGGAGTCTTTATTTTATCAGCATAGCTAAATGGACTCATCTGATAATATAATTCCGGTGCCTGCCAATAAGTTCTGTCTTCGTTCTGAAAACCAAAAGGCGTAAGAGTTCGGTTATAAGCACCACTTCTGGCTATCCCTGCTTTAAACCAGTTGGTATGCGCCAGCAAATTCGCAGTCATAAAAGCACCATAACTATGTCCACCAACTGCTACTCTGTTTTTGTCGGCGATACCCATTCCCGATAAATGTTCAATGGCAGCTGCTGCATTCAATTTTAGTTGTTCAATAAAATTGTCATTGGGTTTTTTGTCAGCTCCAGAAGCTACAATTGGCATTTCTGCATTGTCCAATACTGCATAACCTTGTGTTACATAATAAATGGGAGATCCCCAGCTTAATGTTGTAAAACGGTCTTTGCTTCCCCTTATTTGAGCAGCATCTGCTGCAGAATTGAATTCTCTTGGATAAGCCCAAATAATCAAAGGCAATGGCCCTTTACTCTTGTCATAGCCACTGGGTAAATACAGGTCTCCTGTTAAATCCACGCCATCAGCACGCTTGTATTTTATTTTTTCTTTGGTTACCGTTTCCAATGCGGGGTAAGGATTCGTAAATGCGGTGATGGCTTCATCTGCCTTTCTGAGTTTTAGGTTTTTGATATAATAGTTGGGTACCTGTTTTTGTGATTCTTTTCTAGATAATAAAATCAGATTGTTGGCATCCAGCACATCTGTTACCTGTTCAAATTCACCCTCGTTGCATCTCCAGATAATTTCGTTCTGTTTGGTTGCTAAATCAAATTTAGCCAGAAATGGAAGATCACCTTTGGGAGAAGAACCTGTAGTATTATTCATTAAAAGTTTAGTGCCGTTATCAATGGTAACAATAACGTTTCTTCCATAATTGTTTTTGGTTGTAACAGGTGACCCGGGGTTGCCATAAGCATCAGTTTGGTTTCTCTCGTATAGTAATTCCAAGCTTTCTTTTTTGCTACTATATGCACTTACTCGGTTGAGTTGCTTGCTTCTTGAAATTTCATTTACCAGTGCAATATTCTCATTACCCCAGATAGTTCCACTATAACGGAGTTTGGTTTTAAATAATGTTTTTGGAGTGCCGGTGAAAGGTGCGCTTAATGCCAATACAGCATCTCTGAATGGTACTTGTTTCTTAATCAAACCGCTGTCTAGGGGTTCTGCCCAAGTTATGGTTGCAGCTTCATCATCTCTCCAGTCAAAAGCCCTGGGGACGTTCTGGGTATTATCGTAGCCAGAGGGTGTACCTTCTGTTGAGGGCAATTCTACCAATAGCTTAACTGTGTTGCCAGCAAGGTCAGAAATAATCATTTTAGAAGGGAAACCATTGGCGGTAACCAGGTAGGAGAATGGTTGCTGCAATTGCTTCTGCAACAAGTATTTTTTATCCGGAGACAAACTAAAACTGCTTAAAATGCATGGCTTACCAGAAAGGGTTTCTATCCCATTTTTGTTCATTACCAACTGCGAAGTGGCGTAAAACTGAAAGAGCTGTTCGTCATAAGGACTTTTGATTAAATCCTGATAAGTTGGGCTGGGAGCTGTTTTGCCGAGATTCTGTTGAATGGTTGGGCCTTTAGGAGTGATAGGCTTTTTAGGAGCAGCGGCTGCGGCTGAAATGGTAGATTTGTACAGAATGGTATTGTCATCTACCCATGTATACGCATTTCCCAAAACAGTGTTTAATGGACGCTTGTTAACTTTGGTAGCTTTCTTAGTTGCTATATCAATTACATACAAGTCTACCTGTGTACCTGAAGTATGCGTAAATGCAATCTTGTTTTCTGAAGGGCTCCAGCTTACAGAACCTGCCAGTAAATTGGAAGGTAATCCTGCAATTGAATAAATCTTGTTCTCCTTCAGTTGCTTCAGTTGAAAATTATTAATGAAATTTTGTCGGCTGGGAGAAAAATTATTGGGATTTAGTCTTAAACCGGCTACTCTTATTTCCGGTTGTCCCAACTCTTCCACTGTTGGATAAGAGTTTCTTCCAGACAACAACATCCAGGTGGCAGATCCATCCACACTAACAGAAGGAGTAGGGGCTGCCAACAGTAAATCTGCAATCACTTTCGGTGGTGTCTGATAACTTATGGCATCCTGTGCTTTCAAAAAGAGACTGGCTCCAGTAAGCGAAAGTGCCAAAAGAATGATTTTGTTCATTTTCATATGATGATAAAATTTATAAGGGAATCAATTCCCCAAATTAACAATTTATCTCTGTGCATGCCAGCCAGTACCCGCTTTTTAAAATATTTTTTGTCTTTCCGAATCTCCCTTGTAGTTTTGCGATACAATGAATCAAAACTTACATCTACACCATCATCATATGCAACCTAACGGGTAGGCATCGGTGTATTGTATTATGATATTAAACACTAAGCTTACCTATCGGTAGGCTTTTTTGTTTTTATTAACTGATTAAAAAAATGAATATGACAGCAGAAAATGATTGTAAAAAGCTGAGATTGGCTATTCAGAAGAGTGGTCGGTTGCACGATGATTCAATGAAGCTTTTAAAAGAATGTGGAATTGATATCAGTAATGGGGTTAATAAGCTCAAAGCTGAAGCAACCAATTTTCCCATTGAAGTGTTTTTTCTGAGAGACGATGATATCCCACAATATGTTGAGGATGGTGTTGCCGATATTGGATTCGTAGGAGAGAATGTCATTTTTGAGAAAAATAAACAGGTGGCCATTGCTGAAAAACTGGGATTTGGAAAATGCAGACTAAGCATAGCTATTCCCAAAGGGCAGGATTATCCTTCGTCTCAGTTTTTGCATGGAAAAAAAATTGCAACCAGTTATCCTGTCATCGTAAACAACTATTTGCAAAGTCAGGGTGTTAAAGCAGAAATTCACGAAATCAGTGGAAGTGTTGAAATTGCTCCCGGAATAGGTCTGGCTGATGCCATTTGTGATTTGGTTAGCAGTGGATCTACGCTTTTCATGAATGGGTTGAAAGAAGTGGAAGTGATATTTGAATCTGAGGCAGTATTAATAAAACAGTCAGCGTTGAATACAACGCAGATTCAGTTGCTGGATCGTTTGATATTCCGGATACAGTCTGTTAAGAAGGCAAAGAATAATAAGTATATTTTATTGAATGCACCAAATGAAAGATTGAATGATATCATTTCCTTGCTACCCGGAATGAAGAGTCCAACAGTATTACCATTGGCTACAGAAGGATGGAGTAGTGTGCATAGCGTCTTAAACGAGAATGATTTCTGGAATATTATTGAACAATTAAAGGAAGCAGGCGCAGAAGGAATTTTGGTTGTGCCTATTGAAAAAATGATAATGTAATATGAATACAATCGCTTTCCCTCAAAAGTCTTCATGGGAGTCAATTATTGTCAGACCCGTCGCAGATAGTAGCACTTTAATGGCAAAAGTAAAATCTGTCTTGGATGAGGTTAAACAGCAAGGAGACACTGCAATTCAGCAATACACGAAACTATTTGACGGGGTTGAATTGTCTCAGTTCACTGTAACTGAGGAAGAAATTCAGGAAGCAGTTCATGTCTTAGATAAAGACTTAAAACTTGCCATTGAGAACGCTGCTGCTAATATCCGGAGCTTTCATTCACATCAGTTGAAATCAGAACCGATGGTAGAAACAATGCCTGGAATACAATGCTGGAGAAAATCGGTAGGGATTGATAAGGTTGGCCTGTATATCCCAGGCGGATCTGCGCCATTATTTTCTACTATTTTAATGTTGGGTATTCCAGCTTCAATTGCAGGTTGCGGTGAAGTTATTCTTTGTTCACCACCAGATAAGTCTGGTAAGCTACATCCGGCAATTTTATTTGCAGCTCAATTGGTGGGGATTCGGAAAATCTTCAAAATAGGTGGTGTGCAGGCGATAGGAGCAATGGCATTTGGCACAAAGACCGTTCCTGCTGTATACAAAATTTTCGGACCCGGTAATCAATATGTAACAGCTGCCAAGCAATTGGTTCAACTGGAGGGACTGGCCATTGATATGCCTGCAGGACCCAGTGAAGTTTGTGTGATGGCTGATGAAACAGCCGTTCCTGCATACGTTGCTGCCGACCTATTAAGTCAGGCAGAACATGGACCAGACAGTCAGGTTGTTTTGGTGAGCACTTCGTCGGAGATGATTAATCAGGTGAAGCTTGAAATAGAAAAACAACTGGCTGAATTGCCCAGGAAGGAAATTGCAGCTATCGCGCTATCGAATAGTCGTGCAGTATTAATGAACACTATAGAAGAAGCAATTGAATTGGTAAATGCTTATGCAGCTGAGCATTTAATTATTGCCTGCAACAATGCGGAAAGTATTGCAGAAAAAATTGTGAATGCAGGCTCTGTATTTATTGGCAATTATTCACCTGAGTCCGTAGGGGATTATGCCAGTGGTACCAATCATACCTTACCAACCAATGCTTATGCAAGAATGTACAGTGGTGTTAGTGTAGATAGTTTCGTTAAGAAAATCACTTTTCAAAAACTAACCAAAGAGGGGCTAATTTCCATTGCAACCACCGTAGAAAAAATGGCAGAAGCAGAAGGTTTGTCCGCCCATGCAAGAGCCGTAAGTATCAGAACTAAATAGAAAAATATGTTTAATGTAAATACACTGGTAAGAGCCAATATAGCAGGATTAACTCCTTATTCCTCTGCACGCGATGAATTCAGCGGCGAAGCAAAAGTCTTTCTTGATGCAAATGAAAACAGCTTGGGGTCTCCATTAAAAAAATGGTACAATCGTTATCCAGACCCTCATCAGAAAGCCATTAAGCATAAGCTTGCTCAGATAAAGGGGATAGCAGCTGAGCATATTTTTTTAGGAAATGGCAGCGATGAATGCATTGATTTGCTGTATCGTTGTTTTTGTAATCCGGGCAAAGACAACGTGATTATTTGTCCTCCAACCTATGGCATGTACGAAGTAAGTGCGAACATTAATGATGTGGAGGTAAAAAAAGTTTCCCTGTTGCCCAATTTTGAACTCGATTTATCGGGTATTGAAGATGCTATTGACAATCAAACCAAATTAATCTGGATATGTTCTCCTAATAATCCAACAGGTAATTCACTTAAACGATTGGATATTGAAACCTTGTTGAATAATTTTAAAGGGCTGGTGATTGTTGACGAAGCTTATATTAATTTTTCTAAGCAAAAATCATTTGTTCAGGAATTAACAGAGTATCCTAACCTTGTTGTCTTACAAACTTTGAGTAAAGCATGGGGTTTGGCAGGATTAAGACTGGGTATGGCTTTTGCCTCTACTGCTATTATAGAAATTTTAAATAGAGTGAAGCCGCCTTATAATATAAATCAAGCAACTCAGGAGTTGGTACTGACTGCTCTGGAAGAAGTTGGTCAGGTAAATGATATGATTCGTTTATTGGTAGACATGCGTGATGCTTTGGCAGAAGTTTTTTCGTCTATGCCAACTGTAGAGAGGGTTTATCCATCCGATGCCAATTTTATCCTGGTTAAAGTAAAGGATGCAAGAGCAGTATATGAATTTTTATTATCAAAAGGTATTGTACTTCGGGATAGAAGTAATGTGCAGCTTTGTGGTGATTGTTTGCGTATTACCGTTGGTTCTGAACAGGACAATACCTTGCTTGTTGATGCCATGCAAGACTGGTATCAATTGAATGCTTAATTTCACGTCTTAATTAATAAAATACTATGAAAAAATATCTGTTGGGAGTCCTTGGCTTTTTGCCGTTTTTAACTGTTGTTGCTCAAAAGCAACCAGAAGTTCCAATTAAACTTCCTGCTGGTTTTTCCAGTCAGATTGTTGCTAGTAATTTCGGAAGAGTAAGGCATATTGCTGTTAATACCAATGGCGATTTGTATATGAAACTGGAACGTTTGGTGAATGGAAAAGGAATTTATCGTTTAAGGGATAAAAATAAAGACGGTATCATGGAAGACACCCTAGCTTTCGGCAACTATACCGGAACTGGTATTGGCATATACAGAGGGTATTTGTATGCAACTTCTGATGAAGCTATTTATAGGTATCAGTTAGACGCCAATCAGGATATCGTAAATCCGGATAAGCCGGAAATAGTAGTGAGTGGCCTGCTGAACCAACGTCAGCATGCTTCCAAATCTATCACTTTTGATCTGGTAGGAAATATTTATGTGAATATTGGGGCTCCGTCCAATGTTTGTCAGGAAAAAGACAGACAGAAAGGATCGCTTGGAATGACTCCATGTCCAATCCTAGAAAACGCAGGGGGTATCTGGCAGTTCAGCACAGCTAAACTCAACCAGAAATTAGCTGACGGGGTAAGATATGCTACTGGTATGCGGAATGCTTTGGGTATTGACTGGAATACGGAAGTAAATGATTTATATGTAACCATTCATGGAAGAGATATGTTGTTTCAGGATTTTCCGGAAATGTATGATCAGAAAAGAGGAGCGGAGCTTCCTTCAGAAACATTTTATCGGGTTAAAAAAGGAGATGATTGCGGCTGGCCATATATTCATTGGGATCATTTTCAGAACAAAAAAATCCTAAACCCTGAATATGGCGGTGATGGTAAAAAGGAGGGAGCTCCTAATGCCATCAGTCCATTGGTAGGTTTCCCGGGTCATATGGCTCCCAATGCATTATTAATGTACAATGGTAATCAGTTTCCTGATAAATACAAGCATGGTGCTTTCATTGCTTTTCACGGAAGTTGGAATAGAACACCCGAGCCTCAGGAAGGATTCTATGTGGTATTTGTGCCAATGAAAAATGGTGTGCCTACCGGAAAATGGGAGGTATTTGCAGATGGCTTTTCTGGTATGAGTCCGGTAACTAATTTGTCTGCAGCAAAGCATCGTCCAACCGGATTAACAATGGGACCTGATGGTGCCATTTATGTTTCTGATGATAAGGCTGGCTATGTTTGGAAAATATCTTACAAGAAATAGCAAATATGAAGCAACTGAATATTGTATTGATTTGTTTAATTGTGGCATATTGTTCTGCAAAAGCACAAGTTAAGTCTGCAAGTAAATCTATGAAGCCTGCTGGTGCTCAGTTAAAGCCAACCATCGATCCTAGGCAGATGGGCAATGGTAAAAAAGTATATGATTTATACTGTCAGGCTTGTCATCAGGCAGATGGGAATGGCGTTCCAAGACTGAATCCGCCTTTATCGGGTACAGTGTATGTGAACGGGAGTAAAACCCGTTTAATAGACATTGTTTTGAAAGGACTGAATACGCCACTGGAAATTAACGGAGAGGAATATGAAAACCCAATGGCCGCTCATGATTTTCTTACGGATCAGCAAATAGCTGATGTTTTAACATTTGTGAGAAATAGTTTCGGGAATAAATCAGGGCCGGTAACCATTGCAGAAGTAAAAAAGCAAAGAGCAAAAAAATAATATGAAAAGGATTCTATTTATTGATAGGGATGGAGTGGTTTTAGAGGAGCCTCCGTTGGATTTTCAGATTGATGATATTTACAAAACCAGTTTTGTAAAAGGGGCATTAACCCAACTGGCTAGAATTTCAGCGGAATTTGATTTTTATAAAGTGATGGTAACCAATCAGGATGGTTTGGGAACCGACGCTTATCCTGAGTCTCAGTTTTATCCTTATCATGACCTGATGGTAAGAACACTGGATTCAGTAGGTTTTGTCTTTGATGAGATGATTATTGATAAAACCTTTGCTTCGGATAACCAACCCACCCGTAAGCCAGGCACTGCATTGCTCAGTCATTTAATGAATAATCCATCCTATGATCTTGCTAATTCTTTTGTGATTGGTGATCGCTGGAGTGACATTCAACTGGCAATTAATCTGGGGGCCAAAGCCATTTATTTCAAATCAGGATTACATCAGTTAACTGCTGAGCAGGAAGCATTATTTAAGGAAGCAATTGTTTTGGAAACGGATTCCTGGGAAACGATTTATCAGTTTCTAAAATCCGGACTCAGACAGGTGCATCATGAAAGAAATACAAACGAAACCCAGATATCCATTGATTTAAATATGGATGGAACTGGCAAAGCAAATATTCATACAGGCCTTGGCTTTTTTGATCATATGCTAGATCAGATTGCCAGACACGGAAAGATGGATTTGACCATAACAGCAAAAGGTGATTTACACATTGATGAACACCATACAATTGAAGATACCGGCATTGCACTAGGAGAGGCTTTTGCGAGCGCACTTTCAGATAAGAGGGGCATGGAAAGATATGGTTTTGCATTGCCAATGGATGAGGCTGACGCAAAAGTGGTCATTGATTTTGGCGGTAGAAACTGGCTAGTATGGAATGCAGATTTCAAAAGAGAAAAAATAGGGGAAATGCCCACCGAAATGTTCTTTCATTTCTTTAAAAGCTTTAGTGATGGGGCCAGATGCAATTTGAATATTGAATGCAGGGGAGATAATGAGCATCATAAGATTGAAGCTATATTTAAGGCATTTGCCAAAGCCATCCGAATGGCAGTAAAAAGAGATCCTCTAAGTAACTATTTACCTTCTACTAAAGGAGTGCTGTAATTATTTTTTGTGTTTTCCATGTTAAGTCTCATATTTGCAATATGATTTTAGTAAATAAGCATTGGTGGTGGCATTCTGACTCTGAACGGGGAATGTAGTGCTATAACCAGTACTGAACAATATTGTAAGAGCCCCGGATGTATTTCTGGGGCTTTTTTTTTGATTTTAAGTATTAGAAAATGAACAAAATACAATTGAATACTACCGGTAAAAAAATGTTGGGAGATATTTATACTCCGGTGGGTATTTATTTAAGGCTAAGGGATCGTTTCCGCGATACGATTTTGCTGGAGAGTACAGATCATCATGCGCACGACAATAGTTATTCTTTTATATGTATTAATGCTATTGGTGGAATTGAAATTACATCTAGAGATATTATTGAATATAAATTGCCAGGATCTGACCCTGTAAAGTCTGTTCTTGATCCGTCAAAAAAAGTAGCTACCCATCTTTGGGATTTCATGAATTCTTTTCAGGTTTCAGTTCCGGAAGATGCTGCATATTCATTTGCACAGGGGCTATTTGGGTATAATTGTTTTGATGCAATTGATTTTTTTGAACCTTCCATTGCCTCAGATACAAATACACCAATAATTCCTTTGGTTCGATATAGACTTTATCAATATGTAATTGCATTTAACCATTTCAAAGATGAACTGATTATTTGTGAAAACACCATTCCTGGAATAAAGGGTGATCTGCAAATGGTTGAGTCACTCATTCGCATAAAAGATGTTCCTGTATATCCATTTGCTGTTGCCGGAGAACTGCAGTCGAATATGACAGATGAATCGTATATCTCACTTGTAAAAAAAGGTATTGAGCATTGCATGCGTGGAGATGTTTTCCAAATTGTGCTCAGCAGAAGATTCAGTCAGGCGTTTACCGGCGATGAGTTCAATGTATACCGCACACTAAGAAGTATTAATCCCTCTCCTTATTTATTCTTCTTTGATTATGGTGATTATAAAATTATGGGCTCTTCTCCGGAAGCGCAATTGGTAATAAAGAACGGAAAGGCAGTTGTTCATCCGATTGCAGGCACTTTTAAAAGAACGGGCGATGATGCAACTGATCAACAGGCTGCTACAGCATTACTTGCAGATCAGAAGGAAAATGCAGAACATGTTATGCTGGTAGATCTTGCCAGAAACGATTTAAGCAGGGTATGCGAAGATGTTAAAGTTGCGCAATATCGACAGGTTCATTATTACAGTCATGTGATTCATTTAGTAAGTGAAGTAGAGGGGAGTATTAAGGGGATTAAAAATCCTTTTGAAATTTTTGCAGCAAGTTTTCCTGCAGGCACACTAAGTGGCGCTCCAAAAATAAAAGCCATTGATATAATTAAACAACTGGAACCAACACAGCGTAGTTTTTATGGAGGAGCTATCGGATTTGTTGGTTTTGATGGAAGTTTTAATCATGCCATTATGATTAGAACCTTCCTTAGTAAAAACAATCAACTCATCAGTCAGGCAGGAGCAGGTGTGGTGGCGGCCAGTGTTCCACAGAGTGAATTGCAGGAAGTGAATAATAAATTAAACGCTTTGCATCAGGCAGTTTCTCTTGCTTCAACTGTTATTTAATTGATACTATGAAAATTCTTGTTTTTGATAATTATGATTCATTCACCTACAATCTAGTGCATTTGATTGCAAAGATTACAGGTGAATATCCGGACGTATATAGAAATGATCAGATTGATTTGTCTAAAGTAAGCGAGTATGATAAAATTGTTTTGTCGCCCGGACCTGGAATTCCAGAAGAAGCTGGTTTGCTTAAACCCTTGATTAAAGAGTATGCTTCCAGCAAATGTATACTTGGTGTTTGCCTTGGACATCAGGCCATCGGCGAAGTATTTGGAGCAACCTTAATTAATCTTCCCAAAGTTTACCATGGAATTGCCATGCCGGTTTTTCCCCAGCCTTTGGTGAATGGCAAATGTTCTCCTCTGTACAGAGGTTTGGGCGATGCCATCCAAGTCGGCAGGTATCATAGCTGGGCCGTGTCTTCAGATCAATTGCCGGATGAACTTGTGGTAACAGCCAAAGACGAAAATGGGTTGATTATGGGCTTGATGCACCGCCAGTATGATATTGAAGGAGTACAGTTTCATCCAGAAAGCATACTGACACCGCAAGGAGAAACAATCATCAAAAACTGGTTAAATAAGTAAGATGAAAAAAATATTACAATACCTTTTTGAGTACAAATCGTTAAGCAGGGAGAAAGCTTATGAAGTTTTGGTTAATATGGCAAACGGACAGTATAATGAATCCGAAATCACTGCTTTTATTACAGTATATCTCATGCGAAGCATAACCATTGACGAGTTAAGTGGCTTTAGAGATGCATTGCTCCATTTATGTGTAAAGACGAATTTGGGTACCAATGATTTGGTAGACATTGTTGGAACCGGGGGTGATGGTAAAAATTCTTTCAATATATCTACGCTCGCTTGTTTTATAGTTGCCGGCGCCGGGCAGAAAGTAGCCAAACACGGAAATTACGGAGCTTCTACCATCAACGGAGCATCAAATGTGATGGAAGCACTGGGGTATCGTTTCAAATCAAATGCCGATGTATTGAAAAAAGAAATTGAAGATGCAGGAATTTGCTTTATGCATGCTCCGCTTTTTCATCCGGCATTAAAAGTAGTTGGTCCAATTCGCAAACAACTTGGGGTAAGAACCTTTTTTAATATGTTGGGCCCAATGGTAAATCCGGCCAATCCGGATTATCAGTTGGTGGGTGTTTACAATTTGGAAATGGCCCGTATCTATAACTATTTACTACAGCAAACAGGAAAATCTTTTACTATTATTCATAGTCTTGATGGTTATGATGAAATTTCCTTGACCAGTGATACTAAAGTCATCACCAATCATGGAGAAGCAGTGTATTCAGCTTTAGACCTTGGCAAAAAAATTGTTTTGCCCGAAGCAATCTACGGGGGGAACACAGTAGAAGAGTCTGCCGGTATTTTTCTGCGTGTACTAAAAGGAGAGGGAAGCTGGTCTCAAAATGCAGTGGTGTTGGCAAATGCTGCTATGGCATTGAATAGTACAGGTAAGTTTGCCCAATATGATGCGGCATATCAGGCAGCAGTTAGTAGTCTTGAGTCTGGAGCAGCCTACAAAAGTTTTACTAATCTGATTCAAATGCAATAGCCTAAAAAAACTATTATGACCATTCTTGATACAATCGTTGAACAAAAAAAGCTTGAAGTTGCGCACCGTAAAATGCTTACGCCGATAAATATTTTAGAAAAGTCGGTTTGTTTTTCCAGAAAGGGTTTTTCTCTCAGGACTAATTTGATGGATAGTACCAAAACAGGCATTATTGCAGAATTTAAAAGGAAGTCGCCCAGTAAGGGAATTATCAACGATAGGACAACCGTTGAAGAAGTAACAAGTGCTTATGCAGAACATGGTGCAGCAGCAATTTCCGTTTTAACAGATCAGCATTTTTTCGGGGGAGACCTTACTGATTTGGCAAATGTGGTTCAGTTGCCCATTCCTGTTTTGCGCAAAGATTTTATGATTGATGAGTATCAGATTTATGAGTCAAAAGCCCATGGTGCATCTGTAGTTTTATTGATTGCGGCATGCTTAACTCCTGTTGAAGTAAAGAAAATGAGTTTTCTGGCGCACCAGTTAGGAATGGAGGTATTGCTTGAAATCCATGGAGCTGATGAGTTGGGCCATATTTGTCCGGAGGTTGATTTTGTAGGTGTAAATAACAGAAATCTAAAAAGTTTTGAAGTGAGCCTAGACCACTCCCTGGACCTGATTAATCAGATACCAACGGGAATGCTAGCTATTGCAGAAAGTGGGATTGATCATCCAGACACTATTGTAACTTTACAGAAAGCCGGTTTCTCCGGATTTTTGATAGGGGAACGTTTCATGCGTGAAACCAATCCTGGAATTGCTTTTGCCAATTTTGTTAACGTTTTAAAAGAAAAACAAAATGCGGGCTAAAGTCTGTGGGTTAAACTGTGTTCAGCAAATGATGCAACTGGATGAAATGGGAGTTGAATTCGCCGGATTTATTTTTTATCCCAAATCGCCTAGGTATGTTTTAAAAAACTGTTCCAGATTGGAGTTGAAAAAGGCAAAAGGTTCAACAATCAATAAAGTAGGTGTATTTGTAAATGAAGAGCCGGATCATTTATTGACACTTGTGGATGAATGTGGTTTATATCTGGCTCAGTTACATGGAGATGAAACGCCCAGATATTGTGAAAAAATAGCTGATTATATTTCTGTAATTAAAGCTTTCAGACTAAGAGATGACGACGATGTTTTATGGAAGATCAAGGATTATCAGGATATGGTAGATATGTTTTTATTTGATACTGCGGGTGCAGAATATGGTGGCACGGGGAAAAGATTCAACTGGGATATTTTATTTTCTCTGAATATTAATAAGCCATTCTTTTTGAGTGGTGGGATTGGGCCTGATGATTTACAGGCACTACAATCATTTAAATCAGATCCAGTTGCCAAAGACTTATTTGCGATTGATGTAAATAGTAAGTTTGAAATTACTCCAGGTATAAAAAATATGGAATTGGTAAAACCATTTATAAACCAATTAAAGCAATTATGAGAAAAGGGATCCTGATCGTTTTACTGGTACTTTTTGCTTGTGGAAATCTTTCTGCACAGGTGCTGCGTAATATTTTAATTAATGTGGGCGGTAAGGCTCAATACAAGGTAAGTTCGGGTAATACCCTGATTTATCTGGATGATCAGGGCAAGATACTTTCTCTTGAAACCGATGCATCCGGAGAAGTTTCGTATAATAAAAATTTTCAACCTCAACAGGCAGGTAATTTGGGTATTCAGTTTAATTATGAAGGATGGTTAAGTCAAATTGGTAACCTGATTATTCAATACGACCATACCGGCCGGATTGATAAAATTGGTGATCTTGTTTTCAGGTATAATTATCAGCAACTCATATCATCTGTTGGCAATATTTCCATCATATAC